>CAWIRY010000186.1:0-74985 GCA_963838485.1 uncultured delta proteobacterium | reverse complement strand
GGCTTACCCTCCCAATGGAAAAAGAAATGATTCAATTTCCGAATACTGGTGAGAACCGCGTCTACGATCACCCTTCCCGAGGGGGAGGAACTCATCAGAAAAAAAGTGCTTTCGTCAAAAACCAGGAACAATGGGGAGGACGTTTCGCCAGGAGGTGTCTCCGGGAGCCAAGGAGAGGATTCCAGGCCTTCCCCCAGGGGGTTTGGGAAGTTAGAGGACCTCTGGTTGGTATCGCCTGGTCCTCCTGTCCTCCATGCGGATTCCGTCTTAAGACTTTTTTCTCCCAGGTCAACCGCAACTATCAAGAGAGACCCCTTGGCCCTGATCTGGAAAGCCGCCCCTTCTTTTATCCATTGGGGCCAGGCCTGGGACGAGATGAGACAGGCCAGCACCCGGTCATGGGCCAAGTATAACCCCTGGCGGAGGGTCATCCCGGTCTCAAATTTTTCCTTTAACGGCCCCGAATTTTTTGAAGCCTTATGGGGGTCCAAAATAGTCAAAAGGCCTTTGATCATCCGGTATTCGGGTTCTTCCTGCAGGGTTGGCCATTCCCCATAGGCCGCTGCTCCCTCTTTCCTCGGTTGTGCTTCTAAGGCCCCAAACGTATTCCCTGCGCCGGGCTCCGGGAGATCCTTGTCTCGGTCTGGAGTCCAATTTTGAAGATAGTTGGTAGCGCATTCTTTCAATCGGTCCAACCAGAGATACATCCCCGCCTCCTCATCCTTTTCCAGGAGGCCTCGATCGTAAGCCACCTGATAAGCCTTTTGAAAAATCTGGCCCATGGTGGCATATAGGTACTGACGATCGAAGATATACTCCCCTTTCCCCTTTTCCCGCAGATCGGCCAGCAAGTCCAGACAGAACCTTTCAGCCATGAGAAGATGTCGCCACCTGGTCAGCCGAAGCTTGAGATATAGGCGGGTATCTTCTTTTGGTCCCAAACCTAACCATTTGGGGAGCCAGGACACGAGGAGTACCTTTCTTAATACGAAAATAAAAACCAAGAATCAAGAAGCACCCCCCCTCCCCCTCCCCCCTCCGAGGGGGAGGGTGAGGGAGGGGGGAATTTTTTATGATTCGTGTCGCCCTCCGGGGCATGAGAGCTTAGTGCGAAAACCAGGGTTCAAGGATTCCAGGATTCGAGGGTTCAAGGGGTTTAAATTCCAATCCTTTCACCTGACTCCTTGGGCCTTGGACCTCTTGATTCCATTTTCATTCATCGTAGCGCCTACGGGCATAAGGGTTTAGTTCGAAAATAGGGTCCCAGGGTTTTAAACTCAATGCCTTTAACTCGAATCCTTGACTCCTGGAATCCTTGACCCCTGCTTTTTTCTTTAAGACGACGGTTGACTGTAAGCCAGGGTCATATGAATTTTTCTCCGGGCCATATAGGCCCGAATGACGTTATAGAGGATAGCTACGACCCCGCAGATGCCGCTGGCAAAAAGGAGATATTTACTCCCATTATTAAACCATGGGTCGAATCCCGGGTTGATCTTGAGATAGCCCAGTTGCCGCAGATACATGGGAATGGAGATGGCCCGGCTCAGGACACAAAGGATGATGATCAGACAGGTTACCATGCGGATGTATTTTTCACCGACCACCTTGACCCCATAAGCCCCTATATAAACACCGACCAGGGAGCCGGTCATGAGTAACATGGTCAACCGGATGTCGACAAAGCCCTCCCAGGCATAACTCAAGGCCCCGAAGGCCCCCATAAACATGGCCAGGTAGAGCTCCGTCCCGGCGGCCACGGCCGTGGGCACGCCGAAAACATAGATCATGGCCGGCACACCGACAAACCCCCCCACCCCGATGGTCCCGGCCAGATAACCCGTGGCCAGGCCTACCGGGAGCAGGACCCATAAAGAAACCTTAACATCAGCGGTCTTAAAAGTGATGAAAGGAGGGATGTGCAGGCGGGCCAGGGACTCAACGATCTTTCTGGACGGACCGGCCCCTTCCTCGGTATTTTTCATCAGGTCCCGTAACATGGAAAGCGCCACTACGGTCAGGATACCGACAAAAACAGCGCTGATATAGAGATTGGCCCCGGCCCCTTTGGCTGCCCCATGGCCGTCGCCTCCTCCGTGAAACAGGAGGCTGTTGATCCAGACCGCCAGGCGGATGCCCACCACTGCGGTTACGAGCAGAGCGAGCCCCAGCCGCTTATCGACATTGCCCATTTCCCCGTGTTTTTTTGAACCCATCATGGCCTTGCCGAATTTATGGGTGATGTTGCTGGCCACGGCCACCACCCCATTGACACCCAGATTCATCATGCCCGGGGTCATAAAAAAGGCCCCACCGCTCCCGATAAATCCGCTCAACACCCCGCCGATGAACCCCAGGACGATCACTTGAATCATCGTGGCCGGATCTAAAGTAATAAACAGATTGGAAAGTTCTCCAGTCATTAAACTGCTCCTTTTAGTTTGAAATAGGGTTCAGGGATTCAAGGATTCGAGGGTTCAGGGTTTTAATCTCAATGCCTTCCACTTGAATCCTTGGCCCCTGGACTCCCTGAATCCGGTTTGATAAGAATATTAACGTCTACTCAGGTACCTTTCCTCAATTTACCTTTAATCGAACTTGATCATTTTTAAAAAGATGTGGGAAATGGTCCCATAGAAATAGGCAAAGAGGGGTGCAAAAAGGCCGATGCCTACCATAGACAACATCTTCCAGCCTTTGTACTCTTCGAGAAAATTTATTATCATTTCCTGATGGCCGAAGACCCCCCAAAACATTCCTGCCAGCAAAACCATGAACACCAGGGCCATAATGATCTCTTTCCCTCCCAGGAAATATTTTTCCTGCAGTTCATCGGAGGAAATCACCGGGACCCGGATCCGCCCCCCCAAATAGACCTTGAGATCCCGGAGCATACGGGTCCGGGCGGCCCTGGGCTTGGCCAGAAAGAGGTCTCCGATAACCACTAAGCTATAATTGACATTACGGCTGATGGCCGAGGACAAGGCCTGGAAATTGCCTTGAATGAATCGACTTCCCCCGGACCGGCCCTGGCGAATCAGTTCTTCTAAAACGGTATTCAATCCCCCGTCTTCCACCCTGGGCGGTTCGGGGACGTCCTCCTCAATGCCCCCGGTATATTCCCTGCTTTTCATTGCCGTTCCGGAGGAAGGGCCGGTCTCTTCTAACGCGGTTTCCATGACCATCTCCTCCGAAGGGAGGAACCGCAACAATTCAATGGCCGCTCCCCAGCGCTGGGCGATCTGATTAATTTGAAGAAAGGTCTCGGCCTGAGGGTTGTAGGCTTCTTGAATCCAGAGGATATTGGTTTCGGCCATGGTGGCTAATACTTCCTTGACCCCTTTAACCTCGGCTAAAACCGCGGGGATGTGGCTGGCCACCTGGGCCTGCCTCGGCATATAGGTGACGGTAATCACCCCCTCATTGGCTGAAACGGTCAAATCGGCCTCGGCCGTCCGATCGTCCAAAGCCAGTTTCAGCTTGACCCGGGAGGCTAAGCAATAGTTGTCCATGCTCTTTACGGAGGCCGGGGTGGGGCGAAAATCGGGGAGTTCGGCCAAAGAACAGAGGGCCGCACTGGTATTGGGCAGACTCATATTCTCCAGATTGAGGATCAGGTCGTATTGTCTGGGATCATTGATATCCTGGCCATGAACCAGATGGACCCAGGTCTCAATATCCTGGTCCACCTGTTCGATAAATTTTTCGGTCTTAGGCCGATCCAGTCTCAACTGCCGCATCTTGGTTTGAATCCGGTATTCCTTATTGGCGACCAAACGGACGCGAAAGATATGGGCCACATTGGGCATCAAAAAATGCCCTCCCCGGCCGTGATAGACCAAATTCCCCTCCCCGGCCTGCTCGCAAATTCCGGCGGTGATAAAAGCCAAATAACGTTCTTTAAGACGGGCCAAATGTTCGGTTTGGGCCGGACCCTTGATGATCGACATCTCCAATTTACCCACGGGTATGCCCGCCGCCGTGGCCCGATCGGTCAACTCTTCACGACTCAGGCAGGGATAGCCCAGTTTCCGAGCCAGGCTCTCGGAAACTTCTTTTCTAAGGGCCGCCGAGGTGCTTGAAATGATGATAATGGCCATGGTTATATTCCTTCCTTATCTGCAGAGGTCTTGGATTTAACGGCAAGGGATTTTTCCCCTTCTTTCATCTTCCAGTCGGTACCCACACTCCTATCCTCTTTTGTCCTGACTATGACGATTTGACTTTCCACACTGCTTCTCAAGGCATCGATCCGTTGGATGAGTTTGTTATAAAGAGGTTCTTGAACCGGGGGGACGGCGATAATGATCTCGGTGATATTATGATCCCTGGCAAAATGACCGACCGTTTCCAGATACGTTTCGTTGGAAGAGAAGAGATCCAGGGTGACCTTCTCGCTCCTCGCTTGTTGGACCAGGGTGTCAAATTGTTTCGGCCAGGGTTCAACCTTATGGGCCGGTATGGGCGCCTTGCCTTCCGGAGAAGGGGAAAAAATCAGAAAGAGGATCTTGGTGGGGTTCCTCTTGGCAAACTCAACGGCAAAATGGGCCGCCGATAAGGAAAGTGTGGAAAAGTTCTCCATGGGGACTAAAATTTTATGCATAGCTGGACCTCGTCCGACAGTGATTACAAATACCGTGCCTATAATTTTTTTATAAGTAAAATTATATGGTTATTATATTCTTAGCCCTCCGATATAGAATGGAAAGAAAGAAGATGGTTCAAAATGGAACGTAATCAGAGAAAATTAAGATTTGATCGCGAAAATTATCTTAAGAAAAATAAAATGTTAGCACCAAAAAAACGAGGTGAAGACGGAAGGTTTCATAATGGAACGATGAGTTAAGAAAGGGAATTCATGAGGTCTTAAGCAGGGAGTTTTCTGGGGGTTTAACAGAAATTCTAACTGTCAGGGGTCTTATCCAGCCCATATCTTAAAATCTTCCTCCACAAGGTGGTACGGGACATCTTTAAAATGCGGGCCGCTTCTATTTTGTTGTGCTCCGTGGCCTCCAGGATCTTCTGAATATATTCCTTTTCGTTTTCCTCCCAGGAAAGCCATTTTGAGGACCCATAGGTTTCCACCTCGAATTGCCGCAAATCCTCGGGGAGGTCGGCGGGGGTGATCAGGGCGCCCTCGGATAAGGCCACGGCACTGGCCACGATATTCTCCAATTCCCGCACATTACCCGGGAAAGAATAGATCATCAGAGTTTCCAGGACCTCCCTGGAAAAACCCTGGACCTTCTTTTTGTAGGCCTGATTGAATTTCATCAGAAAATGGTTCAGCAGCAAGGGGATATCTTCTTTTCGTTCCCTCAGGGGAGGGACTTTTAGAGCGACCACCTTTAAACGGTAGAAAAGATCTTGGCGGAAGCGGCCCTGTTCCACCTCTTTTTCCAGTTCCCGGTTAGTGGCGCTGATGAGGCGAATATCCAGGTCAATGGGCCTGGTGCTTCCCAAGCGACGCAATTTTTTTTCCTGAATCACCCGGAGGAGCTTGACCTGCATGGTCGGGGGCATCTCTCCGATTTCATCCATGAAAAGGGTCCCGCCCTGGGCCGCCTCCATGAGCCCGATTTTGGTGGAGTCGGCCCCGGTGAAGGCCCCTTTTTCATGCCCGAAAAGCTCATTGGCGATCAACTCTTCGGTAAATCCGCCGCAGTTAAAAACAACAAAGGGGGCGGAAAGTCGCGAACTGTTGAAATGGACGGCCTGGGCCACCAGCTCTTTGCCGGTCCCGCTTTCTCCCTGGATCAGAACATTACAATCAATTTGAGAGACCTTGCCGATGGCCTGCAAAAGATCTTTGATCTTGGAACTGATACCCACAATCCCGTCGTATTGGATCTTTTGAAATACTTCTTCCCGAAGCCGTTTATTTTCGGAAGATAATTTTGAGAGTTCTGCCGCCCGCTTGACGACGGCCCTGACCTGGTCGGGGGTGAAGGGCTTGGCCAAATAATAAAAAGCCCCTTTTTTAACCGCTTCCACGGCCTGATCCAGGGTGGCATAGCCGGTTATGAGAATGACCTCGGTGGAAGGATAATTTTTTTTGATTCGATTGAGGATCTCCAGTCCGTCCATGTCCGGCAGACGGATATCCGAGAGGATGATGTGAAAGGGTTTTTGATCCATCCGGGCCAGGGCCGACGTTCCCTCCCCAAAGGTCTCTATCTCGAAAGGGCCTTTCCGAAATATCTGTTTCAGCCTTTGGCAGACCGTGGGTTCGTCATCAATAACAGCCAGGCGAATGGAGTCCATGGGGCACCGAAAAGTTGATTAAGGATTATATCGTCTCACCGGAACAAGGCAAACTGGATTAAGGTTCCAGGAAGGACAGGGGTTTCCCTTTGCGAAAGGCCAAGGCCTGACAGGAAGCGATCAGATTTCCCCGTTCATCAAGGACCTTAATATCATAATTGGCCGTCTTGGCAGTCCGGCTGTATTCCTTGGCCTCGGCCGTAAGTTTGCTGCCGGGTGCAGGAGAAGAAACGTAGGTGATCGTCATATTCAAGGCCACGGCCATGGTGCCATAGGCGTTGCAGGCCGTTTGAAAGGCCTCGTCGATCAAGGCGAAAATGGCCCCGCCATGGGCCATGCCGAAGATGTTTTCCATATCCGGGGTAAAGGTCATGGTCACTCTGGAATAACCTTCATCCAGATCGACCTGTTTTAATTTAAATTTTTTGGCAAACGGTTCCCGGGCTACTCTTAGAAATAGGGCTTCCTTGACCCGATGGTCCATTTTTTGCTCCTCCTAAAAACCTGGGGACATCCTATCCGCCTTAGGCAAGTTGGTCAATTAAAAAGATTAAATGGTTCAACGCCCGTTCCAAAAAAAATCTCTATGCCCTTGATCGGCTTGAAAGAGGATATAAAAACAAAGCATCGACGCTTTCGGGAAAACCAATAAAGAAATTACATAGTCCCAAAAAAGCCGCGTCTAGACCCTGGTTGAGGCCATCAACGGCGGTCCCGATGCCAAGGATTAGGGGTTTCGAGAGACGATTTTAGCTCGCCTGTATAAAGACAAGGAAGATTTGGTAGACAAGAAAGAAGCTCGTCAGGTTAAAAAGATATTTTAACTTTAGAATATCTTTTTCTGTCTATTAAAAAAAATTATCAGGATCACTGTAATGATTATCCAAGGAGTCGTAATAGGGGTTTTTTTAAATTTTTCCTGGCATTTTTTCCTGGCCGAAGTAATCGGTTGGGGGGATAGCGCCCCAGATTGGTATTTCGATATACAAAAAACTCTTTTTATGTGTATTTTTCTTTTTGGCTTGGTTGGATGGATTATTTTTAATCTCAGATCAAGCAGAAACCTATGGACTTCTGCCCGTCGCCAGGTATGGAAAGAGTTAACTAAAGAGATTTGAAACAAAAAGCCACGGTTTTCCCCAGTACACCTACCTAATGTTTTCGCAAAAATAATAAATGGGAACAAGGTGAAGATAAAATTGAAATAAAAAAATGGGTTAACCGTATTGGATAACCCATTGATATTCTGGCGCGCCCAGCAAGATTCGAACTTGCGACCTACGGATTCGTAGTCCGGCACTCTATCCACTGAGCTATGGGCGCGCAATAGATTTATAAACCGAAAAGAGGAAAGCTGTCAACTCCATTTCAGCCTGCCGTGGCGATGATCCTGTAAAAAGTCAAAAAATGGCCTTTTCTTCATTCCGGCGATAGCGGTTATCCGGGAAGATAGAACCGGTTCCAAACCTTCGTCGTGACTACGCCTGAACCCCGGCTCCTGCCCCGGACCTGATCCGGGGTTCGCCGGGGTGACGATGAGCGACTTTTTACAAGACCATCAGGAGTGAAATGGGTCAAATTTTTTTCTTGACAGTTTTATTTGTGTTGTGTACAAGATAATTGTATACGAGAATAAAATTTGAGGAGTCAGAATTCAGGAGTCAGAATTCAGAATAAAGACTTTTAACTATTTATTTCTAAGTTTTATTTTCATTTTTCGTAGCGCCCCACAGGGGCATGGGGATTTAATATGAAATCCGATAATTGTATTTTTTTTCAATTAGCCAAAGCCAGTCAGACCGGCATAAAATTTATGACCCAGAAGATATCGGGGCTCAGCATCACTCCGGTCCAGGCCATGGTCCTTGGATTCCTGGCCGAGGCGGATCAGATCATGGCCGGTGAATTAGGGAAAAAGGTTGAATTAGACAGCGCCACCTTGACCGGCATTCTGGATCGTTTGGAAGCGGCCGGGCTCATCGAACGCAAGGGAAATCCCGATGATCGGCGTTCCATAAAGATCCATCTGACTAAGCAGGGGAAAGAGACGGGACTGGAGGCCAGGAAGCTGATCGAGGAGGCCAACAAAGAATTCCTGGCGGCCTTTACGGAAAATGAAAAGCGCGAGTTGCGCGGTCTTATTCATAAACTGCGGGAACAATTTAGCCGGTAATTTTTTCAGGAGGAGGATATATGGGAATAACCCACAAAACAAGCTGTGTTCTTTGCGCCCAGAACTGCGGTCTGGAAGTGGAAGTCGAAAACAACCGTATTGTTAAGGTTAAAGGGGACAAGGAAAATCTCCGCAGCCAAGGGTATGTTTGCCGAAAAGGGATGAATGTCGCTTATCATCAGCATCATGCCGATCGTCTTAAATACCCCTTGAAGCGGGTGGGGGACCGTTTTGAGCGTATCTCCTGGGATCAGGCCATTGGTGAGATCGCCGTCAAACTCAAGGGCATCGTCGATCAGTACGGCCCCCGATCTTTTGCTTATATGGGCGGCGGCGGCCAGGGATGTCATTTTGAGGCCGCCTTTGGGGTCCGTTTATTAAGGGGGCTTGGTTCTTATTATCACTACAGCGCCCTGGCCCAGGAATTTTCCGGGATGTTCTGGGTTCATGGTCGCATGTTCGGCCGACAATATTTGCACGGAGTGCCCGATGTGGCGGAAACGGACCTCTTTCTGATATTAGGGTGGAACGGTATGCAGAGCCACCAGATCCCCCAGGCCCCCCGGCACCTTCAGCGTATCTCCAAGGATCCTAATAAACTCCTTATTGTCGTTGACCCCCGCCTGTCCGAAACGGCCAAGATCGCCGACAGGCATCTTCCGATTCGGCCGGGAACGGATGCCCTTCTCCTTCGGGCCATGATCGCCATTATCCTCCAGGAAGGCTGGGAAAAAAAAGACTATATCGAAAATCATACCTCCGGGTTTGAGAACATAAAATCGTTGTATACGAATTTTGATGCCCGGTCGGCTGTCCGGACCTGTCACCTTGATTTCGATCAGGTCCAGGAGATCAGCCGTCTGTTTGCCACCCGCAAATCCACTCTGCGTTATGACCTCGGCCTCTTTATGAATCGCCACAGCGCCGTCTCATCCTACCTGGCCGCGACCTTACAAGCCATCTGCGGGCGGATCTGTGTGCCCGGGGGCACCATTTTCCCCGGCCATTTGATGCCTACCGGCGCCCATTCCGATGAGCGGAATCCCAAGACCTGGCGGACCATGACCACCAATATATTCCCGGTCTCGGCCACCTTTCCACCCAATGCCATGCCCGAGGAGATCCTCTCCGATCGCCCGGATCGTCTGCGGGCGGTCATCGTCTCCGCCTCCAATCCCTTGCGTTCCTACGCGGATACCACGGCCTATGAACAGGCCTTCAAGCGTCTGGATCTGTTGGTGACTTCCGAGCTGGCCATGACGGAAACGGCCTTATTGTCCCACTATGTGCTTCCGGCCCGGTCCGGTTTTGAGTCCTGGGACGGGATCTTTTTTGCCCTTACTTATCCGGGCATCTTTTTCCAGATGCGGAGGCCCATCATTGAACCCGACGGAGAGCCGTTGGAAGCCGGAGAGATCCATCTTCGGCTGGCCGATCGATTGGGCCTGATCCCACCCATCCCCGAGAGTCTCTATAAGGCCGCCGAAGGAAGCCGGGCGGCCTTTGGTGCGGCCCTTATGGCCTATGCACAGAAAGAACCGGCGGCCTTGAAGGTCCTGCCCTTTATTCTCGGAAAAACCCTGGGAAAGGGCATGGGGTCCGTTCATCTGGCCACGCTCTGGGGAATCCTTCAGACCACGCCCAAGGCCTTTCAGGAAAACGCCGCCCGGGTAGGCTTTACCCCGGGAATGGGTCTGGGTGAGGAGATCTTTCAGAAAATTATCGACCATCCGGAAGGCCTCTGGGTCGGACAGGTGGACCCGAACAATAATTTCGGTCATCTTCAAACCGAAGATCGCAGGATCGATTTATATATCCCGGAGCTTATAGATACGGTCAAGGGGATCGATGCCGAGCAGGAAGAAGTGGCCCTGAGGCCCGATCCCTCATTTCCCCTGATTCTCATGGCCGGACGCCACACCTCCATGAACGCCAACACCCTCATGCGGGACCCGGCCTGGAACGCGGGCAAAAGGGCCTGCACCCTGGCCATGCACCCGGCCGACGCTGAAACCTTGAAGCTCATGGACGGTCAGCAGGTCCGGGTGACCACCGAGGCTAGTTCCTTGGAGGTTGAACTGGAGGTTACCGAAACGGCCCGCAAGGGTCACGTGGCTATCCCCCATGGTTTTGGACTGGTTTATGACGGCAAGGCCCACGGGGTCAACGTGAATCGCCTGACGAAAAACACCAACCGGGACTTCCTGGGGACGCCGATGCACCGCTATGTACCCTGCCGAGTGGAGGCCCTATGAAAACAGAAGGGAAGAAAAATTTGGGTTCGGACATGAAGGGTTCTGGCGAGGGAGAGGGAAAAAGGACTTATTCCGCGGAGGCGATCAAAAAGATCTGCCTCGAGGCCGGGGCCGACGATGTGGGACTGGTGGATATGGAGAGGGAGCCGCTGCAAAAGGAGCGAGAGGGGATATTACACGTTTACTCTCTGACCAGCAGTATCATTTCCATTATTACGACCAATAATCGGGAAACCCTTCAAAGCCCGGCTCGCTATGTGGCCAATGAAGAATACCATCACACGGGGGATAAGATTTCCGACCTTTCGCGAGAAATTCTTCGACGCTTGAACCGAATCGGAATCCGGGGGGTGGTGGTCAACAAGGGATGGCCCATGGACCTGGATCGGTATCCGGGGAAAATCTGGGACGTGAGCCATAAGATCATGGCCGTGGAGGCCGGTCTCGGGCACATGGGCCTGAACCGGCTCGTCCTGCATCCGAAATACGGCAGTTGCATCCAATTAGACAGTATCCTGATTAATGGCCTGTTGGATCGATACGACCGTCCGCTGACGGAGAATCCCTGCATCAAATGCAATCTATGCGCCGTGGTCTGCCCGACCGGGGCCATCACCAAAGACCAGCCTTTTGATTTTTCGGCCTGTATCACCCACACTTACCGGGACAACATGACCGGCTTTCAGAACTGGGTGGAAGCCATGGTTTCCTCGCAGGACATGGCGGAATATCGATCCCATTTCAACGATCGGGAGACGGCTTTCATGTGGCAGTCTCTGATGTTTCGGATGAGCTACCGCTGCAGCTACTGTATGGCCGTTTGTCCGGCGGGAGAAGAAGTCAAACCGGTTTATCTCGAAAATAAGAAGGAACACGTTGAAAGGGTGCTGAAACCCCTCAGGGACCGTCAGGAACGGGTTTATGTCATGGCGGGATCGAAAGCGGAATTAAAGGCCAAACGAAATCCCCGTAAAGAGGTCAGGATTGTGCCGGGGATGATGCGGACGGCGCCGAAGTAAGATCAGCAGGATGATGTGTCTTGTGCTCAGGCGGCTAACCTGGATATTTCCGAATCGATAATCATCGGGCCAACATGGCCGAGATCAAATCAAAACTTTGATAGGGGGAAAAGAAATGGCTGAAAAAGTGTATCATGAACTATGCGAGGTCTTGGCTAAAAGGCACGGAAGATACCCTGGTAAGGATATCCCCGAATTTTATGCCCTTGTTGAAGAGCTTTTTACCCCGGAGGAGGCGGCAGTCTATAATGCGATCCCCAAGGGTTATAATCCCGCCGAAGCCGTTGCCAAGGTCATGGGCAAATCCGTTGCTGAAGTAAGACCCATTCTGGAAGCCATGGCCGATAAAGGTCTTTGCACCGCCGGTTCCATGGGCGGGGTCACTTTTTACAGCGCACCGGTTTTTGTGCCCGGGATCTTTGAATACCAATTCATGAGGGGTTCGAAAACGGAAAGGGATAAAAACCTCGCCAAGCTGATTCATGCCTACAAATTGGCCCTGGATGCCGGACAAGGGCCTCCTAAGGAGACCTATCCGACCAGCCGGGTAATCCCCGTGGATAAAAAAATTCAGGCCGAAAATACCATCCACACCTATCAGCAGGTGGCTTCCTATATTGAAAAATACCAACCTCTGGCGGTCGCCACCTGTTTTTGCCGTCATGAGGCCAAATTACTCGATGAAAAGGACGATTGTGGAAAACCGGATGACGTGTGTATGACCTTCGGGATAGGTGCCCAGTTTCTCATTGATCGGAAAATAGGCCGTCAGATTTCCAAAGAAGAGGCCCGGGAGATCCTCAATAAAACGGAAGAGGCTGGCCTGGTTCACGCAACCGTCAATCGTCAGGAGATCGAGTTTCTGTGCAACTGTTGCGGCTGTCATTGCATGATGCTGAAAACCGCCTTGGCCCAGCCGAAACCCGGATTGGCGATGAATTCCGGGTTTAAACCCTGGCATGATTTCGATCTGTGCACCGCTTGCGGCACCTGCGTCGATCGGTGTCCCACCGAAGCCCTAACCATGGGAGATGAAGATAAGCCGGAATTGAATTTAGACCGGTGCATCGGATGCGGGGTGTGTGCCACCGGCTGTGATTTTGAGGCCATTACCCTGGTTGAAAGGGCCGATATTTTACCGCCCCCTCTTGACCAGAAAGCCCTGCGGGAAGCCGTTAAGGCCAGCCAGGTTTAAGAGGGGAAGTCCAGATAAAGGAGGTATGGGTTATGCCGAAACTTTTGGAAATTTTAGGGTGCCAATATCCCATTATTCAGGGACCCATCGGGGAATTGAATGATCCGAAGATGGTGGCCGCCGTGTCCGAGGCCGGTGCCTTCGGCATGCTGGCTTTGGGCTTTGTCACCGACCTGGAAAAGGTCAGGCGGATGATCTCCCAGATAAAGGACCTTACGGATAAACCTTTTGGGGCTAATCTCATGATCGCCATGAACCCCAACAATGAGGCTATCCTGGAGATATTGGCCGAGGCTGGAGTTAACACCGTAACCACCTCGGCCGGGGCACCCAAAAAAATCTATCCCAAGATCAAGGGACTGGGGATGAAAGTCCTTCACGTCACTCTGGCCGCGTCTATGGCGGCCAAGGCCGCTGAGGCGGAGGCGGACGGCGTGATCGTTTCCGGAACGGAATCAGGTGGCCTTCGCACCACCGGACCGGAAACCACCAATTTGATCCTGATCCCCCTGGTCTGTGACCTGGTCCAGGTGCCGGTAGTGGCTGCCGGTGGAATCGCCGACCGACGCGGCTTTTAGGCGGCCCTGGCCCTTGGCGCTCAGGGGGTGCAGATCGGGACGGCTTTTTTGGCCTCCGAAGAAAGTCCAGCCTCTCGGGCCTGGAAGGAGGCTATTGTCGGCTGCGGCGAGCCCGGAACCGTGCGTCTGCCCGTGGGCGGCATGGCCATGCGAACTCTTATCAATCCGAAATTGACCGGACTCTTGGCTTCAGGGGCGGACCTGACCAAAGAATACAATTTGATGAATGCCGGAAAGGCCTGGCAAAGCGGTGATTTCGACCTGTTCCCGGCCGGAGGCGGTCAGGTCAGCACTTTGATCAAGGCCATCAGACCGGTGAAAGACATCATTGCAGAAATGGTTTCCTGAAGCCTTTAAACATCCTGGTCGGAAAAAATCGTGGAGAAGACACCCTCACGGTGGCCGATCTGATCAAACGAACCGTTAACGAGGACATGGAAACCAAGAAGCGATTGGATAAGCTGATGTAACCGATGGGGGTGGCCGATAAAAAAAGGGAGAGATGATGGAACCTATTCAGGAATGTGCCTTTTGCAAGATTATCGCTAATCAGCTTCCCAGTGTTAAGCTTTTTGAGGATGATCAGACCTTGGCCTTTATGGATATCAACCCCAGTTCGGACGGACACTGCTTAATTATTCCCAGAACCCACACCCCCACTTTTTTTGATATTGAGGAGGGCGCCCTGGCGGCAGTCATGCGCACCGCCCAAAAAGTGGCCCTGGCGATCAAAAAATCCCTGAAACCGGATGGCTTGCGGGTTTATCAGCTTAACGGACGGATAGCCGGGCAGATCGTCGATCATTTTCATGTCCACTTAGTCCCCCTCAGGGAAAAAGAGGTCGCGGTGCGTCACGGCTTCAGGGCCGGGGACATGGAAAGAATCAAGGCCCTTGGGGCCAGGATTATTGCGGCCATGACATAAAACGAGAATAGCCTTCCGGGTACAATATTAGGACTGAAGGGCTATGAAGGTCTCGAGATCATCGATGATTATGGCCCCCTTTTTCCTGACTTCTTCCAGGGCCTGGGCAATGGTTATCGGGTCAACCCCCCGACAGAGGGATTTAATCACCACCATTTTATAGCCTCTATCCAATCCATCCAGGGCGGTCCAGCGGACGCAGTAGTCGGTGGCAATGCCGAAAATAACCAACTTTTTAATCCCTTCACTTTTCAAAATCCCATTCAATTCCGTTTCCTGTCCTGCGTCGTCTTGAAAACAGGAGTAACTGTCATGCCAGGGGTCCCATCCTTTCCGGATAACCGCCTTAAATGAATTCGGATCAATCAATAAATCCGCACCCGAAGTTCCCTGCACACAGTGCGGTGGCCAAAGGATTTGTTCTTTTCCTTGAAGGGAAATTTTATCGAAGGCCTTTTTCCCGGGATGACTGGTATAGAAGGAAATGTGGTCAGCCGGATGCCAATCCTGAGAGGCGAAGAGAGGGATTCCCAAACCCTTTACCTGATCGATGGCCTTGCTAATCTTGTGCAGATAATCCAGACTGGTCCCCGGCACGGAGAGAGGGCCATCCATTAATTGGGTAAAATCTCCCTGAATATCGACTACGATCACGCCGTTCATGGTCTATCCTTTAGTCTTTTTTAACTTCCCATTTTATTAACCGTCTCATAATAATAACTACTCAACTCCAGCAGGCGAGGCTGCTTTTTCTGAAGTCATTGGCGAAAGGACTGGTCGATACTACAATAAGACGGTTAATAAACCCTCATGCCCGCTTGATGCGGGCGCCACGCCCCATTAAAATTTCCCTCCCGCCTCCCTCAGAGGGGGAGGGCAGAGGGGTGGGGTGTAAATTATTTTATTAATATAACAAATTTGCCCCGGGACCGCCAGGATTAAGATGAATTGCGGCATTTTTTTAGGGTTTATTTTTTCTTGACTTCTTGCTTCCTTTTGGGCTTATTAAGAATGGAATATTTGATAATATTTGGCTGAAAAACAGGGCGCTGTGATTAATCGATTCTTTTTTCTAATTGGAACCCGAGTCCTTTCCTTTATGTCTGAAATGGGCGAGATCCTGCTGATGTTCATCCGGAGCATCGCCTGGACTTTTGTTCCCCCTTTTCGGTTCAGAAATCTCATCAAGCAAATGGAATTTATCGGGGTCAAATCCCTCTTCATCGTCGTCCTGACCGGTGTTTTTTCCGGTATGGTCCTGGCTCTTCAAAGTTATCACGGCTTTAAAAAATTCGGCGGAGAAAGCCTGATGGGAGGAATCGTAGCCTTATCCTTATTGCGGGAGATGGGGCCGGTGATGACCGCTCTCATGGTCACCGCCCGGGCCGGTTCGGCTATTGCCGCGGAGTTGGGGACCATGCGAGTTACCGAGCAGATTGACGCCCTGGAGATTATGGCCATCAATTCCGTTCATTATCTGGTGGTCCCCAGAATCTGGGCCGGGGTCCTGGTGGTGCCTTTGCTGACGGCCATAAATATACTGGTAGGGATTATTGGCGGCTATTTCGTCGGAGTCATCCTGCTGAACATCAATTCCGGTGTATTTATCAGCAAGATGACCAATATGGTGGAAATGGGCGACCTGGTCCAGGGAATGGTCAAGTCGGTCTTTTTTGGATTGTTCCTGACCTTGATCGGCTGCTACAAGGGATACTATACTTACGGCGGTGCCGAAGGGGTGGGCCGGGCCACAACCGAGGCGGTGGTTATCTCCTCGGTGTCTATCTTGATCGGCACTTATGTCATCACATCGCTGTTGTTTTAAAAACAATGATCCGACTGATCAATTTGAATAAATCCTTTAGAAGTCAAGAGGTCCTTAAGGACCTGAACCTGACCATCCCCACCGGGGAAACGACCGTGATTATCGGGCGCAGCGGCGGGGGCAAGAGCGTCCTGCTTAAACACATCATCGGGCTCATCCGTCCGGACAGCGGCGAGATTTGGATCGACGATGAAGAAATCAACCGCTTACGGGAAAGGGACCTTTACCGGATTCGAAGACGGTTCGGTATGCTCTTCCAGGAAGGGGCCCTCTTTGATTCCATGACCGTCGGAGAGAACGTGGCCTTTCCCCTTCGGGAACACCATAAAATGTCGTCCCATTCCGAAATTACCAAAGTCGTGGCTGAAAAATTGGCTTTGGTGGGGCTGTCGGGTATTGAAGAAAAAATGCCTTCGGAATTAAGCGGCGGTATGCGAAAAAGGGTGGCCTTGGCCCGGGCCATTGCCTTGGAACCGGACATAATGCTCTTTGATGAACCGACTACCGGCCTGGACCCCATCATGACCGCTTCGATCGACCAGTTGGTCATAGACACCCAGAAACGATTTCAGTTGACCTGCGTGGTCATCAGCCATGATATCCAGAGCGTCTTCCGAATTGCCCATAACATCGCCATGCTCTATGAAGGGAAAATCATTGAGCAAGGACCCCCGGAGGTCTTTCGTCAATCAACCAATAAATTAGTTCAGGATTTTTTGTTGGGTCGCATCCCGGAACAGGCTGCTGAACCATGAAGGAGGAAAGATGGAAAGAAAAGGAATAGGGATTGAGGTCAAGGTAGGGATATTTGTCTTTATCGGCCTGGTGGTCCTTGGATATATGGTCTTAAGGGTCAATAAGACAAAATTTAAAACAATTGAGGGCTATACATTGACGGTCTCTTTTGATTCTGTTTCCGGCTTAGTTAAAAACAGCCCGATCCAGATCGCCGGCATTGAAGTCGGCCAGGTTAAAGACATTGCCTTAAAGGATGGGCGGGCCCAGGTGACCATGACCATCCGCAAAGAGGTTCCCATATATGCAGACGCCCAGGCCATAATCAAATCCCAGGGAGTATTAGGGGATAAATTTATTGAAATTATACCGGGAAGGGCCACAGCCCAGCTTCTTAAGGGAGGCGGGCTCATCAGCCGGAGCCGGTCGACGGTCGAGTTGGATGATATCCTGGCCAAGGCAAAGCCGGCCATGGAGGATATCTCCAAGGTTACAAAAAACATAGGTGATATCCTGGGCACCGAAGAAGGAAAAAACAATCTGAAAGAAACCTTTTTTAATATCAAAAAAACCACCGAGGATATCCGGAGTATAGCAACGGGGCTTTCCCAAGGGGAGGGGACCATGGGGAAATTGATCCGGGATGATGCCCTTTATAACGACATGCGGACCACCGTGACCGGTTTAAAAGACACCGTGGCTCAAATCAATGAAGGGAAGGGAAGTCTTGGGAAATTCATCAAAGATGAAGATTTTTATAATCAAACCCAAAAAACCATGAGCAGTTTGGAAAGAGTGGCCAATAAAATCGACTCCGGGCAAGGAACCCTGGGTAAATTGGTCAATGACGACTCCCTATACAATGAGACCAAGGATACCATGACCAAACTGGATCAGACGGCGACCAACCTGAACCAGACGACTCAAAAAATCAATCAAGGGGAAGGGACTTTGGGGAAATTAGTCAATGACGACTCCCTGTACAAAGAAACCAAATATACCCTGAGAAGCGTGACCAAGGCCACCGAAGGCCTGCAGGAACAGGTCCCGGTGAGTATTTTAGGAACCATATTAGGGACGGTCCTTAAGTGAGAAAGGAAGGGGGCAAGGAGTCAAGGAACCAAAGAGTCAAGGGATCAAGATGGTAACGTTCGGAGTTAAGCGTGTCCATCGAGGCGGATTCGTTGGAAAACCATCCATAGTGGATTCTGAACTCCGAACTCCGAACTCCGAACTTAAAGCCTTTTCCCGCTGCCACGGTCCATTTTCCTTTTTCCCATTGCTCTTCTTTTTATTCCTGCTCTCCGCTTCCGGCTGTGCCCATCTTTCTTCCGATCTCCAGCCGGAAAACGTCTCTCCTCTTTTTCATATACAAACCGATCAGGAAAAACAAAGCCGCCGTTTGGACGGGGCCGGGCCTTTTTACTCCCAGGCCGAAAGCCCTGATGAAAAGGAGTGGACCTTCCGCCCCTTTTTTTCTTATCGCAAAAATCTAAAAGAACAGACCGAAGACCTGGAATATCTCTATCCTTTGGGGCGATATCGAAAGACACCCGAGGGAACGCTCAAACGCTTTATCCCTTTTTACTCCTCTTTCACGCCTGCTCAAGAAAAAGAGGAAGAAAAGGACAAAAAAGATAATGTCGACCTCTTCCCGGTTTTTTGGGGAAAAGATAAAGAGGGAAAGTCCTATGGCGGGGTGTTTCCCTTCGGTGGCGAATTCCGCGGCCGGTTCGCCCGGGATGAAATCCAGTTTGTCCTCTGGCCTCTCTACACCCGGGTCCGGGAAGGGGAAACCCAAACCTATAATTTTCTCTGGCCGATTTTTTCCATAACTTCCGGTGGAGAGCGTTCGGGGTTTCGGGTTTGGCCGCTTTATGGACAGGAGAAACAAGAAGGTCGAGGGGCCTATCAAAAGACCTTTTTCCTCTGGCCCATCGGTCAGTACCAAAAGCGATATTTGGATACCGATTACCCAAAAACCTATTTTTATCTATTCCCCCTTTATCTTTCGGAGCAAAGTCCCAACGAACATAAGACCATTTTTCTGTGGCCTTTTTTTAATTTTTACTCCGAGGACCATTTCAACTATCATCAGGTGGATTTTCCCTGGCCCATCGTTCAATTTGCCCGGGGAGAAAATACAGAGGCCTTTAAATTCTGGCCCCTTTTTACCTATCGCAAAGTGGAGCAGCGGGAAAAGATGTCTTTGTTCTGGCCTATCTTTATTCAGGAAAAGGAAGAAGACGAAGACAGGGACGAGGTCCTGAACCGGTTTTTATACATCAGTAAATTTCAGCAGGTTTATTACAAAAAAGAAGACCGCTGGGAGAGGCTGACCAAGTTTTGGCCCTTCTTCCACTACGAAGAGGATGGAAGGGGGATGGAGCATTTTTATTTTCCGGACCTGATGCCGGCCGATTGGGAGGGTCTGGAGCGAAATTACGGGATGCTCTTCCGGGTCTATGAGTACTACCAGGACGGAAAGGGCAAAGAGATTTCCAGGTTTTTATGGGGCCTGTATTATCATCAAAAACAAAAAGACCTGAACAGGGTCGAGGTCAGTTTTCTTTTTACTTATGTGAAAGAAAAAGAGGCCCTTCAACTTTCTTTTTTAAAGGGGCTGTTCGGCTATCAGCGGGACGGCCCCAAACGGCAACTTAAGATTTTTTATATTCCTATTTCTTGGGAGGAAACACAGGAGGCTGGGAAACAACCTGAGTCCCCTTCGGGGGGGTAAACTCAAAAAAGGACCCGGCTAAAGACAACCCGGTCTGCATCCGGCTGAAACGAAAACGGGTTCCATCTCCCAGCAGGTTATCGAACGAAAATTCGATAGGGAGGAAAGTTGTTTTGGAAACCCGAACCTGAATCTGCTGCAAGTCCGGTTGGGGTGTTTTGGGCTTCAAGGTCAGTTGGTAAAAAGGGGCCTCCTCTGGAAGGGATTTAGCTAAATGAACCGAAAAATTCTTGTCCAATCTGCCCAGGCCCGACAGAAAATCGATGATCGGCTTTATCTGCAGATAATAATCCTTTAACCGGTAAACATTAACCACCTTTTCCTCCGGCAGATACCACCAGACCTTATCGCCGTTGCAAATCAATTGTTCCGGATGGGGTTTTTTCTGGTCCATCCTCAGTTTATTGGGGGAACGGAAAGAAAGCACCCCTTCGGCCTGGAAAGAAGAAGAGGGCAGCTTAGAGGCCACTTTAGGCACCAGTTCCCGGATATAATCGGCCTGAAAGGTTTTCGAGGAAGCAAAACGGTCTTTTAATTGGGACAGGATGAGAGATAACTCCCCACTCTCCTGGGCCATAGCCACCCCCTGGCTAAGAATGGGGTAGAGAAAAACCATTCCTATGAAACTTGAGACCATCCATTTTAAAAGCCTTTTCTTATTTTTCATGGCCACTCCTTATTCTGATAAAAGTATCAAAAATTCTTGATCAGGACTTCCCGGGGACGGCCCCCGTCGCCCGAACTGACGATCCCTTCCCGTTCCATGATCTCGACTAATCGGGCGGCCCGGTTATAGCCGATACGCAGTTTCCGCTGGATCATGGAAATGGAAACCTGTCGGGTCTCTTTGACGATCTGTACCGCGGCCTCGTATTTCTCGTCCATATCTTCATCGGTTTCCGCGGGTCCTGTATCCTCCACTGCTAAAAGGGTGTCATCATAAACTGCCTGCTTCTGATTCTTTAAGAATTCCGTTAAGCGTTTGATTTCGGCTTCCGAGACAAAGGCCCCATGGATGCGCTGCAATTTGGAGACCCCCGGTGGAAGGAAAAGCATATCCCCGGCCCCAAGGAGGGCCTCGGCCCCATTGGCGTCGAGGATGGTTCGGGAGTCGGTTTTGGAAGAAACCTGAAAAGATATGCGGGCCGGGAAATTGGCTTTGATAATGCCGGTCAGAATATCTACGGAAGGTCGCTGGGTAGCCAGAAGCAGATGAATCCCGGCGGCCCGGGCCATCTGGGCCAGTCGGGTCAGGTACTCCTCTACGTCCCGGGAAGACACCAGCATCAGATCGGCCAGCTCATCAATGACAATGACTACATAAGGCAGCCATTCTTCGGGATATCTTTCTGGGGTTCCTTTCTTTTCCTTGAGCAGCCTTTGGTTGTAGGTATCGATATTCCGGGCCCCTTTGTCAGCCATCTTCTGGTAGCGATCTTCCATCTCGCGGATGGCCCAACGCAGTACCCGAGTGGCCATTTTGGCATCGGTAACCACCTCATGCAGCAGGTGAGGGATTCCTTCATAGGGCAAAAGTTCAATCCGCTTGGGGTCTATAAAGAAAAAACGGACCTCTTCTGGCCGGGCCTTAAAGAGGATGCTGCTGATCAAGGCGTTCAAACAAACACTTTTTCCTGTACCGGTGGCCCCGGCGATCAAAAGGTGGGGCATCCTGGCCAGATTGGTGACCACCGGGAAGCCCAGGATATCTTTTCCCAGGGCCAAGGTCAGCTTGGCCTTGGAGCCGGAAAAATCCTGAGAGGATAGAATGTCCTTCAGACCGACTGTCTCCCGTTGGCTGTTGGGAATTTCTATGCCGATGACCGATTTTCCCGGAAGAGGGGCGACGATTCGAATGCTGACGGCCCGCATGGCCATGGCCAGGTCATCGGAAAGATTGGTGATCCGGCTTATTTTGACTCCAGGGGCCGGTTCGAATTCATACATGGTGACCACCGGTCCCGGGGAGACCTCGGTGACCTGACCGTCCACCCCGAAGTCCTTTAATTTTTTTTCCAGGAGTCGGGAATTCATGATCAGGCTCTGCTGCTGGATTTCCTGATCCTTTTTCTCGTAGGTATCCAGCAGGGAAAGGGGGGGCAGTTCAAAATCCCCCGGGTTCTTCATGAAGACAAATTGTTCCTGCTGAGGCTGGGGCCTCGGTTGGGGTGAGGCCGGTTTGACTACCTGGGTTTGAACGATGGTTGGCGGCCGGGATTCTTTTTCCTTTTGGATCTCCATTTCCACCCGCAGGGTGTTGGCCTTCCGCTTTCGCTCCCGTTTTTTTTGGACCCCGTCCCGCAGACGGCGCCCATGACTAAAGAGCCAGACCTGAACCCGTTCCCCGACCCGGGCCAGGGAAACCCGGGTGATAATGATAAAGCCGGTCAACAGCAAGGCGATCAAAAAGATATGGGTTCCGGGAGGGTTTAGCAATAATTCCAGGCGGTGAAAGACCAGATAGCCCAGGACTCCTCCCCAGGGAAAATTCCAACCGAAAAATTGAAAATTTTCATCTCCGGAGGAAAGCAGGCCGGCGAAGGAAAAAATCACCAGGAGATACCCGACGGCGTACCAGGAAGGGGAAGGATGGGGTTCCTTGCGAAATGAAAAGCCGGTTAATTGAAAAAGGATGAAACAAAGCCAGAAGGAGGCCAGCCCCAACCACTCAAACAGGAAGGACGAGAGGTATGACCCGAATTTACCTATCCAGTTTTTTACCGGCCAGTTGGTCATTTGAGGAGAACTGAAAGACGGGTCGGCCGGATGATGGGAAAGGAGGCTTAGCAGCAACAGTACCCCCAAGGCCCCCAGGAATAGGCCGAGGATTTCATAATAGATCGGTTTTTGAGGCCTGTCTTCTTTGGACAAGGGTAAATTCCTGTTACATCGGTATAATCAAGGGCAAAATCACCGGCCTTCGTTCCAGGGAACGATCGAAGAGCCTTTTAAGGGTCTTGCGGATTTCTTCCTGGATATCGGGCCAGTTCTTTATATCCTCTTTCTGCCTGAGATACAAGATCTCTATGACCAGTTCTTTGGCCTCCTGGATCAGTTGTGGGTATTCTTCTTCGGAAATAAAGCCCCGGGAGATGATATCGGGGCCGGAGAGCAATTCTCCGGTCTGATTGTTCAAGACTACTTGCACCACCACCAGTCCTTCGTTGGACAGGTGGCGTCTGTCCCGCAGAAGCAGGCTGCCTACATCCCCGACCCCTTTCCCGTCCACAAAGACCCGTCCTACTTCCACCTGGTCGACGATCCGTCCTCCTTGCCGGTCAAAGCGAATGACCTGGCCGTTTTCCGCCAGGATCAGGTTTTCTTTAGGAAGGCCTATCTTCCGGGCCAATTGGGCATGCTTTACCAGATGGCGGTATTCCCCGTGAATGGGTATGAAATATTCAGGCCGGGTCAGGTGGAGCATCAACTTTAATTCTTCCTGATTGGCATGGCCGGAGACATGGATCTCCGAGACCTTTTCATAAATCACCTCGGCCCCGAATCGGTAGAGGTTATTGATCAAACCGTCAATGGCCTTCTCGTTTCCGGGGATAAATCTGGAGGAGAGAATGACCGTATCGCCTTTCTTGATCCTGATCTGCTTGTGGTCAGCCCGGGCGATCCGGGTCAAAGAGGACATGGGTTCGGCCTGGCTGCCGGTAGTGATGATAGTCACCTGGGAATCGGGAAGCTGAAGCATTTCTCCCAGGGTCAGCTCCATCTGGGAGGGGACGGTCAGGAAGCCCAATTCCTGGGCGATCCGGCAATTGACCACCATGCTTTTGCCGTTAAAGGCCACTTTGCGCTGATAGCGGGCCGCCGAATTGACTACCTGCTGGATCCGGTTGATGTTGGAGGCAAAGACGGCCACGATCACCCGACCTTCGCAATCCCTCATGATCTGGTCCAGGGTCTCGCCGATCCTTTTTTCAGGCAGGGTATAGCCTTCCCTCTCGACATTGGTCGAGTCCGACATGAGGGCCAGGACCCCCTTGGCCCCGTAGGCGGCAAAAGTATTGATGTCCGATATTTCGCCGTCTAAAGGGGTCTGGTCGATCTTGAAATCTCCGGAATGGATCAAGGTCCCCATAGGAGTCCGGATGGCTAAGCCCATACCGTCCGGAATGCTGTGGGTGACCCGGATGAATTCTATTTGAAAAGGTCCTATGCTCAGGGATTCTTTGACCGAGCCCGTCCGCAGGTCGCTTTGTCCCAAGAGGTGATGTTCTCTTAATTTTTCCTTGACCAGCTCCAAGGTAAACCGGGAACCATAAACCGGGACTGATAATTCTTTAAGCAAGAAAGGCAAGGCCCCGATGTGATCCTCATGGCCATGGGTCAGTACGATGGCCCGGATGCGCTCTTTGTTCTTTAAGACATAACTGAAATCCGGGATCACAATATCAATGCCCAGCATGTAGTCTTCCGGAAACATCAGGCCGGCATCCACGATCAGGATGTGCTCCTCATATTGAACCAGGAGCATATTGAGCCCGATCTCCCCCAGGCCCCCCAGGGGGATGATGTCCAAGGGGGATTGGGGGTCAGATAACAAAAGTTGGGTATCCGGCATCAATGTTTCAAGTTCTCCTCTATCGCCTCCCGGACTTTCTCCATCAATGGTTCGGCGTCCCTGGTGTGGGTGCCTGCCGTGGGGATGGGCTTGCCCAGGATGATCCTTATGGTCCCCGGGGTGATCCGGTAACTGTTCTTCGGCAAGACCTTGGCGCTGCCTATTATGCCCACCGGGACGATGGGCTTTTGGGATTTTAAGGCCAGGATGAAGCCCCCTTTTTTAAATTCTCCCAGACGGTCCGTCTCCTGTCGGGTCCCTTCGGGAAAGATAAGGACCGAGATCCCTTCGTTGACCTTTTTGGCGGCTTGAAGAAGGCTTTGATAGGCCTGCTTGGGATTGGAACGGTTAATGGGAATATAACCGGTCTTCCTCATGGCCCAGCCGAAGACGGGGATGGTAAAAAGGCTATCCTTGGCCAGCCAACGAAATTGGACCTTTAATTTACCGAGAAGGGCCAGGATGTCAAAAGCACTCTGGTGGTTGGCGGCAAAGATATAAGGTGCACCGGGCGTAAGAACATCCATATTAACGGTCTTCACCCGGACCCCGCTGAAGAAGAGGACGAGAGAAGCCCACAGGGAAGCCATCCGATGGGAATGATTCCCACTCGAATCAAAAAAGGCCATCAATAAGGCAAGGACACTAAACACCACGGTCAGGATGATAAAGAAAGGGAGGACGTATAAACTGCGTAAAGACATAAACCCCTCTTCGGCTCAAAAATATGGGAGAATCATAATCGATTAAGACGGATTAGTCAACGAACGAATACCCCGTCTCCTTGAGCCCGCAGTAGGCGGTGAGGTCTGTCCGTTCGGTTAAATCACTCGCTCCCCCGTTCCTCTGTCTTTTTGCCCCCAAGTTAATCATAATTAAATGTTACCCAGAGGGAGTGAAGTAGGAAATCAGTGACTCATAATGGATGTTACCGAGGGTTAGGGATTAACCTATCCTTTCGTTCTTGAGTTTGGAAGATTTTTTTAAGCTTCATCTCAATGGCTGCTCTCAACTGAAAGGGGTTCAAGGTTTTGAGCTGTGCCGTGAGTTCCCTTTTAATAGCCGGCGTTACCAAAGGGGATTCCATAACCCGCTGGTAAGGGGTTTTAGGAGGATCATAGCGCCGGATGGTTTTAGAAGCAATTCTTTCTTTGGCCAGCAGTTTGACCGAGGGCAAGAAGAAGTTATGAAAAAGGCGCCATTCCTGAGTATAGAGGTCATTTAAGAGGGGAACGACTTTGGGGTTATCCAAGCGATCATAGCCCAGCCACTGGCGGACGTGGGTCCAGTTTTTTTGTTCGATGTGGGCATTGTCGTCTTTATGATAGGCACGGCTACGAGTAAATTGGACGGGCTTTTTTCTTTCGGTGAAGTGCCTGAAGAGATGGTAGTTTAAGAATTCGCCGCCATTATCACAATCGAATCCGAGTAAGGGGAAAGGTAGAGATTGTTCGATATGATGGACTTGTTCCAGGACACCGGATTCACCTTTTCCCCAGACCGCCCGTTGTTCGGTCCAACCGGTGGCGATATCGACGCCGTCTACGGTAAAGGCGAACATGCCAGCCATTGAGTCTCCACAATGGGCGACGGTATCGGCTTCCAAAAAGCCAGGCCGGGATTCATCCCACTGGTTGGTTTTTAGGGGGATTTGTTTTCGCAGGAGCGTGCCGGGTTTGGTAGTGGCCCGGCCTCGTTTTTTATACTGGCTGCGGACGGGTTTCAGCAACCGCCCTATGGTGGCGACAGAGATCCTTTCCAGGTCCCTTAAAACCTGGGAGGCCAGTACCCCGAAGGTGGGAGCGTAACTGGACAGCCATAAAGGCAACAAGGCTTTTAACCGGGGGGAACAGGGCAGATTAGCGGCCAGCCAAATATTCTTTAGGGCTTTTAAGAGCTCTGGAGAGTGGTAGACGGGCTTAGGGCCACGACGCTTAGGCTGGGGTTTGGTGAACCGCTTAAAGCCTCTGAGCAAGCGAATAGCATGCTTTCGATGATAACCGGTAGCAGCACAGAATTCATCCAAAATGAGGTGCTTCCCGGATCTGGACGCATTCTTATATCGTTTAACAATGGCTGCCAGGTATTCTTTTTTGGATTGGGGACTCATAATTAATTACCTCCTACCGAGAAACTTCCTCGGTAACTTTAATTATGAGTCAACGATCCCTCTATTTTAACCCCTTCGGTAACATTTAATATGATTCAATTCGGCCCTGCATTTCTCCTTGACCCGGTTTTTTTCTTATCCTATACTCTACCCATCAAAAACAATCCCTTATCAACTCAATTCGAGTTTCGAACCTCGAATCGATGCCGATATAATTCAAAGATTCCCCAAAAACGAATCGGAAGGCAAGTGATGGAGCAACCAGGAGATGGATTAATTCTGTTTTGTAAAAAGGACTGCGCCACCTGCACGATGATTGTGCCGGTCATGAAAGAGATCAGGACAGGAAACAGGATCCTGACCATCTATACCCAGGATGACCCTGGGTTTCCGGATGGCCTAGCGGGTGTCATCAACGATACAACGCTGGAACAATCCTTCCATTTCCAGATTGAGACGGTCCCCACATTGATTCTTATGGAAAACGGCAAGGAAACCAGGAGGATTGTCGGTTGGGACCGGGAGGAATGGCGCGCCATGACCGGGATCAAAGGACTGGGGGAAGGGCTGGCCCCTTTTCGTCCGGGTTGCGGCTCGAAGAATGTCGAACCCGGGATTGCGGAGGAACTGGCTGTCCGCTTTGGGGGGGTCCATCTGGCCTCGCGGCGCATAGCCGCGCCGCCTTTGGAAGACGACATGGAAACCTGTTTTGCCCATGGATGGACAGACGGCTTGCCGGTCGTTCCTCCTACCGAAGTCCGTGTGGTGCACATGCTTGAAGGAACACCAAGATCTCCGGACGAATTGGTCGGAATCATTCCGCCCAACCAGGCGGCCTGTACCGTGGAGAAAGTGGCCATCAATGCCGTCATGGCCGGCTGTAAACCGGAGTACCTGCCGGTCGTTCTGGCCGCCATAGAAGCCGCCTGTTTGGATGAATTCTGTTTGCACGGTCTCCTGGCCACAACCTATTTTTCCGGTCCGGTGGTGATCGTCAACGGTCCCATTTCCAGGGCCATTGGAATGAACTCCGGTGTCAACGCCCTCGGGCAGGGGAACCGGGCCAATGCCACGATCGGCCGGGCCCTCCAGTTGGTGGTCCGGAATGTAGGAGGTGGAAGGCCGGGAGAGATTGACCGGGCCGCTCTGGGGAATCCCGGCAAGTATACCTTTTGTTTTGCCGAGAATGAGGCGGGCTCCCCCTGGGAACCCCTTTCCATGGAACGGGGATTTCCGGAAGGGACATCCACGGTGACCCTTTTTGCCGGAGACGGGGTTCAAGCCGTGGTTGACCAGCTTTCCAGGACACCCGAATCCCTGGCCCGGACCTTTGCCTTGTGCCTGCGAACCGTGGCCCACCCCAAGATCCCCATGGCCGCCGACGCCCTTTTGGTGGTATCACCGGAACACGGTCGGATCTTTCAACAAGCCGGCTGGACCAAGTTCAGGCTCAGGCAAGAACTGGACAGCCTGCTTCAAATTCCCGGTAAAGACCTCGTGCGGGGGGCCCAGGGAATCGCCGAGGGCATCCCTGAAGAAATGATGGAGTTGACCTTGCCCAAATTTCGCTCCGGAGGTCTAATCCTGGTTCATGCCGGGGGTACGGCCGGACGGTTTTCGGCCATTATCGGCGGCTGGCTGGCCAGCGGCTCTAAGAGGAAGCCAACCCGTAACCAAGGAGATTCGATCATGAAGCAAACCACCTTTTTGCTGGACCCCACGGCCGAACGATCACCGGAGATGCGGGAACGGTTAAGGTGTCCCGGGGATCTGAAGGGGAGGACCATCGGGTTGTTGAATATTTCCAAACCCCGGGGGGACATTTTTTTAGACGAAGTGGAGAAGCAACTTACCGGACGAGGCCTGAAAGTCAGGCGGTATCAAAAACCGACTTTCGCCAGAGTGGCTCCCCTTGAACTTAAACAGGAGATCAGATCCCAATGTGATGTGGTGATTGAAGCCCTTGCCGATTGAGGGTCATGCACGTCGTGCAGTGTGCATGACATCGTTGATCTGGAAGGGCGGGGAGTGGCCGGCGTTTATGTGGCCTCAGCAGAATTTAAGGAGGCTGGGGAGTCCCAAGCGCGGGCCCTTGGCTATGAGCCGGCAGCCGTGTATGTTCCCCATCCCATTCAGGATAGAACGGATGATGAAATGAGGGCCATCGCCCGGGATGCCCTGGGAGAAATATTGAAAGCCATCGGGGGGAAATAGGCAACCTACTTTTTATTGGTCCTTCACTACGTTTTCAAAAACCCTGAGTGTGTCCTTACTATCGAGGCAAATCCTTTGGATCTGGTTGTTATCATCTTGAATTGGAATAAACCGGAATTAACCCGAAAGGCCATTGATTCCGTAAAAATCCCTTTTTCATTTGACGGTCAAATCATCGTCGCCGATAACGGTTCAAGCGAGGATTCTATAGAGAAACTTAAAAGGATTCCCGGGATCGAACTGCTGCTCTTAAAGCATAACTACGGCTTTGCCCAAGGGTACAATCTGGCTGTGGCTTATGCCCAAGAAAAATATCAGGTCCGCTATCTCCTGTTATTAAATAACGATGCCCAACTCGAAGAAAAAGCCCTGGAAAACCTGTATTCTCAAAGGGAACACGCCGACATCTTGAGTCCCAAGATTTATTATGGCGATAAAAAAACCTTGTGGGCCTGTGGGGGAAAGCTAAGGCTATGGCAGGGTTGGGCCAAAAATATCGGGCAAGGGGAAGCCGATCGGGGGCAGCACGACCGACAGGAAAGGATCGATTTTGCCAGCGGCTGTGCCTTATGGTTGGATTCAAAGGTCCTGAATAAGGTCCGGCTCTTTGCCCCTGAGTTTGTCAGCTACTTCGAAGATGTGGATTTCTGTTATCGGGCGCAAAAAGCCGGTTTTCGGATTTTGTACGTTCCGGGAGCCCTGGTTTATCATGAGGTGAGTCAATCCGGAGGGGATGAATACGGTCTGCTGCAAAGCCGGACCCGCTGGCGGAATCGCCTGCTCATGGTTTTTCGAAACGGCCGATCTTCTGAGAAATTCCTCTTTTTTTTTCTGGTACTGCCCTGGGTAATAGCAAGGGACTCTTTTCGTTATTTGCGGATGAAAAAATATAAGGAACTTAGAGAGGCCTTCCTGGGATTAATCCAATATCCGGTTACCGATTTTTCTCCTTGACCCCTATTCTTTTTCCTGACTATAATCCTTTAAATTAAAAGGAAATGACCATCTTGCGGCCTTCTTTTAAGATTATATCACTATTGCTCCTGTCACGAATAGGTATGTATAGTCTCTATCAGGACGCCAGATGCCGATGAAAAGTCGCGCGCAAGGCCAGGCCAGGCAGACCCGAACCCTAAGGGATACCCTTCTTATCCACGTTCAAGGCGGGCCACGGGTACGCTGGTTTCACCGTATCGTCTGGCATCAAAGGGCCCTTCAATGAGCGGTCAGGATCCTTGTTTTCCGCCCAATCCCGACTCCGACCAACCCCCACAAGCTGAACGAGTCTCCTCGGCGAGCCCTGATATCAGCAACTCATCTCCGGCCCCGGATGAAGATCTCTCTTCCGGCAAACCCGGGATGGATACCACTACCCTCAGGCGACGGGCCCGCCTTGGCGTCCTGGCCTTGATGATCCGTTCCGCCATTCTGCAGGTTGCCGTGATCAGCGGTAACATCTTCCTGGCCCGTCTGCTCACTCCGCAGGACTTCGGGGTCTTCGGAGTCGTGCAGTTCGTGCTTTTGTTTTTTACTTTTATCGGAGACGCCGGACTCGGCGGCGCCTTGGTCCAGCGCAAGGAACCGCCGACGCAACGGGAACTGTCGAGCGTCTTTTTTTTGCAATTTCTGATTGCCCTGGTGGTCGTGACCATAATCTGGGTGGTCACTCCGTATCTCCTTCTAATTTGGAGAACCCTGCCAGAGGGTTCTCAGGCCCTGTTTCGGGTCATGTCGTTGTGTCTCTTGCTCACCACGGTGAAAATCATCCCAAGCATCCAGATGGAACGGGAGCTGCTCTTCGGCCGATTGGCAGCGATCGAGATTGTTCAGTCGCTGGTATTCTATGGCAGCGCCGTGTTCTTGGCTTTCCGGGGTTGGGGTGTCTGGGCCCTCGTCGGCAGCGTCTTGCTCCAGGTGACTGCCGGGACCGCCATGACTATTATCATGCGTCCCTGGAGGCCCAGTCTCGTCTTCGATCGCCATTTACTCCGCCCGATCATCGCCTTCGGGATCCCTTATCAACTTAAAAATGTCATCGGCTTTATCAATGGGGCGATCGCACCGATATATGCCGGCCGTACTCTCGGCACTACGGCACTGGGCTACATTAACTGGGCGCAGACTGCCGGCTTCTTACCGGTTAAGATCGTTGAAATCATCGGACGCGTCACCTTTCCCCTGTTCAGCCGACTCCGTCATGACCGCTCGACCTTCGCCGAGACGCTCGGCCATTCCATCTTGATCTGCGCCCTTGGTACTTTCTTCCTGGCCGGGCTTTTCTGCGGGCTCGGCCCTACTCTGGTACGGGTGGTCTGGTCGGACAAATGGCTGCCCGCTGTTCCGCTCCTTTATGTTTATAGCCTGGCTATTACCATCGGCTTTATCTCACCGATAGTCGGCGCGGCCCTGGATGCTGCCGGGCGGCCCCAGATCTTCGCCCGCCTGGCCTTTTGCTGGACATTGCTCAACTGGATCATCGTGGCATACGCCACCCCCCGCTGGGGGATTATCGGTTTTTCGGTGGGGTATTGTGTACACGTGATCCTGGGCAATGTCGCTCTGTTAATAGTTATGCGTAAAGTCATCCCGGGATCAAGGGTCCTTTCCCGAATCTGGCCGTCGGCCCTGGCCGGGGTCCTTACCTACTTTTTATCCCACTCCTTGGCTTCTTGGGTTGTCGGTCCGGGTACACTGGCCGGAGTAGTTTTGTTGACCCTGGTAGTGTTTCTCTCAATCGTGTTGGTTATTGACCGGGCCGGCCTAAAGAAGGCGATCCTCCTCCTCCCCTCGAAGGTCGAGGAGAAAGGCAGAAAATTACTATGAAGATGAAGAGCACCCCAACTGCATCTGTAACCGACATGGAGACACACCCAACGTACTACGAACATGCCCGACCGGAGGTGGCTGCCTGGGTCCCTCAAGAATGCAGGTATATTATAGACATCGGCTGTGGTATAGGCGCCCTCGGCGCGTTGCTTAAAAGCGAGCGCCCTGGCGTGGAAGTTCGTGGAATCGAGCCGGTGGCCGACAAAGCAATCCGTGCCCGCCTGGTGCTTGATGACGTCTTATGCGGCAGTGCCGACGATCCCCTGCCGGATAGTTGGCCTCAACCGGATTGCCTCATCTTCGCCGATGTGCTCGAACACATGGTAGATCCATGGAAAATGTTGCGTCTCTGGCGTGATCGTTTGACTTTCGGCGGTTATCTGATTATCAGCATTCCCAATGTGGGCCACAAAAGTGTCATAGGAGGTCTCCTGTCTGGATCATGGAATTACTCCCATGAGGGAATCCTCGATCGTACGCACCTTCGTTTTTTTACTCGAAAAAGTGCGATTGATCTCGTCCAGCAGGCGGGCTTACGTGTCGTAGCCCAGGAAAGCGCTCACCGAATACACTGGTTAACCAGGGCGGTCAAGCGTCTTAAAAAGAGGCTCGGGATACGCCGGTCACCGGGTTTTTTATCCTTCGCGGCAGACATCGACACCACACAATTCTTGATCGTAGCCCGGAGAATCGAATGATTTCGGAGCGCCCTGCCCTCCACATCAGGATCATATCGGATCAGGCAAGCTTGAAATAGTGTCTTCTGCGCTCATAATTTTGGCATAAACGGCCCCCGGAGCGGATTACGCCTTATCAAGTGATTTTTTGTTTATTCCTCTTCTCTTCGTACATCAATTGATCCGCCTGCACCATGAGTTCATCGATCGAACATGGATTTTCAGGATCATAAAAGGAACAGCCCACACTGATTGAAAGCTTATAATTCCGGTTTTCCTGATTGTTGTGCGCGTCAATCAGGCTCTGTAACCGGCCGGTAAAGATTTCAGAATTTACCTCAGTGGTATCGATGGCCAGGACGGCAAATTCATCCCCTCCCATACGGGCAATGATATCGGATGATCGGAAGGTCTCTTTGAGTACCATCGCCACTTCAATGATGGCGTTATCCCCTTCTTTATGTCCCAGGGTATCGTTAATCCACTTCAGCCCATCCATGTCGGCCAAAAAGAGCACCATTCTATCCTTCGTTCTGTCCGATAATCTCAACTGCTGTTCGGCAAGAGATAAAAACCCCCTTCTGTTGTGCAGGCCCGTAAGTTGATCGGTTATGGCGAGGATAAGTAACTCTTCCTCCGCTTTTTCACGCTGAAGAGTCTGGCGTCTCAGACGTCGTGTACCAATACCGATTCCCGTAAGGCCGATGATCCACAAAAAACTGTGGGCGAGGGTCAATTCGACCATACGGGATCGCTCAATAGCCCTCAGGGGTTCCATGGGGATCGATACGCTGATTCCTCCCCGGATATCCCCTTCTTTATATCCCTGGATTTCATGGCACTTCAAACAGGATTTTTCCGTGACCAAAGGGCGCATGAAACGAAAATATTCTTTCCCCGACCTTATTTCGACGGAACCGGCCTCTTTTATCCCTCGCTCAAATGATTTAAGTGCCTCTCTTTCCCAGGAATCCGGATAATTCCCGGGCCGAATAGGATTGAGACTGGTGATGTGCCCCTGAAAGTTAAGCGTTTCCATGGCCAGTTCATTGACCTGGCGGGTCATGTAGGCCGGATTGACCAGGGTGAGAGACAGACCATCAGGGGTCCTGATATCGCGGTGAGGAACTTTGAGGTACGGGTTGGGGGGGGTCATCTCCGAAACAGGCACATACACACCTCCTTGCCTGGCAACCCACCTTCGGTAGATGACGTCCTTATCATAGGAGATCTCGGCGCTCGTCCGGGCGGTTTTCAAGATAGACTGTTTCAACTGGTAGATATTCCACCCCAGAGAAGCAATGACTCCCGCGGTCCAGATTGCGACAAAGGTCAGCAAATAGCAATTAATATCCATTAACCGCGACTTCGTTCTATCCCCGTCCTTCATTTATGGTCCCCCGGTTGACAGAAACTTAAAGGTGATGCCGAATAAAATTATCATTCAATTTTATATCCCTTCTCCTTAAAAAGCCTCAGACAGGCATCGACCGCCTCGGGATCATAAAGGATGTCTCTGTTCTGCGAGATTTCCTCCAGGGCTTTTTTAAAACCAAGGGCCGGCCGATACGGACGGTGTGAGGCAATGGCCTCAACCACATCGGCCACGGCTAAGATCCTGGCCTCCAAATAAATTTCATTTCCAAACAGCCCCAAGGGATACCCTGTCCCATTGATCCTTTCATGATGCTGAAAAACGATCTGGGCCACCGGCCAGGGAAAATCGATGTCTTTCAGGATGTCAAAACTGATCTGGGGATGAACCTTGATTAACCCAAATTCAAGATCGCTCAGTTGAGTAGGCTTACTGAGAATCTGGGCCGGGAACGAAATTTTTCCTAAATCATGAACCATACCGGCCATCCGAACGGCTTCGATTTGATCTTTGGAGAGCCCCATTTCCTGGGCGATGGCCCTGGCCATATGGGACACCCGTAGTTGATGGCCGGCGGTGTAAGGGTCCTTGCTTTCCACCGTCAGGGCCATGGCCTGGATAATACCCACCATGGTTTTTCTTAACTTCTCTAAACTTTGTTTGAGTTCTTCCGTCAACCGGTGTAGCTGAATCGTTCGTTCCGCCACTTGGGCCTCAAGCTTGGTCCGCAACCGGCTCAGTTCGAGATGGGTCCAAACCCGCGCCAGGAGTTCTTCGCGCTGGAATGGTTTGGAAATGAAGTCGACTGCTCCCAGTCCAAAACCCCTCACCTTTTCTTCGAGACCTGTAAGGCTACTGAGGAATATGACAGGGATTTCTTTGCTTTCTTCCCTGGATTTGAGCCGCTGGCAAACTTCAAATCCGTCCATCTCGGGCATCATAATGTCCAGCAGGATAAGGTCCGGCAGTTCGTTGAGGGCGATACGAATGGCCTGGGAACCCTCTGTGGCCGAAAGGGTTCCAAATTTTTCCGCCGGCAATTCAGTCATCATCAACTTAATGTTCAGCGGATCATCATCCACGATGAGAATGCGAGGCTTTCCAATAATCCCTTTGTCCGGCCCCGCCTCAACTGGTTGGTTGTTTGGTGTCAAAAAGTCCTGGATTGTTTGAATGAACTTTCGGGTGTCGATCGGCTTGGTAATATACCCGGAGCAGGAGGCCTCCCGGGTCTTTTGTTCATCGCCGGGCATGGCATAAGAGGTCAGGGCCACCACGGGGATCTTGTTTAATTCCTTTTTGCGCTTCAGGATTCGGGTGGCCTCCAACCCGTCCATGCCCGGAAGCTGGATGTCCATGAGAATTAAATCCGGTCGATGGAGAGAGGCCAAACGAATCCCCTGTTCGGCATCTTCGGCCTCCAGCACCTGATGACCGGCCAATTGTAAAAGACTGCGCACCAGCTTCATGTTAAGGTCATTATCTTCCACTACCAGTATCGTCGCTTTTTTCATGGTTCAGTTTCCTGCCTCCATTTGTTTATGGGCAGGGTAAAATAAAAACAGGCCCCGTGCCCTTCCCCGTCACTTTCGGCCCAGATGCGGCCGTCGTGCACTTCCACCAGTTGGCGGGCCAAAGATAATCCCAGACCGGTACCCTGATATTTACGACTGGACGAATTGTCGGCCTGTTCAAAAGGGTTGAAGATCCTTTTCAGATCTTCAGCCTGCAACCCGATGCCCGTATCTTTGACGCCGAATTTGAGATAATCTCCATTGGGTGCAGAGTCTGGAGTCATCCGCTCGAAATTAATATCCTTGAATGGCCCCGGGGTCCAAGACTCAGGCCGCATCCGATTCACCGACAGGAGAACCGCGCCTCCGTCATTAGTAAATTTGACGGCATTGGACAAGAGATTGTAGAGGATCTGTTTCAATTTGCGTTCATCGGCCATGATGGTCTCGGGTATGCCATCAAAATCGGTTTTGAGTTTGATATTGTGTTTGATGGCCTTTTCCTTGACCATGACCAAGCTGTTTTTCAATAATGGCTTCAGCGGGACCTCGGAGAGGTCGAGCTCCAACCTTCCAGCTTCCACCTTAGCCAGGTCCAGGATATCATTGATCAGGGAAAGGAGATGGTGGCTGCTGCTTAGGACATCGGTCAGAAATTCCGATTGGGTAGGATTCAATTCTCCGTAATGTTTATCCAAAACCAATTCGGTAAACCCGATGATGTGGTTTAGGGGTGTTCGAAGTTCATGACTCATATTGGCCAAAAATTCGCTCTTGGCCTGGTTGGCCGCCTCGGCATTCTCTTTGGCTTTTAGTAGGTCTTGATTGGCCCGGTCCAGGTCTAAGACCCGAACCTCTAATTCATCGTACAGACCCTCGACAAAGATTAAGGGCGGTTTAAAATCTATTTTCGTGTTAAAGAACTGATTTCTAATTTGGTGCGCTGTACGGCCTCTCGGCTGATTTCAAAGTGGCGCTTATCGTCGACTTTAATCAGACCAATCATCCCTCCCTGGGTGGCACCTGGTTGTCATAAGCTAATCTCCTGGTTTCCATTTTTAATTCTTTTCTTGAACCAAACCTCAATATCTTTACGGTCAAACCGCCAATGTCGGCCGATTTTTGTCCCAGGGATCTTACCTTCTATGCAGAGCTTATAAATGGTTGACTTAGGGATTCTCAGCCATCTCGATACTTCATCCGCTTTTAAAACGTCATCGCTGAAATGTCTCATAGAAATTCCTTTTTCTGGTAAAAGCCGAAAAGCCAATTTTCCCAGTTAGTTTCTTATATTCTATCTGCAACAATTAAGCCATTAATTTATTAAACGGTAAAATTGCAATTATTTTGGGAAGTTAAGGTATAAGAGAGGGGCTTTTGAAGGGAAGGAATAGGCTGAGAAACAGGTTTTAACCTTCATGATTGGACAAAATTTGTCATGTTTTTGACAGACCCACTCTCAGACGATTCGTCCTCCCGGATAGGGCGGGCCGCCGGCATAAATCTCTTCAACCCGGAGTACACCGGTTCGGTTGGAATCCGACCAGCGCCCTTTGATTTGATAAGAAACGGCCTCAAAGGTGAGGATATTGCCGGCCACCAGGGCATTGACCGGAGGCGAGGGTAGGCTTTGGGTTTTCCGGCAGACCAGTTTCGTCTGACCCGCAGGCTGCAACGAAAGGGAGGGGATGACCTGGGGGTATCCGTCCGTTCTGACCCAGGCCAGGACCTTGACCGCGGCCATTCTGGCGAATTCGCGCCGCACGGCCAGGGGAATGATCAGGCCATGGCCTGATACTGTTTTTTGGTTATTTCCTTGCCCGAAGGCCGCCAGACGGGCCAGCAGATAATCCCTCATCACCTGGAGCTTGGAGATAGAAAAGGTGCCTTCCACCCGGTTCACGCGGATAAGGCCGGCATTGCGCACACCGGTATAGGCGTTATAACGCAGGTGGGGGCTGCTTTTTTGAAGGTCCACATAGGGGCCGGTACGCTGGAATTCGATAAAATCTCCCTTGAGAATCCATCCCTTAAGTTCCGGTGTGACCACCAGGATACTGACCCGCCGGTCTTCCTTTAGGTTCTTGATGCTTTTGCGCAGAAGGAAATTTCCAAAGAAAAGCGTGTCCTCCTGATCCTCGGCCGGCAACAAAGAGATGCACGGGACGACGTTGGGGACGCCGACGGCCGACCGGGTGGCCAGAAACTTGGGCGTCATCTCCCCGCGCAGGGAGGTCAACAATCCTGGTGTCTGTTCGAGCTGAGACATAGTCAGTCTTCCGATGATGGCGATTGATTCTGCCTGGCCGCCCCGGACCATAAAGCCGTCGGCACCAGTTCAACAGCGGCCTGATGTAAGGTTTCCATTTCGGCTCGGGTCAACGGTGGCGTCCTTTCCAACCAATAGGGCATGTCGAGACGATGATATTTGGGTTTTCCCAAATTGGTATAGGCCAGCAAGTCCCAACGCTGCACCGTGGGCAAAGCTTGACTGATAAAACCGCCGATAGCCCGGATATTTTCCGCATCATCGGTAAAACCGGGGATGATCGGCGTTCGAATCCACATCGGTTTTCCACTGGCAGCCATTCGCCCGGCATTTTCCAGGATGATGGTGTTTGAGAGGCCCGTGGCCTGTTGATGACGCTCACTGTCCATGATTTTTAAATCGAACAACACCAGGTCCACCCAGGGTAAGACCGGCTCAAAGCGCTCCCAGGAGACGGCACCGCTGGTATCCAGGGCTACGTGCATCCCGGCCTGTTTACAGAGCATCATAACCTGGCTGAGGAATTCCCCCTGCAACATCGGCTCGCCGCCGCTGAAGGTGATGCCTCCGCCTGAGGTCTCATAGAAAACCTGATCTTTCAAAAGTTCGTCCATCAATTCATCGGGGGTAAAGGGACGGCCGATCACCTCCAGGGCCGCTGCCGGGCAGGCCTTCTCGCACAGGCAGCACAAGGTGCAGCGCTCCCGGTCGATCCGTATCCCTTCCGAGGAGAGGGATAAGGCCTTTTCCGGGCAGGCGCTCAGGCAATCTCTGGCTCCGATGCAGCGCACATCGTACCACATCAGGTCGGGCCTGAGGCGCAGGCCTTCCGGGTTGTGACACCAGGGGCAGCGCAAGGGACAGCCTTTAAGAAAGACCGTGGTTCGGATGCCTGGTCCGTCTTCGGTGCTGAATTGCTGGATATTGAAGATCAGGCCGGAAGTCATAGTCTGTCAACCTTTTTAGTTTTCATCCGGAAATCCAAGATTTCCTGATAGCTTTCAGCAGTCAGCGGTCAGCATTTAGCCAAACTCCCCAATGATAAAGGATTTTGCTGAAAGCTAAAAGCTGATGGCTGAGCGCTCCATCCTGAAAGTTATAGTTTCCGGATGGATACTTTTTAGGATTCCATTAAACCGGGTGCGACTCACGGGCAATGATCTCGTCCTGAATTTCCTTGCCCAGGCCGACAAAATAGGCGTTGTAACCCGTAACCCGCACCAGCAAATTCTGATATTCGTCGGGAAACTTTTGGGCCTCCCGCAGGGTTTCGGCGTCTATCATGTTGACCTGCAGGCAGGTTCCGCCCACCTGGCCGTAGGCCCGTAAAAGCGCCTTCAGTTTTTGGCGTTGCTCGGGGCTGCGAAACAAGGTCGGGCTGAAACTCATGGTGTGGCTGGACCCGTTGGGTGCGGTCTCCAGTCCCAGTTTGCCCACACTCTTGATGACCGAGGTCGGCCCTTGGCAATCGGCCCCGTTGACCGGACAGACGGCGTTGGAGAGAAACTGTCCCCGGCGGCGGCCGTCCGGCGTTGCGGCCGTTGACGGCGCATAGGCAATCCAGTAATTCCAGGAAAGATAACCGCCCCGGTAGCGCTTCCCCGTGGAAGAAAAATGTTTGAAGGCTTCTTCGGTCCAAAAGCGGCTGACCTCCCGGGCGATCTCATCGGCATATCCATCGTCGTTGCCGTACTTGGGGGCCTTGGTCAGCAACATCCGGCGCAGGCTTTCCTGGCCTTCAAAATTGGCCTGGATCGCTTCAACCAAATTCCCCATTTCCACCTGGTGATCCTCAAAGACCAGCTTTTTTATGGCCGCCAGGCTGTCGGCCACCGTGGCCAGGGCCACCCCTTCCACGGTCAGAAAATTATATTGAGCCCCGCCGGCGTTGCAATCACGGCCGCTTTGCAGACAGCCGTCCACCAGGGCGCTCAAGTAAGACACCGGTTCCCACCGGGCCCGGCCGGCGTCGGCCAGGTTGTTGGCGGCGATGAGCTTCAAGAGGATGGCTTGGAGTTGTTGTTTAAAGGCCTCCATAAACTGGGGAAACCCTGGAAACTCTTTAGGGTCACCGGTGCGCGGTCCGATACGTTTGCCCGTGGCCATATCGCGGCCATCGTTTAAAACCAGCTCGATCGCCTTGGCCAGATTCAGGTTCACATCCACCGTGCCCGAGCGGTCATCGCCGGCCAGGGTGTTCTCCAGACAGCCCACCGGTGCGTAATCCCAGAGGCGTTCTTCAGGCAGGCCCTGCCATCCAAGCCCGGCCATGGCATTCTCGTCAAAATTGATCAGAAAGGGGGAACCCTGGGCTCTGGCCAACATGGCCACCAGGCGGTCGAGTAATTTATCGGGGGTGCGGGCGTGGATGCGGATGTTGGGCTTGGGCTCCAGGAGGTTCATCTCCTCGATCACCTCGAGCATCAGAAAGGTCAATTCATTGGAGGCGTCGTTGCCCTGGGCATCCATGCCGCCCAGGGTGATGAGCTGGCCGAAGGATGAATTGATGCCCTGATTGGTGCCGGTCCAGCCCTGATAATCATAAACATAGTTGTGCTTGATCCACCAGCAGTACAGCCACTCGCGGGCGGCCTGATTCGTCAGGCGGCCAGCCTCTCGATCCGCCCGGTAATAGGGATAGAGGTACTGGTCCACCCGTCCCGGCGACAGGCCCGGCCCCGGATAGCTTTCAGCGGCCATGGCCAACATGTGGGTGAACCAGAGGGCTTGCAGGGCCTCTGGGAATGTTTCGGGCGGCAGCCAGGGGACTTTTTGGCAGATGCGGGCGATCCCGATGAGCTCTTCCCAGCGAATCGGGTCGGCTTCAATCTCAGCCAGGCCTTGGGCTTTATCGGCATAGCGACTGGCCAGATCGCGGGCGGCCTCGGCGGAAATCATGACGGCCCGGGCCAGGTTCTTTTGCTCCATTGAACTCGCCGGATCATTGAAGATAACCCGGGCCTCATCTTCAATCCCTTTCCAGCCGACCCTCAGGACCTTGGGATAATTGGGCACCAGGTGACCGGGAACGGCGCCGCAGTTTCCCACCCCGGCCTTGTTGAGTTCATTCCAAGCTTCGAGGAATTTTTGTTCTTCCCGGTCCCGGGAACGGGCTTCATCTTTTTTGAGGCAGCGCGAAAGGGCCGTATTGAAATGGGAGCCGACAATCAGCTCCCCCTGCAGGATTTCAACCGGCAAGCAGGCCTGTACGACTTGACGAAAGAAAAGGGCCTGGCGAACGACCAGAGGCTCTTCACAAAAATCGGACGGTAACTCGACGGTCTTGGCCGCGGCCCGGAGATAACTGCGGAACCCCTGCTGGAACAGGGCGATCTCGGGCACATTGGTCCAACTCCAGATGGAATAGACCACATCCCAGGGCGTGCCGGTGGTGTAAGCGCGCACTTCGTTGGTGTATTCCCGCTCATAAAAGGACCAGAATTGCCGGCGAAGCTGTTGCACGCGGGGAGAAAGGGTCGAAGCGGCCGACCACAACTGAGTGGGTGAGACTACCGTGCAGTTTGATGCCCAGGTCATGGATGTACCTCCCTTGGGTTAAAGCTCCCTGACGCTTGCTGCCCAGAATGCACTTTCTGTTTTGCTCGCAGAGCGTCTTGCTGATGCGGGATAAGAATATTGCCGATCGATGAAAAAATTATCATGAGGAAGGACAAAAAGCAATGGATTTGATTTTAAGAAGGGTTTCATAATAATGTTCGATATAAACCCCCCTCACCCTCGCCCTCTCCCGCCAGGGGAGAGGGAACCAAAATTAACTTCCTCCCCCTTGATGGGGGAGGACTGAGGTGGGGGTGGTTACCTGTCAAGACTTTTCTGAAGAAAATATTTGAACCAAACGGGATTTTCAGACTTGACATTAGTCTCAATATCGACACTATATGATTGATAGAAATCCTTGCCCGGATGGGGCGCAATTCGGAAGAGGTCCGCTTCTGCGACATAACGAGGCTGGAATGCAGATATTGGTCGATGCCGATGCCTTACCCCCGACATTGCCCAATCTGAAGGATAACCCTATGGATGGAAAAAACCGGACGGATATAAAAACGGGGGCCCGTGTGCGGGTAATACAGAAACAAGACCAGCCTTCCGGGAAACTGACGGAAGGCGTTGTTAAAGATATCCTTACCAGATCGCCTAATCATCCTCACGGGATCAAGGTACGCCTGGTTAGCGGTGTGGTGGGCCGGGTGAAAGACATCCTTCCCTGAGGATCTTGAGTGCGAAGGGTTTTGGACAGGGACAGCGAGCGCATTCCCCGCAGCTTGCTGCGTGGGTTAGCGAGCGAAATTCAAATAATAGACATTTACCTTGCCTGGAAGATTCCCTGCACCTTGGTGCAGGGAGCTTCAATTCGGTACAATTTGCCTGTAGCCTTGAGGCCGACGGTGTTATTATGCCGTCTGATTTCACGATCACTGTTTAGCACCTAACTCAATTCAAAGGAGAAAACCATGAGTAGTTTGAGCCATATCTTATCACCCATGTCCATCAAATCCATGGAACTGGCTAACCGAGTGGTCATGCCCCCCATGGGTACGAACCTGGGCAATCCCGACGGCACGGTCAGCGCCGAGAACCTGGCCTATATGAAACGCCGAGCCAAAGGGGAACCGGGATTGATCATCACCGAAATAGCCGGGGTTCATCCCATGGGCATCGTCAGCCCCAATCAACTTGGCGCCTACGAAGACCGGTTTATTCCCGGGCTGAAGAAACTGGTTTCCGTGGCCCACGAGGCCGGGACCAAGATCGCCATGCAGATCCATCATGCCGGCAGGGAGAGTCATTTCTTGGGGTCCCAGGGGAAGGCCCTGGGGCCTTCGGCCATTCCGAGCATTGTCTTTCGCACGACACCCCGGGAGATGACCCTGGAAGATATTAAAGAAGCCATCGCCGCTTTCGGGTCAGCCGCGGCCCGGGCCCGGGAGGCCGGTTTTGATGCCGTGGAGATCCACTGCGCCCATGGTTATCTCCTGACCCAGTTTCTCTCAACCCTGTCTAACCGGCGGACCGACGGGTATGGAGGATCGACTTTAAAGGAACGGTCCCGTTTCGTCCTCGAGGTCATCAAAGAGGTCAGGCAAAAAGTTGGTCCTGATTTCCCCTTATCCTTGCGGATATCCACGGAGGAATCCATCAGGGGCGGGTACTCCGCCGATGACATGCAGACCATCCTGCCCGATATGGTCCGGGCCGGGGGCGACCTCATCCATGCCTCCTTCGGCACCCACGGCAGCCCGGCCGGGATTACCTCGCCTCCGGCCGAATACGAGCCGGGTTTTAACGCCTGGCTGGCCAGAAAAGTAAAAGACGTGGTTGATGTTCCGGTCATTGCCGTCGGCCGGTTCACCGATCCGACCCAGGGCGATGAGGTGATCGGCCGGGGCGATGCCGATTTGGCGGCCTTCGGTCGACAATTTCTGGCCGACCCGGATTTTCTGATCAAGGCCAGGGCCGGACGAACGGCCGATATCCGAAAGTGCATCGCCTGCAACCAGGGGTGCATCGAAAGAGAGATTTTAGGCGAGGGCAATATCCGCTGTTCCATCAACCCGGAAACAGGCCAGGAGACGATCTACCCCCAGGGTCCGTCCTTCGAACCCAAGGAGGTCTGGGTGGTAGGAGCAGGCCCCGGAGGTTTGACAGCAGCCTATGAGGCGGCCCGTCTGGGGCACCGGGTGACCCTTTTCGAACAGGAGAAGGATCTGGGCGGCCAGATCCGCTTTGCCCGCATACCGCCCCACAAGAAGATCTACGGTGAGTGGATCGACTGGCAGATCGATCAGGTCAAGAAGTCCAAGGTCACGATTAAAAACGGAACGACCGTTACTGAATCCCTGCTCCGGGAAAATCGCCCCGGCTTTGTCATCCTGGCCGCCGGCGGGGAGAAGATCATCCCTCCCATACCGGGAAGCAATAAGGCCCAGGTCTGCGATGCCTGGCAGGTCCTGGGCGGTCACGTTAAACCGGGAAAGAATGTCCTGGTCGTCGGCGGCGGCTTGATCGGCATGGAGACGGCCGATTTCCTGAGCGAACAAGGCAGCCAGGTAACCCTGGTGGAGATGCTCAAGCGCTCACCGGTGCTGAAGATCACCTCCCACGGCTACATGCTCCATACGCGTCTGCGGGACAAGAATTGTCGTCTGCTTTTCAACACGACCTTGAAATCGATCAGCGAGGGAAGCGTAGAGATCGAGACTGATGGGCAGGGTACGACCTTATCTCCTATCGATCAGGTGGTGCTGGCCGTGGGCTTGAAGGCCAGGGACGGACTGAAAGGCCCATTGGATGCCTTAAAGATTCCCTATGCGGTGATCGGCGACGCCCTCCGACCCCGGCGGATCATCGAGGCCGTCGAAGAGGGGGCCAGGGCCGCCTGGGAATTATAGGTAAAGGAAAGGGGCTACGGGAAATCTCAAAAAAATGACCATCCGTAAAAAAACGGTTGACCTGGATTAAGGGGTCTGGTATTATAGTAGTCAACTTTTTTAGGAATCTTTGACGATGAACCAAAGACCCATATTATCGAATAGCTGGTGGTGGTGGCAGAACTCACGGGAGGGGTTTATCCACCGCTAACCTGATTTATTCATCATCAAGCCGTGGGGACCGCTCCGGTTCTCCACGGCTTTTTTTATTTGTGCGCAAAAAAAGGCCGTGAAGGAAAATTCACGGCCTTTTTATTTTTAGGCCGATGAAAAAACATCCTTTTTATTCCAAGGATGAATCAGCAAGAGGTTAAAAATATTTTTTCAACAAGCTGATCAAAAACGTTTAGATGCAAACACCTTTATAAGAATGGTGCCGAGCCGCCCCCGGCTGGGGGTTTAAATCAAGGAGGAAAAAAATGATCAAAGAAGCAATAACCAGGATCGTCAGCGGCAAGGATCTGACGGAAAAAGAGATGGAAGGGATTATGGACCAAATCATGACCGGCCAGGCCAGCGAAGCCCAGATAGGGGCCTTCATACGGTTCTGAGATTCAAGGGGGAGACGGTGGCCGAGATCACCGGGGCGGCCAGGGCCATGCGGGCCAAGTCTATCCGGATCAATCTGAAAAACCACCTGATCAACCTTGACCGGGATGAGATCAACATCGAAGAAGAAACCATTCTGGATACCTGCGGCACCGGAGGCGACGGCACTAAGACCTTCAATGTCTCCACGGCCACGGCCTTTGTGGCCGCCGGGGCTGGCGTCAAGGTGGCCAAGCACGGCAACCGGGCGGTTTCCAGCAGGTGCGGCAGCGCCGATGTCCTGGGAAGCCTGGGGGTCAATTTAAACCTGACCACTACCGACGTGGAAAGATGCATCCAGGAAATCGGCATCGGGTTTCTCTTTGCCCCGCTTTTTCACGGGGCCATGAAATATGCCGCCAAACCCAGACAGGAGATAGGGATTCGAACGATCTTTAATCTCCTGGGTCCCCTAACCAATCCGGCCGGGGCCGCGGCCCATGTCCTGGGGGTTTATGCCCCGGAGTTGACTGAAAAAATGGCCCTGGTCCTGCAACACCTGGGGACCAAAGAAGCCTTTGTGGTCTGCGGGGAAGGGACCTTTGATGAGATCAGCATCTGCGGCCCTACCCACATTTCCCATCTTAAAAACGGCCGGGTAAATACCTTTGATTTTTCTCCTGAAGAGGTGGGCTTCAAAAGGGCCATGCCCGAGGACATCAAAGGGGGAAACGCCGCTGAGAATGCCGGAATAATTCGGGCGTTATTACACGGGGAACGGAGCGCCAAGAGGGAAATGGTCCTGCTGAATGCCGCCGCGGCCTTTATGGCCGTGGGTCTGGATAAAACCTTTAACGAAGGGATCAAGAGGGCGGAAGATTCCATCGACTCGGGCCGGGCCAAAGAAAAGCTGGAAAAACTGATCGGTTTTACCCGGCAATGTGAGCCCTTTGTTCGGAAAAACTTATAAAGATGGCGAATTCGTAATCAGCCATCACCCTCGGTGAAGACCCCCTGTAAGCAGAACCCTTCGCCACGATCAGAAAGCGTGCCATTTCCCCCTTTCTCTGGTATAATCAAAAAAGAGACGAGGATTCGAGGGTTTTAACTTCCATGCCTTTCACTTGAATCCTCGAATCCTGGACCCCCTGAATCCTTCAGGACATTTTCACGTTTCAAGGACAAATCCCTATGGATGACAGCAAAAAACAATTCCCTCATATTCCGGAAAAGCTAAAGGGTCTTAATGAAATTGCCGCCAACCTCTGGTGGAGCTGGCATCCGGCCGCCAGGATGCTCTTTAAAATGTTGGATCGCCAGATCTGGAAGGAGAGCGGGCATAATCCGGTCCAGGTCCTTTCTGAGCTTCCCGGTGAAATTCTTGAGGAAGCTGCCCATAATCCGGAATATCTTCAACACTATGATTCGGTCCTGGAACAATTCCGCCGGGATCAGGAGACGAAGGAAAATTGTTTTGTAGAGAGGATCCCCGATGCGGAAACCCATTTTATCGCCTATTTTTCGGCCGAATACGGGCTGCATAATTCCCTGCCTTTTTATGCCGGAGGCTTGGGGTTCTTAGCCGGTGACTATCTTAAAGAATGTAGCGATCTCCGGGTGCCCATGGTGTCCGTAGGGTTTATGTATCCGGAGGGTTATCTGCGGCAGCAGATTCGCGAGGACGGCTGGCAGGAAAATCCGGATGAAATCCTGGATCGTGATGCGGCCTCGATTACCCGGGTTTTGAGTGAGGCCGGAGACCAAATGGTCGTCAAGATCCCTTTTATCGAACCCCCGATCCATGTGGCCGTTTGGAAAGTGGCCGTAGGCCGCATCTCGCTCTATCTGATGGATACGGATATCCCGATCAATGATCCCTGGAACCGGGGGATATCGGCCCATCTTTATATTGGCGACCTGGAGCAGCGTTTGCGCCAGGAGATCGTCCTGGGCATCGGCGGCTATGAAGTGCTTTCGGCTTTAGGCATTAAGCATACGGTCTTACATTTGAACGAGGGACATCCCGCCTTCGCCCTCCTGGAGCGGGTCAGGGAGCGGGTCCAGGAGGGAATGCCTTATGAGGAAGCTATTTCACGGGTGCGGCCCACCTCGGTCTTTACCACCCATACTCCGGTCGCGGCCGGCCATGATATCTTTCCTTTCCCCCTGATCGAAAAATATTTCCGTTCCTATTGGCCGACCTTAGGCATTGATCACGATGCCTTCCTCAAATTGGGGATCCATCCTGAGGATCCAACTTCCGGGTTTAACATGACCGCCCTGGCCCTCAGGCTCTCTGGTTTTAGCAACGGGGTCAGTAAAAGACACGGAGAAGTGGCCCGGCGCATGTGGAAGGGGCTTTGGCCCCAAATGCCGGAAGAGAACGTGCCGATCGATCACGTCACCAACGGCGTTCATGTCCCGACCTGGATTGAACCAAAGATGGAACTCCTTTTTAATAAATATCTCGGGCCGGACTGGCTGGCCGACCATGATGACCCCCTGGTCTGGGAGAAGGTGGAAACCATCCCCGATGAGGAGCTTTGGAAGACCCATTACTGGCTGAAGTTAAAATTGATCAACATCATCCGGGAGAAGGCCCGCCAGCGCTGGGCCGCCGACCGGGTCAACCCCTCGACCATTTTAAGCGGAGGGACCTTGCTGGACCCGTCGGTCCTGACCCTCGGGTTTGCCCGCCGTTTCACCACTTATAAAAGGGCCGATTTGATTTTTCAGGACCTGGAGCGATTTAAAAAAATGCTCAATGATCCCCGGCGGCCAATACAAATCATCTTTGCCGGCAAGGCCCACCCGGCCGATGATCCGGGAAAACGGGTCCTGCAGCGGGTGTTTAACGCCGCCCAAAGATTTCCAGATGGGAGGGCGGGTCGCCTTTGTCGAAGATTACGGGGAACAATTGGCCCAATACCTGGTACACGGGGTCGACGTCTGGCTGAACAATCCCCTGCCCCCCATGGAAGCCAGCGGGACCAGCGGGATGAAGGCCGCCCTGAACGGGGTCCCTCATTTGAGTATCCTGGATGGGTGGTGGGTGGAAGGATATACCGGGAAAAACGGCTGGGCCTTTGGTGAAAAAGAAATAGCCGGGGACCGAGATCCCCAAGATGCCCAGGCGATCTATGAGCTGTTGGAAAAACAAATCATCCCTTTATTTTACCAACTGTCCAATAATGGCCTGCCCCACGGCTGGATCCGGGTGATGAAAGAATCCATAAAAACCAACGCCCCCAGGTTCTCTGCCCGCCGGATGGTTAAAGAGTATATTGATAAATTTTATCTCAAGGCCTTGCAGAATGCTTAGAGGCCTGCGAAAAGATCAAAGAATCCGGATTCCGACTTTTGGATTCCAAGTGTAACCGTATCTTTGAGGTCTTGGTATGCGTATTTTAGTGGTTGAGGATGATATTAAAATCGCCTCTTTTATTATCAAAGGCTTAAAGGCCGCCGGCTATGCCGTGGATCATGCCCTTGACGGAGAAACAGGCCTGGATATGGCCCTAACCGAACCCTATGATACGGTTATCATGGATATTATGCTGCCCAAAAGGGATGGCCTGTCCCTCATCGAGACGATGCGGAAAGAAAAAATCCGTACGCCGGTCATCATCCTGAGTGCCAAGGGTTCCATTGACGACCGGATCAAAGGCCTTCAGACCGGAAGCGATGACTACATGACCAAGCCCTTTGCCTTCTCCGAGCTTCTGGCCCGGGTGCAGGCCCTGATTCGAAGGGCCAGCGGCCTTTCCGAACCCACCAGTCTGACCGTAGGGGACTTGTCCGTCAATCTTCTTACCCGGGAGGTCACCCGGGGAATGAAAAAAATCGATCTACAGCCGATCGAGTTTTCCCTGCTGGAGTATCTAATGCGCCATGCCGGCCGGGTCGTTTCCAAGACCATGATCATGGAACATGTCTGGAACTATAATTTCGATCCCCAGACCAATGTGGTTGAGGCCCGGATCTGCCGACTGAGGGATAAAATCGACCGGGATTTTTCCCGAAAATTGATCCATACCCTCCGGGGAGTGGGATATGTCCTTAAGGAATCCGATTAATCTGCGCCATACCCTGGCCTTTCGGCTGACCCTCTGGTATGCCGGGATCTTCACTCTATCCTCTTGTGTGGCCTTCCTCCTGTTTTATATGCTCATAACCACCTTTATGCGAACCCAGACCGACCAGGATCTTTTGGGACAAGTCAATCGCTTTTCAACCCTCCTGGCTTCCGAAGGCGTTGAGGCCGTTAAAAGCGCGGCCCTTGTGGAGGCCCAGGCCGCCGGCGTGAAAAAGGTCTTCTTTCGCTTCCTCTCCCTGAACGGCCAGGTCTTTTCTTCATCCAATATGTCCTATTGGAAAAATATCGATATTACCGAAGGGGCCATCCAGGGAATGCTTCGTGACAACCTGCCGGTGTTTGAGACCATCACCATCCCGGATCACCCGGATAAGGTCCGTATCCTCTACGCCATGATCAGTCCCACCATCATTCTGCAGGTCGGCCAGGCCATGGAGAGTTATTCCCGCTTTCTGGCCGCCTTTAAGGGAATTTTCATCATCACTATGACCTTCCTCATCCTGGTGGCCGCCGGTTTGGGTTGGTTCATGGCCCGTCGGGCCGTATCCGGGGTGGAGGCGGTGACCCAAACCGCTCAAAAGATATCCGCAGGTACCCTGGAAGAACGGGTCCCCCTCAAGGGTCGGGGCGACGAAATCGATCAACTGGCCCTTACCTTTAATCAAATGCTTGACCGCATTCAGGACCTTCTCACCGAGATAAAAGAAATGACCGACCACATCGCCCATGACTTAAGAAGCCCCTTGACCCGAATTCGCGGAACCGCCGAAGTAACCCTCACCACCGCCAAGTCCCTGAGCGAATATGAGACCATGGCGGCCAGCACCATCGAGGAATGCGACCGTCTCCTGGATATCATCAACACCATGCTTCTGATTTCCAAAACCGAATCAGGGGTAGGCCCTTTATCCGTAGAAGAAATCAACCTGACCGCCCTGCTGCAAAAGGCTTGTGAACTCTTTTTGCCCACGGCGGAAGATAATGGAGTGCATTTGCGCTGTGATCTGCCGGAGAGAAGCCGCCTGAAAGGTGATACCCGGATGATCCAGCGCCTGCTTTCCAATCTTTTGGATAACGCCATCAAGTATACTCCGTCAGGAGGTATCCGTAACCGTTTCCCTTGAAGAAAAAGAGGAACACATAGAAATCACCGTCAAAGACACCGGGATCGGTATTTCCCCCAATGATCTTCCCCGCATTTTTGAACGTTTTTATCGCTGCGACCTGAGCCGGTCCCAGGAGGGCATCGGGTTGGGATTAAGTCTGGCCAGGGCCATTGCCCGGGCCCATGGGGGCGACATCACCGCCGTAAGTCTCCCGAATCAGGGGAGCACTTTTATCGTCACCCTCCCCAAATCTCGACAGCTCCAACCTTGATAATCCGGTAAAAAGTCGTCACCCCGGCGAAAGCCGGGGTCCAGAAGAATTTTAAGTGGTTAAATACTGGATTCCGACTTTCGTCGGAATGACGAGAATAAGCTTTCGACGACTTTTTATGAAACCATCAAACCTGATTATAAAAGTTTTCGTTACATTTTAGCCCTTTGAAACTCTTATTTACCACAGAGCTCTGTGGTGAATAAATTCTGATTTTTCCATAAGCGCATTTCTGTCATTCCTGAACATGACCAACTTGTAATCTTCCGGTCAGCTTCCAGTCAGTTTCCAGGTTTATCTTTCAGTCCATAGAAAAAGACTGGGTGCAGTCTAACAGCCACTATCTCAACAAGGAGGAAAGATATGGAAGCAAAAAAACGATTCAAAACAATTTTCGTCGCCCTGATCATGATCGGGACCCTGGTGGGAGCAGGGCTTGGGGTATCCATGGCCGTCAAGCATTCCGAGGCAGCAGTTTCGTCAGGGGCCACCCTTTCCCAGACCCCCATGGTTCCGGCCAACTTTAGCGATCTGGCGGAAAAGGTCCGTCCCGGGGTCGTCAATCTCCAGGTTGTCAAGAAAGTTAAAAACGTCGGCTTGGGGTTCCCTAACTTTCCCGGGTTTCCTTTTGGGGACAAGAATCCCTTCGGAAATTTTTTCGGGCCTTCCCCTCAGGGAAATCAACCGAGAAATTTTGAACAGCGGGGTGTCGGGTCCGGGTTTGTCATCAGCCGGGACGGGTATATTCTGACCAACAACCACGTGGTCGAAGGGGCCGATCAGATCCAGGTGAAGCTCAGCAATGGCCAGGAGTATAAGGGTAAGGTCGTGGGGCGGGACCCCAAGACCGACCTGGCCCTGCTCAAGATTAATGGGGCCTCGGATCTTCACCCCCTCAAACTGGGGAACTCAGAAGAAATGAAAGTCGGCAACTGGGTAATGGCCATTGGGAGTCCTTTCGGATTGGAACAGACTGTGACCGCGGGCATTGTCAGTGCCAAGGGAAGAGTGATCGGAGAAGGTCCCTATGATAACTTTATTCAGACGGACGCCTCCATCAACCCCGGCAACAGCGGCGGTCCCCTGATCAACATGAAGGGTGAAGTGGTGGGCATCAACACGGCCATTATGGCCGAAGGCCAGGGGATCGGTTTTGCCATCCCGATCAACATGGCCAAAGAGATTGCCGCTCAACTCCAGGACAAGGGCCATGTGACCCGAGGCTGGCTGGGCGTTTATATCCAGGGGGTGACCCCGGAATTAGCCAAATCGTTTGGCCTCAAGGATAATAAGGGGGCCCTGGTTGCCCAGGTCGGCCCGAACAGCCCGGCGGAAAAGGCCGGCATCGCGCCGGGAGACGTTATCCTGGAATTTGACGGCAAAACGGTTTCGGACTCCAAAGACCTGCCCAGGATCGTGGCCGAGACCCCGGTGGGGAAAACAGTCACCATCAAGTTGTGGCGAGAGGGAAAAGTCATGGACCGTTCGTTGATAGTGGGAGAATTGACTGAGAAGGCCGAAAAAACCATGGCGCCTTCTTCCCATAAATCCCTGGGGCTTTCGGTCCAAGACCTTACCCCTGAAATCGCCCAGGGACTCGGTTTGAAGGAATCAACGGGCGTGGTGGTGACCCAGGTCGAACCGGAGAGCCCGGCCGCCGAGGCGGGCCTCCAGTCCGGGGATGTCATCCGGGAAGTCAACCGGAAACCGGTCAAAAATGCCGATGATTTTGTCCGGAAGCTGGAGAAGGCCAAAGGTCAGGACACCGTCCTGCTCTTCATCCAGAGAGGAGACAATAAACTCTTTGCAGCCATAAAACTGAAATAGGTAGTTTTTTCACCGGCAACAGTCCTCTTCGATCACTTAATGAAAACCAATCCTGAACGGCGATAGGACTGTTGCCGGTCTACGATTTTTCTATCCAGATGTCTTTTCAGGTTCTCGACTTTCCCGGCGTCCATTCCGGAAAAGTCTTGACCTTATCGGGATCGACTCTCGAACTCTTGCCCCTTGAATCCTTCAGATCTCTCCAACTCTTTTGGAGACGATCCGAAAATAATTTGTCATGATAATATTTATATTTTATAATGGGTTCAATATCATCCCACCGAATCGGGACCATCACAGAAGAAAAACTGTCCGAAGTAATTGATAAGATCATTGAAATCAACAAAGAATAGAACAAGAAAGTTCAGTGGTAGGTTGTTGTAACTTGTAATGGTTTAAACCTGTAAATAAATCTGAAAGGACGGAAACAACATGAAAGTTTTAGCTTTTAATGGCAGCCCCAGGAAAGATGGCAATACCGCCATTCTCATTAACCATGTCTTTCGCGAACTTGAAAAAGAAGGGTTGGAAACGGAATTGGTCCAGTTTTCCGGGAAGAAAATCCATGGCTGTATGGCCTGTTATAAGTGTTTCGAAAATAAGGACCGGCGCTGTTCGGTCAAAGACGACCTGGCTAATGAATGCATCGAAAAGATGATTATGGCCGATGGGATAATCCTGGGTTCCCCGGTCTATTTTGCCGACGTTACGGCCGAGATGAAAGCCCTTATTGACCGGGCTGGTTTTGTTTCTATGGCCAATGGTGGCTTGTATAGAAATAAGGTGGGGGCTTCTGTGGTCGCCTTACGTCGTACCGGGGGTATCCACACGCTCGATTCCATGAATCACTTTTTTCTTGCCGGGCAAATGATCATTGTGGGGAGAGGTATCGGAATTGGCAGGAACATAGGGGAAGTGGAAAAAGACGAAGAAGGGATCCAGATGGTTAAAACTCTTGGACAACGAATGGCCTGGTTGCTAAAAAAGGTGTCTGGATAAAATGGCTGAATAAAATTATCTCGAACATCTGAATCCATTAAGGCTTGGATTAACGGCAATAGGTGACCCTCTTCACCCACATTGAGCATTTTCCCTACCTGGGGATGTTCATCCTTCTTATCCTGGGAGGGGTGGGCCTGCCTTTTCCGGAAGATGCCACCCTGATCCTGTGCGGCCTATTGATCTCCACCCAGGTGGTCAGGCCCGTTCCAGCTTTGCTCACCGTCTATGCCGGGCTTTTGATCGCCGACCTGACCCTCCATTTTATCGGCAGAAAATATGGTCGCCAGATCGTTACCCACCGACGATTCCATAAATGGATTTCTCCGGAACGGCTCTCTTTTCTTGAAAAAAAATTCAACCGGATAGGGCTCCTTCTTATTTTATTGGGAAGGCATGTTGCCGGGTTGAGGGCCCAAATATTTCTGGTCTCAGGGATTATGAGAATGCCCACTCTAAAATTTTTTATCACCGATGCGGTTTCTTCTATCTTCACCATGGCCCTGATGATCGGGGCAGGCTATTGGGGTGGGAATAGTCTCAAACTCTTAAGACGGGGCCTGGTTAGAATTGAGCATATTGTTATTTTAGTTATACTCTTCTCAATTATTATTTATTCATTTTATAGATACCTGAAGCCCAAGTTGACTATAAAAAAATAAGAGGATTAGACTCCTTAAACACCGACGGCCTATTTACATCCCCTGGGGATTAAGGGACGGGTAATAATAAAAGAGAGGTCTGTATGGATGATAAAGTCAGAAGCACTTCGGAGTATAAAAAAATCTCCATGGAGGCGACCCTCAGGTCCCTGGAGGCCTCCATAACGGGTCTCACGGAGTCCGAAGTCGAAAAGCGCCTTGAGAGGTTCGGATACAACGAAATCATAGAGAAAAAGAAGAATCCCTTTCTTGAATTCCTGCTGCGGTACTGGGGGCCAATGCCCTGGCTGCTGGAGCTGGCCATGGCGCTTTCTTTCGTCCTGAAACATGACCTGGAAGGAATCATCATTTTTGTTCTTTTGACGGTCAATGCCGTCATAGGTCACCTCCACTCAAGGGGCTCCCAAAGGGCCGTCGAGCTTCTCAAGAAAAAGTTGGCCATCAAGGCCAAGGTTTTGCGAAACGGGAAATGGGTCATAAAAGAGGCTAAAGAGATCGTGCCCGGAGACGTTATCACTGTCGGACTTGGGGATATCGTACCGGCCGATGCGGTATTGATGAGTGGCGAACTTTCCGTTGATCAATCGGCCCTGACGGGAGAATCCCTGCCTGTAAAGAGCCATCCATCGGATATCCTCTACGCCGGCTCGGTAGTGGTGCGGGGAGAGGCCAGAGGTCTGGTGGTCAATACCGGAGCCAATACCTATTTCGGTAAAACAACCGAATTGGTCAAAATAGCCAGGCCGAAATCCCATCAGGACGAGGTGATGATGGCTATAGTCAAAAATATGATGGTTCTGGGTATAGCCGCCGCGATCTTAGTCTCCCTATATGCCCTGGTGATCCATGCCGGTATTCTATTAATACTGACCTTCGCCGTGATATTCCTCATGGGGGCGGTCCCTGTGGCCCTTCCGGCCGTTCTGTCCATAGTCCAGTCGGTCGGAGCCATGGAGCTGGCCAAAAGGGGAGCGCTGGTGACCAGACTGGCATCCATCGAGGATGCCGCATCCATTGATGTCCTTTGCCTCGACAAGACCGGGACGATAACTCAAAATAGATTATCGGTTATCGACGGCCTGCCCTTCTCCGAATATAGGCAAGAGGATGTTTTTGCCTTAGCCGCCTTAGCCTCTCAGGAGGAGGGTATGGACCTCATAGACCTGGCGGTAATCGAATATGCTAAAATAAAAGGATTTGATCTTAGCGGCTACCGGCAGATCGAATACACCCCTTTTAATCCGTCCATTAAGAGAACGGAGGCGATTATCGAAGGGGCCGGAAAGCGCTTCAGGGTCGTTAAAGGCGCCGCCCAGGTGGTCCTATCCCTGTGCCAAGGAATAAACCAAGCGGACCGGGAGAAGGCCGACGGGATGATCGAAGCGTTTTCCCGGAAAGGATTCAGAACGATTGCCGTGGCCCGATCGGAAGGAGATGACCTGAACGATCTCAAACTGGCGGGATTGCTGCCTCTGGCTGATCCGCCCAGGCCGGATTCGAAGCGCATCATAGAGGAAGCCAGAAGACTGGGGATAAAGCCGATGATGCTTACCGGCGACAATATCGCCATAGGTAGAGAGATCGCCGTTCAGACAGGAATCGGCGGTAACATTATCCGGATGGCGGATATCGAGGCCTTAAGCGAAGATGAACGGGTCAAGGTGGTCGGAGAAAGCGACGGGTTTGCCGAGATATATCCTGAGGACAAGTATAAAATCGTCAAGCTTCTGCAATCCAGGGGGCACATGGTCGGGATGACCGGCGACGGAGTCAATGATGCGCCGGCGTTGAAGCAGGCCGAGATGGGAGTAGCGGTGAGCAATTCCACTGACGTGGCCAAGGCCTCTGCCAGCGTGGTTTTGACCGAACCGGGTATCGGTGTCATCATTGATACCATAACCATAAGCAGGCAGACCTATCAGCGAATGCTCACCTGGGTTTTAACAAGGTCACCAAAGTTATCGAATTTGTTGGTTTACTGACCTTGGGTTTCTTCTGGCTCCATGAAATTGTGCTCTCTCTCCTCGGGATGGCGCTGCTGGTGTTTGCCAACGATTTCGTAACCATGTCCCTGGCAACCGACCATGTGAAGCATACGCCCAACCCGAACCAGTGGAATGTCAAGAATATTACTCTGGCCTCGCTCGTTCCGGGCATGCTTCTGATTGTGGAAGACCTGCTGGTGATCCTGATGGGTTTGAACTATTTCCATTTGGAATGGGAAAGGCTGCGCACCCTGGTCATGCTGAACCTGGTGTTCAACAGTCAGTTCAGGGTATTGATCGTAAGGGAGCGGAGACACTTCTGGTCCTCATTCCCGAGCCGGGAATTAATTATCCTGAGTGCAGCGACCCTGATCGGCTTTGCCCTGCTGGGTATCTACGGTATCTTTGTCCCATCCGTCACCCCCTATCAGGTCGTGGCCGTTCTAGGATTCTCCGTACTCTTTACGCTCGGGATTGATTTCCCCAAATATTATCTGTTCAGAAGGTTCGGATTGTAAACTCTAAAGGGGGAGTTTGTTATGAATCAAAAAATACTTGCCTTTTGGAGTCTCCCTCCTGATCAATTATTTCAGGAGATGAAAACCTCTCCACAAGGGTTGACTGAAACAGAAGCTCAACAGAGGCTTGAGGAATATGGCTATAATCTTCTCAAGCCGCCTAAAAAATCGGGTGCCTTCACCCTTCTGCTCGGTCAATTTAAAAGTCCCATCATCCTTATCCTGATCTTTGCAGCCGGGTTATCTCTATTTCTTCAAGATTCGATCGATGCCCTGATTATCTTGACTATTGTTCTGGTCAGCGGTTTATTGGGCTTTTGGCAGGAACGGGGAGCAGCCGATGCCATCAAAAAATTATTGGCCATAATCCAGATTAAGTCCACGGTCTTGCGTGAGGGAACGGCTAAGGAAATCCCCATCCAACAGATCGTTCCCGGAGATATCATCCGGCTTAATGCCGGAGATGTCATACCCGGAGACGGATTAATTCTGGATTCCAAAGATCTCTTTGTGGATGAGGCCTCTTTGACCGGAGAAACCTATCCGGTTGAAAAAATGGCCGCGATCCTGACCGCGGAAATCCCCCTGGCCAAAAGGACCAACACCCTTTTTATGGGAACCCATGTGGTCAGCGGCAACGCCCAGGCCCTCGTGGTCCGCACCGGAATAGAAACCGAATTCGGCAAGGTTTCGGAAAGGCTTAAAATCCGAGCCCCGGAGACGGAATTCGAACACGGCGTTAAACATTTCGGCTATCTCCTTATGGAGGTCACCCTAACCCTGGTTATGGCCATATTTGCCATCAATGTCTACTTGGCCCGGCCGGTCCTGGAATCCTTTCTTTTTTCCCTGGCCCTGGCGGTCGGGTTGACTCCTCAGCTTTTACCGGCCATCATCAGCATCAACCTGGCCCATGGGGCCAAGAAAATGGCCCGGGAAAAGGTTATTGTCAAACGTTTATCCTCCATTGAAAACTTCGGTAGCATGAATGTCTTGTGTTCCGACAAGACCGGAACCTTAACCGAAGGATCGGTCAAGGTCCACTCGGCTTTGGATTGGGAAGGCCGGGACAATGAAAAGGTCCTGCTTTATGCCTATTTGAATGCTTATTACGAGTCGGGCTTTACCAACCCTATCGACCAGGCCATTTGCAACTTCCGTACCTTTGATCTCTCCGGCTATCAGAAGCTCGACGAAGTGCCCTATGATTTTATTCGCAAACGATTGAGCATCCTGGTCTCCCGGGGGACAGGCACCTGGTGATCACCAAAGGAGCCTTATCCAATGTCCTGACCGTCTGTTCCCGAGTGGAAAGGGCCGACGGAACCCAAGCAGACCTCACCCAAGGTCAAGAGCAGATACAAGCCCATTTCAAAGATTTTAGCCAACAGGGCTTCCGCATGCTCGGGGTGGCCTATCGGGAGGTGGAACCTGGGCTCGTCCTGACCAGAGACCAGGAGAGGGACTTGATCTTTTTAGGCTTCCTGGTCCTCTTTGACCCGCCCAAAAAAGAAATTGTGGAGACCATTAATCAACTTAAGGATCTGGGGGTCTCTTTAAAGATCATTACCGGAGATAACCGGCTGGTAGCGGCTGCCATCGGCGGACAGATGGGGCTTTCGAATCTGAAAATAGTCACCGGCCCAGAACTTCAAAAGACCGGCGATCGGGCCTTGTCTCAAAAAGTCAACGAGACGGACATATTTGCCGAGGTCGAACCCAACCAGAAAGAACGTATTATTCTGGCCTTGAGAAAAACAGGCAATGTCGTGGGCTATATGGGGGATGGGATTAACGACGCCTCGGCCCTTCATGCCGCCGACGTGGCCATTTCCGTCGATCAGGCCGTGGACGTGGCCAAAGAAGCGGCCGATATCGTCTTGTTGGAAAAGGATCTAAAGGTCCTGGCCCAGGGCATCGGTGAAGGCCGGACCACCTTTGCCAATACCCTTAAGTACGTCTTTATGGCTACCAGTGCCAATTTCGGCAACATGTTCAGCATGGCCGGGGCCTCCCTTTTTCTGACCTTTCTTCCATTGCTTCCCAAGCAGATCCTGCTGACCAACCTGCTGACCGATTTCCCTGAGTTGACCATTGCCACCGATCGGGTGGACCGGGAATTGGTGGAAAGACCCAGGCGCTGGAACATCCGGTTTATTAAAAATTTTATGATTACCTTCGGCTTGATCAGCTCGATCTTCGATTACCTGACCTTCGGTATCCTTTTGTTCCTCCTCAAGGCCCGACCCGCTCAATTTCGAACTGGTTGGTTTATCGAATCGGTTATATCGGCTGCCTTAATCGTGCTGGTGATACGCACCCGCCAGCCCTTTTTTAAAAGCAAACCGGGTAAGGCCCTGACTCTGGCCACCTTGTTGGTGACCATAGCCACCCTGCTCATTCCCTATACGCCTTTGGGAGAGATATTCGGCTTCGAGGTCTTACCGTTGTATTTTATTCCTTTGATGGCCGTCATTGTGGGGATGTATATTATTACCGCCGAAGGGGCAAAAAAAATCTTTTACCGGAGGATTAGTTTCTAACAGGAAGCGCGCACGAATTCCCCGGCCCGCTGATTTTTTGCGCCAAGCGGAATACAACCTTTCGAATAAGGCCCTATCGGGCACCCATTACCGGAGCGTCAACTGAATATCTTCGGGTCTTTTCGGTTTTCCAAAACAGGCGAAGAACCCGGCTAAGTGGCTGATGTCGCCATCCAAAGATAGGGCCCCGGACTCGAGGCCTTCCTTAATCGAAGTAACGCCGGTTATGATATCCAATAACAGGGTATGGTCCATGGTAACAGCCGCATCCACTTTGTCCGGGTATTTCTGATGGAACTCGGCCACGCCCATTCGAATTTCCAAAGCATAGGCCTCCTTGAGGTCGGGAAAGCAGAACCCCACGGTCAGGTGAACAGGAAGGGCCTTTTCCGGAATCAAACGCAGGCCCATGGCTTCCAGGATGACGGCCACGGGAAGGGCCCGGATCATCTCCCCTCCGTGAAGCCTGCCGGTATAATCCAGCCCCACCCCCTCCAGTTCGCGGGCCGAGCTCAGGTACCAGCACCTCCAGTTGGTATTGATCGTCCGATACCCGAGTTGCCGAAGCGCTTCCGCCTTGACGCCGCGGGCCTCCTTATCGTTTTTGTCCACCCGGATAACATAGGTAGTCAGTTCCGCGGCCCATTGGTAATCCCCGGTTTCCAAGGCCTTTTTCGCTTCAGCCACCAAAGGGTCCCGGCCGCCCATAAGTTTCAGATGACGGGCGGCGGACTCCAGGGGGGGTATAGGGTCCAGCGTGGTGGGGTCACCACTAAACCAACCGATCTCCCCTTGATAAATTTCCCGGACCGCGTGCTTGACCGTGCCGTAGAACTCGCCCAGCCAGGGGTGCCGGGCCAGATGATCCGGAAGCCGGATGAGGCCGACCAGTTCGTCGGCCGTGTACCCTTCGTTCATCAGACGGATGGTCTGGTTGTGCACGAACTGGATGGCATCCCGGTAGGCCCTTAGAACATCGGCGATGTTTTCCCGGCCATAGACGGGTCGTCCGTGGGAAGGGGCCAGGTATTCGGCGTCAAACCGGCGCAGAAGGTCAATGCTCTTGTACCACTGCCTGGGGTCCCGGTACCGGGTCCCGCGCAAGGTGTGCAGGTTCGGGAAGGCCTCTCCCTGAATGACCTCCGCACTGCAGAGCACCTTCATATCCGGGAACCAGACCGCAATTTCATCATCGCATTCACTGGGGACCCAGAAGATGTGCATGTTCACTCCGGCGATTTCCAGGTCCAACTGGTCCTTGACGGTCATGGTGGGCGGAATAAAAGACGTTTTCTTTACCAGTACGTCCGGACCGATGCCGTTGTTGACCCGACCTTCAGGCCCGAGTTCCAGATAGTTGCCGAAGGAATAGTCGCTTCGGACCATATTGTATATTCCGGGACCGTTGGCAGCGCTCAAGACGAAATTTTGGACCATGGTTTCATGGGCGATGACGGCACATCGTCCTGAGAGGACTTCCTCCTCCGAAACAAAGCCCTTGACGCCCCAGAAGTGATCGACGTGCATGTGGGTGTAAATGACGGCCTTAACGGGCTTATCGGTAATTTCCCGAAAGGCCCTGTTGATCTCGCGGCATTTCTCAACGCATTCGATCGGGTCGATCAGGATGACGCCCTTGTCCCCCACGATCATATGGGTGCTGCCGAGGCCGTATCCTAACGCCAGATAATAATTCCCGGTGACCCGATAAACTTTTTGCTCCATCTTTCGAGAATGCGCGGTAAGTTCTGCGGGGATCGTCAAGGCTGGTTGGTCGTATGCCCGGTTGGCCATGATTCTTTCCTTTCTATAACCTAAAAACGGAGGTATTCGTTATTGGTTAACTGACCTTCAGCCCCAACAGGGTGTCCCGAAGTTGCAACCAGAGATCGTTGGCGACTTTTCCCTCATCGCCGATCACATTTTCCAACTGGAAGGGGTCTTTCTTTCGATAATAGAGTTCGTCACCGGTCGGCGTCTCCGCCCTGGCGCCCGGCGTGCACGACCAGATGTGGTCTTCCTGACTCAGCTTTAGCCCCAGTTGGTAGATATCGGGAACCATCTGCTTGATCAGATCCCCATAGAACCCGATCGCCGCTTCAGGGCTGTTCTTGTACTCCCCTTCATGGAGCCAGTGAATGTAAGACCAATCCTCGGTATAGAGGCTCCAGGAAAGGTTGTGGTAGCCGGCGATAGCGAAGTCCCGAACCCTCTTGACGTCCCCGTTTATGAGGGGCAGCAGGCTCCGGCCCTGCATCTCCTTTTCCGCCACTGGGTCCTTGACGCCCAGGAAGTCCAGAATCGTCGACGTCAGGTCGGTGTTCTGAATGAAGGAGGAGATCCGTTGCGGTTCGATGTCGGGATGACGGATGACCATAGGCACGTGGACCAGTTCCTCGTAAGGCCAGGGCCGGCATTTGCGCATGATCCCGTGGCCGTGCTCCTTGTGACCCAAGGGTTCGCCGTGGTCGGACAGCCAGATGATCATCGTGTTATCGAACAATCCGAGTTCCCTCATCCGGTTGAGCAGCACCCCGATCCACTTGTCGGTCATGGTGGTTTTCTCGGCGAAAAGCATGCGGATGTGATGTAGTTCCTCCTCGGTGTACGTGCCCTCGTGCAACGGCGTGGGCACGGGCAGAATCAGGTTCTTGCCCTTATAATCCGGGTTATAGGGACATTTTTGATCTCTATCGTAGACGGACGGCGGGTCCCAGGGCTCGTGGGGATCGAAGAAATCCACCCAGAGGAAAAATGGTTTACTCCTGTCCACGACCCTCTCGAGATAATCGATGGTCGCCCGGCAGGTATGGGCCCCGTGCTGGTCCCTGTCGGTCTTCCAGAACTGTCGTTGGGCCAGGTAACCCTTCAGTTCCTTGAGGGTCAGCTGGCTGATGGCACTTTCCGTCGTGGCGCCGAGATCGCAGACCGGTTTATGGAAGTCCAGAGGATCGACGTGACGGATGGGGTCATTGCCGTAGAAATGGTCCCCTTCCTGTCCGCGGATGAAGTGGACGTAATCGAAGCCGCGGGAGTAGACGTACTTTTCCAGATGCAGCATGGGACAATCGGCAATGAGGGCGGATTGGACGTGGTTGCGATAGCAGATGTCGGCCACGGACGTCTCCTGGGGGGTCAGATTGACCCAACCGGCGAAGGGCAGGGTGAAGCGGCCGGTGGCCAGGGATCGTCGGACCGGGATGGTCTGCAACCCTTCCGCATAGGCATTTTCAAACACGGTGCCCTCCCGGGCCAGGGCATCGACGTTCGGCGTCCTGATCCAATCGTTTCCATAGCAGCCGGTATAGTTATACTGCCAGCTATCGGTCATCAACATGACCACATTCTTGATTTTGCTCATAAGCGCTCTCCTTTGGATATGAAAGTCAATACATATTAATTCACATGCCCCGCTCGGAGCGGGCACAACGAAAAATGAAAAAGGGTTCAAGGGGCCGAGGGGTCAGGGATTCAAGTGAAAGGCGTGGAAGTTAAAACCCTTGAACCCTCGAATCCTGGAATCCTCGAACCCTATTTTCGTACTAAGCCCTCATGCCCCTTGGGGGCACCCCGGCGGAAGAAAATGCTACCCCACCGAGTAGCTATAGAATGAGACGGTTAATAATAAAGCAATAGGGTTAATTCTCCATGTGTATTTCCACCTTTTCCACATCGGCCGCATCCCGGGTATAGAACGATGCGGCGACGAAATACAGGATTCCGGACAAGGCCGGTGCGCAGGCAATGACGATCATGGCCGGCTCCAGACCATATCGGTCTGAGATCAGGCCGGCCAGGATAGGCCCCATGGCAAATCCCAACACGTTCTGAAACAGGGTCATGACCGAGATGGCTGTGGAACGCAGTCCGACGTGGACCTCTTCGGTAACGGCCGAATAGATCGGACCGTTGTAACTGCCCATAATCACCCCGCCCAGCAAGAACAAAAGGAACTGGGCCGGGCCGCGGACCAGGGCAAAGGCGGAAAAAAAGACCAGAAAGTTGGCTAACTGGAGACAGGCGGCTACCAGGGGTCTGGCGTTGATCTTCCCCCGGGCCACTATCCAGTCGGCGATCATTCCTCCGAAATAATTGCCGATAATGACCAGAACCAGAATGAGCCCGGCCTCCGCGGAAGCTCGGTCCGGCGGGAGATGGTGAATTCGAATAAAGTAGCTGGGCAGCCAGGACCCAATGGCTCCCAGAAAGACGAACCCGGCCGCCTGACCGAAATAAATGGCTAACAGACTGGGTTTGCCGATGACGTTTTTCCAAATTTCTTGGCGGAGCATCTTAAGGTGGGTAATGGACCCATCGTTTTTGGTCTTTCTAACAGTCAGGTCCACAGTCCGGTAGTCCCGGGTAAAAAAGAACAGAATAGCGAAGAAGAGGCCGGGTATTCCGACGATGCCGAAGGCGTGACGCCACCCGTAGTGTACTGCAATAAAGCCCCCTACAACCACCCCGGCAGCAGACCCGATGGCGACGGCCCCCATGAACAGACCGATCAGAGTGGCCCTCAGCCGGGGCGGGAACAAGGCCGAAATGATGGCATTTCCCGCAGGGACGTAGCCTGCCTCTCCCGTGCCGATGGCGGTCCGGGCGACAATCAGTTGGCTGTAATTTTTGGTGAAGGCGCAGGCCAATGTGGCCAGGCTCCAAATGGTCGCCATGAGCCCCACGGTTTTTCTCCGGCTCCATCGGTCAGCCAGAACGGCAGCCGGGACGGCGAAAACGGTAATGGACCAGCTCACCGTGGCCGACAGGGCGCCGCATTGCGCATCGGAAAGAGCCCAGGCTTTTTTTAGATAGGGATACAAGGAGGCGATGACGGTCCGGTCCATGAAGTCAAAGAGTTGGAGCATAAAAAGGATAGAAAAAACATACCAGGCATAGCCTTTGGAAACAAGATACCCGTTCTGGTTCGAAGCGTTCATGTCACCCCCCATTTCTGATGACCTTAGGCGAGTCATCGTCACGATGGCCAGACCAGGAACCAAAACCGGATCCAGGATTTGCGGTTGTTCGGAATTCTTTCTCTCCCGCCGATCGCAATTTTACCTGAGTTTAATGCTATTATTGCTCTTATATGGATAGAAGCTGTTGGGGATATACGATATTCATTCCTCTAACAGCCAAGTCTGCAATGACCTTAAAAAAAGCCTCTTTGGATCAACTTTTTTCATTAAAACCGATTGTTTGATCTAAAATTGAAGCTGGTTTTTTGTTCCTTCGATCCAAAACCAAAGGTAAATTGATAGGCCAAATAAGCGGTGAAAAGGTTGGGACCGTCAAAGTCCCGGCCGGCGGACATCAAGATATGATGATTTTCAGTAAGATTTATGATGGCCCCCAGTTGAAATCCGGTACTTTCTTCACCGCCTTCATGGCTGATCGTTCTGTGGAAGATCTCGCCCCCCAAAGTGAGTTGTTTGGTAATCTCCCGTTGCAACAGCCAACCGGTAAACCACCAGTTCTTATTCCCCTCTCCTTGATTAATCCAATACCCGCCTCCCCCATAAGTGGTCCAGGGCCCCCAACTCTTTTGAAACCAGAGGGGTAGAAAGTACTGGGCCTGGCCGTTCCCCAATCCCTTATCGCTGTCGCCAGTGGGGAATTCTGTTAAAGCAAAGGTGCCCACCATAGGGATATATTCGGTTTCCTGGATGAAACGGAGTTTGATGCCGAATTCGGTATCGCCATAACCGTATTGAGAGGATTCACCCTCTGGTTTTACATACTGAAAAGGAGTGATCACATGGAGCATTACATTAGGAAGAGGCCCATAATTAAATTCAAAGTGCGGCAAGGTAGCTGCTTTTCCATCACGGGCGTGTATATATTGGGAGGCCACATAAAATTCCCCATGCTTATAGTCGACAGGCTCCGGATCATCCGTAAAGAAAGGAGGGCCGGCCCAGGCCGCCAATGGCCCGAACATCATGGGAAAAATCATTGCCATGATGAATATGGGCAGGCCATGCCCGATGCGGAGGCTACGCTTTGCCTTTAACAAGGGCGCCTCACTATCTTGTGTTCCCTCTATCTTTCGTTTATTCCCATCTAAGGGATCAAGTCTGAAATAGGCCGGCTTTACGCAACAAAAGCTCCCAGTCCTCGTTGACCATTTCCTGGATCTGATCCAGGTCCTCCTCGGTCAGGTGCTTGAACCGGCCCTGGAGTTTGAAGTACTCCCGGACCAGATAGCCTTTGGACATATAGTTGATCGTATAGCGAAGGCCGTCTTCCACTTCATAGAGGGGGAATATATTGGTTTGGACGGCCATTCGGGCGATCTTGACCGACAACTCCGAAGGGAGCCCCCAGCCCGTGGGGCAACTGGAAAAGATGTGCAGAAACCGGGAACCCTTGATCCATTTGGCCTTTTTCACTTTGTAGACCAGGTCTTCTGGAAAGGCGATGCTGGCCGTGGCGGCATAAGGAATACGGTGGGCCACCAGGGCCTCGACGATATTTTTCTTGCGCATCTTTTTCCAATCCGAACCCGGAGTGGTGGTGGTCCAGGCCCCGTAAGGGGTTGAAGAGCTCCGCTGGACCCCGGTATTCATATAGGCCTCGTTGTCATAACAGACATAGATGAAATCTTCATTCCGCTCTACGGCGCCGCTCAGGGCCTGAAAGCCGATGTCAAAGGTCCCGCCGTCTCCGGCCCAGGTCAGGACGGTTGTCTCCGTATCGCCTTTCATATCCAAGGCCGCTCGCACACCGCTGGCCACGGCGCCTCCGGTTTCAAAGGCGCTGTGGATCAGCGGAATTCGTAAGGACGATTGCGGATAGGCCCCGGCAATGATGGACCAGCAGCAAGCCGGCAGGACCATCATGGTCTTTTCGCCCAGGGCCTTTAAAACAAATTTCATGGCTATGGCCGCCCCGCAGCCGGGGCAGCCCACATGTCCGGAGGACATGGTTTCAAGATCAGGAAGGTCCATTGTCATGACTCACCTCGTGAAGCCCCACCCAAAGGCTTTCCTGAGAGGGGGAATCCTCTTCTTTTGTGTTTCGGTAAATTTCTTCCAGGGTGCTCAGGGTCACATCCCGCCCCCCAAGGCCGGCAATATACCCAAAGACTATAGGCCGTTGGGGGAGACTACAAAGAGCGGCCCGTATTTCCTGGGCAAAAATGCCGCTGGCCCCAAAAGAAAAATTCCGGTCGATGACAGCGACCTTTTTAGCCGCCCCAAGATGCCGTCGGATTAATTCATAGGGGAAAGGCCGAAACATCTTTACCTTGAGCAGGCCTGCTTTTTCACCTTGGAGGCGTCGATCCTGAAGAAACTGCCGGCCCGTACTGGTTATGGTTCCCGAAGTGACCAGGATGATTTCGGCATCCTCACATTCCATCGGTTCCACGGGCCCATACCTGCGGCCGAAGATTTTTTCAAAACTATTTTCCATTTCAGAAAATCGGCCCAGGGTTTCTTCCATGGCCATCTGGAGGCTGTGGCGCATTTCCATGTAAACGGCCGGCGGGGCCATTTGTCCGAGGGCACAAGGGTTTTGGGTGTCTAATTGAAACTTGGGCTGAAAGGGAGGAAGAAACCGGTCCACCGCTTCCTGGTCCGGCACATCCACCGGTTCATAGGTATGGGAAAGAAAAAAGGCGTCCAGGATGACCATGACCGGAAGATTGACCGATTCGGCTAAGCAATAAGCCTGCAAGGTGGTATCCAGGACCTCCTGCCCGGTTTCACAGTACAGTTGCATCCAACCGGTGTCCCTCTGGGCCAGGCTGTCGGTCTGATCGGCCCAGATGTTCCAACCCGGGGCCAGGGCCCGATTGACCTCGGCCATGACGATGGGCAGTCTGGCCGCCGCGGCCCAGTGCAGTAATTCGTGCATCAGGGCCAGCCCCTGGGAAGAGGTGGCCGTAAAGGTACGGGCCCCGGTGCTGGCGGCCCCGATCAGGGCCGCCAGGGCGGAATGCTCGCTCTCCACCCGCAAAAATCGGGCTTTGAGCGAGCCGTCGGCACAGAAATCCGAAAGCCTTTCGACGATATGGGTTTGAGGTGTTATGGGATAGGCTGAAATCACCTCAACCCGGGCCGAACGCACCGCCTCGGCAACGGCCTGGCTTCCTTCCAAGACCTTTTTCATTATTTTTCCTTTAGTCTACCCCGTACAAATTGGACCTTTTTGTCTCTGAGTTATCGATCATTAGGTTATTGGGCTAATACTACGCGAATTTTTTTACCAACGCGTTTCTTTATCCGTCATTCCGGCATGCTTTAAGCCGGAATCCAGGGAAGTTGATTCTCTTATTTTTTTGAAAAATCTGGATTCCCGATAAAGACATTCGGGAATGACGAAAAAAGTGTCGCTGTAATACAACGATAACTTAATAACATACTTCGACGATCATATTTCTTCCTCCAGTACCATGGCATTGCGCGGACATTCCACCACGCAGATGCCGCAGCCTTTACAGTAATCGTAATCGATCCGGCGTCCCTGGGGGGTGTCTTCCCGGATGACCGACAAGTCCGGACAAAACAGGCGACAGTTGTCGCACTGGTTGCACAGCCCGCAATTAAAACACCGTTTCGCCTCGCCCATGGCCAGGTTAGCTGAAATATTGAGGTCGATTTCGGCAAAAGACCGGACCCGTTCTTCTTTCAGCAGCCGGGGCTTGACAATCCGGGGACTGAACTGGAAATGGTCGGTATTGATTTCCTCATAGTGAACCACATGGGGGCTCCGCCGGCACCGGGGTCCTTTTAGAACTATTTCAAAAGAAAGGGAAGGACCGTTACCCACTTGACAGGCCTTGAGTTCGGACTCGACGGCCCGGCCCCCTTTTTGAAAAAGGATATCCAAGGCCAAGGCCGCTTCCTTGCCCGAGGCAACGGCGTGAACCACACTCTTGATAGCCGCGGCCAGGTCCCCGCCGTAAACCCTCACCACGTCATTTGGCTGTGTTACCAGGACGGTATTGGTCAGGGATAAAACGTCCTGGCCCTGCACTGGCGGATTAGTCCATCCTTCCGAGGCCGTAAGACCGACGGCCTTGAAGATCCGGGTGCATCGGAGGGATTCGGTTTTTTGCGAAACAGGTGCGACCCTGGCCCGTCCCCGGGGATCCATATCAACCACCTGCATTTGCTGCCAGGTGAGCAGAAAATCCTCACCGTCCGGGTCGATGCGGACCGGGGCCGACAGTTCCCGTAATTCCACACCCTCCTCCAGGGCCATCTGAATTTCCTCTTCAAAGGCCGGCATATCCTGGCGCCGACGGCGATAAAGAATGACCGCCTTTCCCCCGAGCCGCATCACCGAGCGGGCCACATCGATGGCCGTATTGCCGCCCCCCAGGACAGCCACTTGCCCCTCCAGGGCTGGAATATTTTCCTGATTGACCTTCTTGAGGAAAGACAACCCTTCTTCCACGCCTGCCAGGTCTTCTCCGGGGATGGACAGATTCGGGGTACGGGAAAGGCCGCAGCCTATAAAGACCGCATCATATCGACCCCGGGCTTCTTCCAGAAATCCCGGGGGCAGAGACTTTCCCAAATGAACGGCAAACCCGACCCGAATGATCTGCTCTATTTCCCGGCGTAAGGGGAGGAGGGGAAGACGATAATTGGGAATCCCCCAGCGGAGCACCCCTCCGGGTTCGGGCATGGCCTCAAAGACATCACAGGAGTACCCCAGTAAGGTCAGAAAATAGGCAGCGGCCAGACCGCTGGGACCCGCGCCCACGACGGCGATCTTTTGTTTTTTGGAAGCCTCTCGTGGCCATGTCGGCTTTAAACTATAACGGGCGGCATTTTCCGGCAGGAAGCGCTCGATGACGGAAATAGCCACGGTTTCATCAAAAGGTCCCCGGTTACAAACCGTTTCACAGGGATGATAACAGACCCGTCCGCAGACGCCCGGAAAAGGGTTTTCCAGGAGAATCGTTTCCCAGGCTTCTTTAAGCTGACCCTGACTGGTGAGCATCTCGATGCGACCGATATCTTCCCCGGCCGGACAGGCGGCACCGCAGGGGGCGGTTTTTTCATCATAACGGGGTCTGAGAAAGCGCCAGGAACCCGTCTTGTTGCCTTCAGTGGAAAGATAGGATTGGGGGATGAATAAAGAAACTGGCTTGGAATGGTTGGTTTCGGCAGTCATGGTTTCTCTCCACTTGCGGTCTGCACCCTTTCGTAGGCCTCTTCGGCCGCATGGACGTTCTCTTCAATTTTCCGCGGCACTTCTTCTTCGATGGCCCGGACAATGGCCTCCAGCGGAGGCATTCCCAGCACCCGGGCGAAGGCCCCCAAGACGGCGGTGTTGGCGATAGGATGAGTTCGGGTACCCAACTGATGGTGGAGGGCGATGCGGGTGGCATCCACAAAGGCCAGGTGAAATCCCGAAAAACGTCCGAGATCAGGGGGCGGGGCAGGGGCGTTGATCAAAATCCATCCGCCAGGTTTCAGTCCCTGGAGCACATCCACATTTTGTAAAAGGGTATGATCCAAGACCACCACATGATCCGGGGTATAGACATTGGACCTGACCCAGATTTCTTTTTCATCCAGGCGCAAATAGGCCTCGACCGGTGCCCCTCTTCGTTCCACCCCGAAGACCGGAAAACTTTGGACATAATAACCGGTTTGAAAAAAGGCCTTGGCCAGCAGGACGGTGGCCACCACCGTCCCTTGACCGCCGCGGCCATGAAAGCGAATCTCCAACATTGCCCTTTTTCCTCCTCATGGAAGAGAGGCCCATTGCTTCGCTATCGGCGAATCGTTTTATTGTCTTTCTTCCGAAAAGGCAAAAATATCCTAAAAATCCTGTTTGTCCTGTTTAAAAAGAGGACCTTCTATGGTTTGCTCCAGACCACGACAATAGCCTTGGCCGGCGTCTCGCTCAAGCACCGCAAGCCATGACTGATATCCGATTCAAAGTAGATACTGTCTCCGGGTTCCAAAACTTCTACCCGGTCCACGGTGCGAAATTCCAATTTTCCCTCCAATAAATGGAGGAACTCTTCGCCTTCATGGCTGACGAAGACCAGTTCACTGGTGTCCAAGATGGGAAATTCCACCAGAAAGGGTTCCATGTGTTTATTGGTTTTTTTCTCCTCCAGGGCCTCGTAGATATAATCCACTTCTCCCTTCAAATGAGACGGCAGTCCCTTTAATCGGACCCTTTCTTGGCGGCGGGTAATGGCGATCTTTTCTTCGCCGGCCCGGTCCTGAAAGAAATAAGACATGCCGACATTTAAGGCCTTGGAGAGTTTCAATAAATTGGCGATGGGCGGGACGACTTCGGCATTTTCAATCTCAGCCAGAAATTCTTTGGACAAACCCGTCTTGGCCGACAGATCCTGTAAGGTGTATCGGTTCTTCCCCCGAAGCTCCTTGATCTTATTGCCGATTTTAAAGGCCTCGATTTCCCATTGGATGCCCTGATCTCCCACCATCTTATCCTCCTCTTCAGTCAGTTAAATTCTCCGAAGAAAGTCCACCAAAACAAGGTTGAAATTTTTAAGTGATACAGCTTTATTAAAATTATATCCTTTTTTTAATTTAAATGGCAAAAAATATGAGGAAAAAGAATTGAAAAGAGGGTTTCGTTCAATAGTTATCTAAAAGTGAGGGGGGGCAAGCACCCCTTATGGAGTGGACTTCGGAAATGGAGTGGCAGACAAACGAAGGACGACTTTTTCTTCCAGGACGGCCACGATGGTCTTCATAACTTCGCTTTCCTGGATTGGGCCGGATTGATTCCATCCTTTCTGGAAGGCCTGTTGCTTCTTCTGCCGGAATGTCTCCAGGCTGGAAGCCATAGCCTCCCAGATCAAGAGCTTTTGGAGAATATGACGCTCCGGGGCCGTCAGGTCCCTTTCCGTATCAAAGAATTTTCCTGTTTTGACGGTGAAAATCATATCTCTTTAAAAAATACAATTCAATTTATCGGCCCCTAAAAACCGCTTTTCTTTTTTCCATAAAAGCCCGGGCCACCTCCAGGTGGTCCTCAGTTTCCGTCAAGAGAGAGATCTGCGAAGAGATGTAATCCAAATGGCTTCTTAAGGTGCTGGTCTGGGCCTGATAGATGGCCCGCTTCATCATCCGGACGGCCAGGGGTGGGTTGCTGATAATCCTTTCCATCATGGCCAAGGAGGCCGTCATCACTTGCCCGTGAGGGACCAATTTGTTGACGATGCCTAACTGAAGGGCTTGTTCGGCGGTGATTAGATCTCCCGTGAGCAATAACTCCAGGGCCTTTCCAATCCCCACAATTCGAGGCAGGAAATAGGCATCTCCATCCCCGGCCACCAAGCCCAGTTTGACAAAGGATTCGGCAAAACGCGCCCGCTCGGAGCAGATCCGCAAGTCGGACATCAAGGCCAGGCCCATCCCGGCCCCGATGGCCGCCCCATTGATGGCGGCAATAATCGGTTTATCCAGATCTTCGATGAGTAAAACAATCCGGTGGACCCCTTCCCAGAGAAATTTTTTCATATCCCAGGCCCGGAGCTTTCCTTCGGCCATGGCCCGTACATCTCCGCCGGCGCAGAAGGCATCCCCTCTGCCGGTCAGGATGATGCCTTTAACCGCATCATCTTGCCGGGCCTCATCAAAAAATCGATACAAAAGTTTGATCATCTCCGCACTAAAGGCATTTTGTTGTTTCGGCCTGTTAAAGGAAATAACGGCCACGGCTCTTTCAACTTCATAAAGCACATGCGGTTCCGCCATAACAAGTCTCCTTAAATTAGAAATCCAAAATTCTTAACCCGAAACTAAGCCCTCATGCCTCAGAGGTCACCACAAAACATGAAAAATTTCCCCCCTCCCTCACCCTCCCCCTCGGAGGGGGGAGGGAAGGGGTGGGGGTGGACAAAGGTTATTTTCTCGGGCAAAGCGGGCCAGAGACCAAAGAGCTTTGGGCTATTTTTCGTATTAAGCCTGGTTCAATTGGTCCTGGATAACAGGATAGCTTATAAGGCAAACAACGATCAAGGTCAACCTTTTGTCGAAGTAAAAATCAATTGAGCTTTTTTCGGGTTTAATGTATTTTTAAAAAGGAATTATTCTTCTCAGACAGGACTATCAGAATCAATAAAAGAATTTAATATGGAATCAAAAAAGCAGACTACAGTAGACGAAGCCCTCCAGCGGATAAAAAAAGGGAGTCGCGTCTTTATCGGCTGCGGTTGCGGCGAGCCGCAATTCCTGGTTAAAAACCTGGTTGCCCGGGCCGACCGCCTGTTTGACGTGGAAATCCTCCATGTCCTTTCGGTGCGGGACCCGGGCTACACCGCTTCGACTCTGGGAGGACATTTTCGGATTCAAACCTTTTTTATGGCCAGTCGGGGGGCCCGGGAGGCGGTCTGGGCGGGCCGGGCGGAATATACCCCCATCTTTATCTCCGATATTCCCCGCCTGTTTAATGACCGGCGTCTGGAAATCGACTCGGCCCTCATCCAAGTTTCTCCCCCGGATAAAAATGGTTACATGAGTTTAGGGATCGCCGTCGACGTGGCTAAAGAGGCCATCGAGGCGGCCGGAACGGTCATCGCCCAAATCAACCCGGCCATGCCGATCACGCTGGGAGATAGTTTTATCCATATTGATGACGTAGATGCCCTAATCGAACATGAGGAACCCCTCCTGGAGGTGGCCAGACCTCTGTTGACCGAAACTGAGTTGGCCATAGGGCGGAACATCGCCCGGCTGATAGAAGACGGTTCGACCATCCATACCGGATTAGGTCACCTCCCGGCCGCGACCTTACAATGCCTTAAGGATAAAAAGGATCTGGGGGTCCATACCGACATGCTGACTGACGGCTATCTGGACCTGATCCGTTCCGGGGCGGTCACCAATCGGGAAAAAGAGATCAACCGAAAAAAAGTAATCGCCTCCTATTGTCTGGGTACAAAAGACCTTTTTGATTTTGTCCATCTCAATCCCTTTGTGGAATTCCATCCCGTGGCCTATACCAATGATCCCATGGTCATCAGCCGGCATCAAAAAATGACGACCATTCATGAGGCCTTGCAAGTGGATTTCACCGGGCTGGTCTGTACCTCGGCACATCCGGACAAGGTCTATTCCGGGATCGGAGGATTGATTGATTTTATGCGCGGCACCTCGCGGGCGAAAAAAGGAAAATTTATCATCGCCCTTCATTCCATGGCCCCTGACGGGCAATGTTCCTGTGTTGTCCCGGCCCTCCCTGCCGGTTCGGGGTTGGTCGCCAGCCGGGCGGCTGCCGGTTACGTGGTGACGGAATTCGGCTCGGTGAACTTACATGCCAAATCTTTAAAGGACCGGGCCTTGGCCTTGATCGAGATCGCCCATCCCAAGTTTCGCCAGGAATTCTTGAATCGGGCCCGAGACCAGGGCCTGCTGTCTCACGGAGAACCGATTACCTTCCTGACCCGGGCCATTTATCCCCAGGAATTGGAAAAAGAAGTCGTCTTTGACGGCCAAGTCCTGCTATTCCGTCCGGCCAAGCCGACCGATGTCCGAATCATCCAGGAATTTTTTTACAGTCTCAGCGATCGGGATGTTTATTATCGGTTTCTTCGCTCCATGAAGGCCTTTCCCCGGGAAGAAATGGCCGCCATGGCCTATATCGATTATCACCTTCGGATGACTCTCTTGTGCCTGACCGGGGAAGTAGGCTTTGAAAAAATGATCGCCATGGCCCGTTATATCGGGGAGCCGGGAAAAGACCTGGTGGAAGTAGATGTAGCCGTGGCCGAAAACTACCGGCGAATGGGAATCGGCAAGACCATACTGGAAACTATTTGTGAAATAGCCAAAGGCAAAGGGTTTAAGGGGATTACCGCCTATGTGGATTCGGACAACCCCAAGACCGTCCATCTTTTAAAAAAATTAGGCTACAATATGCGGGCTACCTTGGACCACGGAGTCTATGAAATCGAGATCCTCTTTGAAGAAAAGGTGGATGAGCCTTCCTTTGTGGTGACCTATGCCTGAAAGCAGCTTTCAGCCTTCAGCGATTAGCGGTCAGGAAAAACCCTTACCTAAATTGAGCGATTTTTTAGATTGGAAATAATACGACTCATTTTTCTGAAAATATTTACAACCCAAAGACCATAATTTTCTATGCCGGAGCTTATTTTTTAAAAATAAACAGGAAAGATGTGATTAAAGGGAGACCCAAAAGCATCTGAGGGTATTTTTGGGCACACCGCACCATCGATATTCTATGACATAATAATCAGCCGACGGATTTCTTAGGTCTGTCCAATAGGTATGGGATTTTCACTTTTTATCCATAAATGATAAAAATTAAGGGCCTGCCAGGCTGCTCGGGTAATTTTAAGGGTAATTCTATCAGCATGGTGAATAATCTTTCCAGCCACATCAAGAATTTTTCGTCTCAAGGTGGTAGCGTAGCTGCTCACTGCGACTACCGGCGCACAAACATCTTCTTTAAAAGCCTCATAAATAAAAAAACCTATCAGCAGGGTAAAATAAAAGGCCGCATTTTGGTGAAATCGTTTAAACGGAAGCTGTTGGCTGCCAAAATCTTTCAAGGCCCGGTTAACCAACTCGTCTCCCCCTCGATCATGATACGACTCTACAATTCCTCCCGAGGTCAACAGGGTGCTCATTCCAGCCTCAACCAGCTCCTTATCCAGTTCTATCTCTCCACCCAGATTGGTGTAGATGATGGTATCCGGACGGGCAAAGTTCAGAAGCATCTGCCTGTCTTTGTACAGGGGACGGCAAAAAATCGCTCTTCGGCCCCGATCCCAACTATCCCGCTGGTCCACAAACTCCACATACTCCCAGACTTGTTCTCCATTTTTATAGGAACCCCAAGTCGAATGGTCTATCTGGGCTACCCGGTTCTTGATATCTTCGTAAAGCTTTCCTCCACAAATATATCCCCCCTTCAGCGTTTCAAAAACTTTGAAGATCTTCTGATCAAAAAAACCACTGTCCAATCGAATGATAATCGGCACCTCCGGTCTATATTTTTTCCGGATAAAGGTCACCATGCGACGGACCATCTTCTCGACATCCGTTCCGTGATTGGAGTGCTTATCCCCGCTACGGAAAAGAGCATCGACGATAAATCGACTCCAAGTCATCTGAAGCGGTTGGAATCCTTTTTCTTTCTTATAGGTCGGTTTGACTCCTTCCCGGATCGTAGCCTCATCATTGTCCATGACCATCGTATCGATACCCAGGATGATCACCGCGGGTTTTGCTATTTGAAGCCGCCATCCAAAAAGTCTCAGCAACACTTGGCGAAATAAATGGGTCCAGTGAAACAAAAGGGATTGATAAAATCGCTTGATCGCATGCGAAGAAAGCATTTGGGAGCTATCGGTCTCAATGGTCTGGGCATAGCCCTCGTCTTTTTTGAGCGTATCAAAATAAACCAAATGCCGACTGGTCCCATCCAACAAAAAACAGAACAATTGCTTAAATATCTCTGTAATGGCTTGCCCTTTACCACTCTTGCGCACCGGGCCAAAAAACTCCTCCAGGTATGGAAACAGGCCGATGTTTCTCAAATAACGAACAAACAACGTCAATCCCGCTCGACTCGTCAACACGTTATCCGTTACTTCTACCTGATCGATTTTGGGGTTGCTTTTCTTTCCATCCGTAGTATGATTCATCTTTCCTCCCACCCATTGGGTTACTGGGTCTTCAAGAGTGTTGTTTCCCGTTCTCTTGTTATACCAAATAGTTGCCCTTTTGGGTGGGTTTTTTTATGCAAAAAATAGATTTT
>CAWIRY010000185.1:0-52570 GCA_963838485.1 uncultured delta proteobacterium | reverse complement strand
TCGAAAGACCCTTACTGCTCCAAGGCCCACGCCAGCGATCCCGCGCACCTCGAAACATATGTGGTTGGCGCCAACGGAGAACTGGCAAATGTGAGCATCTACATCGACGGTTGGAGCAGCACGCCCAGACATCAACGACGGTCCCGGTATTCAATCAGAAGAACTGTATGTACACTCCGCACGTTTTGGCCCTCGATACGGGCCAGACTTTCAAAGTGACCACCAGCGATCAAACCACTCATAATATCCACCCGCTGCCCAACCCAATGACCGGCAATATTCCGTGGAATCAGTCTCAGCCGCCGGGAGCACAGCCGGTCGAGAAGAGTTGGAAAGCTGCGGAAGTGATTCCGGTACAGTGCAATATTCATCCCTGGATGCATGGCTGGCATGTGGTAGTAAAAGGGCCCTACGCCACTACCGATAGCAACGGCAACTACACCATTAACAACGTGCCGCCCGGAAGCTACACGGTGACGGCGTGGCAGGAAGCGAGCCCGGCACCCAGAGCCAAAAGGTCACGGTGGCTTCTGGTGCAGCGGCAACCGCCAATTTCACCTTTAAGGTGAAGTAGAAAACTGCGAAGGCGTCCAGCTGTCGCAGGCACATTGAAATCAACCGAATCGCCGCAGTTAAAGCTGCGGCGATTCGTTAAGAGGCCAGCCCTACGGCCGGGCCAAAGGCGGAACGATATGGCGAAGATATTCGCAGTGACCATCGTTTTGATCGCAATTGCTTCGGCAATTCCCATTGTTCAGGGATACGCGCCGTCAAACCTTAGGTCCAACCCATTTCTTATTTTTGAAGCTTTAAGTCTCTGAATATTTGTTCGGCAATTAGAGACCTTAATAGAAGAAAAGCCCAGTGGCACTGGACATTCATTTGGCTCAATGCAGGATGGCTAGGTTTACAAAGGAGAGTTATTATTAGCTACTCGGGGATAGCGGTTGCTAACGATAACTTTGCTCAAGCAGCACGAAGAAGGCAGATGGCAATCAGAAAATTTGGAGGTTTTGCCTGGAGAAACTCAATAAAAATGAAGTCCTTTGGGTAGATGCTCAGGATCCGACTAGCGCGGAAATGGAAGAACTTACGGATTATTTTAGTATAGATGAACACAACGTTCAAGAGCTTACTCAGGAAGAAGGGGTGCGTTCAAGGATTGACGAACACGAAGATCGAGTGTTCTGTGTTCTTAATTTTCCAAATCGGGAAAGTTTTGTTTCTGATGGGAAAATGGAACGCTTATCGATGCTTGTATGTTCAAGATGGATAGTAACAGTGCATAAGGGCTACTCGGAATTGACGTGTGCTGTCTACAAGAAAATAGATACTCATGGCTATTTTTCGCTTTCACTAGTGCCCTCAACTGATATTATGCTATATATTTTCTTGGACTTGGTTACAAGTGAATATTACCCGGTTTCAGATTTGGTTTTCGAAAGCATTGAAAAGTTGAGTCGAGAAGCCTTGGGATTTTTCCGGCAAAGGTCAAGGTTGGCGGGCAGTAGTTTGGGTATGCAAATCGTTACGGTGAGAGAGAGGCTGGTGTCTCTTAGGCAAAGTTTAAGTCCGCTTCGCGAGATTATGGGACGAATAACGAGGGGTGAATTTGCATAGTGCAGGGAGTGAATCTTCCCCGCTTTGCAGACCTCTATGATAGAACGATCCAATTAGTGGAGGTCGTTGATTCTCACAGGGAAGAGATGAGCAATATCCGGGACATTTTGGTTAACGTTCAAACGGTAACTACTAACAATATTATCAGGATTCTCACGATAATTTCAGCCATTTTTCTTCCGCTCACGTTGATCGCTGGAATTTACGGAACAAACTTCAAAACAGGATTCATTCCTAACACGTCAAATCCTGATGGGTTCTACATCATGATTGCCATAATGGCGGCAGTGGCAGTGGGTCTAACGATGATCTTCAAGCAAAGAGGTTGGTTAAGCCCAGGCACTTAGCATAGCGCTTGCAGAAGCGGGCGTGTTATTGAGGGCTCAATTTTTTCCATTTTCAAATCCCTTTGATTTTTGCTTCTTGAGCTTCAAATTGAGGGGTCTTCGCTGACACTCAATTCAATGTCCAGCTGCTGTTGAAGAAATGGTTCGATTTCTTTATTCTTGCTCATCGGAATAAGAATAAGATGCTGCTTGTATTCGTAAGCCGGCTGGTTTCTCTTGTATTTTTTTCTATTAATTACAGTCTGAATCTTAACCATGGCTATGTCCTCCACTCCTCAACATTAGCAGTTCGGTTAATCTGCGTTCAAGTTGGAGGATCTCTTTATATTCGACTAGAAGCATGCTCATCGCCATTGGTTCAAAGATTATGGGTTTGCACGCGCAGCCGCCGGCAGAAGCATGATTCCTACACATATCCATCAGTACATCAAAAGCCTGCTTGTCTTCTTCGTCTGGCAGCGTGTTTCGGAAACTTCTCCATCGGCCAATTTCGTCTTCTAAAGCCAACCGGTAAGAAGGCACAGTCTTACCCATGCTTGCTAAGCCTCCAGACAATCTAATTTCGGTTTCATAGGCGTTCACTTGTGGCTCAAGCATTTTGTCTAAAGCCTTAAAAACAAAACGGGGAAACTACTAAGAACGACAGTGGAGGGACAAGTGAAAGTGAAAAATAGTGTGCTACTTGAACTTACCTATCTCGTGATTACGACGGATGTCCCAGACAGTTTTCCAGGCGCAAGCTTCGTTTTGCTCGGGTTCGTTCAGGCGAGAAGGTTTTTTGTCCGGATGGCGCAAACACATCTAGTGAACGGCATCTATTCATGTTTGAGGAAAAAACCTGGCTATTGACGTCTGTTTTTCAAATTTTCAGTTTCTTTCAGCTAACCTTTCTGTAAAGCTAATTTATGGGGATGAATCGACATAATTGCGGAAGTTTGACTTCAAGTATTCTTTTATGCTGCAAAAGCAGACCCAATTCTTCGGAACTTCATTGGGAATTTTACTCTTTGGTATTAAAAGATGCAGAATTTCTTAATTAGTTGTTATAACATCAGTCAGAATCGGTTTTAGTACCTTTAATCGTTTCTTAAGCTCTTCTCTGATTTCAGCATCTTTTTCCCTTTTCAAGGCCCCCTGAAGGAGCTTGCTAGCAACTTCCAAACTGCCTGTTCCAAAAATTTTACCAAAAATGTTTATGCGCTTTTCACCCGATATTATGATTTGGGGAAAGACGCAACAAAATTCAAAGGATACTTTTCTGATCGATCCAGATCGACCACAACTACTTGAACGTCTGTTTCCATTGTGAATTCCGTTCGCCCAATTTGTTTCTTAAGCATATGGAGACTAGGTCTCACAATAAATCCTCACACACAGTTTTCTTGGCTCAAATAAGATTCAAGATGCGTATGAAACAAAGTCTGACTTTGATAAATAAACTCACGCGAGTGGAGCCATGCAACCACAAGTGTTACAGGTACCCGCTTAACCCAGAATAAAGACTAGAAAAGGCTATTACGACAAGTGGCCCCCAACATTTTAATCCCGTGATACGGGGTTCCACAGACATGACCATAAAAGTGGATAACTCGGATATAGTTATGCATAAGAATAAGTGAACGGAGATTTTCGGGTTCAGATGAGTAGACCTATTCATCCGTCTGGGAAACGGGTTTTTTGGTTAAATGCCCGGCATTGTATAGACTTGATCTAGTAATAAGTTGCAACGTAATATCGCTTGTCTTGTGTCTTTTAATGCCTTGGTATTTGTCATTGAATAGTAGATTCTTTTAACCCCTTTTTATACAATTATTATGCGGCTAAAGTTTCGAAGGAGACCTTGAGGGGACCTAACTTGGCAGCCGAAAAATTCAATTTTTCAAATCCGATAACCCGGCCGGATTTGTCCTTCATAAGGATAACTTCTTCCCCGGTTTCCTCGGCAATATATTCTTTCAAAGGATCATCGAACCAAACGGTTAAAGTATTACCGGCTTGATCATAATACACCTTCACTTGGGCCATATTCTTTCCCCTTCTTTGATGGCATCCGTTAAATAGGCGGTTATCAAAAACCCTTCCTCTTCTTGCAAACGTTTGGAAACTGTACAAACCCAGCGTCGACTGACTTGCAGTAGATAGAATAAATAAACAGAGGTGTCCACTTTACTTAATCTCACCTCATCCGGGAATGACAACGCTTTTTTCACTTCATCCTCTTTCCCTGCCATGACAGGATGCTTAAGGGCAATTATCCTCTCCCAATTGGATCGGCTGACCCGGACCCGAAATCCCAGGGGTGTTTCAACCGCAAAAAGAATATCGTCTTCTGTAAAATCAGCGGTCATATTCATTCATATATACCATAATTTTACAATAATGGATGAGGGATTTTTATAATACTTCTAAAGGAGGCCGTTCTTCATTACATTCAGCTATTTTTCATTTCAACTTCCGGAGCGCGGGCTTTTTGCCGGCCAGCATGATAGCGACTCAGGTGGTGCAGGGCCTGGGCCGCCCGCGGCAGGGATGGGTAGGCGGGAATCCCGGCCCTGCAAAACCGGGACCTCATATCCAGGCCGGCCAGGGCCAGCTCCGGGTCGCCCCCCTCGGAATCGACGATGAAGACCGTTGGCTTGCGATCGGGCCTGGCCTTTAGAAATTCGATAATCGCCGGGGTTGAATCCGGCAGGTCCGGGAGATGGAAGGCCTTCCGGGGGATTATCCGGTCGATGGTCACCATGGACACAGCCGGGTCTTTATAGGCCAAGTCTAAAATCTCTGCCAGGTAGACCGCATCCTGAAAGGCCCGGAACATATCCAGGGGGTTCCCGGCGATGGATCCCGCCGTCGGCACGGACCTTCGCAGATAATCCATAGTCACTTCGGAAAGTCGGGGGACCTCTAACCCCGCCCTTATGCAGGCATCACTCTGAGTAACGCTGTTTCCCCCGCCTCCGCCGATCAAAAAGACCCCGTTTCCCTCGGGGGCGGGAAGCAAGGCCAGGGCCATAAGGGCGTCTATCCATTCATTCATGGACCTGACCCGGATCACCCTGGTTTGTCGAAAAAAGGCCTCCCAGATCATCTCTTCACCGGACATGGCCCCGGTGTGGGAAGCGGCGGTCCTGGCACCCGCTTCCGATTCCCCGCCCTTCCACAAGAGGATGGGTTTCTTAGGGTTCACTTCCCGGGCCAGCTCAAAAAATCGCCTCCCATCCCGGATGCTTTCCAGATACATGGCGATCAGACGGATGCCTTCCTCCCCGGCCATGAACTCCAGAAAATCCATTCCGTCGAGGACCGTCCCATTGCCGAAGCTCACGGCCTTGTCCACCCCCAGACCCAGGGAAAAAGCGTACTCGGTCAGCCGTTGGGTCATATTCCCGCTTTGAGAAATGACCCCCAGGGGACCGCTCATGCCGGGTATGGCCCCCCACAAAGTCAGACCCGAGGATGGGCAATAGGGTCCCATACAGTTTGGACCTACTACCAACAGCCCTTTTTCCCTTGAGATGGAAAGGACCTGATCTTCGAGGGCCTGGCCTTCCTCGGTCCCCGTTTCCCGGAAACCCGAAGAAAGGATATGGATAAACTTGACCCCTATCTGACCGCAGGACTTAAGGACCTCCGGAACGGATTTGGCGGCGAGACAGATTAGAGCCAGGTCCGGCACCTCGGGCAGGGACCGAAGGTCCGGATAGGCCTTGATCCCCCGAATCTCGACGGCCTTCGGATGAATAGGATAGATCCTTCCGGGAAAGCCGCATCCGATAAGCTTGCTTAGAAAACTCTGCCCCCCGAACCGATAGGCCCCGGTGGAAACGCCGAAAATGGCAACACTTTTGGGATAAAAAAAACCCCGCAGATCAGAACGGTCCGCCGACATAAAATCTATCTCCAATCCTTTTTGATGATCTCGCAAAAGCTCGTCATTCCCGCGCAGGCGGGAATCCAGGCCAGGCCAAATCAATTAAAAACACTGGATTCCCGTTTTTACGGGAATGACGAAAATGGACTTTCAATGATTTATTACGAGTCCATCTTTTTTAAGACGATGATTTAGAAAAAGCAGGGGTGTTCTTTGGATGAAAACTTGCTTTTCGATGAAAAGAGTATAGAATAAGCTTGAATGGGGATCAAGAAGAAATAGCAAGGTCGGATAAGACAGCCCTTCGTTTCAATCTCGCCTGAAATTAGAAATGCCTAAGGTGCGCAAACTTCGTCGTCTCGCTTTAGCCAGACTTTCCGGAGTTTCTAAGACATTAGCACGGGAAAAAATTCGGAGTTTAGAGTTCGGAGTTCGCAAAAAACATTTGAATAATCCTTAACCTCTGTGGAGGCGCTTGTAGGGGCGGGTTTGAAACCCGCCCCTACGGGTATTTTCATGATCCGTGGAGCCCACTGGCATAAGAGTTTAATAAGCAAAAAGGATTTACTGTTGAATGGAAAATAAGCCCCTGGAAAAATATCTCACTTCTGTTCGACGGCCCAGCCGTTATTTGGGAAGAGAACTTTTTTCGGTCATTAAAGATCCCCAGGCCGTGCGCCTTCGTTTTGCCCTGGCCTTTCCCGATCTGTACGAAGTCGGCATGTCTTACCTGGGGATTAAGATCCTCTATCATATCTTAAATCACCGTCCCGAGGTCTGGGCCGAACGGGTCTTTACACCGGCCCCGGATATGGCTCAGGTGATGAAGGAGCACGCAATCCTTTTGCCCTCATTAGAGTCCGGTCTGGCCCTTAAGGATTTTGATATCCTCGGTTTCAGTCTGTCTTATGAATTGGGGTATACCAATGTCTTGAATATGCTTTCTTTGGGCGGAGTCCCCCTTTGGGCCGTTGAGAGGAAAGAGGGCGACCCTTTGGTGATCGCCGGCGGTCCCTGTACCTTTAATCCCCAGCCGATGTCGGGGTTTTTTGATGCCCTGGTCATCGGAGACGGAGAGGCCGTCGTTGAGGAAATCTGCGATGCCTGGTTGTCCTGGAAAAATGGCCAAGGAAGCAGGAAGGCTTTATTGGCCTCTCTATGCGAATTGCCCGGGGTATATGTCCCCGCCTTTCATAGCATAGACAGGGACGGGACCGGAAAACCCCCGGTCATTCAAAAAAGGATCGTCCCGGATTTAAGCCTGGCCGGGTATCCCCCTGTTTCTCCTCTGCCCTATCAACAAATCATCCATGACCGTTTAAGCGTCGAAATCGCCAGGGGCTGTACCCGGGGCTGTCGGTTCTGCCAGGCCGGCGTCATCTATCGACCGGTCCGGGAGCGATCCCCGGAACAAGTCTATCAATTACTTGAAGAGAGTCTGAGCCGGACCGGATATGCTGAAGCCACCCTGCTTTCCCTGAGCAGCGGTGATTATTCCTGTCTGAATACGCTGCTGCCGGCCCTGATGGAACGGTGGGAATCGGAAAAGGTGGCCATCTCTTTACCCTCCCTACGGGTAGATACCTTGGGTCCTGAGGTCATCGAACAGATCTTACGGGTCCGCAAGACCGGTTTTACCATTGCCCCAGAAGCCGGAACCCAGCGTCTGCGGGATGTGATCAACAAAAATATCAGCGAAGAAGAAATTATTGAGACGGCCCGGACGGTTTTTTCCCTGGGGTGGCGGGTCTTGAAGCTGTACTTTATGATCGGCCTGCCTACCGAAACCCAAGAAGACCTGGAAGGGATGGTTGATCTGGTCAAGAAGATTGCCAGGGCCGTTCGGAGAAAGGGTCAAGGGTTTGAGATCCATGTGGCCCTGTCCACTTTTATTCCTAAGCCGCACACCCCTTTTCAATGGGCCTCCCAACTGTCTATGGAAGAAAGTCTTTCTCGATTGACCTTTATCCGCTCGGCCTTGCACAGTCGACACATTCAGGTCAAATGGAATGATCCCCGGCAAAGCTTCCTGGAAGGGATTTTATCCAGGGGGGATCAAAAAGTGGGCCGGGTTATCTACCGCGCTTTCCAAGTGGGAAGTGGCTTGGACGGCTGGGGCGAGCATTTTTCCTGGGACCTCTGGGAGCAGGCCTTTGAAGAAGAAGGAGTAGACCCGAAAGACTATTTCCATCCCCGGAATCAGGAAGATGTGCTTCCCTGGGATTTTATACAAACAGGGATAGAAAAAGAATATCTCTGGGCCGAATATCAGCGGGGTCTGGCCGATGAATCCACCCTGGATTGCCGGCAGGGAGCGTGTAACCAGTGCGGGGTCTGCCCGATTTTAAAGGTTAAGCCTGTCGTTTTTGAAAAATTTTCCGTCCCTCCAGGCCCTTCATTAACTTTTTATCCCCAAGAGTCCCTGAAAAAATTCCGCTTTCTGGTCACTAAAACCGGGCCTTCCCGGTTTCTTGGTCATCTGGAGTGGAAGGAGGCCCTGATCCGGTCCTTACGCCGGGCCGGTCTGCCCTTGGCCTTTTCCCAGGGCTTTCATCCTATGCCCCGCCTTTCCTTTGGGCAGGCCTTGCCGGTGGGAATGAGCAGTCTGGGGGAATTTGTGGATGTCTGTTTTCTGGATTGGATGACGGCCGAGAATGTAAAAAACCGACTGCCGGAAGAACTCTTTCCCGGAACGCAGATCCTCAAGGTCTCCGCAGTCCCCTTAAACAGCCATCTGCCCCAAGGACAAGCCTATCAATATCAGGTGGAATTGGATCTCTCACCATTAGATGAAGAAAGGGTGAAGGCCTTTTTGTCTTCAATCTCCTGGCCGGCGGAAAAGTGGGGGAAAAACCCGGAAACCATCGATCTTAGACCCCTGATTGAGGAGTTGTCATTAATGCCCATGGATAATGGGGCCATGGCCGCAAGCTGGGTATTGAAACCTGGTCCTGAAGGGGAAATCCGACCGGAGATTATTTTGCGGTCTATCTTTAATTTGCCGCAACCGGTCATTCTGGGTCTGTCGGTTATTAGATCTTTATGCCAACGGTTAGCTGTTCCCGCCCAGGACCACAATGAGGTCCTTTGACCACGGCTGAGGCCTATTGCCCGGATGTTTAAAAAAAAGGAATTTATTCCTAAAACGGATTTCCCTATTTCTATTTCTGGAGGATATCGATGTCTGAAAAAGTTGATCACGAATTAGACAAGCTGTTCTACCCGCGCCATATCGCCTATGTCGGGGCTTCCCCTAAAAAAGGAAAACACTGGAGTTCTGGAAACGCCTACATATCCGGTGCCTTTAATCAGGATTTTCAGGGAGACATCTTCCCGGTTCACCCAACGGCCAAGAATATTCTGGGCTATAAAGTCTACGCCGGGATTCGCGATATTCCGGGTGAAATAGACCTGGCGGTCTTCACTATTCCAACCAGTGCGGCCCTTCAGGTCATGGAGGATTGTGTGGCCAAGAGAGTGAAATTTGTGCATCTGCTTACCGCCGGCTTTTCCGAGACCGGCCAATCGGAGCATCGCGCGATTGAAGATCGGATTGTCGAAATCGCTCAGAAGGGCGGGATCAGGATCATCGGTCCCAATTGTATGGGAGTCTATTGCCCTGAAGGCGGTATTGCCTGGAATGATCAATTTCCGACCAAATCAGGAAACGTGGGTTTCTTTTCCCAAAGCGGACAATTAGCCACCCATTTCATCCTCCAAGGTCCCAAACGGGATATTTACTTCAACAAGGTCGTCAGTTTCGGAAATGCCCGGGGCGTAAAGGCCCATGAATTTCTCGAATATTTTGCCCAGGATTCCAGGATCGATATCATTGGGGCCTATCTGGAAGGACTCAGGGATGGTCGGGCGTTTTTCGAGTCGGCCAGGCGAATCACCTCGAAAAAGCCGGTCATCATCTGGAAAGGCGGGCAGACCGAGGGCGGTTCCAGGGCGACCCTTTCCCATACGGCCGCCATTGCCGGTTCTCAAAAAATCTGGCAGGCCATGTGCCGGCAGGCGGGCATCATTTCCGTCCATTCCATGCAGGAAGCCCTGAGTACCTTTGCCGCCCTGAGAATGATCCCTTTGCCCAAAGGCCCGAATGTGGCCATCCTGGGCGGCGCCGGCGGAGGTTCTGTAACCATGACCGATATGGCCGAAAAGGAAGGCCTTAAGGTGCCTCACTTAACCGAAAAAAGTATTCAATCCCTGGGAGAATTTATACCGCCCCAGGGAAACAGCGTCAAGAATCCGCTGGATGCCTCCTTTCTTCAAGACGATCAATTTTCACGTCTGGCCCGGGTATTACGGGACGATCCCAATATTGACGCCTTTATCTATAACCTGTATTCCCCTTGGTTGTTTAAAGAATTGGGCCGATCGGGTGTGATTAAATACCTTCAGAAGGTGATCAAAGGAAAGGAAGAGATGACGAAACCCATGCTCGTGGTCCTGCAGCAGGAGGGAAACATCGAGTTGGATGTCTTTAATCAGGAAGTGGCCGAATGGTTTCATGAAAAACATGTCCCAACCTGTTCCTCCTTTGAAATCGCGGCCCGGGTACTGGATAATCTTTTCAAGTATCAGATCTATCTTGCACCTGAAAGGCTGAAATCTTAAACATCCTGTCAATTATGTCAAAAAGAGTATAGACGGGGAGAGAATGACGAAAAGGGTGGGGACGACTCTTGACCACACACCTGGCAATACTTATCGGGATATACCGGTATTCGTTTTTTTAAAAAATTTCGAGTTTGCAGTTTTTTGCAAAGACAATTATAATAAAGCCTACCAAATAGCCTAAAAATGCAAGATCCGGAAACAAACCAACAAGGATCCTGATGAACCCCCTCCAAACAAAACAGCAACTCCTTATGGAAATGGAAGGACTTCGGAAGAAGCTGGAGGCTACGGAGCGACGGATACAGGACCCGACCGACCAAAGGCAGTCGCAAGAGGTGTTAAAAATTTCTGAAACGCGTTATCGGCGTCTCTTTGAAACAGCCCAAGACGGCATATTAATCCTCGAAGCCGAGACAGGACAAATATCTGATGTCAACCCCTTCCTGATAGAAATGTTGGGTTATTCCTATGAAGATTTTTTGGGGAAAAAGCTCTGGGAAATCGGTCGCCCTTAAAAATACGGATGCCTCGAAAACCGCCTTCTTGGAATTACAGAGCAAAGGATATGTCCGGTTCGAGGATTTACCTCTGGAGACGAAAGACGGCCGGCCGATTGATGTGGAATTTGTCAGTAATGTCTATCTGGTTAATCATCACAAAGTAATTCAGTGTAATATCCGCGATATCACCGAACGGAAACGTCTGGCCGAGGCCTTACAACAAGCGCACAAGGAACTGGAACAACGGGTAGAGGAACGGACCATTGAACTTCGATCAGCCAACGAGCAACTGGGGAAGGAGATTGAAGAGCATCGCCAGTCCGAGGAATCCCTCAGCAAAGCCTTTGCTGAGATTAAAATCTTGAAAGACCAAATCGAGGTCGAGAATATTTATTTCCGTCACGAGCACAACATGAGACATCGATTCGACCATATTCGCGGGCAAAGCGATGGTCTCAAGTATGTTCTCTTTAGAGCAGAGCAGGTCGCCCCTCAGAACACAACGGTGCTCATCCTCGGTGAGACCGGTACGGGAAAAGAACTGATCGCTGCCGCCATCCATGACATGAGTCCCCGTAAGGAACGGCCCTTGATCACCGTCAACTGTGTCGCCCTGCCGGCCAATTTAATAGAGAGCGAACTGTTCGGCCGGGAGAAGGGGGCCTTTACCGGGGCCGATACCCGGCAGGTAGGCCGGTTCGAGGTCGCCCATGGCTCCACCCTTTGCTTAGACGAGATAGGGGAACTGCCCCTGGAGTTACAGGCCAAGCTGCTCCGGGTGATCCAGCATAACGAGTTTGAGCGCCTGGGCTCGTCCCAGACCATTAAAGTCGATGTGCGGATCGTGGCCACGACCAACCGAAACCTTGAGGAAGAGGTTCGCAAGGGCCGGTTTAGGCAGGACCTTTATTATCGGCTGAACGTCTTCCCCATCACGGTCCCGCCCTTACGACAGCGCCAGGAAGACATACCGATCCTTGTCCAAGTCTTCACCGAACGATATGCCAGAAAACTGGGGAAGCAGATCACCTCCATCCAGAAGGAAACGATGAAGGCCCTCCAGGATTATCCCTGGCCCGGAAACATCCGGGAGCTGGAAAGTATCATTGAACGGGCCGTGATCCTGTGCCCGGGGCCGGTCTTGCAATTGGCGGATAAACTGGCGATCCCATCCCCCCCATCATCGGCTGGCATGAATACCCTGGAAGAGGTAGAACGAAACCAGATCCTTAAGACCCTATCGGAAACTCGATGGCGCATCGAGGGAAAGGACGGGGCCGCGGCCATCCTGGGCCTCCACCCGAGTACCCTGAGGGCCAGGATGCAGAAGCTCGGGGTAGCCCGGCCAGAGACCAAAGGGTCTGATTAAGTTGTCCGGCGCCCCCAAACAGAGTGAAGCCCTCGTGGAACGATTGCAGCGATCCGTCGATCCGACGGCGAGGTCAGCAAAAGGAATAGTGGGCAGACTTTATTTCCTGGCGAAACCAAATGTATTTTTGATTAGAAAACCTCCTGTAACTCCAATAAAAATCCAATAAAATCCAGCAGGACCAAGGTGACCGGGCTAAAAATGAGAAGAATCTACCTGTTCTTCTCATACCTTTTGCGAATAGAACCTATTTGGCTAATCTGACCCTTGGTAGATGCTATACGCCACATATTCTGCTTTGTCTCTTATTATTAGTTAGTTACGCTGATTTAAGTGTTGTACTTGTAATTTATAACAATTGGCCTTATATTAGCAATTAAACAAAGTGAGTGCTAAAAAAATTCAGAATGTTTTAGAAGGGAGCATTAATTTATGAAGATCAGACCGTTACATGATCGGGTAATTGTACAAAGTGTCGAAGGAGAAGCAAAAACCAAGGGGGGTATCATAATCCCTGATACGGCCAAGGAAAAACCTCAAGAAGGGAAGGTTATTGCCGTAGGGGCGGGAAAGATTTTAGAAAATGGAACCAAAGTCCCCCTTGACGTCAAGGTAGGGGACAAGATTTTATTTGGCAAATATTCTGGAACCGAAATCAAGATCGAAGGTGAAGAGTATTTAATGATGCGAGAAGACGACATTTTAGGCGTGATAGAGTAAAGGAGGGAGAATAATATGTCAGCGAAAGAAATCAAGTATGATTCAAAGGCTCGCGAGGCTATGATGGTAGGAGTAGACACCTTGGCCAATGCAGTGAAAGTGACTTTAGGCCCCAAAGGCCGCAATGTAATATTAGATAAATCTTACGGTTCCCCGACTATCACCAAGGACGGGGTAACGGTGGCCAAGGAAATCGAACTGGAAGACAAGTTCGAGAATATGGGCGCCCAGATGGTCAAAGAAGTGGCTTCCAAGACCAGCGATGTGGCTGGGGATGGGACCACAACCGCAACACTTCTGGCCCAAGCCATTTATCGGGAAGGCTCCAAGCTGGTTGCCGCAGGAAGCAACCCTATGGCTATTAAACGGGGTATTGAAAAGGGTGTTGAGGCGATAGTTAAGGAATTAAAAAATATCAGCAAACCCACCAAGGATCACAAAGAGATCGCCCAGGTTGGGACTATTTCCGCCAATAACGACACCACCATCGGGAATATCATTGCCGAGGCCATGGAAAAGGTCGGTAAAGAAGGGGTTATCACTGTTGAAGAGGCCAAGAGTATGGAGACGACCTTGGAAGTGGTGGAAGGAATGCAGTTTGACCGAGGATATATTTCTCCCTATTTTGTAACCGACCCGGAAAAGATGGAAGCGGTTTTAAATGATCCCTACATCCTGATCAATGAAAAGAAGATCAGCAATATGAAAGACCTTCTGCCGGTTTTGGAGCAGGTCGCCAAAATTGGACACCCCTTATTGATTATTGCCGAAGAGGTTGAGGGAGAAGCCCTGGCCACCCTGGTGGTCAATAAGCTCCGTGGGACCTTTTCCTGTGCAGCCGTCAAAGCCCCTGGGTTTGGGGATCGCCGCAAGGCCATGTTGGAAGATATTGCCGTTTTAACTGGCGGACAGATGATTTCTGAAGATTTGGGCATCAAATTGGAAAACGTCTCAACGAAAGATATGGGAACAGCCAAACGAATTACCCTTGACAAAGATAATACGACCATCATCGACGGCGGGGGTGAGAAATCGGCCCTGGAAGGTCGGGTCAAACAGATTCGTGCCCAGATTGATGAAACTACCTCGGATTACGACCGAGAGAAACTCCAAGAACGATTGGCCAAACTAATCGGCGGTGTGGCCGTAATCAATGTAGGAGCGGCTACTGAGACTGAGATGAAGGAGAAAAAAGCTCGCGTCGAAGATGCCCTGCATGCCACCCGCGCTGCTGTTGAAGAAGGGATTGTACCCGGTGGAGGCATTGCCTTTTTACGATGCCTACCCTCTTTAGATGGTATTAAAAGCGAGGGCGAGGAAGCCTTGGGGGTCAATATTATCCGAAGGGCCTTGGAAGAGCCAGTACGACAGATTGCCAATAATGCCGGATTTGAAGGCTCCGTAGTATTAGAAAAAGTCAAAACACATAAAAGTGGCTTCGGGTTTAATGCCGAGACCGGAATCTATGAAGACCTGATGAAGGCCGGGGTCATCGATCCAACTAAAGTTACCCGATTTGCTTTGCAAAATGCGGCTTCGGTCGCTTCGCTTCTATTGACTACCGAGGCCATGGTGGCTGAGAAACCAAGCGAAAAAGGACCTGCTATGCCGTCTATGCCGCCAGGTGGAGGGATGTACTAATCTCATAGGTCAGAAGACGGACTTGAATTGACAATTAAGTAATAAGACTGGTCAGATACCTCCTGGATTGTTAGGCGACAATCAAAAAACAGGAGGTATCTGACCATCCAAGAGAAGCTTATCAGAAAAAAACAAAACTTGAAAGAGTTAGCCGAATTTCTTCGGGCAAGAAACTCTTAAATTAATAGATGGGGCTGAAGAATTACAAAATATGTTCTAATTGGCCGGCAGGGCCGCCTGGACTCTTGAGGGAAATAGATATTCTCGGCCTCCAGAAGGATTAAATTCTCGAACCTGGACATATCCTTTGCTCTCCGTCGCCCCTCAAAGTTCCCCTCAATATATGGAGGCTCCACCCATCATTTCAACCTTCCGACCTATTCTCTCTTGTTAATCTAACTGTTCGATATCAAGTTATATTCCGAGCTTCTTTTTTTTCGGATTTTTGGCAACCCCTTTGCATAACCTATTTTTTGTGATCCTGGTAATCAGACGAAGGAAGGTCCCTTCTGAGAAGAGCATGGGGTTGTCACAGAATTGCTTCACTGTCCGGTACCCATTCATGAAGGTTTCATGGCACTATTTGTGGTTTGGACTGCCGGGAGTGTTCAGGGGAACGACCTGGTTCCCCTAAGAATAAATGGATGCACCCTTAAGGGTTTTGGCAAAAAGTGAGATTAAGTAGATGAAATTGTTTCCCACAGCCTTTGAAGTTGATTTAAACCTGATTACCTTTTATCCTTAAGCCTGCTTGGAGGTTTTTTGACAATGTCTTTTTCAATAAATGTTTTATCCGATGAACTTCTTAGAAAGGAGATCAGAAAGGAAATATCATGCCGACGACCTTAAAATCCAAGAGCATAGACCAATTGCTGGCCGAGGCCGATGAACTTATCCAAAAAATTAATTCCGAATACCTCGAAGACCTGGAGGAGGACCATCGCCTTCAGTTTGAAAAACATGCCCAAAAATTGCAGGAACTCAAGTCTGAAATTCAGGTAAAGACCGAGGAAAAAGGAACGATAGAATCATTTTCTTCGGCCGAGGGAGTGCATGAGGCGATCCTTGATATCGTCAAGGCCATGAAGGACTTGGCGGGTCATCATTCCTGATACCTGATTTTCGAAAGCGGTTCTGAATGGAAAAGCCGGATGCTCAATGTTGATCATTTCTTCATTTCTGTTGGATTGTTTATTTGCAGACCTCACGATTGAGCGCCTCGGTGATCTGGTTAAATATGATTTATCAACATTTTTCAGCGCTGCCGACGGGTAAAGCAGCCTGTCCGGACATGGACGCGACTTTTTTTAAGGAGCATTCCGATGAACCTTAAGTCTCCCCGCTCTTCTGCTGACGCCGCCGTCCCCTGCATCCTGACGATCAATGGCGGCTCGTCGAGCGTTAAGTTTGCCCTGTTCGAGGCCGGGGACCCGCTCCGGCGGATTCTGGAGGGCGGGATTGAGCGGATTGGACTGTCAGAGGCCACCTTGCGGGTGAAAGGCTTGAACCAGGCGGACAACTTTTCGCGGCCGGTGACGGCGCCGGATCACACGGCGGCGGTGGGTGCTCTGATGGATTGGATCGAGGAGCGCATCGGACGAGAGGCCTTGACCGCGGTGGGGCATCGCGTCGTGCATGGCGGGCCGAAGTATAACCAGCCGCAGCGAATCACAGCAGAAATGGTTGAAGAGCTGCACCAGCTCAGTCCCTTCGATCCTGACCATCTGCCGGAGGAGATCCTGTTGACCGAGGCGTTTCATCACCGATTTCCCGATTTGCCCCAGGTGGCCTGTTTCGACACGGCTTTTCACCACGACCTGCCGCGCGTGGCCCGGTTGTTGCCGATTCCGCGCCGCTACGAAGCGCAAGGGGTGCGGCGGTACGGGTTTCACGGGTTGTCGTATGCGTTTCTCATGGGAGAACTGGCCCGCCTGGCCGGAACGGAAGCGGCACAAGGCCGGGTCATCCTGGCCCATCTCGGCAATGGCGCAAGCATGGCGGCGGTGCATGAAGGGAAAAGCATCGACACCAGCATGAGCTTCACACCCGCTGCGGGTCTGGTGATGAGCACCCGTTCCGGGGATTTGGATCCCGGCCTGGTTTCGTTTATGGCACGAAGCGAGCAGATGACGGCCTTACAATTTGACCGGATGGTCAACCACGAATCGGGGTTGCTCGGCGTCTCGGAGATCAGTTCCGACATGCGAGACTTGCTCGACAGGGAAATGCAGGACGTGCGGGCGGCTGAAGCAGTCGCCCTGTTCTGCTACCAGATCAAAAAATGGATCGGCGCGTTTGCAGCGGCGTTGGGCGGGCTGGATACGCTGGTGTTCTCAGGCGGCATCGGAGAGAACGCGCCCAGGGTCCGCTGCAGGGTTTGCGATGGTCTGAGATTTCTCGGTGTCGAATTGGATCAAATCAGGAATGCTGAAAACGTCCCAGTTATTTCCACCGATATAAGCCCGGTTACGGTTTGGGTGATCCGGACCGATGAAGAACTGATCATCGCCAAAGCAACCTTTCGGGTTGTAAATGGTTTGAACCAATAAGGGAAAACCGGGCCCCCCAATGGAATTAAAGAACTCATGGAAAATTTAAAAATCTAATTTCGTTCTCTCATCGCGAAGCGAATGGCGACCCTCAAAGGCCCCCTCCATATATGGTGGTTCCACCAAATATGGAGGTTTCTCTCATCATTTCAACCTTCTTTACTGTTCTCTCCTGTTAATCAAACCCTCTGATATCAGGTCTGATTCCAAGCGTCCTCCTTTTTTCGGACTTTTGGCAACCCCTTTGCATTAACCATTTTCTATGATTCTGGTTATCATACGCATGAAGGTCCCTTCCGAGAAACGCATGGAGCTGTCACAGACGATTGCTTTACTGACCGCCTCCATAAGGACCGAAAAGGGATGTACACGCTGCGACTTTTACCAGAGTATGGGGCATGAAAATGAACTCTGTATTCTTGAAGAATGGGATACCCAGGAAAACCTCGCGAGCCACCTTAATTCGGAGCGTTTCAGGATACTTCGGGGGGCGATGAACCTGCTCAAAGAACCCTATGAAATAATGTTCCACACCGTCTTCCATCCAGCGGGAATGAGGCAGGGAAGAGACAATGGATTTAATGGTCTTATTTGCTATTAGTTGCCACTAACCTGGAAAGAGAGGCTGTCTATCCGTTTTACAAAACTTTTCATCTTTTTTACTTTAAGTCTGGCCATTGGTTTTTTGGGTTGCACGAAGGACCAGAAGAGTGAGGCCCCTAAACAGGAACAGATTACCAAGAACCTGGTTCCGCCTAAGGTGGAAATTAAGGGACAGACTTTGGGGGTGGAAATCAATGACCTTAAGGTCACCATGGCCGTAAACCCTGACCTTGTCTGAAAAGGTTGAATAAGGTCTGGCTTCTTTTTGAAGCCTATTTGAATAGGGTGACGCTCACTGACCCTATGAATTCCACCTGGGCGGAACTGCGGGGAGCCTCAATCCCTTTGTTGGAAGGCTTGCCCTTGACATTTAAAGGAAATAAACGATGAAAGTGCTTCTGGTCTACCCTGACTACCCGGATACCTTCTGGGGTTTCAAGTATGCCCTGTCCTTCATATCCAAAAGGGCCGTTCAGCCGCCGCTCGGCCTGCTCACGGTGGCCGCCATGCTTCCTGAAGAATGGGAAAAAAGACTAATCGATATGAATGTGGCTTCTTTAAAGGACCAGGACCTTCAGTGGGCCGATTATGTGTTTATCAGCGCCATGACGGTCCAAAAAAAATCTGCGAAAGAAGTTATCGCCAGGTGCAAGGAGTCGGGTGTCAAAATCGTGGCCGGCGGACCGCTCTTTACCGCCGCCTGCGAAGATTTCCCGGAAGTGGACCATCTGGTGCTCAATGAAGCCGAGAACACCCTCCCCCCCTTTTTAAAAGATTTAGGAGAAGGCCGGGCCGAACCTCTTTATACCTCCAAGTCATTCCCGAATTTAGAAAGTACCCCCATTCCTCTCTGGAATCTGGTTGAGATGAAAAGATATGTCTCCATGAATATCCAATATTCCCGGGGCTGTCCCTTCAGTTGTGAATTTTGTGATATTACGACCCTTTTCGGGCACAGGGCCCGAACCAAAAGCGCAAGCCAGGTAGTGGATGAATTAGAGAGTCTCTATTCGCTTGGCTGGAGGGGCGGGGTCTTTTTTGTGGATGATAATTTCATCGGTAACAAGAAGATACTCAAGGAAGAGGTCTTACCGGCCATGATCGACTGGATGAAGAAAAGGAAGTACCCTTTTAACTTTGCTACGGAAGTGTCCATCGATCTGGCCGATGATGACGAATTGATAAAACTGATGACCCGGACCGGGTTTGATAACGTTTTTATCGGCATTGAAACGCCGGACGATCAGGCCCTGAAGGAATGCCACAAATTTCAGAACAGAAATCGTGATCTCATCAGCAGTGTAAAAAGAATCCAGAGTTTCGGTTTAAATGTGCGCGGGGGGTTCATCGTCGGATTTGACAACGATTCTCCTGAAACATTTGAAAGGCAGATCGAATTCATTCAAAAAAGCAAAATTATTACGGCCATGGTCGGCATGCTGAATGCCCCGCGCGGTAGCCGGCTATACGACCGCCTTCTCAAAGAAGGCCGGTTGTTGAAAGAGTTAACCGGAGACAATACCGATTTTTCAACCAATATCATCCCCAAGATGGGTTATGAAAAACTGGCCGAGGGATACAGAAAAATTGTCAGCGGGGTCTATTCCCCCAGATCGTATTACGAGCGGGTGAAGGGATATCTAAAAGAATACCGCCCTCCGGAAAAGAAAAAAATACACTTCCATTTCGGGTACCTCCGCTGGCACTTTTTGTATCTCGTAGCCCCTTTCAAGACCTTTGTCTTATTGGGCATCAAGGACAAGGCCCGGTTTTATTACTGGAAGCTTCTTTTTTGGTCATTGTTCAGACGGCCCCAGCTTTTGCCCCTGGCCATAACCTATTCGATTTATGGATTCCATTTCCGAAAAATATTCAAATTAAACTTCGGGATCGATCCGATCAATCCCGGTGGGAAAAGGGACTGGACTTGAATTCTCAGAGTAAAAATATTAGGATCATCCCAAAAGCTTTGGTAATGAAGAAGGCCTGAAGTTCCCTGCACCAAGTTGCAGTCCCGCCGTTAGTGAGATGGGGAATGCGCTGTCTATCTACGTTCAAAGGGTAAAACAATGGATCAGAATGTTAACGAAATAGCGGAAAAGCTCTTTCATAAAAATATGAGCAGCTCGGAGAACGAGAAAAACAATGGACTGAGCTTATTTCGATTCAACAGGAACAGATGAAACTATTAGGTCAATTAGTTGAAGGCCTAAATACAAAATGACCAAAAAGAGATAAAATTTCTCCGTTGCGAGTTACGTGTTTATCGAAAAAAGATTTCCCTTTCATAATCGCAACTTGCAATCTGTGACCCGCAACCCGTAAAAAGGAAATATTCGTCATGGGAAAAAAATCAACTCATTCAACCATCAACCGCATTGGATTCATCGGCAACTAACTGCCTCGCCAGTGCGGCATCGCCACCGAATATGAGGGCACGACCTATATTGCCCTGCCCGTCAACGACATCGAGGCCGGCTACCCCTACCCGGCCCGGGTTCGCTTTGAACTGATTGAGAAGGATATTGACTCCTACCGACGCGCCGCCGACTTCCTGAATATCAACAGCGTGGACCTCGTTTGCCTGCAACACGAATACGGCATCTTCGGCGGACGAGCCGGCAGTCACATCCTGGCCCTCCTTCGTGAATTGCGCATGCCAGTCGTGACGACCTTCCACACCATTCTGCAGGACCCCGACCCTGATCAGCAACGGGGCTTGATATCAACGATCGGCGTTCCGTCAATGGCCTCCATTGGCGCAACCTTTAACCTGTTTCCGACGACTTCCAAGACCGAAACCCGATGAAGTCCCACCGGGTTGGGACGATGGGGCGACCGGGTGGCGAACACGCCCTTCAACGGGGCCTCGCGCCTCCCACGGGGGTGCACCTGAAGCAAGTCACGTCGCGCGCGATGAAACCAGGTTAGAACGATAAGCTCGTCGCCGGCCCTGATGCCTTCAAGTCCTTGGGCTACCCGAGCCGTGAGCTCCAGCCAGGCTTCGGGAGCGCCTTCGTTTCCCTGGTGAGGTGCCGCCTCGAGATTAGTCAACGCGGAGCGTATGATCCCGATGGGTTCGATTGTGTATCTGGTTTCAGTCATATCTTGTTCCTGCCATTAACGCCAATAATTGATGAAATACGCATGGGGAGAAAAAGGTGAGCCAATTTTTGGTGCGCCCTTTTATTCTTTTAATCCGTGCAGCCCAGCCCCCATGGCCTTGTGAGCCGTTTCCATCAGGGCTTCGGAAAGAGTTGGATGGGCATGGATGGTCCGGGCCAGGTCTTCGACCGTGGCTCCCAATTGAATGGCCAGGGTCCCTTCGGCGATGAGGTCCGTGGCATGGGGTCCGGCGATATGGACCCCGAGGATTCTTCGGTTACGGCTATCCGAAACGATCTTGACCTGACCTACGATCTCTCCCATGGCCTGGGGTTTGCCGAGGGTCCTGAAAAGAAAGCCGTCCGAGCGCACTTCATGTCCTCTCTCCCGCGCCTGATGTTCGGTGAGTCCCACATTGGCCACCTCGGGAAAGGTAAAAATGGCCGAGGGAACCACTTCATAATTCATGGCCCGTTTATGACCCATACTGTTTTCGGCGGCTATGATTCCTTCGGTGGAAGCCACATGGGCCAGCATGATCTTGGAAGGCCCCAGGGCATCCCCGATAGCATAGATGCCGGGAATATTGGTCTCCAGTCGTTCATCGGCCTTGATCCAGCCCCCTTGGTCCATTTCAATTCCTAATTGAGAAAGGCCCAGCCCTTCGGCATTGGACTGTCGCCCAATGGAGACCAAGACCTTTTGGACCTCCATTTCGACGGGCTGGCGGTCTTTTTCTTTGCCCCCTTTTAGAAAAGGAGAAGGGCCGATGGTCACCTTGACCCGGCCGTTTTGGATCTCCGTATTTTGCACGGTCTTGTCGAGGAGGACCTTGATTTTTCGCTTCTTCATCTCCCGTTGGATGACGGTCGAACAATCTTCATCGATGGAAGGAAGGCCTATTACCCGGGGCAGGGCTTCAACGACAGTGATCTGGCTGCCCAGTAAATGAAAAATAAAAGCGAATTCGCAGCCGATCACCCCTCCGCCGACGATCAGAATCGATTCCGGGATTTCTTTTAAGAGAAGGGCATCGCTGCTGGAAAGGATGTATTCCCCGTCAAAAGGAAAGGCCGGAAAGACCGAGGGTTTTGATCCCGAGGCGACAATGATTTTATCTGTTTCTATTTCTTGATCGACCCCATTCTTTTTTTGCACTATGATTTTTTTCGGATCCCGGATGAAGGCCGCCCCCTCTATCAATTGAATCTTATAGCTCTCCAGGATTTTTTTGATGCCCGCGGCCAAAATGGAGATGACCTCATTCTTCCGGGCCATGATCCGTTCCATGTTGGGCCTAAAGCCTCCTTCCAGGTCAATGCCGAGTTCCTTGGCCCGGTGGAAGTGTTCGATGGCCTCGGCCGTGGTCTTGAGGGTCTTGGTGGGGATGCAGCCCCAGTTCAGGCAGGTGCCGCCGACGGCTTCCTGCTCGATGACGGTCACCTGTGCTCCTAATTGAGCGGCCCGTATGGCGGCAATGTAGCCCCCGGGACCGGCCCCGATGATGCCGATCTTTGTTTTCATTTTAGCCGTGTATCAATGAATAAGTAGGGTAAAGTGAATGTTTAGCAACTGTTTTTCACGGAAATAAGGCAAACAGGGCTTTAAAGGGTTTTCCTTCAACCTTTCACCTTTAGCCTCAAACCTTTATTTTCGCACTAACGATAGGGGGATTCTCCCTGGCAGGCCGAACAAAGTCCCTGGCCGTTGGAGGGATAGGCCTCCTGACATTGAGGGCAGACGACCCTCCTCCCTCTTTTTGTTTTTACCAGCAAAAGCGGCTGAACCCGTATTTCCTGAAGCTTGCAGAGGTCATACCCCCCTTTTTGGATGGAGTCCAATAATTCATTCGGGTCAACCTCTTCCTTGGATTTCAACTTGTAGTACCAGTTTTTTATTTCGGGCCACTCTTCCAGACGAAGGGGGTTTAAAACGACCCGTATGCCTTTCCCCGTGTCCTTATCATAGAGGGTTAGAGCAAAACGTCCAAAATTTTGGATTCGCAACCAGCCGTTGCCGATGGTACAGGGGGTCAGGAGTTGTACGGCATCCGGTAGACACTTGTTCGTTTCAGAAAGGGCATTAAACAAGACGCCCGCAGGGATCTTCTTTAAAGCCCAATCCACCATGACCCCGCCCAACACCACCCCAGGGGCGGGAAAACCGTGAAATTCCTTTACCCGATCTACGAATGTTCTAAACGAATAGGGACCGATCTTGATCGCTCCCTTGTTGGACTGGATTTTAACCATGGATCCTTCTTAAAATGTTTTCAAAAAAAATTTAACTATTACCTTAACAGGCGGCTTTGGTCAAGAAAAACAGAAAAATTATCCTATTTTTCATCTTTCTCTTCTTCGGAAAATGGTCGACTGAAAGGAGATTTGGAGTCAGCCGAGTTGGCGCAGGCAGTCCTGGGGGAAACGGTGGGTGCCGCCGATCCCTTCCAGGCTGACCTCAACCAGCGCCTCGGGATCGTTGATCACCATGTCAGGATCCGTGATTACTCCCCGGTACCCCACGTATTGGTTCATATAGTCTTCCCATCTCTGGTCTTCGGACCTTCGATAGATCTGAACCTTTTCTCCTTGTCGGAAGGCGGACATGTTCTTTTCTCCTTCTTCATCAATTGGCAGTTTCTGAAAAGGACCTGTTAGGGTATGGGGATGCCCGACATGAATTGGGCCGTAAGCTGTCTGATACATTTATCGCACAGAAGTTTACCGGCAAAGGCCTCCTGGACGTCTGATGTCCGTTCTTTTACGTATTCGAGATACCGCGCAGGTCCTATGACAGCGGCGCAACGATTGCAATACTCCAGTTTTTCGTGGCAGAGGACAGTACCGCAAAGGCTTAAGATACGCTCCCCATCCCGGTCATTAAGGGTGATGGCGCCGGTCGGGCAGTTGGCGGCACAGGCACCGCAGAGGATGCATCGCTCGGCAGTCACCCGGAAATCCGTAAATCCGGAGGCTCCAAAGTTGACATACCTGAATTGAAGGGCATCAATTCCCATTTGTTCTCGGCAAATTTTGACGCATTTCCCGCAACGCTTGCAGATGTCGCATCGCAGGCAGCGCTTGGCCTCCTGCTTAGCCGTGGCTTCGTCATACCCCAACTCGACCTGCTGAAAGGTGGTCCGTCGCCTTTCCGGAGCGAGAAAGGGCATTTCAGGACGGCGGAGGGCCATCTTGGTCGTGGCCGGAACTTCGATCAGATCCGCTCTCATTCTCCGGGACGGTACAGGTGGCATCTTGGGTTGAGGCAGTCCCCGAAGATACCGATCGATTCCCTCAACGGCGCGTTTTCCGGCCCCGATCGCCTCCACCACAGTGGCCGGCCCCGTAACGAGGTCTCCCCCTGAGAAGATGTCTTCAGCGGAGGTAGAGGAGGTGACTGTATCGGCTATCAGCGTTCCCCATTTTGTCCAGCGAAGATCCTCCACGGTATCCAGACCTTGAGGGTCAACCCGCTGGCCAATGGCGGAAATGACGGCATCCAATTCGATCACATATTCACTTCCCTCCACCGGGACGGGTTTACGTCTTCCTTTCTCATCCGGTTCGGTCAGCCTGGCCCGGAGACACTTGAGACCGTTCACTTTTCCCTTGGCTCCCTGGACCTCCAGGGGGATGGTCAGGAAGGATAATCGTACCCCCTCTTCTTCGGCCTGTTTCACCTCTTCTACGTTGGCCGGCATCTCCGAGCGGGTTCTCCTATAAACCAGGAGCACGTCCTCGCAACCGAGCCGGATCAGGGTCCTGGCGGCATCGATGGCTACGTTTCCCCCTCCGACCACCGCCGCCCTCTTACCCGGGATATGCCTGTCCCCCTTCGAAACAGTCCACAAAAAGGAGATGGCATCGACCACCTGGGGAAAATCCTTTTCTCCCTTAATGTCCAAATCAAAAGAAGCATGGGCCCCCGTGGCTACAAAGAAGGCCCTGAATCCTTCGGATCTCATTTGCTCAAGGGTTATGTCTCGCCCCAGTTTTGTGTTGAATCGGAAGGTCACGCCAAATTCTTCAATAAAAGCCACTTCCCGGTCTATGACCTCCCTGGGGAGCCGATACCTTGGAATACCCACCATCATCATGCCGCCAGCATAGGGCAGGGCTTCGATCACAGTAACCTGGTACCCTTTGAGCGCCAGGTAATAGGCTGCGGTCAGGCCGGCCGGACCGGCACCGACCACGGCCACCTTATAGTCGAGGTCCTCTGCCTTGACCGGGTTCTTGTAGGCCCTTTCCGAAAAGGCCCGCTCCGCGGCAAAGGCCTTCAAGTTCATGATGGCGACGGGAGCATCGATCCTTCCGCGAACACAAACAAATTCGCAAGGATGGGTACAAACCAGGCCGCAGACCCAGGGAAAGGGATTGTCACGACGAATAATCTCGACGGCTTCGGCGTACCGGCCCTCTCCGATAAGGCCCACATAGCTGGCCACATCGATCCCTGCCGGGCAGGCCATCTGGCAGGGGGCCGGTGTGAGGAAGTCGCAGTCACCGGTGGGGCAATTGTGGGTTTCGATATGACTGGCAAAAACCTCCTGGTGTAATTCAAGAGATTTTGTCACGATTTTTTTTATTTCTGCCGAAAACTCCGGCGGTTCTTCGACCATAAAGGTGAGAACCGATTTGAGAATGGCCTGCAGGTGACTCGGGCCGCTGCTTCCTGTGCACACAGCCTTGATCAGGTCCAGGAGATCTTCGGCCCTTCGCCGCGCCCTGGGGTGATGGAAACGACCCGAGGCAATCAGCTCGGCGAGTTGGTTGTAGGTCCGGAAGACAACACAGGCGGGTTCACTCATCTTTTGGTTCCATTAAATACATCCCCTAAGGATCAGCAGGCCATGGCCGGAACTTAAACCTGCTTCCTCTTCGGTTTCATAGGCTTGACTTTGGGGCCGGCAATAGGCTGTCGCCAGGTTACTTCCGTGGCCATGGCGGCCATGGCCTTGGCATGGCGCTCCCTGCGGGCATCGACCACTTCCTCAGGCTTGCCGAAATGCAGGCACCGGGTCACGCATTTGGCCACGCAGGCCGGTTCCAGACCCTGGTCCACCCGATCCAGGCAATAATCGCACTTGACGACCTTGCCTTTTTCCGGGTCCCATTGCGGCGCTCCCCAGGGACAGGCCCGCATACAGGCCTTGCAACCCACACATAGGTTGTGGTCCACAAAAATGATTCCGTCCTTGGTCCTTTTCTGCATCGCTCCGGTGGGACAGGCCGCTACACACCAGGGTCTGTCGCAGTGGTAGCAGGGCATAAAGACAAAATCCATCTTGGGAATGCTCCCCATCCACTTAGGGCCGATGGTTTCAATACGGCAGAGCCGGGGTCCTATGGGGAGTTTCTTGTTTTCCTTGCAGTGTACCTCGCAGGACAAACAGCCGATACATTTGGCACTGTCATGAAAGAGGTAATAATCGCTCATCCCTTTTCCCTCGTTATCTTCGTTTAAGCACCTTCATGAAGCCAGTCTTACTCTGACCATGGTCTCGTGCAGTCCGGGACTCCCACCGATCATATCCGTCACGTTATCCAGGAGGGCCGTATCGCTGGCCCCCTTGCCATAGCAACGGGTAGTGGCTGGAACCTGCCGGCCGAAGCCGTGAAGCATAAAAACCGCCTCCGGATGAATAAAATCCGTTACAAAGGCCCTGAGCCTACCGAAACCATGGTTCGATGAGACTTCCACGAATTGACCGTCAGCAATGCCCAATCGCATGGCTTTCTCCGTATTCAACCACAACCTATTCTCGGGGACCAACTCGTTCAGATAAGGGTTGTTCTGGGTGGAGATATGGGTGTGGACGGCACATCTCCCCACGGTCAGTCTGAATTCGCCTTCGGCCGGAGGGGGTACGGATTTGTATGGGGGAAAGGAGGGAAAGCCGTGCTGTTCCAAAAGGCTGGAGACCAATTCGATTTTGCCTGAAGGGGTTTTAAATTTGAGGCCCTCTTTCCGATCCCAGAGGATCGGGTTTTTAGAGAGACTTACAAAGCCCTTGGCATTAAAGTCTTCAATGGTCAGGCCCAGGTCTTTAAGTTGAAGACTCCAGATGTCTTCAATGGTTTCATAGGGAAAGAAGCGGCCGAGATCGAGGCGTTTGGCCAGTTCCCGGATGATCTCCCAAAAAGGCTTGGTATCGTACCTGGGCGGGACACACTGCCTCCGCATATACAGGGTGGGCTTAGGACCATTAGCCATCTGGATCGAGTCGGACCTCTCTAAGTAAATCGATTCGGGGAGAATGACGTCCGAATACCAGGCCGTTTCACTGAAGTTGACGTCGATGGTGAGCAAAAAATCCAGTTTATCAAAGGCCTTCTTATTCTGATTATAGTCGGGTATGGACAGCATGGGATCGAACCGGTAGATGATCAGGGCCTTGAGCGGGTAAGGGTCCTCTTGAAGTATGGCCAAAGGAAGCATGGTCGGCATACCATGGGCCGGGTCGGCCAGGGGAAGTTTGGAGGCTCCTACCCCATCAAACCGTTTCCCTTTGACTTTGGGAAGGTCCTTCTGATCCATTAATTTCCCAAAGGACCCGAAACCGGCATCTCTTGGCCCCTTCTTGATAATAAGACCGCCCTTACTCTCGATACTACCCATGAGGGCGTTCAGAATGATCAGGGAACGGCGGAAATAGATCTCGTTAATGTGACTGGCCCCGCGATACCCGAAGTGAAAGACCACCTGCGGCTTAGAAGAACTTACCTCACGGGCCAGAGCGACGATTTCTCCGGCGGGGATCCCGGTTTCCTCTTCGGCCCATTCGGGGGTGTAAGGCTCCACAAAGCCCCTCAATTCCCTGAGTCCCGTTACCCACCGGTTGACATACTCCTGGTCATAAAGGCTGTCTTTCAGGATTACGTGGATCAGGGCGTAGTTAAGGGCCAGATCGGTTCCCGGTCGGATCATCCAGAAGCGGTCGGCGTGGGAAGCCGTGACCGTCGAGCGGATGTCGATATAAGTGATCCTGGCCCCCTTGTCCTTGGCCTCCAGGAGGGCCTGTATGGGTTTCAACTCCAGGGATTCGAAGAGATTCCGGCCGTAAAGAATCACATGCTTGGTATTGGCCCAGTCCACGGCCACCTCGGCATCCGTATACCCCGTAAGGGTCCGGAAGGCCGTATTGACCGATCCTTTACACAGGGCATCGTGGGTAAAGTGGTTGGGGGACCCTAAGGCCCTCATAAAGGTCTTGCTGAGATGGGTGTTGAGCTGTTGCCTCTCCCCGAAGGCAACACTCTGAGGTCCATAGGTGTCGATGGCCGCCTTCAGCTTTTCAGCGGCGTAATCCAGGGCCTGGTCCCATCTGACCCTCTTCCATTTTCCTTCCCCCCGGGCACCTTCCCGTATCATGGGGTAGCGGAGCCTCTCCGTATCGTTCAGAAGCGCCGTACCGGCACTTCCCTTGGCACAAAGAGCCCCTTTCAACTGATAGGGATTCCCCTCGATCCATTTGACCGCCCCGTCCTCAACGGTCACCTTGATCGGGCACCGGACGGAACACATAAAACAAATGCTGTAAATATCCTGGCGCATAAAACAAACCTCCTTAGTATCCATCCGGAAACTATAACTTTCCGGATGGAGCGCTCAGCCATCAGCTTTTAGCTTTCAGCAAAACCCTTATCATTGGGGGAGTTGAGCTAAACGCTGACCGCTGACTGCTGAAAGCTATCCGGAAGTCTTGGATTTCTGGATGAAAACTCTTTAGATCACACGGGGCCGGGTCTGAGGTGATCAGCTCGGCCAATTTCGGTCCGATGACCCGTCAAACAGCATGGCCACCCCAACCGCAATCCCGACCTTCCAGTTGATGAACCTGATCTTGGAATAATTATAGATTCCTTGCAGGTCCTTCAATATAGAGATAATTTCAATTTAACGAAAAATTTCAATGACAAGCATAGAATAACTTCATTATTGAGGCAATATTTTTCTTGCACTGAACAGGCGGTAGTTATTGTGGAAGGCTTAAATACTTGACTGCCTCCAGAAATAGGCCGTATATTCAACATAAGAAAAACTTTCATCAATCATAAAGGAGATCTTATGTCATTCGAAAAAGAGCTTGCCGAGCTTCGGGAGCGAAAAGAAAAGGCCCTGCAAATGGGGGGGGCGAAAAAGATAGAAATCCAACATGACCAGGGAAAACTGACGGCCAGGGAAAGGATACCGCGGCTCCTGGATCCGGATACTTTTCTGGAAGTGGGCCTGTTGAACTGTTCGGATGTGCCAGGAATGGAAGACAAAACGCCGGCGGACAGCAAAGTAGCCGGTTACGGAAAAATCAACGGCCGGACCGTGGCCGTTACCGCCAATGACTTCACCGTCCTGGCAGCCACCTCCAGCCGGGTGGCCAGGTCGGAAGGAAGGGGATGTGCAGCGTTTGGCCGCCCACAAGGGTTTCCCCTTAATTTACCTGGGAGAGGCCGGCGGGGCCCGTATGCCCGACATCATGGGCGCCAAGGGCCTGGCCTCTTATGGCGGGGGAGGCTTTGATACTTTCTTGCAGCACTTAAGCCGGGTGCGCCATTCTCCCATGATTACCGCGGTCATGGGCGAATGCTATGGAGCACCTACCTGGATGGCCTGCCTTTCGGATTTTGTGGTCCAGGTCAAAGGCAGTGCCATGGGCGTTTCCGGTCCGAGGGTCCTGGAGTTGGCCATCAGTGAAAAAATAACTGATGAGGAATTAGGGGGATGGAAGGTCCATGCTGAAATCACCGGCAATGCCGACAGGGTTGCGGAAAATGAGGATGAATGTTTTACCATCATCCGGGAATACCTCTCCTACATGCCTTCTCATGGCCAAGAGAGACCGCCGGTCAAACCCGTCCCTGATGGATCAGACAGCCAAATGGCCAAGATTTTGGATATCCTTCCGGAAAAAAGAAACCGGGCCTATGACATGAACAAGCTTTTGAGCACCGTGGTGGACGGGGGCCTCTTATTTCCCATCAAACCCCTCTTCGCCAAAAGCGTGATTACGGCCCTGGCCCGCATGGGCGGCGAGGTGGTGGGTATCGTGGCTAACCAGCCTTTCTTCAAGGCCGGGGCCATTGATACGAATGGCATCGACAAAATCATCAGCTTTCTGGTCCTTTGCGATTCCTACAACATCCCCCTGCTTTTTTTCGAGGACACGCCCGGTTTTCTGGTGGGCCGGGAGGCGGAACGCAACCGCGTGGGCGCCCGAGTCATCAATTATATGAACGCCCTGGGGCAGATCACCGTGCCGAAAATTACCGTCATCGTCCGCAAGGCCTACGGGATGGCCTTCTGGAACATGGCCGGCTCAGGCTGTGCCACGGAATTTATAGTGGCTTGGCCGACGGCCGAGATGAGCTTCGTCAGCCCGGAGATCGCCGCCAACGTGGTCTTTGCCGGAAAAATGGAAGGCTCCCCGGAAATGGCCGCTCAAAAAGAACAGTTCGTTCAACAGATGATTTTGGACAGCGCCCCTTATTCAGCCGCCGGGATGCACTACCTTCACGATGTGATCGACCCGAGAGAGACGCGCAATTTTATTATTCGCGCCTTGGATATCTGCCGGGACCGGCACACCGGGGGCATCGGGAAACACCTGCTGGCCAACTGGCCCACGAAGTATTAAAACAAACCAGGGTTCGGGGATTCCAGGATTCGAGGGTTCAAGAGTTTTAATTTCCATGCCCTTCACTTGAACCCTTGACCCCTCGGCCCCTTGGATCCTTTTCCTGCTTCGCCGCACCTACATGAGGCGGACAGGAAAGCTTAATTCATAAGCCTGAAGGGCTACGGTTTTTTTAATAGGTTGGCCAAAGCCTCCTTCAGATGCGGGAACTGAAAGGGGTAGTTGAAAGAAAGCAGCTTTTTAGGCAGGACCCGCTGTCCTTTCAAAAGCACATTGCCGAATTCACCCATGATGATTTTGAGCATAAAGCCGGGTACGGCCGGCATGAAGGTCGGTTTTCCCAGGACCTCCCCCAAAATTTTGGTCAGTTCCTGATTGCGCACTGGGAAAGGGGATGTGCAGTTCACCGCTCCGGAAAACGCTTTCCGGTTGATCAAGAAAAGCAGGGCCGCGGTCAAATCCTGTTGATGAATCCAGGAAAACCATTGCCGGCCGCTGCCCAGAGGAGCTCCCAGCCCCTTGTTAAAAATTGGGACCATCTGATCCAAGGCCCCCCCTTTTTCTCCTAAGACGATGCCGAACCGGCATAGAATCACCCGGACCCCGGCATCAGCGGCCCTTTTGGCTTCATTCTCCCAATCCCGGGCCAGGGTGGCCAAAAAATCATCTCCGGGAGGGACTTCTTCATCAAGCTCTTCGTCCTCATGAAATCCGTAGTAACCTACTGCCGAGGCGTTCAATAAGACCGTTTCCTGCCCTTTCCTGGGAGAAAGGGCGGCAACTACATTCCGGGTCGTCCGGATACGACTGTCATAAAGAGATTTCTTATCGTCATCGGTCCAGCGATGGAAGATCGAGGCCCCGGCCAGATTGATAACGACTTCCTGGGAAGCCACCTCCTTCTGCCAGAGACCGGGCCCGGTGGAATCGCCTTCCAGGTAAGCCGCCCCTGGGGGTAATGGACGGCCGGGCTTAATCGATCTGGTCAGCAGGGTCACCTGATGACTTTGGCCGGTTAATTGTCGGGTCAGATGGCTGCCCACAAAACCTGTTCCCCCGGTGATAAAGATCTTCATGGACGAGCACCTCGTCTCGCCTCACCCCGAACTGTGATCACCCACTCCTCCATGGGGATCTCTTTACCGTAGGCTTTCAGGGCTTTTTTGACGATAAAGGGCAAACCGGCGCAGCAGGGGACTTCCATGACCGCGGTGGTGATGCTTTTGATGCCGGCGGTTTTAAAGATATCGGTAAACTTCTGGATATATTCCTGGACGTCGTCGAATTTGGGGCAGCCCATCATGACCACTTTGTCTTTCAAAAAATCCCGATGGAAATTGGGATAGGCCAGGGGGGTGCAGTCGGCCACTACCAATAAGTCGGCCCCTTTGAGGAATGGGGCCGTGGGGGGCACCAGTTTGATCTGGACCGGCCAGTGGCCGAGGGTGGAAGCCTGGCCCTCTTGAAAACGGGGCACATTGGCCTGCTCACAGGAGTCAGGCTGGGCCAGGGTTTGCAATCGGTTAGAAGGACAGCCGCAGGGCAGAGAGGCCGGGGCAGGCAATTCCGTCTTTTCAGCCTTTTTTAAATACGCTTCCACGGCCGTCTCATCGAAATCCTCGGCCTCCCGTTCTATAATTTTGAGGGCGTCATTGGGGCATTCCCCCAGGCAGGCCCCCAGGCCGTCGCAATATTTCTCAGCCATCAATTGAGCCTTGCCGTCGATGACCTGGATGGCACCTTCGGCGCAGGAAGGCACACACTGACCGCAGCCGTCACAAAGGTCAGGGTCGATTTCTATAATTTTCCTCTTAATTTTCATTTTTTTCTCCTCTCAAAAAGACTTCCCGTGCCAATTTTCTGCCGCTTTCGGTCAGAAAGGATTTTTCGATAATCTGCTCCATCCGCTCCGGCTTGGAAGATTTTTCTTTTTGGGCTTCTTCCAGGTTGACGATCAGGTCGGCATCATAGAGGGCCTTATAGTTGGTTGTTTCCTCGGGTTTGGGATGATGGTGATGGCCGACGATATCGCAGATCTCATTAATCAATTCCTCCCGGGCACCCAATTTAATCAGGATCTCCCTGGCAATGGGCGGCCCCAATTCTTCCTGATAGCGGGCGGCTGTGCTCTGATAAAGTCTTTCCGCCTCGTGGATGCCGATGTCATGCAGATAACCCGCCGGCAGGATAACGGCCAGATTGCCCTTTTCTTCCCTGCCGATCTGTTCGGCATAACGGGCCACCTTGGTGGCATGGCCGATGCGTCGGAAGTCTTTTCCAAAATATTTTTTCATCTCTATGGCCACCCGGTCCTTCAACAGGTCCTCTTTCTGGGCCATCAGCTCCGGGGGCAAATCCCCGAGACATTGTTCGGCATATTGACAATAGGAGGCACAGCCGAAATCCATCTTAGGGTTCAGCAGCCGATACCCGCATTTTTTGCAACGGCGGGTGGTATCATCCTTGAAGAATTCCATCTCCTGCCCGCACTTGGGGCACTCGGTTTCAAAGATGGAGCCCGGTTTCCAGTATCGGCTGTCTTGGCCTGGGCATTTCATAATTCACTCCTTAAAAAGAAAAGGTACAAGGTACAAGGTATAAGGTTTAAGGCACAAGGTACACAGGGTCCAAGGCGCAAGGTACACGGTTTAAGGTATGGAATAATGAATTCTGCCTTCTTTCACCGTACACCTTGGACCTTGAACCTTACACCTGTTTTTTATCCTAAAATCGCCTTCAAATCCTCCTCCGGCTTGGTGATGGGCATGATGTTGAAATTCTTGACCAGAAAATCAAGGACATTCGGCGTAATGAAGGCCGGCAGGGAAGGTCCCAGGCGAATGTTTTTAATCCCCAGATAAAGCAGAGTGAGAAGAATGGCCACGGCCTTTTGTTCATACCAGGACAGGATCATGGACAGGGGTAGTTCATTGACCCCCACATTGAAGGCCTTGGCCAGGGCCACGGCGATCTGAACGGCCGAATAGGCGTCATTGCACTGGCCTACATCCAAAAGACGGGGGATCCCGCCAATGTCTCCCAGTTCCTTATCAAAGAAACGGAACTTGCCGCAGGCCAGGGTCAGGATAACCGTATCATTCGACGCCTTTTCCACAAACTCGGTGAAATAATTGCGGCCAGGCTTGGCGCCGTCACAGCCGGCCACCAGGAAAAAGTGTCGGATGGCCTTGTTCTTGACCGCCTCGATGACCGTTCCGGCCACGCCCATCACGGTATTCCGTCCAAAACCGACGGTGACCGTTTTTCCGTCCAGGTCTTCGGCAAAACCGGGCAGGGCCAGGGCCCTTTCAATGGCCGGGTTAAAGTTTTTATCGGCCATGTGGGTAACCCCCGGCCAGCCGACCAAACCGGTGGTGAAAATATTGGCCTGATAGGATTCTTTTGGTTTCTGGATGCAGTTAGTGGTCATGATGATGGCCCCGGGAAATTCGGCGAATTCCTTCCCCTGATTCTGCCAGGCGGTTCCGTAATGTCCGTAGAAATGGCCATATTTCTTCAGTTGCGGATAGGCATGGAGCGGCAACATTTCCCCGTGGGTATAGACAATGATTCCCTTTCCTTCGGTCTGCTTCAGGATCAGTTCCATATCCTTAAGGTCGTGGCCGGAAACCAGGATGGCTTTGCCCTTTTTATGGCCCAGGGGAACCTTGGTCGGTACGGGATGGCCATAGGTTTCGGTGTTGGCCGCGTCCAGGATTTCCATGGTCTTCAGATTGATCTCGCCGGCCTTCATGGTCAGGCCGATCCAGTCGTTCAGGGTCAGGTCCTTGTTCAAGGCGGCCGCCAGTCCCTCATGGATGAAGGCGTAAATGGCCTCGTCTTCCTTGCCCAGGATGCGGGCGTGATCGGCGTAGGCGGCGATTCCTTTAATGCCGAAGGTAACGGTCCAGATCAGGGCATGAATGTCTCTATCCGTCGTCGTATCCGCCTGGATACCGACCTTTTCACCCTGGGCCGTCAGTCCCTGCAGACTGCCGGCCAGGATCAAATTGGCCGGCCCTTCCGGGAAATCGACCTTACCCCCGGCGGCTTTAACCTTGGCCTTCAACCGTTCCCTTAAGACGACGGTTTTTTCAAGGATGGGCGGGAACCGTTCTGGGTCAAAATCCACATTGGTCAGGGTGGAAAACATGGCTTCAGAGGTAAAAGAATTAACCTCCGGGTCGCTGATATCGGCCTTCCGGCCTTCTACCGCCACCTGGGACAACCCCCGCATGGCGTAAACCACCAGATCCTGCAAAGCGGCCACCTCGGGTTGTTTGCCGCACACGCCGATCTTGGTGCATCCTTCTCCTTTGGCGGTCTGTTCACATTGATAACAAAACATAACGTTCTCCTTTCAATTCTTTATAAAGGTTTTCAAATTTTTTAATCGGCCCTTTTGTCTTTACCATAATCACTCATGCCGGGGCCTGCATTGACTTAAGTCAAGATAAAGGATTTTTTCCACTATTTTTTCAGAATGGCCGGCAGAGAAAATCGGGTTTATTTTTTAGACAGGATATTAGATATTTCTATTATCTTGAAAATAACCCAAAATTCAATAAGTGAAAGACTGTAAATTATTTCATAAATGACTGTATTTAAGGAGATGTGAAGGAAGGCGCAATAATAGGAGGCACTCCCTCTTCCCTCCCCCCTCCGAGGGGGAGGGTGAGGGAGGGGGGGGTTTCATGTTTCGTGATGCCCCAAACGGACATGAGGGTTGAGTGGGCAGTTCAAGGATCTTAATTTCAATGTTTTTCACTTGAATCCTTGACCCCTTGAATCCTGGTTTATCCGGCTTAGGATGAAGAAGGCTGCAGGGCCCCAGACAGCAGGATTCCCCCGTCGACCACGATCTCGGTGCCGGTCGTATAGCTGGAGGCGTCGGAAGCCAGGTAAATGGCCGCTCCGGCGATCTCGTCGGGTTCCCCAATGCGCCTCATGGGGGTCATCAGGGCCATGGCTTCTCGCTCCTTTTTGGCCTCTTCTTCTGAAAGGTGGAACCAGTGGGAATTGAGCATTTTGGTGCTGATCGGGCCAGGGGCGATGGTATTGACCCGAATGTTAAAGGCGGCTAATTCCGAGGCGAAGGCCTTGGTAATCATGCGGACACCGGCCTTGGAAATACTGTAAACACTTACGCCGGGCTCCGGCATAAATCCGTCGACCGAAGCGATGTTGATGATTTTACCACCGCCCTGGTTTTTCATGACCTTAGCTACTGCCTGGCTGGTAAAATAAAGGCCTTTCATGTTCAGGTTCATGATGGTATCCCAGAGCCGCTCATCGGATTCGAGCACGGAACCCATGGCCGGGCTGGCGCCGGCATTATTGACCAGGATGTCGATCCGACCGAACTTGCTCATCACCGTATCGACCATCCTGTTTATTTCTTCCACCTTGCCCAGATGGGACTGGATGGGCAGGGCCTCTCCGCCAAAGGCCTTGATTTCAGCGGCGTTGGCTTCCAGATCGTCAATCTTCCGGCTGGTAAGGGCTACTTTTGCACCGGCCTTGGCAAAACCCAGGGCGATGGCCTTGCCGATACCGCGGCTCCCCCCGGTCACAATGGCTGTTTTCCCCTGTAAAGAAAACTTGGAAAGCTCAAACATGGTTAAACCTCCTTGAATTTTATGAAGCTACAATATTAATCTATGAAAAGAATATATCAAGAAGAAAATAGCTTGCCCCCTTTCACTTTCAACAACATGGTCGAGGAGATACGCTTAAAAAGGGTGGAGGGGCAGGAACCAAGTTAATCATAATTAAATGTTACCCAGAGGGAGTGAAGTAGGAAATCAGTGACTCATAATGGATGTTACCGAGGGTTAGGGATTAACCTATCCTTTCGTTCTTGAGTTTGGAAGATTTTTTTAAGCTTCATCTCAATGGCTGCTCTCAACTGAAAGGGGTTCAAGGTTTTGAGCTGTGCCGTGAGTTCCCTTTTAATAGCCGGCGTTACCAAAGGGGATTCCATAACCCGCTGGTAAGGGGTTTTAGGAGGATCATAGCGCCGGATGGTTTTAGAAGCAATTCTTTCTTTGGCCAGCAGTTTGACCGAGGGCAAGAAGAAGTTATGAAAAAGGCGCCATTCCTGAGTATAGAGGTCATTTAAGAGGGGAACGACTTTGGGGTTATCCAAGCGATCATAGCCCAGCCACTGGCGGACGTGGGTCCAGTTTTTTTGTTCGATGTGGGCATTGTCGTCTTTATGATAGGCACGGCTACGAGTAAATTGGACGGGCTTTTTTCTTTCGGTGAAGTGCCTGAAGAGATGGTAGTTTAAGAATTCGCCGCCATTATCACAATCGAATCCGAGTAAGGGGAAAGGTAGAGATTGTTCGATATGATGGACTTGTTCCAGGACACCGGATTCACCTTTTCCCCAGACCGCCCGTTGTTCGGTCCAACCGGTGGCGATATCAACGCCGTCTACGGTAAAGGCGAACATGCCAGCCATTGAGTCTCCACAATGGGCGACGGTATCGGCTTCCAAAAAGCCAGGCCGGGATTCATCCCACTGGTTGGTTTTTAGGGGGATTTGTTTTCGCAGGAGCGTGCCGGGTTTGGTAGTGGCCCGGCCTCGTTTTTTATACTGGCTGCGGACGGGTTTCAGCAACCGCCCTATGGTGGCGACAGAGATCCTTTCCAGGTCCCTTAAAACCTGGGAGGCCAGTACCCCGAAGGTGGGAGCGTAACTGGACAGCCATAAAGGCAACAAGGCTTTTAACCGGGGGGAACAGGGCAGATTAGCGGCCAGCCAAATATTCTTTAGGGCTTTTAAGAGCTCTGGAGAGTGGTAGACGGGCTTAGGGCCACGACGCTTAGGCTGGGGTTTGGTGAACCGCTTAAAGCCTCTGAGCAAGCGAATAGCATGCTTTCGATGATAACCGGTAGCAGCACAGAATTCATCCAAAATGAGGTGCTTCCCGGATCTGGACGCATTCTTATATCGTTTAACAATGGCTGCCAGGTATTCTTTTTTGGATTGGGGACTCATAATTAATTACCTCCTACCGAGAAACTTCCTCGGTAACTTTAATTATGAGTCAACGATCCCTCTATTTTAACCCCTTCGGTAACATTTAATATGATTCAATTCGGGAAGAAAATAGAGATTGACCCTCGTCCTCCTTCCATTTTATAATCCCGCCAACAAAAAAATAAGAAAGATAATGGGTAAGAATTCAACAACGGAGGTAAGAGAAAATGGATTTTTCACTGAACGGTAAAGTGGCCCTCATCACCGGGGCCAGTCGGGGAATCGGACAGGCCGCGGCCCTCGGGATGGCCCAGGCCGGGGCGGACATCGCCATTGCCAGCCGGAAACTTCCCGACCTGGAAAAGGTGGCCGAAGAGGTCCGGAAAACCGGAAGAAAATGCCTTCCGGTGGCGGCCCATGTGGCCAGGATGGAGGAGATCAACAACCTGGTGAGAAGGGTGCTGGAGGAATTCGGGAGGATTGACATCCTGGTCAATAATGCCGCCACCAATCCCACCATGGCTCAAGCCCTGGACGTGGACGAGCGGGGCTGGGATGCGATTATGAACCTCAATCTCAAGGGCCTATTTTTCTTGAGTCAGGCGGTAGCCAGGGTGATGAAGGAAAAAGGCGGGGGGAAAATCGTCAATGTGGCTTCCATCGCCGGGATCAGCCCCGATTTGCTGCCGGTTTATTCCATCAGTAAAGCCGGGGTGATCATGGCCACCAAGGTGATGGCCCAGCAATGGGCCCCGTACCATATCCGGGCCAACGCCGTGGCCCCCGGCCTGACCAAAACCCGTTTCAGTGAGGCCCTCTGGAACAATCCGGACATCCTGAATATTGCCATGAGCAGGACGCCCATGGCCCGGGTAGCCGAACCCGAAGAGATGGTCGGGGCCATCATTTATCTGGCTTCAGATGCTTCCAGTTATGTGACCGGTCAGGTTATTGCAGTGGATGGGGGGACGACGATATAAAGAATTAGGAATTAAAAGCCTTTCTTTTTTTAGTGGCAGGAGGTTCTGGGGACCCCTCCTTCTTTTCCGGTTCCTGACGAATTTGAATATTCCAGATTTTTTCTTCCCTATGGACCTGTATACCGCCGATGATCAGATCGGTCAGGGAATCGGATAATTGGACCAGACTTTCCGGTCCGCCCAGTAGGACCCGCCTTATGACTAAATGTTCAATAGTCCCAAGGATAATGGCTCGAACCAGGTTAAGATTGATGTCGGCCCGGAATTCTCCGGCAGCGATCCCCTCCTTGACGATATGCAGGAGGATTCTGGAGAGTTCTCGCACATCCTCATAGGCCGCTACTTCTAAAAATTTCCGGTTCTGTTTAAGGATCAGCATGGCTACCGCTGCATAGTCGGGATTCGTCTCATAAAACCAGAGATAATGATAAATGATGGCCCTTAACTTATTGGAAGCTCCTCGGAGGAATTGGAGGATGAATTGCATGCTTTCTTTAGCCCGGCGGGTTGTTTCCCCGGGAATGGAGAACAGGAGTTCTTCTTTGGAAGGGAAATATTCATAAATGGTGGCTTCCGACACCTTGGCCTCCCGGGCCACATCCGAAATGGTGGCCTCCTGGAATCCCTTTTGGGCAAAGACCTTCTCCGCACCCCTGAGGATCTGTTCTTTGCGAAGCTTGGATTTGGGTTGAAGGGCCATAGTTTTTATCCTTTTGTTTGGGCGGCCAGTTTTTTTAAAGACGATACAATTTCAAGACTCTTTTTGTAATAGAGCTTGTAATAAGTCAAGGAGAAAATAGAACTTGTAAAACCGGTAAAAGTAAAATTCGGAAGGAAAACAAAAACAGTTGACATTTAGTAATAGTAGTAATAGGGTTTCTACAAAACGAGTTTACCCCAATTAAGAATTAAGTAAACAAAAGAAGATCAGTGAATCCCTTATCTTCGAGGGATTTTCAGGCGATCAAACTCTTCAAGATGAAATCATCCGAAAGACCTATCTGGGTCTTTGAAAGCGAGATAATTTTTATTAATTCCTTCATTTTTTGATTTTCGGCCTTTTCACCTCGTGTCCATAAAGTTGATTTTTTTGATCAAATTTTTTATTGGTTTTTCCTTGACAATTCTCTGCCTCACATTATATAGATTTTGTTATCTGGGCCTGTTGGAGGCAGCACCCATCAAGAAATTTTTCCCCTATAAATTGTAAAATTGACATTGCTTAGTTAAGTACCAGAGTACGTACTGGTCGTGTAATGTGATAATTTTCTCAAGCCTTTATTGTGCAGCCCTCGAAGCTGCCAAATAGCCTGAGACGATCACCTAACAGGAGTAATGGATCAATGTGGGATACCTTGCAAGTTGTTCTGATTTACTCTTTTGTCCTGGGCTCCATTTATCTGCTCATTTCCCTGGGATTTTCCATCATCTGCGGGGTGCTGAGAATTTTCCATCTGGGATATGCCTATCTATTCACCCTTTCCGTCTATCTCACCTGGATGTTTATGCAGGAATTGGGCTGGGGATTAATTCCGGCCATAATCGGCATGGTCATCCTCCAATTTGTTATTTCCATCCTGATCTATAAAGGGATTATCATCAAATATGTAGACCGGGAGGAGATCCTCCTGACCGGGCTCCTTCTTTTTTCCATCATTGTCGAGCAAGTCGTCAATTACCGTTATCCGATCCAGGCCGGCGTTTTTGTGCAGACCACCTTAATCGAGGGCAGCACTAAAATCAGCTCGTCGGTAATCTCCAATCAGCTCCTGTCCGGAGCGGGAATCGCCCTGCTCCTGACTTTATTATTTGTTCTTTTCTTTCTCAAGACCAAGACCGGCTTGGCGGTGCGGGCCATTTCCCAGAATATTTACAGCAGTAAGATTATCGGGATTAATGTCGAACGCCTTTATATCTTCACCATGATGCTGGTCCTGGTCCCAGTGATTGCCGGCACCCTGATCGTGGCACCGGTCTGGTCGGTGGAACCAGGGATGGGTTCCCTGTATATGACCACGGCCATCCTGGTGGCCATCCTGGGGGGCCTGGGGAATATCAAAGGAACGATTATGGCCAGTTTCCTTATCGGGATTACCCATGCCTTGGTGTCTTTTGTATTGAAAGAGCCACGATTTATGAATCTTTCGGCTTTGGTTCTGGTTATGATTATCCTGATGGTAAGACCACAGGGGATTGCTAAGAGTGAGGCCTTATGGTAGATGTTGAAGTCAAAAGAGACCGGATTATCATCCGCTATAAAGGAAAAAGATGGGACTGGATGCTGGAACCCCGATACTGGAGGAACACCCTCCTCTGGGGGGCCGCCTTGGTTATCTTTCCCATCATCTGTTATTTTGTCAGTCCCATCCTTCTGACGACTTTGATCACTGCCAACCTCTATGCAGCCATCGCCATTCCCCTGGCCTTGATGACTGTGGGAACGGGCCGGCTTAATTTCGGCCCCAATTTCTTCCTTGGGGTTGGGGGCTATACGGCGGCCATCCTTTCCATCGCTTATGGCTGGGGACCTCTGGAGACCCTTCCTGTCGCCATCTTGATTACCATGGTCTCCGCCCTTCTTTTTAGCCCCCTGGTGATTGTCGCCCGGGGTCTCTACTATGTACTCCTCACGCTCCTGCTGCCCCTGGTCTTTCTGGAGGTCACCTTTATTTTTACGGACCTATTCAAGGGGGATGTGGGCCTGTCCGGAATCAAATTGCTAGTGGACCTTGGAAAGGTGAAGCTCAATTTCCTGGCTATTGCCTACCTCTCCATGTTCCTGATGCTTTTATTCCTCCTGGTGGTCAACAAGATCCTTAAGTCCCGTTATGGCCTGATTATGGCCACCATCAACGACGACGAAGAGGTCGCCCATGGAATTGGAGTCAACATCAATCTGGTGAAGATCCTGTCTTTTATTTTTCCGGCCGGCATGATCGGCGTTGTGGGGTGGTTTTTTGCCCATTACTTCGGGACCTTTGCCGGCATTACCTATCTCCCGCTCACCTTCATGGTCAAGATCCTTCTGGTCATTTTCATCGGCGGCCGGGCACAGGTTTTCGGGTGTGTGGTCGGGGGATATTTCATTGCTTTTCTGGAAATGATTTTAATCGCCACCCTCGGTGATATTCAGCCGGTGATTTTTCCGATTATTCTTTTTGTCCTTCTCTTTGTCTTGCCCGAGGGCCTTTTCGGAATCTACCGGAAACGCCGGTATCGCGAGTACTTACCAACCTTGCATGTGCGGAGATAGATGGAATGCCCGAAATCTTGAAAGTCCGAAATATTAGGAAGAGTTTTGGGGGGGTATCCGCCGTCAACGATTTGAGCTTTGACATCCGGGCCGGAGAAACCGTCGGTCTGATCGGACCGAACGGGGCCGGGAAGACCACTTTGGTCAATTGCCTCTGTGGTGCCTATTATGCGGATTCGGGAGAGGTCGAGATGGACGGAAAACCGATCACCCGGATGAAGCCTTACCAACGGTGTCGGATGGGACTCAGCCGAACCTATCAGATCCCCCGCCCTTTCCCGGAATTGACGGCCCTGATGAGCGTGGTGACCAGCGCCCTTTGCGGAAAGAAGCGGGTCAACCGTGGGTTGGATGATGCCGGGGCCGAAGCGACCCACTACCTGGAATTTGTGGGGCTGTTCAGCAAGCGCAATATTCTGGCCCGAGATTTGACCTTCTTCGAACTCCGCATGCTGGAGCTGGCCCGGGCCTTGGCGACCACGCCGAAACTTCTTTTTGTTGATGAAGTCATGGCCGGGTTAAATCCAGGGGAAGCAAAAAAGGCCGTTCATCTGATCGCCCGAGCCAAGGAGGAATTCGGCTTAACTATCTTCTGGATTGAACACGTTATGGCCGTGCTCATGGAAGCCGCTGACCGGCTTATCGCCATTCATTTCGGCGTGAAGCTGGCCGAGGGCACCCCGGAAGAGATTGCTAATAATGAACAGGTCATCGAGGCTTATCTCGGGTCCGGATGGCGAAAAGCACATAACGCATAGCGTCTTGGGCAGGGCCCCCAAAAAAGAGGGGGATTGATGAAATTCTTAGATAAGGCCTTAAGCGCCATTGGTGCCCAGAGGGGCGTTATCATCGATTAAACTATGCCCTCCGCGGCTCCCGGCGTCGGGACTTTTCAACTTTTGTCACTTAGGTAGGCAGACCATGCTCGAGGTAAAAAACCTATTTGTATCTTACGGAGCCCTTCCCGTGCTTAATGATGTCAATTTAACCGTCCGGGAAAATGAACTCGTGGCCTTGCTGGGTTCCAACGGGGCGGGTAAAAGCACCCTTCTCAATACGATTCAGGGTATGCTGAAGCCGGCTTCCGGAAGTATCCTTTTTATGGGAAAACCCATCGATAACCTGCCGGCGCACTATATCATCGCCGAGGGAATCGCCCAGGTTCCCGAGGGCCGGCGGCTCTTTCCCTTTATGACGGTACGGGAAAATCTTCTATTAGGGGCTTACCCCGGTAAAGCCTGGCAGTCCAAAGAGAAAAGAATGGAATGGGTCATGGAACTTTTCCCGATCCTTAAAGAGAGGGCCCAGATGCACTCCAGACTTCTCTCCGGTGGGGAGCAGCAGATGCTGACCATCGGCCGGGGGTTAATGGCCCAGCCCCGGCTGCTTCTGGTGGATGAACCCTCTTTAGGCCTGGCCCCCGTGATCTTGGATCAGCTTTACGAGACCTTGGGGAAGCTCAGGGATTCCAAGATCACTATCCTGCTTTCTGAGCAGAATGCCTTGAGGGCCCTGGGAATAGCCGATCGCGGTTACGTCATGCAGGATGGAAAAATGATGCTCGAAGGAAACGCCGCCGACTTGATGCGGAGCGATCTGGTGAAACGGGCCTATCTGGGGAGGTAAGGAATGGGAGATTATTTTGCCTACACGGCAAAACTTTTTAATCCCGCCGAAGGCAACCAAAAACCCGAAATCCTCAAAGGGATCCGGGTTCTGGATTTTTCTCATGTCATCTTCGGACCTACGGCCACCCGGATCATGGCCCAATATGGGGCCGAGGTCATCAAAATAGAACTCCCATTTCAGGGAGACCTCTGGAGGCCGGCCACCTATTGGGGAAAATACTGGAAACATTCCAACCCGCTCTGGCATTTTGTCACCCAAAACAAATATTTTCTTGGGGTGGACTTAAAAAAGCCGGAGGCCAAAAAGATTATTTACCAATTGGCCGAAACGGCCGATGTGGTGGCCGAGAACTTTGCCCCCGGCACGGCCGAAGCCTGGGGCGTGGGCTACAGCAAGATCAGCCAGATCAACCCCAAGATCATTTACCTGAGCTGTTCCACTTACGGGCAATACGGGCCTTTACGGTACTATCCGGGCTGGGACCTCCTGGCCCAGGCCGCCAGCGGGGTATTGAGTCTGACCGGCTATCCCGATACGGATAAATATTATAAGATGCCCGATTACCTTGGGGATTACATCCCCGGAAATATGGGGGCACTGGCTATTATCATGGCCCTTTATTTCCGACGGAAGACTGGGAAAGGCCAGTACATCGACCTGGCCCAGTCAGAAGCCCTGATACGGCTGCTCTGGCAGTTCAGCTATTTCAATCTCACAGGGAAAGAACCGGGCCGCACTGGAAACAACGATCCCACCATGGTCCCGGCCTCCATCTTCAAGAGCAAAGATGAAAAATTCGTGGCCCTGGCCTGCGCTACGGAACAACAATTCGTCGGCCTTTGTCAGGCCATGAACCGGAAGGATCTCCTCCAGGAAAAAATATATACCCATACCCTGGAGCGCTTGAAACCGGCCAACGCCGCCGCACTGACGAAGATTGCCGCCGAATGGGTCAGGTCTTTAACTGTGGAGGACCTTATCCAACTGGCCAATAAACAGGGCTTCCCGGCCGCCGAGGTCTTGGATGATTATCAGATTTACCAGGACCCCTGGCGCAGGCAGCGAGGAAGCGTTATCCTGTTCAATGATGAAATGTATAAGGAACTGGTCATGTCCGGGCCTTCGGTTCAACTCAGTAAGACGCCGGCCAGGACCAAGTGGCTGGCCCGGCCCATCGGTTATCATAACCGATTGGTCCTCAAAAAGTTTGTCGGCCTAACGGATGAAGAGATCGCCTTATTGGAGAAAAAAAGGGTCATCGGCACCTATGACGACCGCCCGGGGCTTAAACCGCCCATTTATTACAATCTGGATGAAGATCCGATCTTCAACTACGGGAGAGAGGGGACGAAGTGAGCGGTAAGGGAGAAAAGGAACAAGTATACGCCCGATATGCGGCTTCAGGAAAGACCTCCGAACAGATGGCTTCCTGGGGAAAAACCCTGCAAGAGGTGATGAATCCGGAAGGAAAACCGGAAGTCTTAGACGATGTTTTGGTCTTGGATGTAAGTCAGGCCAATTTTTCCGGGATCATTGCAGCCAGCTTTTTGGCCGAATTCGGGGCCGAGGTGATCAAGATCGAACCGCCCGAAGGGGACCCGTGCCGTCTGATGACCCCTTTTGGCGAGAATGTCCAAGGCTTGGGGATTCCCTTTTTAGTGGAAGGGCGGAACAAAAGATACCTGACCCTGGACCTCAAGAATTCCGAACAGGACAGGAAGGATTTTGGCAAATTAGCCGAAAAGGCCACCGTAGTTATTGAAACCTTCGGGGCCGGAGAAATGGATTCCTGGGGGCTCGGCTACCACCAGCTCAGTCAAAAAAATCCGGGCCTTATTTATATCGCCATTACGCCTTTCGGCCAGTACACGGACAAGGCCAAGGAATTTGCCCATTTCCCGGATTCGGATATTACTTCCCAGGCTGGCTCCGGTCTTCCGGCCCAGATCGGCGATCCGGCCGAAAGCCCGGAGCCTTATAATTGGCCCCTGAGGGCCGGGCTGTGGGCCGGATGGTATATATCGGGCCTCCATGCCGCCTTGGGAGGAACGATGGCCCTCCTGTACCGCCAAAATACCGGACAGGGCCAGATGGTGGATGTGGCCACCATGGACGCCTTTGCATGCATGGTCGGAAGTCCGGCCACCATCGGCTTTACCTGGGAAGCGGCCCGGCCTCGAATCGGGGTTTTGGATTTTATCCTCTACCCCTATGGGTACTGGAAATGTAAAGACGGGTTTGTGGCCATTGCCGCCCCCAGGGACCACGATTTTCGGGCCCTCTTAAAAATCCTGGGCTTGTGGAAGCTGGAAGACGAATGGAGACACACGCCGGACCGGATTCCCGATGTGGTCGAAAATGCCATGGTCCTATACAGGGCCATCGAAGAAAAAACCCTTTTGTACACCTCGGATGAATTGGTCAAAATGGCCCTGAGCTATAGCGCCAAATCAGCCCGGTCCAAATGGCGGGGGGGAGGCGTACCAATTGTCATGAAGGTGATGACCCCGCCCATGACCATGGAGAGCAAGCAATTCGGCCTTCGGAAGGTTTTTCAAGAGGTCAAGGAGGAGATTGCGGGAAAGTTTGTGATCAACACCAACTTTGTCAAGATGTCGGAATCCCCGCCACGGATCAAATGGATTTCCTGTGAGATCGGCAAGGACAACGACTATGTCCGCAAGAAATACCTTGAATAAACGATTCCGACACCGTTGTGAAAACAGGGCGACGAGTGATTCGCCATTTAAAAAATAAACCATTAAAGGTAAAAGGAGGAGGACCCATGAAAAGAGGTTCAATGTTGGGAATTTTTGCTCTGGGAGTCTTTTTGTTGTTGGGACTGATGGCTAACCCGGCTGTTAGTGCAGTTCCAACCGGAAAGCCGATCGTCATCGGGTATGTGGGCAATGTGGCCTCACCCGGGACAAAACCCTGCATGGATATGCAGAAATATGCCGTCGAGGAGATCAACAAGGCCGGTGGGATATTGGGGCGCCCGGTGGAGTATGTCGTGCTCGACGGCAAGGGAGACACCTCGCTTTCGGTCGAGGCCGCCCGACGGCTTCTCATGGAGAAACATGCTCTCTTTGTTTCCATTGAAGGGCGCTCGGAAATCTGCTTGGCGGCCCAGGAAAATTCCGCGGCCATGTTCAAGGAGTACCCGCACATCCTGGTCTTCAACGGGCCCATGGCCGCCGAACTGACGGCCAAGGTCGTGGATAACTACGACAAATACAAATTCTGTTTCCGCGACTGGGACCCGGAACCGGCCCACTATGGCTGGCTGGACAATTATTTTGGCAAGCTTTTTAAGGATACGATCAAGGCCAAAAAGATCGCCATCCTCTGGGAGGACCTGGCCTGGACCAAGGAATGGCGGCAGGGGCTTCCCTATCTTAAGCTGCCCACCTGGGAAGAAGTAGCCAAACAGAAATACGGTCTGGATGTGGTTTACAGTAAGGCCGTCAAGCCCCGGGGGACCATGTACCTGCCCATTTTGCAGGAGATCGCCTCTAAAAAAGCGGATGTAATCTTTTTTGTCAGCTCCTGGTTTACCGATACGGAATCCTATGCCAAGCAATGGGCCGATTCGGCGGCCAAGGATATCCCCACGGTTCTTTACGGGGGAGTGGCCCAGACCCATGATTTTTGGAGAATGACCGGCGGGAAAGCCCTCGGAATAATGTCTTCTTTCTATGAAGGCGATATTCCCTTTACCCCTCAAACCCTTCCTTTCATCGCCCTGGCCAAAAAGCTGGGGATCCCGGCCCAGATCCATGTCCATATCGCCTACGCCGACATCTACCATTTCAAGGCGGCCATCGAGAAGGCCGGCGGAACGGACAACATCGACAAGTTGATCAAGGCCATGGAAGATGTGGAGACGACTTACTCCCTGGGGAAAATGAAATATGAGACCCGGAGAATCAAACCCTACTTCCATTCCCGTATGCTGGTCGATCCCAACAATCCTTATCACATGTACCCAGGCATATTTTTGTTAAACATCGCTCAGTTCCAGAAGGACGGTAAAATTTCCTGGGTCATCAATGAAAAAAGCCAGGTTGTTCCCGGAGGCTATATCCCTCCGGCTCAATTGCGCGCCAAGTAAAAAACCCTTTTCCTTGCAGGCGGACCTCTTTAACAAAAAGAAGTCCGCCTGTTTTTTTTCCATAAGACAAGTTCCGCTCCGACGATCTTCATGAGGGTGACATGGTTGGATGTGGGAATGCTATACTCAGAAGTTAGTGGCGGTACCATTGACGTCAAGCTGCAAGAGGATGTCGCAACGGAGATACTCGTAGATCTGATCTTTTTGAGAAAGATGGCCGAGGAATTTCATAGAGGCTCGACTTTCACGCCGACTTCACCGGCGGCGCAGTTGTTCTTTCCGCTGCGGACTCGGACAACATCTTCCTAAGCTCCTCCCCCTGGACGATTTCCTCCCTGGAAAGGAGATGGGCCAAATCGTCAAGGACCTTCCGCCGCTCCGAAAGGATTCCCCGCACCCTTTGATGGGCTTCTTCAAGCACCCGAGCGACCTCTTCATCAATCTGGCCGGCCTTTTCTTCACTGTAGGTTTTACCGGGGGCAAAACCTTCCGGGAGGAACATGGGCTGACGGGGACGCTCGTAGGTCACCAGTCCTAACCGATCGCTCATGCCGTATTCCGCGACCATGGACCGGGCGATGTCGGTGGCCCGCTGCAAGTCGTTTTGGGCCCCGGTGGAGATTTCTTTAAAAACCAGCTCCTCCGCCACCCGGCCGCCTAATAGAACGGCCAGTCGGTCCAACAGCTCCGGACGGGTCATTAAATAGCGGTCCTCCGTAGGTTGTTGCTGGGTATATCCGAGAAGCCGCAATCCCCCTGGGAATGATGGAGATTTTGTGGACCGGGTCGGCATGCTCTACCGATTCAGCCACAATGGCATGTCCGGATTCATGAAAGGCAACGATTTCTTTCTCCTGGGGATTCATCACCCGGCTCTTTTTCTGCAGTCCCCCAACAACCCGGTCGATGGCCTCGTCGAGATCCGCCAGCCCAACCGTTTCTTTATTTTTCCGGGCGGCCAACAGGGCGGCCTCATTGATGAGGTTGGCCAGGTCGGCCCCCACAAAGCCCGGGGTGCGGCCGGCGACCTGGCGGAGGTCCACATCGGGGCCCAAAAGGACATTCTTGGAATGGATTTTCAGGATGGCTTCCCGGCCGTTGATATCAGGGCGGTCTACCAGGACCTGCCGATCAAACCGTCCCGGACGCAACAAGGCCGGGTCCAGGATTTCCGGCCGGTTGGTGGCGGCCATGATGATGACCCCTTTATTCGTCTCGAATCCGTCCATCTCCACCAGAAGCTGGTTGAGCGTTTGCTCTTGTTCGTCATGCCCGCCCATGACATTGATCCCCCGGGCCTTTCCCAGGGCGTCCAGTTCATCGATAAAGATGATGCAGGGGGCCTGGGAAGTGGCCTGAGAGAAAAGATCGCGAACGCGGGCGGCCCCCACGCCGACGAACATCTCCACAAACTCGGAACCGCTGATGCTGAAGAAAGGCACTTTGGCCTCCCCGGCCACGGCCCTGGCCAGAAGGGTTTTGCCGGTCCCCGGCGGGCCGACCAAAAGCACCCCTTTGGGAATCCTCCCCCCCAGCTTCTGAAATTTATCCGGAGTGCTCAAAAATTCCACGACTTCCTGAAGCTCTTCTTCGGCCTCATCGATTCCGGCCACATCGGCAAAAGTGACCTTGGTCTCATTCTCGGCAAATAGCTTGGCCTTGCTCTTGCTAAAAGACATGACCCCCATCCCCGGCCCCATCTTTTTCATGACGAACCGCCAGATCAGAAAAAAAATACCGATGGGGAGGATCCAGGAGAGAAGACCGCTCAGGAATTTACTCTCCACGTATCCGGAATAACTGATCTTGTGGGCATCCAGATCTTTCACCAGGTCGGGATCATTCACCCGAATCGTGGTGAACTCCTGGTCCGGTTTTTTTTCTTTTCCTTTCAGAGTTCCGCTGATATTTTCCGCACCGATGGTTAGTTTAACCACCTTTCCCTCGGCTAAATATTGTTTGAACTGGCTGTAAGGAATCGTCTCCACCTTTTTGGAAAGAAAATATTGTTGCATGAGGGTAAATAACAGGAAGACAATCAGGAAATACCAGATGCTGAAATGAGCCTTGGGGGGCAAGGCATCCTTCTTTTTTTGGGGATCCTGGGGGCTGAAGAGGGAACGAAATTTGATTTTCAAATTTTTCATGGGTTCTTTTATTCCATTGGAAGGCATAGTTTTCCTTTCATGATCCTATGAGCATACCATTTTCATAACGGAAAATAATTCCCCATAAGTCAAATTCACTCCAGCAACGAATCCTCCGGCCTCTGAAAAACCTCGGGGGTCAAGTCCGGCTCATCAGCGCCGAGGGCCCTTCTCTGATGGTCTAACTGTTGGTTTCATTTGCCGGTACTGCTGGGCCGAAATATGGGGAAGTTGCTTCAGAAAGGCCACAACGGCCCAGGCCTCCTTATCCTTATATTGATGGGACCAGAAAGGCATGCCGGTCATCTTAATCCCGTTTTGGATGACCCAAAACAGTTCCCCGGCTGACAGTTCTTTGGCCGACTCCCAAAGTTTCGGTGGCCCTGGGTTCAGCCCTTTACCGATTTTACCGGGATAATTAAGCGGCGTGCCGTGACACCAGACGCAATCATTTTGGTATTTGATGAATCCCGACTTGATGATTTTCGGATCATTCAGGTAGGGAGGAGGAGAAATCCCTTTAGCCTGATGCTGAACGGAGCGGTCGCTGATGGTGCTCAGCCACCATTCCATAAACGTGCTATGCGGGATCGTCGCGGCCACATTATAAAAGCCGGAATAGGTGAATATTAACCCGCCGATGACAACGACCAGAATCAAGATTCCAATGGTAGCACTGATTTTCATTTCAGACTCCTTCCGTTAGTTATGGGTGACCCCGGGCCGGATGACGGCAGGCCAGTTTGATACTATACCCGCACGTTAATGCGTCACCGCTGCCAGAGGATGTGACCCGCTTCCAAAGGAACCGCAATGCCGGGGAAGTGCGGGATCACCCGCACCGTATAGTCCTTCGCCGGGCGGGTCGCGGGCACCGCCGCACTGTAAACATGGCCGCCCAGGGCGCCGGCCAGGGAGCGAAGGCGTTTCATCTCTTGCCGCAGCGGGCCGTCGCCGTTGAGGCCCTCGGCATAAAGCTCGACTTGCACGGCCTGCGGGGCGAGGTCGTCGAGATAAATTTAAGCCTGAAAGACGTGCTGTTCCCCGCCGGTTTCCACCTTCACTTCACCGAAGCGCAGGGAGGCCCATTCTTGTTCCAGGGTGTCCTGCCAATCGACCACCTGTTGGCCCACGGCCCCTTTATCAGCGGCGCGCCTCAGGTAGGCTGCGGCCGCCGGGAGGTAGAGTTGCTCGGTGTATTCACGCACCGTGCGGTTGGCCGAGAATCGCGGCGTCAACCGGGCCATGCTCTCCCGCATGCGGGTCACCCAGGCCGTGGGAATTCCGTTCTCGTCGCGGGTATAAAACTGGGGGATGACCTCCTGTTCGAGCAGATGGTAAAGTGCCTCCGCTTCCGCGGCATCCCAGGCCGGGTCATCGTCATGTTCTTGACTGTCCCCCAAGGCCCATCCCGCTTCCGGCGTGTAAGCTTCCGCCCACCAGCCGTCCAGCTCGGAAAGATTGAGACCTCCGTTGACCAGCACCTTCATGCCGCTTGTTCCGCAAGCCTCCCAGGGCCGCCTGGGCGTGTTGATCCAGACATCCACCCCCTGCACCAGTTGCCCGGTGAGCAGCATGTCGTAGTCGCTCAGGAAGATGACCTTTTTGCGCGCTTCGGCCCGCCGGATGAAGTGGGTCCATCCCTGAATCAGGTCCTGCCCGGCCTGGTCCGCCGGATGGGCCTTGCCGGCCACGATGAGTTGCACCGGACGCCGGGGATCGCTGAGGATATGAAGGAGCCTCTCGGGATCGTGCAGGAGAAGGTTGGGCCTCTTGTAGGGGGCAAAACGGCGGGCAAAGCCCATGGTCAAAACGTCAGCATCAAAAATATGACTGGCCTCCTCACATTCCTGGGATGACGCCCCGGCGGCTTCCAGTTGTCGTGAAAACCTTTGGCGAACATATTCAACAAGCGACTGGCGAGCGGAAGCGCGGCACTCCCAGAGCCTGGAATCAGGGAGACCGCGGATGTCCTCTTCCAGATTTTCCAGGGTCCCCCGCCAGCGGTCCTTCCCGCAGGTCTCGGTCCACAGGGCGTCGGTCTCTTCCGAATCCCAACTGGACATATGGACCCCGTTGGTCACCTGCCCGACCGGCACTTCCTTCTCCGGCCAGCGCGGGAAGAGGGGTTGAAAAAGACGTCGGCTCACCTGCCCGTGCAAACGGCTTACGCCATTGACCGCCCCGCTCCCCCGTACAGCCAGGGTGGCCATGTTGAAAGGCTCGGAAGAGTCGTTCGGGTTCAGGCGTCCAAGGGCCAGCAAATCATGGGTGGAGATGCCGAGCTTGTTCTGAGCATACCAGCCGAGATAGTGTTCGATGAGAGCAGGGGGGAAACGATCAAAACCGGCGGCTACCGGCGTGTGGGTGGTAAAGAGGTTGCCCGCCCGGGTAACGGCCAGGGCGATCTTAAAGGGCTGTCCGGTCTCTTCCATAAAGGTCCGGGCCCGTTCCAGGACGGCGAAGGCCGCATGCCCTTCATTCAGATGGCAGACCTCGGGCTTATGGCCGAGGGCGTTCAGCAGCCGCCATCCGCCGATCCCGAGGACCAGTTCTTGATTGAGACGTAACTCCGGACCGCCTCCGTACAACTCGCTGGTAATCCCCCGACGGGCCGGGAAGTTCGCCGGATCATTGCTGTCGAGCAAATACAGTTTTACTCGGCCGACCTGTACCTGCCAGGCCCGCAGCCAGACCGAGTAACCGGGTAACCTGACCTCCAGCCGCAGCCACTCCCCGTTCGGTGCCCGCACGGGCGTGATCGGTAATTGACCGGGGTCGTTGTACGGGAAGAGGGCCTGTTGCGCCCCATTTTTATCGATCTCCTGACGAAAATATCCCTGCTGGTAGAGCAGCCCCACGCCGACCACCGGCACA
>CAWIRY010000184.1:0-10049 GCA_963838485.1 uncultured delta proteobacterium | reverse complement strand
TGGCCGCCGGAAAGCGACGGTGGTACGCGACTATCTTTTCCGTCGAGAGACCCAGGTCCCGGAGTACATCAACCGAACGTCGTGGTAGGTCTCTCTCACCGGCAGGCGCCACTCCGCGCTCCTCGTCCCCGTGGCCCCCGTCCTGCCAACCGCTGGTCTTCACGCGCTACCTCGGGTGTTCACCTCGCCGTTCCCCCGCTTTCACATCAAAACAGCGTTGTTTGTGGCAATCGCGTTCGCCAACGACCGTACAGCACAAGTTTGACAGGGATGCGTCGACGCGCCTGTGTTGGCGTAATCGACCCTGCACTCTACCATACGCCAGCGGTCCTTAGGATGCTCGCCATGATGGTTGCGGTACCGCCCCGCCATCAAAAACCGGCGTGGCGAATTCTCACCCTAAGGTCATCGTTGACGGTTCGATAATTGACCGGGAGCATGTGCCCGAACTGGCAGTTCGAAGCCGCCAGCGCCGTCGAGCGTTCCGCTAACCGTTCTTGCGATTGCCCGCGGGCTCAGATAGAGGCGAGCAGGAACGCCGCCGCCCAAACCGCAACCGCCGCGACGTACAGGGCTTTGATGCGGTTCATCACCCGCGTGCTGTCCTGGACCAGGCAGAGATAGCTGCGGCTGAGTTCCTTGAGCGTGCCCAGACTGTTCTGGCCGTGATAGACGGGCCGCAGGGCATTCACCCGCAGCAGTTCGGCCAGCTTGTGCGCGTCGATGGGGTCGATCTTGGATCCCGCCTTCAGCAGCGCATTGTGGCGCGGATCACAAACCACGAGGCGGCTGACGTGCGGCGCCAGCAGGTCATACAGCCAAGCCGCGTATGTGCCTTCTTCAAAGGTCAGATGGAGCCTACCGCGCAGACCTTGAATAAAGGCCACTAAGGCATGCCCGTGGGTCTCGACCACCGCCGAGGTCAGAACCCGACCGGAGGCGTTGAGGACCACGATCGATGTACTGGTCTGATGTACGTCCATACCGATATACTTGATCTCATTCATAGGGCGCTCCTGGAGAGTGAAAGTTGGGACTGACAAACCAACGTTACTCCACCAGGGGCGTCCTTTCATAATGCGTGGACCGCAGCCGGCGTGCGGCGGTATCAGGAGGTGCTCCTACCGGAACACATGGCCTTGTTGAAGGACCTGCAGGACAACCTGGACCTGATTAAGATGGGAACCCTCAAACGGACCCTGCAAGTTCCTCTGCCGGATAAGACCTTGACCCTCATGGTGAAAATTACTTTGTTGCGGGATGAAGAAAATCGAAATTTGGGGATGGTCTTGGTTTTTGATGATATGACCGAGATCGAAAAGTTTCAAAAAGTTTCGGCCTGGAGAGAAGTGGCCCGACGGCTGGCCCATGAAATCAAGAACCCCCTGACCCCCATCAAGCTGTCGGCCCAGCGTTTACGGAAGAAATATTCCTACCTCCTCCCGGAGGGAAGAGAAAAGGAAATATTTGATGACTGTACGCAAACTATCATCAATCAGGTAGATGAATTGATCGGATTGGTTAATGAGTTTTTTGCCTTTGCCAGGTTGCCGGCGGTAACCCTTTCCATGAACGACCTGAATGCCTTGATTCAGGAAGTTTTTATTTTATACCAGGAAAGTCATAAAAATATTGAATTTTCCTTTTTAGCCGACCCGGTGATACCTAAATTTTCTTTGGATCGGGAACAGATCAAAAGGGTCATGATCAATCTGCTGGATAATGCGGTGGCCGCCATCGAAACCAAAGGGTCCATAAAAATCCAGACCGGTTACGATCCCTTGTTGGAGATGGTCCGTATTCAGGTTATGGATACAGGGATCGGGATCGCTCCTAAAGATCGGGACCGGCTTTTTGAACCCTATTTTTCCACCAAAAAAGGGGGAACCGGACTGGGATTGACTATCGTCAGCTCCATAATCTCCGATCATCACGGCCATATACGGGTTAAAAATAACGAACCCCAAGGAACGATCTTTACCATCGAGCTTCCTTTGGAGGCCTGACAACAGGCACGCAAAAAATAGAAAGTATCAGTTAAACAGCCGCCGTTTTGGGAATTGAACGCGGCCATGGGCATAAAAGATCGAGACCTATGGGATAAAATTCGACGTGGGAGTAATAGAGTGAAACAGATTCGGTTAGCAGTCAAAAACAATCCTTATGCCTATCAAGAGGCTTTGAAGTTCAAAACCTGGCTGGAAAAGGAAAAGGGGCTTGTTGTTTTCTGGGATGAAAAAGAAGAACCCTTGGAAGGGGTGAGGCATCCTCAAAAGCCTTTGGATTTGGTGGTTGTTTTAGGGGGTGATGGGACCCTGCTTAAGGCGGTTCGTCTCTATGGTGCCCTGGAGGCCCCTATTCTAGGGGTTAATTTGGGCGGACTGGGGTTTTTGACTGAAATCGCCTTGGATGAACTCCGGGTGCTTTTTGAAAAGATCTTACAGGGTGATTATCAAACCGAACCCAGGATGGTCCTGACGGCCCGGATTGTCCGGGGAGGTGAAGACCTTCCTGCCCTCCCTTTTTTAAATGATGTGATCATTAATAAAGGGGTCCTGGCCCGAATCATCGATCTTGAAACCAGCATAGACGGTCAATTCCTGACTTCTTATCGCGGCGATGGACTGATCGTCGCTACCCCGACAGGTTCTACGGCTTATAACCTGGCCGCCGGAGGGCCGATCCTTCATCCTTCTCTGCAAACCATTATTTTAACTCCTATCTGCCCCTTTACCCTGACCAACCGCCCGATTATCGTCCAGGACAACGCTGTCATCGATATTCGCCTTGGGTCCAAGGCCAAGGAAGTCTGGTTGACTTTTGATGGTCAGGTGGGCTATCCTTTAAGGGAAGGAGACTTGGTGCGGATTCAAAAGGCGGTTAAATCCATTTTGTTGATTAAAACCCCTTTTAAAAATTATTTTGAGATCCTTCGGACCAAATTGAAATGGGGCTAAAGGAGAAAGGATTCAGGCTATGAGGTCCTGGTTCAGCATTGCCGTTATGTTACTGGCCACCCTTTTTTTGTTAGGCATGGGGAAGATGGAACAAACAGAAAAACCGGGGGAGATCCCTATTCCCGATCAAGAGGTTTCGGTGAGCGTCACCGACAACGAAGGTTTGACCCTGAATTTGACCCAATTCAGTATTAATGGACAGACTTATTTGACCGGGAAATTAGGGGCCGGCCGGGTAGCCATGGCTTTAAGCCAAATTCGGGTTATTTATTTATCGGCTGACCCTAAGGGAACGGAGGCCAAGGTTGAATTGACCGACCATAGTCAGCTCAATCTCTTGTTGGATAAAGGGACCATCGCCTATGGAAGGATCAAGGTCGGGACTTATCAAATTTCCATGGATCATTTAAAAAAAATTGAGGTCCTCAGTTTTGGAGAACGGAAAAAGGGACCGGATCGGAATTAAACCCTTGGTCGGATCGCTTTGAAGGTCCGGATCAAAAGCACTCCAGTTAAAAAACCCCCGACATGGGCATACCAGGCTACTGAGCCTCCTTCGCTGCCGGCGTTTAACAGTTGGACCAGGAACCATAAACCCAGGACTAAGACAGCCGGAATCTTAATGATTTTGATAAAGACGATGAAAATAAACAAGGTGGACACATTGGCTCTGGGGAAGAGAATAAAGTAGGCACCCAAAATACCGGCTATGGCCCCGCTGGCTCCGATCATGGGGACGGCCGAGTTGATGTCCGAAAGGGTATGGATAAGGGCGGCAAAAAAACCGGATACCAGATAAAAAATAATAAATTTGTGGTGACCGAGAAAGTCTTCCACGTTTTTCCCAAAGATCCAGAGATAAAGCATATTCCCCAGTAAATGGATTAAACCGCCATGGAGAAACATGGAGGAAAAGATGGTCAAGACAGAAGGAATCGTTTTAGGGAAAGAAGGGGCCTGGGAAAAGGGATGGGATAAACGTTCAGGGATAGCCCCGTATTGAAAAAGAAAGTCCATCAGTTTTTCGGCCGGCATCGATAATTGGTAGAGATAAACCAAGATATTCAGGGCAATAATAGTGATGGTCATCAACGGAAAGGTTCTGGTCGGGTTGTCATCCTTGAGGGGGATCATATTCGGTTCTGCTGCCTGATTTCCTTCCCTTGTATTCTTTCCGTCACGGAAGTCAAGGAAATTTTATTCGATCCGTTTCTTCCTTGAAATTTCATAAGAATTTGGATACACTTTTATTCATGAAACAGGTCCATATCGCCACCTTCGGCTGTCAGATGAACGAGAGAGATTCCCAGACCATCGCTCAGGTCTTGGCCTCCTGTGATTACCAGATCACCGAAGAAATGGAGCAGGCTGATCTAATCCTGGTCAATACTTGCAGTATACGCCAAAAGGCGGAAGAGAAGACCTACAGTTTTTTGGGGAGGCTTAAACGGTTAAAGAACCGGAACCCCGATCTGGTCATCGGGGTTGGGGGGTGTGTGGCCCAACAGGAAGGCGAACGGCTGTTGGCCAGGGTCCCTTACCTGGATTTGGTCTTTGGGACCAGGTTGATCCATCAACTGCCCGACCTGATCAAAGAGGTCGGCCGTGATAAAACCCGGTTGGCCCGCATTGAGCTGACCCCGTGCGGCCCCTATACCCACCCGTTGCCGATAAACATTGGTTTTTTCGGGAGTCTGAATGCTTTGGTGACCATCATGCAAGGTTGCAACAACTATTGCGCCTATTGTGTGGTTCCCTTTGTCCGAGGGCCTGAGGAAAGCCGCCCCGGTAAGGAAATCGTGGCCGAAGTGGAGGCCTTGACAGCCCAGGGTGCCAAAGAGATTCTTCTCCTGGGCCAAAATGTAAATTCCTATGGTCAGAACCGGGTCGGAGAAATTTCCTTTACGCGATTACTTCATGACTTGGAGAGGATTCCTGGGTTGGAAAGGATCCGTTTTACTACTTCCCATCCCAAGGATCTTTCTCAGGAACTTATCGAATGTTTTGGACATATCTCGAAATTGTGCGACCATATCCATCTGCCGGTTCAGGCCGGCTCCGACCGGATCTTGAAAAAGATGAATAGACGTTATACCCGGGAAGGGTATCTGGAAAAGATCTGCCGGCTCAGGGAACGATGCCCCGGAATAGCCATAACCAGCGATGTTATTGTCGGATTTCCCGGAGAGACCGAGGCCGATTTTGAGCAAACGATGGATCTCATCCGGAACGTCCGGTTTGATGGCCTGTTTTCCTTCAAATATTCGGACCGTCCCCTGGCGCCGGCTCGAAATTTTTCAGGAAAAGTCAGTGAAGAAGAAAAGGGACGGCGGCTGAAAGAACTTCAGGCGTATCAAAAAGAGATCACCCTGTCCAAGAATCAAGAAATGGAAGGGACTACTCAAGAGATATTGATAGAAGGAACCAGTAAAAAATCCTCTCAGGAATGGACGGGAAGGACCCGCACCAACAAGATCGTCAATTTTTCCGGTCCTCCAGGTTTGATGGGCAAAACGGTCCCGGTTCGGATTGAAAAGGCCCATGTCCATTCATTGAAGGGGAGGCTGATATAAAAGAAGATTCCATGACCTACGATTTACAGTCCAAGATAAACAATTATTTATTGTGTATCCGACATTATGGTTCGGGTGTTTTTTGTCCTGGTTCCTCTCGGCAGGAGGTTATATGTCCATTCGAATGAAAGTTTTCGGGTTGACCATCGACCCATTGACCAACAGCCCGATCATGATCCTCAAAGATCAGGAGGGGGACAAGACGATCCCCATCTGGATAGGGCTTCTGGAAGCCACGGCTATTGCCAGCGAGCTGGAAAATGTAAAATTTTCCAGGCCCATGACCCATGATTTAATGAAGAACCTGATGGATCAAATGGGTGTGAAACTGGCCAAGGTTGAAATCTGCGACCTCAGGGATAATACTTTTTTCGCGCAGTTGTACCTGATCCTCCAGGGCAAAGAATTTTCAATGGATGCCCGGCCCAGTGATGCCATTGCCCTGGCCCTGCGGACTCAAGCCCCTATTTATGTGGAGGAACAGGTGATCCAGAAATCCAAAACAGTGGACCTGGGCAACAAAGAAGAAATTCTATCCGAAGAGGGGAAAAAATGGACCGAAATTCTGGAATCCCTTTCCTCCGATGATTTTGGAAAATATAAGATGTAAGAAAAAAAGGGTTCCAGGATTCCAGGATTCGAGGGTTCAAGGATTTTGTTTTTTAGGTTTCATTGCCTTTCATTTGAATCCTCGACCCCTAGGCCCCTTGAATCCCTCTATGGTTTTATAATGATCGATCTGCATTCCCATTCTCTATTAAGCGATGGAGCGCTCCTGCCTTCTGAATTGATCCGGCGGGCTGAAGTAAAAGGGTATCGCTATTGGGCCATCACCGATCACGCCGATGTTTCCAATTTAGACCATATCATCCCTCGGCTCGTGGCCTTAGTCCGGGAATTAAATGACAACTGGAGCATCAAGGCCATCCCCGGCATTGAATTGACCCATGTCCCTCCGGAGACGATACCGGCCCTGGTCCCTAAAGCCAAAGATCTTGGTGCCCGTCTAATTGTCGTCCATGGAGAAACGATTGCCGAGCCGGTTCCTCCGGGCACCAATCGGGCGGCTATCGAGGCCGGGGTTCATGTCCTGGCCCATCCGGGGTTGATCACCCGAGATGAAGCGCGGTTGGCCGCCAAGAAGGGGGTTCTTTTGGAGGTCACTTCCCGCAAAGGACACAGCCTGACCAACGGCCACGTGGTCCGTTTGGCCCAGGCAGCGGGGGCCGGCCTGGTACTCAATTCGGACACCCACGCCCCTGAAGATATCGTTTCCCTGGATCAAAGGCCGAGAATAGTCGAAGGGGCGGGATTGGATAAAGAGGCCTTAAAAGGGATGGATGAAGCGGCCATCAGCCTGTTTAATCAATTGCTGGCCACCCTTTAATAAATCCAATCACTCTTCAAATTCCAAATCGGCCTCACCGCCTTCCCGATCATTATTAACCTTCTCATATAATAACACCTTGCCTCCCGCAGGTGAGGCTGCTTTTTCTGGAGTCATTGGCGAGAAGAGAAAGCGATTTGACTTTTTAAGCCGCTGTCGTTATGCTTTCTCCCGTTATGGGCGCCAAGACTCTCAAGATCGGGATTATTTACGGAGGCATCAGTGAACAGAAGGCCGGTATGGATCATTATCTCCATCAGGTCCTTTTAGCCATGAAACGGATGGCCCCTGAGCATCGTTACTTCCTGATCGATCACCGCCGCCAAAAAACACCCTTCAAAGAAAATTTCGAACAGGTTATTCTGGACCTTCCACGATCTCCCGGGCGGGTCAGCCGTTGGAATCTACAGATCGTTCCCCGGGTCTTGTCTCAGTTTGACCTCGTTTTTTCTCCAGGTCTTTACGGCCCTGTCCGAATTCCCCAAGGGGTGAATTCGGTTATGGTCGTTCATGATCTGACCCGATATCTTTTCCCTCATTTTTTCCCTTTAAATCCCATGCAAAAAGTCCTGGACCTTTGGGCTTACCCGGCGATGTTACGTCGTTATGACCATTTGATCACGGTTTCTGAGGCTACCAGAAAGGACCTGATGGCCCGTTTTAAGGTCCCGGTAGAAAAGGTCACCGTGGCCTATCACGGGGCCAACGATACTTTTGAACCCTTAAACGCTCAAGCCGTTGAGGAGTCCCTTTTCCGGTCCTATAAAATAAAAAGACCTTTTATCCTTTTCCTGGGGACCCTGGAGCCACGGAAGAATATCCCGGCCTTGCTTAAAGCCTTTGCGGGAATCCGGAATCAAATCCCTCACGACTTGGTTCTGGTCGGGCAACGGGGTTGGAAATGGGATCCCATTTTCAAGGAAATTGAGAGGCTGGACCTGCACTCCCGGGTCCGATGGACCGGTTATGTTTCCGATGCGGACCGGGCAATCTTCTACAATGCCGCTGATTTTATGGTCTTTCCAAGCTGGTATGAAGGGTTCGGTATGCCCTTGTTGGAGGCCATGCAATGCGGGTGTCCGGTGATCACTTCCCGGGTAAGCGCTATGCCTGAGGTAGTCGGGGGGGCGGGAATATTGATCGATCCCGGTCGGGTGGAGGACCTTCAAAGGGCCATGCTTCGCCTGATTCACGAACCCGGTCTGGCCGAACAGATGAGGAAGGCCGGTTTGGAACAGGCCAAACAATTTTCCTGGGAAAAATCGGCCCAAATTACCTTAGAGGTATTTGAGAAAGTACATTCCGCTCAAAACTCAAAGCTGAAAGCACAAAGGTAAAACTGTCCGAATAAAATGTCGACTTCCAAAGACCACTACAGGGCCGCAATTTTTTATCATTGGGCTTTTGACCAGACCCGTTCAGCTTTGAGCTTTGAGCTTTGAGCTTTTTATGAAAGTTGCTTTTCTCGGAGATCGGTTGGGGTTGGCCACAGGCGGGAATCTATACATTTCCCGAGTGGCCGAAGAGTTGATCAAGCTGGGGGTTGAGGTCACCTTAATCACCCTGATTCCTCCACAGGATATCCCTTGGCCGTCCACTCTTCGCATCATTTCCAAGACCGTGGATTTTTCCTTTGGCCAAAGGCCGGATAAGGACCGGATTAAATCCTTTTTCCAATCCAGATTGGCGGCCGTAACCCAATTAAAAAAATTAGTCCGGGAGCCCTATGACATCCTTTATTCCGTAGGCGGCCCGTCCAACATCGTCAACACGCTCTGTCAAAAAGGTCCGCATAGACCCCGGGTTTCCATAACGGCCCTTTTCCATCTATTCCGGCAAGTCCCTTATCAACAATTTTTGATCAACCGGGAAACATACCAAAAACCCTTCCAGACCCTTTATCATTCCTGGGGAGATCATCTGGCTAAGCGATTCTTTGTGGTCACGGTTTCGGAATTCTGGCGACAAAAACTGGTCACCAGAGGATTCTCCAAAGAAAAGATCAAGGTTGTCCCCGTCGGGACTGATTGGGAAAACTGGCCGAAGATTTGCACAGAAGAGGCCAAAAAGAGGTTGGGAGTCCCGGGCCGGTTTGTTATCTACACCAGTCCGTTTCGTTCGAATAAAGGAATCATGAATGTTCTTAAGGCGCTGAATGGTTTGAAGGAGAAATATCCGGAATTGTTGGTCCTGGCTACCGGTGTGACTGACCATCAAACTCTACAGGAAGCCGGACGATTTATCCAAAAAAAGCACTTAGAGGGCCACTTTCAATATGCCGGCCTGGTTCCCAGGGAGCAACTTCCTCTCTATTATTATGGCTCCGATGTGGTGGCCCTGGTTTCCTTCGAAGAGGAGGGCTGGGGGATCACTTTATTGGAAGGGATGGTTTCCGGGAAACCGGTTATCGGCAGTCCCTTGGGGGCCTTAACCGAATTGGTTCAGGGTCGAGGCCTTTTATTGAAGAAAAATACTGTTCAGGATTTGGCCCAGGCCATTGAACGGCTGATCCAATCGCCTGGATTGCGGGAAGAGATGGGCCGGGCCGGACAAGGCTATGCCAGGCAATTTTCTTATCAAGCCGCGGCCAAGTCCCATTTGAGTCTATTTGAAGATCTCATTGCCGGGAAAACTTTAAGATCGCCATAACCGGTTAAAGGGATTTTAACGATGGGTAAAAACCAAGCAGAAGTCCAATTGCGCCGGGTGCAAAACCGCAGGGTCCATATGGCCAACGAAAGGACCTTCCTGGCCTGGATCAGGACCAGTATTGGGATTATGGCCTTTGGTTTTGTGGTGGAAAAGTTTGCCCTCTTTGTAAAGCAGATGACCTGGTTTTTGATGAGAAATAGTCCGGGTGGAACAATTCCTCCTCCTGTTCAAGCCACGCCCGGTTTTTCTTCCATTCTGGGGGTGATTCTTATCGGCCTCGGGGCTGTTATGGCTTTCTTGGCCTACATCCGTTATAAGAAAGTCGAGAAGCAGATCGAGCAGGACACCTATCAACCTTCAATGATTCTGGATATTTTGATGGCTTTCTCGGTTGTGGCCATAGGGGTTTTTATGATGATCTATTTGGTCCACACTTTTTAGGTTAAACATGGGACCTATCCCAGGCCAATTCCGGGCCCA
>CAWIRY010000183.1:0-4622 GCA_963838485.1 uncultured delta proteobacterium | reverse complement strand
AAAGAGCGACCCAGGAGTTGATATCCCGGATACAACGGGCCTTTCTGCCCAACAAAGCCCTTTTATTCCGTCCGGAAGGGGAGGAAAGTCGGTCTATCATAAACCAGTCCTCTTATGTGAAGGCATTGATCCCTTTGAATCATCAGCCTACGGTCTATCTCTGTGAACAATTTGCCTGCCAGGCACCGATAACCGACCTGGCCGAATTGGAAAAGGCTTTATCGCAAACAGGATAGCCTTGGAAAAAGGCATAAATCGTCCCAAACGATTTCTGGCGAGTCCCGACAAACATGATGATGTCGTAATACGTCGTCAAACGCTCATTTTTGTCATTCGTGAAAGCTTGTCCCCGAACGTCTTAATAGGGGACGGGAATCCGGTGTTTCTAATGGGTTGGTCACCGCCTGGATTCCCGCCTGCGCGGGAATGACGACTTTTACTGAATTCGGGGGCATTGCCCTAAATTAGGACAATACCAATTCGGGATATAACTTTACGAATTTTTTTAATGGGGTTTAAATGAGGTCTCATCCGGAATTAATAAGGGCTGTCCTTTTTTGGGGAGGGCTCTTTTCTTTTTCTGATCCTGGAACTTCTCATCCCTTATCGCCCCAGTTCGATTCCCAAGATCAGGCGGTGGTTGAATAACCTGGGGTTGGCTGTCTTCAACGGCCTTATTCTCAACTTCCTTTTTGCCGGTTTGATTATTCAAACCGCCGTTTATGTCCATGAACGACACCAGGGGATCTTGAATCTATGGCCTCTCCCCCACTGGTTTAAAATCCTGGCCACCATTGTCTTCCTGGACTTCATCCTGTATGTCTGGCATTTGCTCAATCACGAGATGCCCTTTTTTTGGCGTTTCCATCGGGTGCACCACAGCGATCTGAACATGGACGTATCAACGGCCTCTCGCTTTCATCTCGGTGAATTGGCCATCTCGGCGGTCATCAAGGTCGGATTGATCTATTTCCTCGGCGCCGACCTGATCGGTATCGTCCTCTTTGAGTCCCTGTTGGTCCTTACTTCTCAATTTGAACACAGCAGTCTAAAGGTCCCGGGCTGGTTTGAAAACCTGTACTGGATCTTGTTCGTTCCCCCTTCCATGCACCGCATTCACCACTCGGTAGTGATTCAGGAACGGAATACCAACTACCGGGACCATTTTTTCCTTTTGGGACCGGGCCCTGGAAACCTATTGGCCGGGGTGGATCAGGCCAGGATTCGGATAGGGGTAGGGGCTTATCAAAGGCCCGAAAGATTAGATTTCCACCATCTCTTGATCATGCCCTTTACCAAACCGGTCAAATGAGTTTTTGACAAGAAGGACAGTCGCCATGTTCTGGGGAAAACTTTTTAGTCCTGTAAAATCTCTGGAACCTGATAAGGTTAAAAAGATGATGGCCCGGCATAGGGAAGGGACCTATGCCCTCATCGATGTGCGCCAGCCGGGCGAGTATGAAAAAGAACATATCCCGGGCGCTCGGTTGATCCCTTTGCCTTCCCTGGCCGATTCTATTAAGGAGCTGGACCCGGAAAAACCGACCATCGTTTATTGAGCTGTGGGCGGGAGGAGCCGCGTGGCGGCTCAATTTTTAACCGGCCAAGGATTCAAGGAGGTCTATAGCCTCAAGGGAGGGATCAGGGCCTGGCAGGGTCTGAAGGCGGTCGGGCCGGTGGAATTAAACCTGGACCTGATTCGCGGAGATGAGTCCCCGGCCGAGATGATCGAGATCGCTCTGGGCATGGAAAAGGCCCTGCAAAATTTTTACGGGACCGTAGGCCAAGGAATGGATGATCAAGAGCTGATATCCCTTTTGAAAAAGCTGGAGGATATTGAGGCCCGGCATGGACAACTGCTGCTGGCCGAGTATGGAAAATTGCCTGGACGGGATACCGAAAGCCTTCAATTACTGGTGAATCGTCTTCCCCAAATCCTGGAAGGCGGATTTAAATTTTCCGAATTCCTCAGTCAAAACAGGACCGCTATGCAAACCGTGGCCGGGGTGATCGATACGGCCATGATGCTGGAGACCCAGGCCCTGGACCTCTATTGGCGTTTTGCCTTTAAGACAAAGGAAGAATCCACCAAAAAAATCCTTTATCTTCTTGCCGAAGAAGAAAAAGTCCACCTGTCGGCCCTGGGACAACTTCTTGAAGGAAAGGGCCGAGCGACCTAATCGAACAAAGGTAAGCCATTAGAAAAAAAATAGCACAGCGTAACAGGGTACCTATCATTAATCCAGTAAATCCGTCTAAAAAAGATGATTTAATGGATCATAATTTTGGTGAGCAGAGTCAATAGGCAATTTCGTTAAATGGGGGAAAACTAAAAAAATAATAGGAGGTGCGTTATGGGTTTCAAAAAAAAGGGAATCGTATTTCTATCGGGTTTAATGGTCATCTTACTGGCCTGGCCCTGTCTGGCCCAGCAGCGGGGCGTGACCAAGGATACGATCAAGCTGGGTTTGATCATGTGCAAAACCGGCCCGGTGGCTGCCTTGGGCATTCCCAATGGAAATGGCATAATCGATTATTTCCATTATCTGAACGACCAGGGCGGCATCAATGGGCGGAAGGTTGAGGTTATCTGGGAGGATGATCAGTTCGAGGCCCCCAAGTCGGTAGCGGCCTTCAAAAAACTGATTACCCGGGATGAAGTGCTGACGATTATTACCACCGGGGGTTCTCAGCAAACCATCGCCAACTTAAAAAATATCAATGAATATAAGGTCCCCAATATCCCCAATGCCTTGATGAAGGAATTTTATGAACCCTATCAACCCTATATTTTTGCCATGGGCGCCACCTATGAGGCCCAGTATGAGTGCATCGTCGATTACATTTTCAACGACCTTAAAGAAAAGCATCCCCGAATCGGGGTGGTCTATGAAAAGAAGGAATATGGCAAGATAGGTTTGGAGGCCATTCGGAAAAGGGCCAAGGCCTACGGGGTGGACTTGGCCGCCGAACTGGTTCTGCCCACCGGGGCCGTGGATGCCAGCTCGCAGGTCCTGACCTTGCAGGAGAATAAGGTCGATTATGTCATTACCTGCGTCCTTTTGCCCCCGGCCATCACCTTTCTCAAAACCGCCCAGAAATACAATTTCTGGCCCAAAAAAGTCTTCGGGTTTAACTGGGCCACCGACGACATGATCGTCAAGGCCTGCGGCGAGGCGGCCAAGAATTATGTGGGCGTCAACTTTGTCGGCTCCTGGTCGGATGACTCCCCGGGTCTCAAACTGGTGCGCCAGATTGCCGAAAAATACAAACGGACCGATATCGGCCTGACCTCCCTTTATGTCAATGGCGTCGGCGTGTCCATGCTCTTTGCCGAGGCCATTAAGCGGGCCGGGAACAACCTGACCCCGGATGGGCTGAAGGCGGCCTTGGAGTCTTTACGAAATTTTGATACCGGCGGCGTATTTCCGCCGGTAACCTATACCAATAAAAGCCATGAGCCGGTGGAAATGGTCAAATTTTTCAAGGCCGATGTGGCCAACAAACACTTGGTGCCCATTACCGACTGGCGGAGACCCAAAAAGATGTAACAACGAATCCTTAACTCTATAGCCACAGACACTCACCCCAAATTGTCAAACCATAGCCAGGTTTGTTTTGGTCGGTGTGTGTCAGTGGCTATAAAGTTTCTATTTTCAGGATTTTCCCAGGAGGGCGAGGAATTCGTCCCAGTCCGAAACCCTGGGTATCTCAGGACCGGGTAGTTCATCATTAACCGAGATGTAACCGGGGACCACCGGCAGGTTGTGGTCCTGCACATAGGTCATCCAAACAGGCCGGAGGCCGACCCGTTGGGCGCCGAAGACGTCGGATTCGGGATCGTCGCCCACGTAGAGAAGTTGTTCCTTTTCAACCCCCAGCTTTTCCACCAGCATTTCAAAGACCATGGGCAAAGGTTTTCGAAAACCGATTTCGCCCGAGACCAGCACAACCTCAAAAAAGGATACCAGCCCCATCCGTTCGAGCAGGCCCTTGATGACCGAAGGATGGGTGAAGTTGGACAGGAGCCCCAGCCGGTAGAGGCCTTTCAGTTTTCCAAGCATTTCCGCTGTTCCCGGTACGGGCCGGCAATAATCAAAAAAGGTCGAGAAGTAGGCCTCGACCGCTTTGGAGATGCGACTGTCCTCCGGGGGGACCTCATGGCCCAGGGCTATCAGGGCCGCGCTGATCCAAAACCGATTATGAGTCTCTCTTCCATCCGCTTTTGTCTCGTTGATAAACCGAAGGGCCGCCTCCTGATAGGCTTTTTTGAAGGATTCCCGTTCGAGCACAAGCCCGCTCTGGTTGAGGCTCCGATTCAGACGCAGCCAGGCCTCTTTTAACGCCCCGGGATCAGCCGTAATCAGGGTGTTGAAAAGGTCAAAACCGATAGCTTTTATGTCATCCAGTTTCTTCAGAATCATAAAAAAATAACTGTAATCAGCTAAGTTAAATTCACACCAATCAACTTCCCGGATTCTTGATAAGTGGTTTTTGGGATGGGACAATATAAGATAGGGCGGAAAGGAGAGTCAAGGAGAAACCCCGGCCGAAAGATTGTTTTAAAAATTTAACTTCCGGTCTGGCAGTTGCTTCTAACGGTCAGGGACCCCGCTCGCCAA
>CAWIRY010000182.1:0-29692 GCA_963838485.1 uncultured delta proteobacterium | reverse complement strand
AATTACGACAGCCTGCTAGACTTGCAATCCGTCCCCGCCCGAGAAAGACTGCTCATCTACTTGTCGTAAAATCAAAAAGTCCTCGGGTCCGTCGAAACTCCAGAAGCCCGTGCATCAAATCGTGGCATCTTACTCAGTGACCTGAGTCCCACGGAGCTCAGTTTCCTCAGAACCTTACTTTTGACAACGCTGAAGGTTCAAATGTCCGTCAACGTCCGAAGCAAAAGCCAAGGTGCACTCTCTCACAATCTAGGCAGCGATAAGGCCGCAATCCGACTGCAGATAAGCCCAAGACAAGGCCCTTTCGGTTCTCCCGATAGAGACCATGAGAACGGGCGTGAATTGAGGTGACTGTGAGTGGAGAAACCTAGCCGCTGAATGAGGGAACTAGCATGCCTTTCGATTTTTGCTTGCGCAATCATGAATATCCATCCTTGCTTACCTCCTCACCACAGATTGAATAGCCCGAAGCGCTGCCCCGGTCGCATCCTGAACCACGCCCGCCACATCAGCCGGTCGTTTAATACAGCCGGCGCCATAAATGCCCTTTTGTTCCTGATCAGAGACGATAAACCCATATTCGTCGTAGGAGACGGAAGCCGGCACCTTGACCGTTGCCGTGGCCGGTTCCATGCCCGTTGCCAGGACCACCATATCAACCGTTTCACGGATCCGTTCTCCGGACATGGTATCCTCCCCTTCCAGGATCAGGTTTTTGGTGACCGGGTCCTCGGTAATCATGGCGATTTTTGATTTTATCAGAGACAGCTTCTCGTCTTTTTTCACCTTGACGAAAAAATCCTCCAGTTTGCCCTGGGCCCGAATATCGATAAAATAGATAAAGGCTTGGGCATTGGGATTTTTTTCCCTGAGGTAGGTGGACTGTTTTAAAGAGGCCAGGCAGCAAACACCGGAGCAATAGGCCAGGTGATTTTCATCTCTGGACCCGGCACATTGGATGAAGGCCACTGTTTCGACCTCTTTTTGATCCGAAGGTCGAAGGATTTTACCCTCCGTAGGTCCATTGTCCGCACAAAGCCTTTCCATCATGACATTCGTGATGACATTGGGATACTGGCCAAAACCATAGTTTTCCAGTTTTTTGGCATCATAAGGGTTCCAACCCGCGGCCCAGACAATGGACCCCACATCCAAGGTGATGGTTCGGGGTTGCATTTCCAGTTCGATAGCATCATATTTGCAGACCTCGACACACTTGGCGCAAGCCTGACCCAGGCAAACCGAGCCGTCGATCACGTATTGCATGGGAAAGGCCATGGCATAAGGTAAATAAGCGGCCTTGGTATTATCCATTCCGTAATTAAAATCATTCGCCCGCTCCACCGGACAGACCTCGGCACATTTATTACACCCGGTACAGCGCTCATTGACCAAGCGAGGGGTGGTCTTTATGGTCACCTGATAATTTCCTTCCTCCCCGCTGATGGTTTCCACCTCGGCCAAGGTATAAGAGGTAATTCGAGAACTGTTCTTGGTCCGCTTAAAATTAATTTCCAGGCCGCAATTAGGCGGGCAAAGCTTAGGGAAATACTGGTAAAGCTGAGCCACCCGGCCGCCCAAATAAGGTCTTTTCTCCACAATGATGGAATCGTAGCCGACCTCGGCGGCTTCGATGGCGCAAGTCAAGCCGCTCATGCCGCCGCCGACAATCAAAATACTTTTTTTATCTCCCATATACTCCTCCAGGATTTTATTTAATGATTCTTACGGTTAATAAGATTTCTATGCTTTATCTAAATTTTTTTCAACATACAATAAAAAAAAATTAGAAATTGAACTAAAAAAGACAGGTTTTTGTAAGATATAATAGAGGAAAACGTCAATCTCAAAAAATTTCCCAAAGATATTTATTAAAAAAGAGGAGAATATCCTTCTTTGAAATTATCAAGTCCTCTTTTTAAATAAATATCTTTTTGTTGAAAAAAAACTCCAGGCGCCATAGGCGCCTGGAGATCAAAAAATTAATCTTGTTTACGGAATAAGGGGAACCACATCTCTCTTGAACATGGTCCACTCACCGGACTTGGGATCATATTTGCAGTTGGCGAAGCAATGCCAGTTGGCTTCATCCATCTTGGGCTTGTCCGCCCGGAAGTAGTAACCCGGCCAACGGGTCTCTTCCCGGAAGAGGATGGTACGTATATGGGCCTCGGCCTGCCAGGTCCGCTGAACGTTCTCCCAGCAGCGTTCCAGGTCATAGACGTTTTTGGCGCCTAATTTGGCCGCGTCTTCCTGCAGCATGGCCATGAGTTCCATCCCTCTTTCGCATAAGGCCTTGCTGGTTTTGAAACCGGAGCCCCAACCGCCGGCATATTCATCCATCAGCTTTTGGAGACGATGCATATAAGACATGGGTTTAATGTAGTTAGGATTGATATCCGGATCCGTTGAAAGTGCGCAGAACTGTTCGTAGGTATTCAGCGGAGCTAGGATTTTTTTCTTCAAGACATCAAGCGCAGCCGCATCCACATTGGGCATAGCCGGATTCTCGACACAGAACCGCACCGCTTCTTTGCCGGTGAAACGGCCTTCGGCATGGGAACCGGAAGAGAACTTATGGCTGGAAGCGCCGGAAGCATCACCACAGGCAAACAACCCTTTAGTGGTACACATATTACCATAACCCCATTTGTAAGGGGTATCCAGGTCTTCAGGACCGCTGACCCAGGCCCCGGAGGCACCGGAATGGGAGCCGATAAAATAAGGCTCACAAGCAGCGATCTCGGAACGGCTGGCCTCGGGCATGATGTTGCTAGCCGCCCAAAGGATGGCTTGGGAAATCGTCATATCCAGGAAGTCTTCCCAGGCCTCGGATTCCAGTTCCTTCATCTTTTTCTTGAAGGCCTTTTCATCCGGGGTGCCCTTGGCTATATTCTGGATGGCCTCAGCCGTCTCCATATAGAGGGGCCCTAAACCGGCTTCCACATCCAGCATGCCTAAGTAATTACGCAGGTTGGCCGGAATCGGTTTGGCCAGGCCGTAAGGTGCCCAGTTATTCAACTCATCCTTGCGGACGGCCATGTACTCGCCCCCGGTGGCACTGGTGGCCCTGGATTTAAACAGTAAGAACCAGGCCCCAACCGGCCCATAGGCATCCTTGAACCGCACCGGAATAAAGCGGACTTCCTGACAGGTCATCTCGGCACCGGCTTGGATGGTAAAGTAGGCACTGGATCCGGTGTTGAAGGGCGGATACCAGGAACGGCCTTGACCTTCACCGGTGGACCGGGGACGGAAGACGTGGACCGCACCGCCCATGGCGCAGACCACAGCCTTGGCCTTGAATACATAGAATTTCTCATCCCGGGTCCCGAAACCAACGGCCCCGGCGATGCGGTCGCCATCCATCAGAGGGGCGACGATGAAAACACGTTCATAGATCTCAAAACCGGCGGCGTCCATGGCGTTTTTGGCGGCTTCGGCCACGATCACCTTGTAGGATTCTCCGTTGATCATGAGCTGCCAGCGGCCTTCATGGACATACTTGCCGTTTTCATCCAACCAGATGGGCAAACCCCATTTTTCAAAAAGATGAACCGACGAATCTACGTGTCGGGCAATGTTATACACCAGGTCTTCCCGGGAAATCCCCATCAGGTCCGTGCGGACATAGTGGACATAATCTTCCGCGGTGTTCTGGCCGTCAGCAATGCCGATATATTGATTGATAGCCGAAAGGCCCATGGCCACGGCTCCGGATCGCGTAAAAGCGGCCTTGTCCACGGCCGTTACCTTCACGCCGTTCTTTTTAGCCCAGTAGGCGGCCTCAACAGCAACGCCCGTGGCGGCCATTCCTCCACCCACAATCAAAAGATCGGTGGTTACTTCTACAGTTGGATAATCTGCCATAATCATTTCCCTCCTTGGTTACTTTTTTGGTGTGGGTATAGCTGCCACTCTTAAAGAAGCAGGCTCGGTGAACAGATAGGGGCTCTTCAGATCGCCGGAACCTTCATCGAATCCGCCGCCTGGAACCGCGCTGCCTTCTTGCGTGGTCCGGATGGGGAACTTAAATCGTTTCAGAGACCCGTTCCGGAATTTGACGGTCCACATAATATCCTCAGAACCCCGAAGGGGTGTGACACTGGCACCCATGGGGATGAAGTCGGCATAGCCACGAACGTCAATAGCCTGCTGGGGGCATATCTTGACGCAGTTATAGCATTCCCAGCAAAGAGAAGGATCCCGGTTCCAGGCCTTCATCTCGCCGTGTCCCAGGGACCCGTCCTTGTCCAAGAACATCAGGTCAACGGGGCAAATGTACATACAAGCCGTTTTGTCCTGCCCTTTGCATCCATCACATTTTTCTTTAATCACATAACTTGGCATATCTTCCTCCTTGATTTACTTTTTTAGCACATACCATGTTGCTTTTATGAATTTTAGGATACTTAATTAAGGTTAGATGATAGCTTCAGTTTCCTCCTTTCTCTATTGATGTTTCTTTTCATTTAGGGAACCTTCCCTACTCAAGACGTTGCAATAAAGCAAGGCATAAAAAAAGGGGCTTTAATCCCACTAAAGCCCCTTTTCCCCTCTAACCGGAATGGCTGTGTAATTTTATCTCTACTTTCTCTTCCAGGTTCCGGTAATATTCTTGTAAGATGACCAGGACCTCGGGACGGCTGAATTCCTTGGGCACATCTTCCCCTTCGGAGAGCATCTTGCGCAGTTTGGTGCCGCTTAAGAGGAGACGGTCATCTTTCCCATGGGGGCAGGTCTTCATCGAGGCCATGCCGCCGCATTTATAGCAATAGAAGGTCCAGTCAATCTTTAAGGGTTTGATCAATAAGGCCCCTGCCGGGATCTTTTCAAAAATATCCTGGGCATCGAAAGGTCCGTAGTAGTCCCCTACGCCGGCGTGGTCGCGGCCGATGATCATATCCGTGGCCCCAAAGTTCTGGCGGAAAACGGCGTGGAGCAAGGCCTCTCGGGGACCGGCGTAACGCATTTCCATAGGGTACCCTTTTTGAATGGCCCGGTCTTTGGGGAAATAATGCTCTACCAAGATATCGATACATTTAACCCGAACCTCGGCCGGGATGTCCCCTTCTTTCAATTTACCGACCAACTGATGGATAAAAACGCCGTCGGATACTTCCAGGGCGATCTTGGCCAGATATTCATGGGAACGATGCATGGGGTTCCGCAGTTGCAGGGCGGCGATCTTTTTCCAGCCTTTTTCTTCAAAAATCTTACGGGTTTCGGCCGGACGGGCATATAGGCCCTTATATCTTTCCGGATAATAGCTTTCACTGAAGACCTTTACCGGACCGCCCAGATTGATCTCCGGCTGAGCCATAACTTTTTGAACACCCGGGTGGGCCATATCATTGGTCCAAAAAATCTGTTTACACTCATATTCTTTGTCTATGGTGTATTTTTCCTTGACCGTCATGGAGCCCATCAACTCCCCGGTCTCCTCATCAATTAAAGCGACCTCTTCCCCTTGCTTGATCCCATCCGCCACGGTCTTGTCGGCAGACAGGGTAATGGGGATGGGCCAGAAAGTCCCATCGGTCATCAAATAGTTTTCACAAACCCCCTTCCAATCTGCCTTTCCCATAAATCCATCCAAGGGGGTAAAGGCCCCGATTCCCAACATAATCAGGTCTGAAGTCTCTCGGGAGGTCATTTTGACTTGTTTTAACCCTTTAGCTTTTTCCTTGGCGGCCTTTAAGGCCTCCCCTTCCAATAATAACGGTTTTAATTTCCCCTCTTTCCCGTGTGGGGGGATCAAATTTGACATAGGATAATATCCTCCTTAATAGAATTTGTGAAAAGGCGAACAAAACGTGCCTATATCATGGTTGTATTAAATATGTCAAGTGAAATAATTCTTTTAGTCACGATTTATAGTCTCTTATCCGGGATTTTTCCCAAGCCCTGTTTTCAGGTCTGCAGAGAGGGATCAGATGAACCCGAAAACCGTGTCGGGGCTCCATTGAAACGGGAAGAATGGGCTTCCAGGGACAGTTCGATCAACCGGTCCAATAAAATACCAAAATCCATCCCTGCCGCCCTGGCGGCCAAAGGAAACAAGCTGGTCCCGGTCATTCCGGGAATGGTGTTGGTTTCCAGGAGGATTAGTTCTTCGCCCCGCACAATCATATCAGTACGACTGTAACCCCGAAGTTCAAGGACCTTATGTGCCCGCAGGGCATATTCCTGGGCCAGCCGGGTGATCGATTCCGGCAGCTCGGCCGGACAGATTTCTTTGGAGGCCTTTTCCTTATACTTGGCTTCGTAGTCGAAAAATGGATAGTCCTGGGAAGGAATAATCTCGACAATGGGCAAGGCCCGGAGGACCTGATTCCCCAAAACTCCACCGGTTATCTCCCGGCCTTTGATATATTCTTCAAGCAAGACCTCTTTATCCAGGCCAAAAGCTTGTTCAATGGCCCCGGAAAGTTCTTCCGGGTTTTTAGCCATCCGGATCCCGATGCTCGACCCCTCGGTATTGGGTTTAACGACAATAGGCCATCCTAGCTCCTCGGCCAACAGGTCCATGACCAGCCGATCCCCGGCCCGGACAACCCGGTCCCTGGCCACGGGCAGACCTTCCTGCCGGTACAGCGCCTTGGTCAGACGCTTATTCATGGCCAGGGCGCTGCCAAGGACTCCGGAACCCTGGTAAGGGATCCCTAATAATTCCAACAGTCCCTGGACCGTCCCGTCTTCCCCGAACCGGCCGTGAAGGATGATCAAGGCCACATCAATCCGGGAAGCATCGGCCACTAAGCGAGGCAAGCTGTCCTTCAAATCATAGATAACGGTCTCGTACCGCTCGGGATTTAAGGCTTTTTGGACTTCCGCCCCGCTTTTAAGAGAGATCTCCCGTTCATTGGAAAGTCCCCCGATAAGCAAGGCCACTCGAAGTTTTTTCATCAGGACTTTCCCTTATCTTGGCGCCCTATCTTGACCTCGACCTTTTGGGAATCCCTAAATCCCTTTAAAGGAGAAAGGATTCCCAGTATCCCGCTGCGAACTATTTCTTGAACAAATGCGTTCATGGGGATATTCTTTCCATCCAGGATAACTCGTATGGAGGGTTTTCGGCGATCTTTCAAAAAACGCTGTTCCAGCAATTGAACCAGACCATCAGGGTCATCCGGTTTAAAGTGAGGCAGATCGGCCCGGGCAGAGTTTTCTCCCACGGTAGCCACTACACTTCCTTCGAGGTCCTGGAAAAGTTGTTCTTCTTTTGCCTTGGTCAAAACGGCAATTTTCGGTTTATCCCCTTTTTTGAAACCTTCCGTCAGGATTATATCCCGGTCAGAGAAAAAAGACTGTTCAATCCGGTCTAACAGCAAGGACTCGGTTTCATCTGTTCTTCCAAGAAAATTGATTTGCCCGGATCCGACCAAAACCACGCCGTCGGCGCCAGCCCGTTCAAGCCTTTGGCTGTCTTTCCCCGGCTGGTCCAAAGAAAAACCATGTCCGGAATGTTTAATGACTCCCACTGAGTAGCCTTTCCCTTTCAGGAGGGGGATCATTTTCTCAAGCAGGATCGTTTTGCCGCTCTTGGAGTAGCCGACAATGGATATGATCAGGGGCATAATATCCAACCTCTCTCTCTTTTACCATTTCGGCAAAAATATTCTTGGTAAGATTAGGATATAGAAGAACTTCCAGGTTTTTTCAAGTTAATAGTATTCTTCCCCGATCTTCTTCCTTCTAACGGTCATTCCTTCGGCCATTAACGGCCTTAAGCACCTCGAACCAGAGGATACTGACCAATCCGGCACTTAGACAGAGGATCAGATCATTTAAATGGAGCCGAAACCCGCAAGTCTTAGATCGGTCTTCAATCAGATCGGCATTATCCGGCTATTCGGGGAAAGGCCTCGTTGATTCCTTCGATGACAAACTGAACGGCTACGGAAAGGAGCATAAGGCCCATAATCCTTATGGCCACCAGTGTACCGGTCTTCCCCAGATACTTAAAGACGGCCCTTGATTGGCTAAGGATCAGATAAGAGATAAAAAAGACCATTCCGATCGTCAGAAATAGAATAACTCGGTTCGAAGAGAGTCCCGGCCCTATCGAAAAGGACGATACCCGTGGTAAGGGCACCGGGACCGGTCAGCAGGGGGATGGCCAGGGGTATGATGGATATTTCCTCCCGTTCGGCATAATGGCCTTCCTCGTCCGCTGAGGATTGGGTCCTGGTTTTTCTACCATAGAGCATTTCAATGGAAACTATGGTAAGCAGAATTCCCCCGGCAATTCTGAAGGAATAAAGTTCTATTCCCAAAAGCCTGAAAAAGAGATTTCCGGTGAGGGTGACAATAACTAAGGAAGCGCAGGCCACCAGGACCGCCTTTTTAACAATGATTTTTCTTTCCCCTTCATTGAACCTCTCCAGAAGGGTTACAAAAATGGGGACATTCCCTATGGCGTCGATGATCACGAATAGAGAAACAAAGGAGGTTACAAAAAATGAGACCCCGCTCGAGTGGGCAAAGGGGAAGAAATTCATGTAGTCCATCCCTTCAGTCGTCTGACTCCTCAAAGGGCTTACAGGCCGGCCTGCCGGCAATTTATTCGGTCGATCCGGTAAAAAAGCGAATCAAAAAATCGCTGTCCTTGGGGGATAGATCAAATCTTTTACCGGCCTCCTCAATAAGCTCAATCAGGGGCGGTTTAGGAATTAATTCCTGCTGTTCGTTGATCCATTGAATGGCTCTCCGTAGAATTTCTCCTTCGGGTAATTTAACGGTCATAAAATATCAAGGGCCTCCTTTATGTTGAACTGACTATATTCTTTTTGGTTTTTAATCTACCCCTCCCAAAACCATCTCATTCATCCCGCCCTAATTTTCTTTGCCTATTGTTATTATTTTAAACCTTTTCCTTTCAAAAGCAACCTCACCCCCCAAAGTTTTTTCAGAGGATTTCAAAAAGATGATTTTGGGTTGCCTTTACCCCCGGATGTGGGTTAATCTCCCCCTCATACCTTCTTTCAGTTTATTGACAAAGGAGAATGGGGAACGTGGAAAAGAAACTGCTTCTGGCCATAGACGGGTCCAAAAATTCTTTGACGGCCCTGGAGTATGTGGGGCGTCTATTTAACGACTGCCCCGAGACAACCTTGGTCCTATTCCATGTCCTTCCGCCCATACCCCCAATCTATAAAGAAGAGAGTGCCATGGACCCCATGGCCCAAAAACATCTTTTACAGTGGAAGGAAAAGCAGCAGGAGGCCATCGAGGGGGTTTTAAAAAAATCGAAAGAGCGACTCCTCAAATCAGGTTGGCCCGAATCCCAAATTCAAACCCGGCCTCAGGAACAACGGATCGGGATAGCCCGGGACATTCTTCTTGAGGCTGAAAAGGGGATTTACGATGCAGTGGTCATCGGCCGTCGCGGACTGAGCAAGGTGGTAGAAATATTTTTGGGGAGTGTTTCCCATAAGGTTATTCAAGGGGCCAAGGAGTTACCGGTCTGGGTGATCGGGAAGAAAGGCGCCGATTCAAAAATATTGGTGGCTGTCGACGGGTCTGAAAACTCCAAAAGGGCCGTGGACCATCTCTCCTTCATCCTCGGGTCCTGTAAGGATGGGAGAATCGAAATACTCCTGCTGAATGTCAGGCCCGGTTTTATTACCCTTTCCGGAACCCGGGTTTATCCCAACCTCTCCGCTTTTGCGGGTTCCAAGGACGACTATGAAAAAAAGATCAGCCCCTTTTTGGATCAGTGTCAGGAAATGCTCCAGGAGGCCGGGATAGCCCCCCGGCAAATTAAAAGGAAGATTGTTTTAAAGAGTGCTGACATAGCCAAAGCCGTCCTTTCCGAAGCCCAAAAAGGAGGTTATGAAACCATTGTTGTGGGCCGGCGGGGGATTTCCAAGGCCCAGGAGTTTTTCATGGGCAGTATCTCCCATAACATCCTGCAGCAGGCCGGAGATAAGGCAGTGTGGATAGTCGGCTAAGTCCGCCGAATACCGCAAGTCATGAAACGGTTCAAGATTCAGGGTTCAGGGTCTCAGGTAAAACCGTAAACCTTACACCTTGGACCTTAGACCGATAATTTTTTATATTTGTACTTAGGAGTAACGCACAGTCGATGAGTCCTAAGACCCCTTTAGTCAAAAAAGTCTTCCTAAAGATACTCCCTCCCAGTCTGAATGATAATACGGCTGAAATAGACCGCCTGAAAAGACAAATCAAAAATGAAACGGGGATTGAATCCCTGACCCTCCCCTTTGCTCAGATCCCTTCCTGGACCTCGGTCCTCCGAGAGGCCGGATATCAGGTCACGGCCACTGTAGCCATGACCCCTCCCTTGTACCCGATTATCCATCTGGAATCGGGCGATACGACCAGGAGAAATTTCGGTCTGGCCGTGGACCTGGGAACAACACGAATGGCCTTTCAGCTTTGGGACCTGGCCCGGGGGAAACTACTGGCCGAGACCTCCAGTGAAAATCCCCAGACCCGTTATGGTGCTGACATACTGACCCGCATCCATTGGGCCGAATCCCCTGCCAATCTGAGGGAATTACAGACCTGTGTCAATACTGAAATCAACCGGACCCTGGGGCAATTCGGGAAGGAATACCAAATTTCTTCACAGGAGGTCCTGGCCCTATCCCTGGCCGGCAACACCACCATGACCCATTTTTTCCTCGGCCTCAATCCGGCCTCCATTTGCCGTGAGCCCTATATCCCCATCCTGAATACGATAGAACCCCTGACCGCTCAAGACCTGGGGTTAAATCTCCATCCCCAGGCCGTCATCTATGTGTTCCCCAATGTGGGCAGTTATCTCGGGGGGGATCTTTTGGCCGGGATCCTGAATTCCAGAGTCCATCGACAGAAAGCCCTTTCTATCCTGGTGGATGTGGGGACTAATGCCGAGGTCGTCTTCGGCAATGCCGACTGGTTGGTCGGTTGCGCCGGGGCGGCCGGTCCGGCCCTGGAAGGCGGAGTCGCGCAGATGGGCATGGTCGCCGATGAAGGGGCCATTGAAAAGGTCCGGATAGACCCCGAAACCAAGGAATTGACTTATACTCTCATCGGGCAAGGGCCTCCAAGAGGGATCTGCGGCTCCGGCCTGATCGACCTGACCGCCGAAATGTTCATGGCCGGCCTCCTCGACATTCGTGGAAAATTCAACCTAAAGACACCCACCGAGCGGTGGATCCACCCCGACGGCCAACCATCTTATCTGCTGGTTCCTGGCGAGGAGACTGGAAACCATCGGCCTATTGTCCTGACCCAGGTGGACCTGGACATCCTGATGCGTTCCAAGGCGGCCATGTACACCATTCTAACCACTCTGGTTCAATCGGTAGGCTTTACCTTAAAAGATATCGAACAGTTTTTTGTGGCCGGGGCCTTCGGCAATCATATCGATCCCCGCCGGGCCATTATCTTGGGACTCCTTCCCGACCTACCGCTGGAACGCTATATCCCCCTAGGCAATACCTCCCTTAAAGGGGCAGCCGACGTGCTCTTGGATTGTCAAAAAATGCAGGAAGTGAAACAAATCGCCGTTAAAATCACTTATCTTGAAATGAACGTCAATCAGGATTTCATGAATCGCTTCAGCGCCGCCCGCTTTATCCCCCATACAGACACCAGCCTTTTTCCATCGGTTCAAAGGGAATCCTTCTGATTCAATACCCGACTATCCGGTATCAACCTATAAATTGCCCCGGACAGACCCAATCCGGCCAGGTATAAATCGCTAACGCCCCAACCGGTTGGGAAGCGGTCTGGCCAAGGCAAATAGAAAAGCCCAGACTACCTCCAGACTCTTTAAAAAACGATTAACAAAAAAACTTGACAAGGGCATTTTCAAACGGTAATGATATTAAAAAATGTGAAATTAATTTACGCTATGCGTAATAATTTAAAACCCCGGTATTTCAATCACTCTCTCGCCAAGGGATTAGCTGTTTTCCAAGCTCTAACCGAAGCGGGTCAGGCCCTTACCCTTTCTGAGATTGCCAAGGCCCTGGGGGTCAATACCACCACCACCACCCGTCTCTGTTACACCTTAAGCGAATTGGAACTATTGCAGCGCGACAGCCAACTCCGTTACCATCTAACCCCAAAGGTCCTTACCCTCGGATATTCTTACATTAGCGGTTTGGATTGGAAAGAGATAGCCGATTATTACCTGGAGCGTCTCTTCAAGGAAGTCCAGGAGACCGTCAATCTGGCGATACTGGAAGGCCAGGAAATTATCTATATTCTTCGGATCAGGAAAAGAAAGTACCTGCCGTTTGATATCCGGATCGGAACCAAGCTCCCGGTTTATTGTACGGCCATGGGAAAAATCCTCATGGCCCTGGGACCTCCAGAAAAGACCAAACCCATAATAAAAACGTTGAAATTTCAGCCCTTGACCACCCATACCCTCACCAATTCAAGAAATTTTCTTAGAGAATTGGAAGGAGTGCGTCAAAAAGGTTATGCCATTAACGACGAAGAGCTTTCGATTGGAAATCGGGCCATTGCCGCCCCGGTCGCTGATGAACAAGGCTATGCCGTGGCTGCCATTAACCTGGCTGTTCCAACCGCCCGTTACAGCCGAAAGGACCTGGAGGAAAAACTGGCCTCCCCGATTATAAATGCCGGCCGTCAGATCTCTGAGGCCTTATTAAAGATGAGGGCCCCATTGGTTACCGGGGACTCTTAGGATAGTATCCATCCGGAAACTATAACTTTCCGGATGGAGCGCTCAGCCTTCAGCTTTTAGTTTCAGTAAAACCCTTCATCATTGGGGATTTGGGCTAAATGCTGACCGCTGACTGCTGAAAGCTATCCGGAAATCTTGGATTTCCGGATGAAAACTAGGATAGTGAATTTGGTTAAAACGCGAAGAATAGGGTCAGGCTCCAATGGATTTTATCGATCGAGCAAGAAAGGGGCGTCCCCTACGCGTCGAAAAATTAACGGAAAGGAGAAACTTTTATGGAAAATTGGCTCAAAGATAAAATCGCCATCGTGGTCGGAGAACGCGATGGCGTCCAGGGTCCCTCTATCGCCCAATGTCTGGAAGCGGCAGGGGCCAAGGTGGCTTACGCCGTTACCGAATGCTTCGTCTGAACGGCGGCCGGAACGATGGACCCGGAAAACCAGTCCCAAATTAAAAAGATCTCGGATTCGGTGAACAAGGGAGATGGCGCCAGCAAGATTATTGTGGTCTTGGGCGCCAGTGATCTCGAGGGAGCTTTAATTTCCGCAGAGACGGTCACTATAGGGGATCCGAGTTTTTCCGGGCCATTGGCAGGGGTTTCGTTGAAACTCCCGGTTTATCATATTTTGGAAACGGTGATTAAGGAGGCCGTGCCCGAAGCGGTCTACGAAGAAAATGTAGGCATCTGGTCTTTGGCCGTAGAGCCTGAAAAGATCGAGAAGATAGGGAAGGAGTTCAAGGCTATTCGTGAAAAGGCCTTAGGCGGCGCTTAAGGGCACTTACCTTTAGGAGGGCTTAATGAGACTGGAGATTGAATCGATAAAGATAAAAGATATCCAAGCCGATAAACGGACCTATGCTGAGGATGGGGTGTTGCATGTAGATCTCAGTGAACTGGAAAGGTTACTCCTTAAAGATACCCGGTTTAAGTCGGTCGATATCGCCCTGGCTTATCCGGGTGACCGGGTCCGAATCGTCAACATCGTAGACGTGGCCCAGCCCCGCTGTAAAATTGACAAGGTCGAAGTGGACTTTCCGGGTTTTATCGGGAAAATGCAGATAGCCGGGATTGGAAGAACCCGGTCGCTGGAGGGGATCAGCGTTATTGTCTCTAATCCTGAGACCAACCGGAAATATTCGGCTTTTCTGGATATGTCAGGCCTGGCGGGGGAAATAAGCCGCTACGGAAAAATGAAACATCTTTGTATTGCTCCCTACAAAGCGGAAGGCGTTGAAGAGCGTGATTTTGAAGATGCGGTAAAAATCGCCGGGCTTAAAGGAGCGGTTTATCTGGCCCGAGGGGCCGAGAACCAACCCGTCGACCACAAAGACGTCTATGAACTGGATATTCCCTCGCTCAACAGATCAACGGGACTGCCCAGGGTGGCCTATTACTATCAGCTTTACAGCCCACAGCATGATCATTTGGGAATATCCGATCCCTGTTTTTACGGGACCGATGTGCGCAATCTGATGCCGACCATCATCCATCCCAACGAAGTATTGGATGGCGGAGTGGTAGGAGCCCATACCGTTCGAGCCCTGGATACCTATACCATTCAGAACCATGGGGTCATTAAAGAATTGTACCGGCATCATGAACAGGACCTGATTTTCGCCGGGGTTGTCTGCGGGGTAGCTAATATGGAGCCGGTAACCCGGTCCCGGGCAGCCATGATGGCGGCCAATTTGGTGAAGCATGTTCTGGGGGCCGATGGGGTCATCCTGACCAAGATTCACGGGGGGCTGCCTCATGTTGACCTGGCCCTGGTTGCGGAAGAATGCGAAAAACTGGGTGTGAAAACGGCCATCTTTACCCAGCCCTTGATCAGCTTCGGTACTTTGGCCGACACCCTATTATTCAACGCCGAAGCCGTCAATCTGATCATCACCGTGGGGGCCACCATGGAACGGGTTCGGGTCCCCCTGGATGCCGACCGTTTCTTCGGAGGGACGGCCGATACCAAAATCTATTGTCCCGATCCTATCGTTCAGCATGCCGGGGATCCCCTGATTGATGTCGAGGAATTTTTGATAGCCGGGGTCCACGATCATCTCGGAGGCGCCCCTATCGTCGTTAAAGAATATTAGGCGTCTTCCCAAATCTATGGAGGAAAACATGGGCGAAAAAACATTAAAAGTCGTTCATTATCTGAATCAATTTTTTGGGCAAATCGGCGGCGAGGATAAAGCCGCCACCGGTTTTTTGGTGAAGGATGGACCGGTTGGACCCGGGGTGGCCCTCCAGAAAACCCTGGGGGATCGAGCGGTCATCGCGGCCACCTTGATCTGCGGAGACAATTATTTCGCCAAGGAGCCGGAACGGGCCGGGGAGGAAGGGTTTCGACTCATCGCCTCCCATCAGCCCGACCTGTTATTTGCCGGCCCCGCTTTTGCGGCCGGAAGATACGGGATTGCCTGCGGGGCAATCTGCAAAGTGGCCAGCGAAAAATTGGGCATTCCCGCCATTACCGGGATGTACGAAGAGAACCCCGGGGTGGACCTGTATCGGAAATATGCCTTTATTTGCCGGACCGGAAACAGTGCCCGCGATATGGCGGAGAGCATGAACCAGATGACTAAGCTGGCTTTCCAGCTCCTTTCCGAAGAGAAGGGGACCCACCTGGTCTCCCGGGAAAGTCTGCCGAGACCGAAGGATTTCGGGTATTTCCCCCGCGTTATCTTGAGGAATGAATACACTGATAAAACCGCTGCCGAAAGAAGCGTAGAGAAATTGCTGGCCAAGCTAAAGGGGGAACCCTTTGAAAGCGAGGTCAGTCTTCCTAAGTTTGAAAAGGTGGAGCCGCCGGCCTCTCTCAAGGACCTCAGCCAGGCCGAAATCGCCTTAATCAGCGACGGCGGAATCGTACCCAAGGGAAATCCGGCCGGATTGAGCGGAAGAGGAAACCTCCGTTGGACGACCAATGAAATCGAAAATTTTTTCCCGGAGGCTTTCAAGTCCTCCGATTATGAGATCGTTCATACCGGCTATTTCCCGGTGGAGGTGCTGGAAAACCCCAACCGTCTGGTCCCGGTGGATATCATGCGGGAAATGGTCAAGGAGGGCACGATCGAAAAACTCCACCCCACCTTCTTCTCCACTTCGGGAAACGCCACGGTCTCCAGGCGATGTGCTGAAATGGGGAACGAGATGGCCGCCGAACTGAAATCACGCCGTATTGATGCCGTGATCTTTACCTCCACCTGAGGCTCAAGCACTCGTTGCGGGGCAACGATCGCTTCAGGCATTGAGAAGGTGGGTATTCCGGTGGTTCAGATCACCGCCGTTCCCAACGTAGCCAAGATGGTGGGGGTCAACCGGGTTTTGCGGGGTCAGAGTATTACCTGTGTCGTAGGAAATTCCGTTCTCACTGTCGAACAGGAAAAGGCCTTGAGGCGCAAGTATGTCCGGCGGGCCCTCGAGATTCTTCAAACTGAAGTGGAGGGCCCGGCCATTTTTACTTTGGAGGGGACCGAATAAGGAGGATATCCATGGCTGTTGAAGTGGTTGCCGATACTTTTGAAAAAGAAGTGCTTCAATCAGACGTACCCGTACTGGTTGATTTTTGGGGGCCCCAATGCGCCCCCTGCCTGGCTTTGATGCCCCAGGTGGAGAAGCTGGAGACCGCCTACCAGGGGAAATTGAAGATTTCCAAGGTCGACGCCTCCAAGAACAGGAGACTTTGTTTGAATCTAAAGGTGCTGGGACTGCCGACCTTTCTTTTTTATAAAAAGGGCCAGGAAGTGGACCGGCTCTCCGGAGGCAGTCTGAAGATAGAGGAAATAGAGGCTTCCGTGGAAAAAATGATCATCTAATATAAAGGAGCGTTTCGTCTTATGTCCGTAGTCATACGAGAGGTGGGCTATCTTCTGGTCCATGTGCCTGACTTTGTCCAATACGGTTCAAAGCCCAGCCGAGACATCTCGGATAATCGGGAGGTGCTTAAGGACCTGTCCGAACGCCTCAGGAGTTACCCGGAGGCGGTAAATTACCCACCCCATCAGGTCTTTATCGGGAACCGGCATCCGGATGATCTAAACACCATTCCCAAGCCCTGGTACGAGCACCCGGTCCGGGAAGAAAAACGACTCGGGCCTTTTGGAGAAATCTTGCCCGAAGAGGAATTTTATGCCTGGATGAAGGCCGCGGATGACTTTGACCTGCTTTGGTTGACACCGGACTTCGTGAGGCGGATCCGGGAACCATTTGCCGCCCATACCCTTATCAGGGAGGCCCAGGTAAAAAAATTAGGAGAAGGGAAATCTCCTGAAAAAATAAAAGAAATCCTCGACCAGGGGGCCGCCTTGCCCCTTTACTTTCAGGGAGAGTTGATCGGTTCCCTGCGCCGGGATCACGACCGGGACGATACCCTGAAACCGGAAGTCCTCATGGAAAATTTGATGGCCAAAGCCTCCGGTTCCTTGGCCATGCTCCATCTGTTCAAGAGAGCGGGAATAGCGCCCACGGAAGTCGATTTTGTCTTAGACTGCACCGAAACCGCCATCGGGGACCGCTATAACCGGGGGGGCGGCAGTCTCTCCAAGGCCATGGCGGAAATGAGCGGTTGCCTCAATGCGACCGGTAATGATATCCGGGCCTTTTGTTGCGCACCGGTGCACGCCATCATTAATGCCGCCGGGCTGGTCGGTTCGGGGATCTTTAATAATGTCGTAGTAGCCGGCGGAGGATGTCTGGCCAAGGTGGGTATGAAGTTCGCGGCCCACTTAAAACACCATATGCCCGTCTTGGAAGACGTCCTGGGGGCCGTTGCTTTCCTGATTACCCGAGATGACGGCCTGAGCCCGATCCTGCGATTGGATTCGGTGGGCAAACATGACGTCGGTGCTGGTTCCGCCCAACAATCCATCATGACCTCCCTTATTCTGAAGCCTCTGAAAAAACTGGGCCTGAAAATGACCGATATTGAAAAGTATGCCACCGAGATGCACAACCCGGAAATCACCTTGCCGGCGGGGAGCGGCGATACGCCGGCCACCAATTACCGGATTATGGCCTCTCTGGCGGCCCTGAACAAGGAGATTGATAAAACGGAAATCGATGCCTTTGTCAGGGAACATGGAATGCCCGGCTTTTCACCCACCCAGGGTCATGTGCCGGCGGCGGTTCCGTTTTTGGGCCATGCCCTTGAGGCCATGAAAAGGGGGGAAATGAAAAGGGCCATGTTCGTGGCCAAGGGAAGTCTTTTTTTAGGCCGGATGTCACAGTTGTCGGACGGCCTGTCTTTTCTGCTGGAGGCCAATCCCAGAGGCAATAAACAGTATTCGGACCCTATCTGACAGGATTTATGTCATGAGCCCGGGCTCCTTGGTGCACGAATCCAGTTACCTCGCCTTATCCTCCTGAACCAAGGTGAAAGAATGACCGACTCACATCATGATGGTGTTATTAAGTGGCCTACATCACCAATTAATGGGGGCCTGCATCCGGTGACCTTTTTAGGACCTGGCTGTCGGGTATAAACATATAAATAACCCCGGACAGACTCAGGCCGGCAACACATAGATACCAGGCCGGACGAAAGGCCTCCGGATGACTCAAACCTCGAGGGCCGGCCTCGACCAACAGGCCCATGGCCTGCATCAGAAAAGCCGCACCCAACATGGTAAAAAGATTAATCCCGGTCATGGCCGTGGCCATGGCTTCGGAAGGGACCAGTTCCTTGATATGGGAATACATGATCTGGCCGGGGCCAGAGACCAATCCCATGGCCAGAGACCAAAGATAAATCCAGACCACGTTAATTCCCCTGGGAAAAAAGGCCAAGATAAGGATCAACGCAGCCATGCACCACAAAGACGGCATGATGACCACTTTTCGAGAACGGACCCAAAGATCGCTCATCCGGCCGAAAAGGGGATACCCGATCATGATTCCCATACTAATTAATAAAAGGGCATTTCCTGTGGTCAGGATGTCCATCCCTAAACCATTCATCAGGTAAGGACCGGCCCATAGCCCCTGAATGGCCATCAAACATCCATAACGGAAAAAGGTGCCTATACTAATACCCCAATAACCCGGCATTTTCACTACCGTCTTCAACCCTTTTAAGGGATTACCTATTTTTGGAGTCGAGGGCCGGTCTTGGGGAGGTCGATCCCGAACAATCAGGAAAAAACCCAGGGCCAGAAGGACATTGAGCCCGGCTAACAGTAAAAAACTTTTTCTCCACCCCAACCCATGGGCCAAAAAGGCCAAAGGCGTTGCCCCCATCAAGTTTCCCAAGACACCTATGCCAGCCAAAAGCCCGCTCAAGGTGGCAAAACGGGTCACAGGAAACCATAGGGCGATCAAGATCATGGCGCCCATGAGATTACAACTCATCCCGATACCCATAATCACCCTGGCCCAAACCATTTGGGAAGAAGTCTGGGCCAAAGAAAAGAACAAAGCGCCGATGACACCCAGGCCATTTAAAAGGGTAATCACCACCCGAATACTTAATCGATCCAGGGCCATGCCCAACGGCAGTTGACATAAGGCGAAGGCATAGAAAAAGGCCGAGGATAATGACCCCAACTGACTGCTGGTTAAATGCAGGTCTTTCACCAATTCCGCGCTGATGACGGTGGTGGAAACCCGGTAAAACATGGACAGTACAAACCCGGCGCTGCCTATCCAAAAGATGGCCCAGCCCCGCCGCGTATCAGAGGTCTGAGGCATTTATGCTTTAGTCCAAAAGGGCAATGGTGACTCCCTCCCCGCCCTCGGACCGATCTCCCTTTCTGAATCCTTTTACCAGAGGATGTCCTTTCAAATAGTCTCGAACCGCCCTTGATAGAATCCCCGTGCCCACCCCATGGACGATGACGACCTCCTGCAGACCGGCTAAAGCGGCATGATTCAAAAAAGGTTCTATCAGCGGAAGGGCGTCATCCACTCGCTGGCCGATCAGATTGATTCGCGAAGGGGCTTCTTCATGAGAAATCAGGACCGAGGGAAAGTCTCTCTTCTCCGGCCTTGATCTTCCTTCACTGAATCCAACGTCTGAAATGGGGACCTCGATTTCACGACCCTCAGCCCGCACCTTTAAACGACCTTGGCTTAACAATACGGCCAGCACATCGGCATCGCTGCCCAGAGAGCGGATAAAGACCCGGTCCCCTTCGTGGAGGGACCCGATTTCCGGAATGTCCTCCCTCAGGCCTCGCACCTCCCGCAGTTTCTTGGAGAGGGATTCCTCTTCTTCTCTTAATTTTTGAAGGACCTGGCGCCGGTCAGCTTTATCCTTTTTTTTAATCTCTTCCAGGAAAAGATTCATCCTGCCCTTGGTCCGGGCCGCGATTTCCAGGGCCTCCTGATAGGCCTTGGCCAAGATCTCTTTCTGCTGATTTTCGGCCTCCGTCAGCAACTGTTTTATTTTTCGGTTTTCCTCGGCCACCCTGTTCCGTTGCCCGGCCAATTCCTCCAGTCCTGTTTCGTATTCCCTCCTTTTTTGGTTCAAATCCGCCACCAATTGTTCAAACCCTTCTTCCCGGCCGGACAAAAGCTTTAAGGCCGCTTCCAGGATCGGTTCCGGAAGACCGTACTGCCTGGCGATCTCAATAGCATGGGACTGGCCGGGCTCGCCCATCCGCAATCGATACAAAGGGGTCATGGTTTTTTGGTCGAATTCCATGGAGGCATTGACCATGCCCTCGGACCGATGGACAAAGCCCTTGATTTCCGTCAAATGGGTTGTGGCCAGCACCAGGGCCCCCTTGTCCTGGAGATTTTTTAATACCGCGCAGGCAATGGCCGCCCCTTCCACCGGGTCGGTACTGGTGCCCAGTTCGTCCATCAGGACCAGCGTCCTTTCATCGGCCCGGTTCAATATCCCGGTGATCCTGGAAATGTGGGCCGAAAAAGTAGACAGACTGCTTTCAATGGATTGTTCATCCCCGATATCGACCAGGAGGTCATGAAGCAGCGGAAAACGGGAGGCCGAATCGGCCGGAACCGCCATACCGGACAAAGCCATAAGCAGGAGCAGTCCGCTGGTTTTGAGGGCGATAGTCTTTCCACCGGCATTGACACCGGTGATGACCATCACCTTGGACTTTTCCTCCAATTCCAGGTTTAAGGGGACCACCTCTTTCCCCGGTCCTTTTTTTTCAAAGGAAAAGGATAAAAGGGGGTGCCGGGCCTTGACCAAGCAGATCCCCGTTTCCTCCTGGACCACCGGGGGTTCCATACGCAGCCGGTCGGCCAGTTCAGCCAGACAGGAAAGAAGATCCAGGTGAACCAGGATCGCCTGGTCGGCTTCCAAGGCATCAGCCCTTTGGCGGATCATAGTGGAAAGTTCTCTAAGGATGCGGATCTCTTCGGCCTTTTGCTCGGCCAAAAGGTTCTCCAGTTGATTGGACAGGCTGATGATGTTCAACGGTTCGACAAAGGCCGTTTCCCCGGTCCGGGAGACGTCGTGGACCACCCCCGGAATCTGGGTCTTGGAATCCATGCGCACCGGGATGACCCACCGGCCGGACCTCTGGGTAATAAAATCATCCTGTAAAAAGGCAGCCACCCGAGGCTCCCGAATAATCTCCTCCAGTTTCCTGCGGATTTGGGTCTCCAACTGGCGGGTCTCTTTCCGTAACTCAGCCAGCCAGGGGGAGGCCTGATCCAGGATATTCCCTTCTTCATCCAAAGCCCTTTCTAAGAAGGTCAAGAGTTCAGGAAAACCCTTTAGTTTTTGAGTCAATATTTCCAATTCAGGAAAATATTCGGCTTCCTGGACCTGATTGGGAAGGTCCCGGGACATCTTTAAAACAGGGATAAATGCGGAAAGCTCATAGGAGTCCACGACCGCCCCTTCCGGCCGGGCCTTTTCCAGTAATGGTTTTAAATCGGAGAAGGTATATAGCGCGAGGGGATTTCCTTCGGCCTTAAGATTTCGCAATTCTTCCACCAGACGCTGCCTTTGGATAATGGGGGACAGGTCTTCAAAAGGACGGATATCCAATACCGCCTGCCTTGTGGCCGGACAATGGGCCGGTTCGGAAAGGATGCCCAGGAGTTTGGGATATTCCAACAGTTCCAGGGAATTTTCGGAAATCATAGGCCTTCTCTATTGCAGAATCACTTGCATTATGGGAGTTATTTTTGTAAAGATACTATGGAATAAATCAACCGGAAAGGCAATAGGAAAGCCCACATCATGAGTGAATCCCCGGAAAGAGAATATTTAGAAGTAGTGAATGAAAACAATCAGGTGATCGGGATTGCCGGCCGTCAGGAAATTCATAAAACGGCCTTGCGTCACCGTTCAGTCCATATCTTCATCTTCAATTCTCAGGGAGACCTGTACCTGCAGAAACGCTCCCCCCATAAAGACCAGTATCCGGAGCATTGGGACTCTTCAGCGGCCGGCCATACCGATCCCGGAGAGACGCCTTTGGATACAGCCCAACGGGAGTTGATGGAAGAATTAGGGCTTCATGTGAAATTGACAGAAGTGCTTCAATACCCGGCTTGTCTGGAAACCGGCTGGGAATTCGCCACCCTCTTTACGGGCCAGACCGATGCCCCCATCCGTCTCAATCTTGAAGAGGCGACTACCGGAGACTATTTTACCCCCGACCAACTGACTCAGTTGCTGGCCGACCCCCTCCAAAAAATCGCCCCCGGATTCCGGCTCTTGTATTCCCTTTACCAAGGAAAATTTTCTAAATAACCGGCCCTCCAAGAAAAATTTCTTGAAATATTAACTGGTTTTGGTATCTTATTACTGTCAGCCAACGAATTATTCCTTTTGACCAAATTTAAATGAATTGCAGCAATAGGCGTTCGGAGGTAAAAATGAATTCCGCAAAAGAAGAGGTTCGAAAGATGTTGGAATATCTTCCGGATGACGTCTCATTTGAAGATATTCAATATCATATCTATGTAAGGGAAAAAATTGCACGTGGACTGAAAGATATTCAGGATGGCAACATCTTAAGTCAGGAAGAGATTGAAGAAAGAATGGCCAAATGGCTCGAAAGGTGATTTGGACTGCAACCGCCTGGGGTGATCTTGAGGCCGTTGCCGAATATATCGCCAAAGATTCTACCTATTATGCTGTAACGATTATTCGTCAGGCCCGTGATGCTGCAAGGTCTTTAGCCCATCTATCAGAACGAGGGCGTGTAGTCCTGAATTTAACGATTTAAACATTCGGGAGCTTTTTCTGGGTAATTATCGTCTCATTTATCAGTTATCGGATCAACATGTTTATGTCATAGGTTTTATTCATGGCGCACGTGATTTATGGGCGCTTTGGGATCGAGAAAAAAGATAAACCGCTTGATGCAAAGGAATAATTCTATGGCTCTCCGCATCGCCTTAGCCCAAATCAACGCCACCGTGGGGGATTTAACCGGCAACCGCGACAAAATCCTGGAAGGGCTGGAAAAGGCCCGTCAAGCCGGGGCCGGTCTGGTGGCCTTTCCGGAGCTGGCCGTCACCGGCTATCCGCCGGAAGATCTTTTGCTTAAACCGGATTTCGTGGAATCGGCCCAACGAATTTTAACCGAACTGGGTCCGGCCACCAAAGGCCTGATCGCCGTTATCGGAGGCCTGTGGGTGGAGGATGACCTCTACAACGGGGCGGCCGTATTTTCCGACGGGCAGTTGATCACGGTCTATACCAAACATTTCCTGCCCAATTACGGTGTCTTTGATGAAAACCGCTATTTTCAGGTGGGCCAGAAAAACCCGGTCTTCCGTTTCGAAGAGGGTCTGTTCGGGGTCAGCGTCTGCGAAGACATCTGGTATCCGACCGGCCCTCCTCATTTCCAGGCCGGAGTCGGCGGGGCCCAATTACTGATCAACATTTCCTCTTCTCCCTATTATCTGGGCAAGGGCCGGGAGCGGGAGCGCATGCTCGCCACCCGGGCCGCCGACGATCTCTCCTATCTGGCCTATTGCAACCTGGTAGGGGGCCAGGATGAACTGATCTTCGACGGTCAGAGCATGATCTTCGACCCCCAGGGGGAATTGATCGCCCGGGCCGGTCAGTTCGTTGAGGATTTCCTGATCGCCGACATCGACTTGAAAGAGGCCTTCCGCTGGCGCCTCTTTGATCCCCGGAGGCGCAAACAAGCTGAAGAGTCCGGGTCCGGTATTCAAGAAATGGAGATTCCCAAAATCCCCTTATCAAAAAAATCTAACCCTGTTTCCCCTAAAAGGGTTTCGCCTCTTTCTCTGGAGGCCGAAGTGTACCAGGCCCTGGTCCTGGGCACCGGGGACTATTGCCGCAAAAACGGTTTTAACAAAGTGGTGGTCGGCCTTTCCGGCGGAATCGACAGCTCCCTGACGGCGGCCATTGCCGCCGATGCCCTGGGAGCGGACCGGGTGTATGGAATCGCCATGCCCACCCGTTTTTCTTCTTCCCACAGCCTGGAAGACGCCAAGGAATTGGCCCGGAATCTGGGTATCCATTTCCTTAACATCCCCATCGAACCGGTGTTTCAGGCCTACCTGGAAATCCTCAAACCCCACTTTAAGGATATGCCCGAGGACCTGACGGAAGAAAACCTCCAGCCCAGGATTCGGGGAACGTTACTCATGGGTCTGTCCAATAAATTCGGCTGGCTGGTTCTGACCACCGGCAATAAAAGCGAGACCGGCGTGGGCTATTCCACCCTTTATGGAGACACGGCCGGGGGCTTTGCCGTGTTGAAAGACGTCCCCAAGACTTTGGTTTATTCCTTAAGCCTTTATCGAAATCATATCCAAAGCAAAGAGGTGATCCCTCAAAGGGTGCTCACCAAACCCCCTTCGGCAGAGTTGCGGCCGGATCAAAAGGATTCGGATTCCCTCCCGCCCTATGAGATGTTGGACCCTATCCTTGGTGCCTATGTGGAAGAAAGCTGCTCCCTGGAGGAAATCACCCAGAGGGGATTTGAGCCGGCCATGGTTGAAAAGGTCATTCGGATGGTGGACCGCAATGAATACAAACGCCGCCAGAGCCCCCCGGGGATCAAGATTACCTCCCGGGCCTTCGGCAAGGACTGGCGTCTGCCGATTACCAATCGGTATACGGGGAAGACATCCTGATCTGAATGGATGCCCAGGCCTTTTCTTTGCGGGTCGGTCCCTCTCCGGCGATTATTTTTGACTTTTCATGCATTCATGCTATCATAAATTATCATAACATGAACGGAGAAGAACCATGGAAGTTATAAAATCTGTCGGTCGAAGCGGGCAAATCTCTTTGGGGAAAAAATTCGCCGGCAAGACGGTATTGGTCGATCAAATCGAAGACGGGGTGTGGATTGTCAAAGTCGGGCAATTTGTTCCTAACAGTGAACAGTGGTTGCACCAACCCAAAGCCCGAACCGAAATTGATGAGGCGGTTGCCTGGGCAAAAAAAAACCCTCCCCGGAAAAGTGATTTAAAGGCCATCGAGTCCCGGTTTAAAAAATGAACCCTCCCACAAAAAATTCAGTCCTTCTGGATCTGAATAATCCGGTGTTTCAAAGGCACTTATTTAATCTATCCAAACAGGAACAAAGAGAAGTGCTGGGGACCTTGAGAAAGCTTTCCAATATGGATTGGGACCAGGTTTATTCCGACCGAGGATTGAAATGGGAGGTTATAGTCTCCCGCACCGGACCCCGTGGGGAACGATTATACAGTTTTCGGATCGGCAAAGGATTTCGTGGGCTGGCTTATCGGGAAGGGGACTGGATGCGGATTTTGTCCCTTCATCCCGATCATGATTCTACTTATCAATGAACGAGACCTGTTTTAATCAAATCAATCAAAGTCTCTCTAACTTATTGATTGCCTCTGTGAACCTACCATGTTCTAAGAAATGTCGCTTCCCAGGGAAAAAGTTTGAAAGTTTCCTCTTTCCCAAAGGGGCGAACTGGAAAGCGGCCTTCGGGGCAATTAGGGCAAAAGCCACTATGCCCAAGATTACGGTGATTATCCGTGAGGCCTATGGTATGGGTATTTCCAATGATGTTAAGGAAGTAGTTTATCCCATTTTGGGTAGTCTGTCTCTTCTTTTCCACTTATCAGCTTCTATCTGTAAAGTCCAGACCTGTAAAATCTCATTTTTCTCGGAGGCCCCGTTATGAGCAGGCAGCGCCACCGCAAGCTCGATCCAGTTGAGCTTCAAATCGAAAGGGCACTCCAACCCAACCGCTTCATCGCGTACACCGCTTGTTCCGAGTTTATCGAAGGGATCGAGGCGGTTCAGACTGAGATCGCAAGGCTCGTTGAAGGCGAACCGGCGCGCGCCGCTTTCCTCTACGAGACGTTCCTCGCGGGCTGCTACGAGAAGGCCGAGGAAATCGACGATTCGGGCGGCAGCTTCGGGCAATTCGTCGAAGCCCTCTTCCTCGGCTGGATCAAGGCGCGCCAGGCCGCGGTAGTGGATCCGAACGAGACGGCCTCGCGCCTGCTCGCCTGGATGGACGATGATCCCTATGGCTTCTGCTACCGAATAGAAACAAACGTCGCCAAAGCCCTCCACAAGGCGGGCTTGGCGGCCTTCGAGCGGCAGGTCCGGGCGCGCTTCGACGTCGCGGCCCTCACCGCGCCCTCGCCGGACGGGTCTCCCCGACAGAATTCGGAGTATGTTCGCCGCCGCTGGGGCGAAGTGCTGCGCACGCTCTACGTGGCCCAACGAAAGGTCGAGGCCTACGTCGCCCTCGCCGAGGAAACAGCCGTCACGGCGGAAGACTGCCACGCCGTCGCTACGCTCCTTGCCAGCCGCCGGAAGTTGGCAGACGCCCTAGCCTGGGTGGATCGGGGGGTCGAGCTCAACAACAAGGCGCCCCATGAGTCCATGGCTGGCTACCAACTCGCGAAACTCAAGCGGGTGCTGCTCAAAAAGCTGGGCCGCGGCGAGGAGGCGCTCGAGGCTGCCTGGGCGCAGTACCGGAAGCACCCGAGCCTGTTTTCCTACGAGGAACTGATGAAGTTCGTGCCCAAGCCCGACAGGGACTTCTGGCACAAAAAGGCCCTGGAAGCCGTGAGGGACGGAGATCTGAGTTCAGCCATCGAGCTTCTTTTGGGGACCAAGGAGCCCGAACGCCTCGTTGAACGGCTACGCGACGTCAGCGACGACGCCTTGGAGGACCTCAGCCACTACACCACCGAGCCGGCCGCGGAGAAACTCGAGAAGTCGCACCCGGACGTCGCAGCAAGACTCTGGCGCGCCCAAGGGATGCGAATCCTCAACGGGAAGAAGAGCAAGTACTACGACGCCGCGCTCGCAGACTTCGAGAACGCACGGCGGTGCTTCGAGAAGGCGGGACTGACCACCGAATGGAAACGGACCGCAGCGAAAGTGAGCGCCCAACACCACCGAAAGAAGGGATTCATGCCCGGCTTCGAGGAGATCGTCCGGGGCTCGGGACCGAGCACCCAGCCCTCATTCCTAGAGCGGGCGAAGGCACGCTGGGGCGGTAGGCAAGCTAAGAACGGGTAAACGTTGCCCGGGGCGGACCCGGACGATCCCTTCTCCGATCCCATCTCTTAATCTTCGATGCAAATTGAGGCCTTGCCCGCTCCATTTCCTTCAGAAGAGTCCCATTATCTCCCTTGCCTTTCGACTATTTTTCTCCTTGACCATGTCTTTCTTTTTCCTTCTACTCTTACCTTCAAAAAGGAAGTTCTTATCAAATAGTTTGCTATTCCAATATTCAATGTAGGCACCATAAGCTTTTTTGCTCGTCAAGAATCTCATGTGCTGTTCAACATTAAGTTTGTACGCTCGAATGTTATTTATTCCCATCCTACGCGCTTTTTCCACTCTGTGGTTGCCATCAATAAGGTTATATCGTCCAAGAGATATTTCTGCCAATATTACCGGCTTAGAAATCTCAACTGAATCAACATAAGACTCGTTGATGGATGAAAAACCTTTGAAGAAATCGCTCACATCTACTTCTTCAAGAGTAATGCTATTAGGATTTTTTTGAATATACTCAAGTATTTTTGTGACATTAAAAACGAAAATACCATTCGGAAACAGCTCATCACCGGCAGCAACGGGGCATGGAGTGAAATCATCATCTCTTTTCAATATGTTTTCCAAACAGTATTCCTCTTTATCAATAGACTATCCTATCCATGACCATGTTCGATGGCCTATTTTCACGCGAGCCGAACGCCCGGGGTAACAGGTGCGCGGCGGGTTTTCCGCGCATCCGGTTCACCCCGAGGTTAGGTCTTCTAAATGATGGGTATGAAATCCTCAACAAGCCTGAACCGCATTTCCTTGGGATACTCAACCCTGAACTCGTACCTTCGCCCAATGGAAACAACATAGAAGTACAGGGATTTCAGTTTTGAGATGTATTTCGCCTTCCTCAATTCATCGTTCCCGCGGTCCTCTTTCGGAAGAGTAGCAGCGGTTTCATACCCCTTGATTCCTCGGATGAGTTTCTGAGCTTTGGATGAAGTTTCTTTTACTTCACAACACACCTGCAAGGTGCCGCGCTCGTAAATACCGATATCCATGAGATCGTCTTCAAACCGGAGCTCATAACTCCTTCCACGAAGTGACTCATATAAACGGACGTATTCTGCAACTTGAACGTAATACTCCCACGCAGGCCTCGGCTGTTTTCTTGTATTGTCTCTTTCGAACCAGCTGTACGGACCCTTTGAGTCAGAGATGAGACATGGACGAAATCCAGCGCTACCTGTCTTGGATGACCCCGCGTCAAGTATAATTCCTTTTTGGCAACCGTAGGCAATAGCCCGCCTGAGCCCTTCAGGAAGCCGGGAATAGATGTCCCCGCTGAGTCTGCCAGGCCCCGCGCAGGGAGGCCAGATGATCTTTCCATCCCGGCGGCGGGGGAACCGCTTGAAGACGGCCTCTTTTCCGGGGCTGCGGCGAGTAGGACGGTTCTGGGGTACCCGGGGCGAACGAAATCTTCATCCTCCCACTCCTCATCTTCCCCCCATTCATCATTATCAACATCGATTTCCAGGCGCGCCGGATCGCTGTTGTCCCCGCCCCTGAGATAGCCCAGCTTCTCCGCGGCAAGAAGCGCCGCCCAGATGTGTTTGCAGATTTCTCTCTGCCCGTCGAAATAGGGGCAGGTGCAGGAGGCGTGAACCGTGTCCTCCTCCCGGTACAAATCGATTTCGTAGGTTTCAGTCCCGGCGATCAAGGCGCTCAACTCTTCCTCATTCCCATGGATGACCTTAACGGCTCCGCGCCTGTAGTAGGAATACCCGCGCGCCTGAATCTCGAAGCCGACATAACCGTCCAGATGAGTCGTAAGAGCCATACCTTAACATTCCTCCCTGCGTATCCCATTTGCCATCGCTTTTGAAGGGAGAATCGTTACTTTAATGGGTTTTTCCACTTGATCCCAGGAAAGCGCGAGAAGTCGGTGTCGGTGGAGATTAACTCACAGCCGTGTTCACTTGCCAGAGCAGCCAGATGCGCGTCCGTTACCAGGTTAGCGACGGCTTGGCCCTCGATCAACATTTTCCGAAAAATGATCCAATGCCGGTCGGTGGGATGGATGAGGCGGGTGCAGGGTTGATCCAGCCAGCTTTGCACACGAGAGAGGGCCTGATCGAGAGACAATGGGTTCTCAAAGACGCGCGGATTCGTGCCGATGCGGATGAACGCGCCAAGGACGGTCCAGCAAAAACACACGGGCGAGGCACCAGACAATTGAGTATCCCACCATCGGCAGGCTGCCTCATGGTATGGACTCAGTTGGTCTTCGGCATACAAAAGGATGTTGGCATCCACGAGGATCACCGGCGATCCTCCCCCTCGATCTGAGATAGGAGTTCTTGGATGTTGTCCAGATTCCTTCCGGCTTTCAACCCCATCTTGCGGGGGCGGGTGCGATAGGACCGGGTTCTCGGCGGGGTATCCTCAACCATCTGCAATCCGGTACGCAGCGCCTCATTAACCACGCGCCGAAAGGGCGCACGGAGTTTTGCCGCAACAGCTTTCGCTTTGTCCAGAACATCGTCGTCTATGGTAAGTGTGGTTCTCATAATGTCATCATAGCATCATTCTCCGTGATGTCAAATCATTATTTTGGTAC
>CAWIRY010000181.1:0-9110 GCA_963838485.1 uncultured delta proteobacterium | reverse complement strand
GTTAATCATAATTAAATGTTACCCAGAGGGAGTGAAGTAGGAAATCAGTGACTCATAATGGATGTTACCGAGGGTTAGGGATTAACCTATCCTTTCGTTCTTGAGTTTGGAAGATTTTTTTAAGCTTCATCTCAATGGCTGCTCTCAACTGAAAGGGGTTCAAGGTTTTGAGCTGTGCCGTGAGTTCCCTTTTAATAGCCGGCGTTACCAAAGGGGATTCCATAACCCGCTGGTAAGGGGTTTTAGGAGGATCATAGCGCCGGATGGTTTTAGAAGCAATTCTTTCTTTGGCCAGCAGTTTGACCGAGGGCAAGAAGAAGTTATGAAAAAGGCGCCATTCCTGAGTATAGAGGTCATTTAAGAGGGGAACGACTTTGGGGTTATCCAAGCGATCATAGCCCAGCCACTGGCGGACGTGGGTCCAGTTTTTTTGTTCGATGTGGGCATTGTCGTCTTTATGATAGGCACGGCTACGAGTAAATTGGACGGGCTTTTTTCTTTCGGTGAAGTGCCTGAAGAGATGGTAGTTTAAGAATTCGCCGCCATTATCACAATCGAATCCGAGTAAGGGGAAAGGTAGAGATTGTTCGATATGATGGACTTGTTCCAGGACACCGGATTCACCTTTTCCCCAGACCGCCCGTTGTTCGGTCCAACCGGTGGCGATATCAACGCCGTCTACGGTAAAGGCGAACATGCCAGCCATTGAGTCTCCACAATGGGCGACGGTATCGGCTTCCAAAAAGCCAGGCCGGGATTCATCCCACTGGTTGGTTTTTAGGGGGATTTGTTTTCGCAGGAGCGTGCCGGGTTTGGTAGTGGCCCGGCCTCGTTTTTTATACTGGCTGCGGACGGGTTTCAGCAACCGCCCTATGGTGGCGACAGAGATCCTTTCCAGGTCCCTTAAAACCTGGGAGGCCAGTACCCCGAAGGTGGGAGCGTAACTGGACAGCCATAAAGGCAACAAGGCTTTTAACCGGGGGGAACAGGGCAGATTAGCGGCCAGCCAAATATTCTTTAGGGCTTTTAAGAGCTCTGGAGAGTGGTAGACGGGCTTAGGGCCACGACGCTTAGGCTGGGGTTTGGTGAACCGCTTAAAGCCTCTGAGCAAGCGAATAGCATGCTTTCGATGATAACCGGTAGCAGCACAGAATTCATCCAAAATGAGGTGCTTCCCGGATCTGGACGCATTCTTATATCGTTTAACAATGGCTGCCAGGTATTCTTTTTTGGATTGGGGACTCATAATTAATTACCTCCTACCGAGAAACTTCCTCGGTAACTTTAATTATGAGTCAACGATCCCTCTATTTTAACCCCTTCGGTAACATTTAATATGATTCAATTCGCAGGGCAGATTAGCGGCCAGCCAAATATTCTTTAGGGCTTTTAAGAGCTCTGGAGAGTGGTAGACGGGCTTAGGGCCACGACGCTTAGGCTGGGGTTTGGTGAACCGCTTAAAGCCTCTGAGCAAGCGAATAGCATGCTTTCGATGATAACCGGTAGCAGCACAGAATTCATCCAAAATGAGGTGCTTCCCGGATCTGGACGCATTCTTATATCGTTTAACAATGGCTGCCAGGTATTCTTTTTTGGATTGGGGACTCATAATTAATTACCTCCTACCGAGAAACTTCCTCGGTAACTTTAATTATGAGTCAACGATCCCTCTATTTTAACCCCTTCGGTAACATTTAATATGATTCAATTCGGGGCCATGAGAATCATATCAATTTTAAGAAAATCGGTTTATAATGCCGAACACCGATAATCGGTTAAAGAAGGAGAGTCTATGAATAGTATTGTTCTGATTAAACAGGTCCCTGATACCCATGAAGTCAAAATGGATCCCAAGACCGGGACGCTCATCCGGGAAGGAGTTCAAACCATGATCAATCCCGATGATCGCCATGCCCTGGAAGAAGCCCTCCGCCTTAAAGAACAATACGGGGGGAAGGTAACGGCAGTTTCCATGGGGCCGCCTCAGGCCGTTGAGGCCTTGGCCGAAGCCATCGGCATGGGTGTTGATGAGGCTGTTTTATTATCCGACAGGGCCTTTGCCGGGGCCGATACCTGGGCCACCTCCCATACCCTGGGAAAATGTATCCAGAAAATCGGACCCTTCGACTTGGTTTTCTGCGGAAGGCAGGCCATTGACGGGGATACGGCCCAGATCGGACCCCAGGTGGCTGAAATGCTGGGCATCCCCCAAGTCACCTACGTGCGCCGTCTGTCGGTGAAAGGGAAAAAGATTTGGGCCGAGCGGGTCTTGGAGGACGGATATGAAATCGTGGAGGCCGCCTTACCATGCTTGATCACAGCCCTGGGTGATTTAAACCAGCCCCGCTACCCCAGTATTCCGGGACTCATCTCGGCCTGCAGCCCCGAGTCTAAGATCAGCTTTTGGAATGCGGCCGACATCGGGGTCAAGGCCTATGAAGTGGGGTTAACCGGGTCCCTGACCAATGTGATCCGGACCTTTCCCCCGGAAAAGAAAAAACAGGGGGAAACCCTGACAGGAAATACGGCCCAGGTTGTGGAGCAATTGGTCGGGAGGTTGAAGGAGAGGCATATTCTTTAATTTTTCGTTACGGGTTACGCGTTACGGGTTTAAACCAGTAACCCCAAACGGGTAGCAAACAAAGAGTGACGTGCAGTAAGAAAGGAAACTCCATGGCCATCTTTATTGATCCGGAAAAATGCAATGCTTGTCAAAAGTGCCTTCGATCCTGTCCCTATGGGGGCGTGACGCTGCAAGGAAAGGTAGCGGTTTTAAATGACCGGTGCACCTTTTGCGGGGCCTGCATCGAGAGTTGCAAACAAAAGGCCATCCGCTCGGATATGATGGATAGACCTATTCCGGATTTTAGGGACTACCAGGGGGTCTGGGTCCTGGCCGAACAACGGGAAGGCCGGCTGAAGCCCGTTTCTCAGGAACTCTTGGGATGCGGTGCTGAGTTGGCCCGGGCCTTAAATCAGGGATTGTCCGCGGTCCTTCTGGGAAATAAGGTTAAAACCCTGGCCCGGGATTTAATCCACTGCGGGGCCGAAATGGTGTTTTGGACCGACCACCCTTACCTGGCCCAATATCAGACCGGGACTTATACCAAAGTATTGGCTGATTTGATCAACCAATATAAGCCCAATGTAGTCTTGGTAGGGGCGACCCACATCGGCCGGGACCTGGCCCCGCGATTAGCCAGACGCCTGGGACTGGGGTTGACGGCCGATTGCACGGAATTAAGCGTCGATCCTAAGGATGGCCATCTCTTGCAAACCCGGCCGGCCTTTGGCGGGAACGTCATGGCCACGATCATCAGTAAGTGGAGCCGGCCCCAGATGGCCACGGTCCGTCCCGGCGTTATGAAACCCCTTCCGAGCGACCCTTCTCGAAAAGGGGATATTATCTCCTGCCAACCCCGACTCAACAAAAAAGACTTGACGACCAGAATCATCGAGATCGCCAAAGAAAAGAAGAAGCAGGTCGATTTTTCTCAGGCTAAGGTAATCGTTGCCGGCGGCCGTGGGCTGGGCTCGGGAAAAGGGATCAAGGCCATTCAGGAATTGGCCGAAGCCTTGGGCGGGGAAGTGGCCGGTTCCCGGGTAGCCGTGGAACTGGGCTGGATCCCGGTGGAACGGCAGGTGGGGCAAACTGGGCAGAGTGTCCGTCCGGACCTGTACATTGCCTGCGGCATCTCCGGGGCCATCCAACACAAGGCTGGAATGCAAAATGCAAAAACCATAATCGCCATTAATAAAGATCCCCTGGCCCCGATCTTTGAAATCGCCGATTATCGTATCGTCGGGGATCTGTTGGATATTGTCCCGGCCTTGACCAAGGCCGTCCGGAAAGGGGGTGCCTTATGAAAAGCCAAACCGCGCCTTGGCGCCCATCCGCAGAAGAACCTGTTGCGGAAGAGCATGGCCCGCTTTGTAGATCAGGAGATCATTCCCCGGGCCAGGGAGATCGACGAAAAAAAATCTTTTCCCTCTGAAGTCTTTCGGACCCTGGGCCGTATGGGGGCTTTTCGAATTCGCTATCCCCGAGACCGACAGGGCGCCGGCGGTAACAACACTTTATTTTGCATCCTCTGTGAGGAGTTGGCCCGGGGGTCCATGAGTGTGGCGGCCATAACAGCCATGCAGTGTCTGATGGGGACCAATTTTCTGTTTCAGTACGGGACGGAGGATCACTATCACCGTCTATTCTTACCGGCCATGGAAGGGGAAAAGGTGGCTGCCTTCGCCCTGACCGAGCCTGATGCGGCTACCGACTTAGCCGGTGTGCGAACCATGGCTGAAAAAACCCCGGACGGTTATCGGTTGAACGGCACGAAGACCTGGATCACCAATGCCCCGGTGGCGGATTTTTTTACCGTCCTGGCCCAGACCGACCGCAGCAAGGGATTTCGGGGAATGAATTTTTTTCTGGTCGAGCGAGGGACGCCCGGACTTTCCGCCAGTAAGAAATTCGACAAGCTGGGGACCTGGGGTACGGAGATATCCGAGATCGCCTTTGAAAATTGTCTTGTCCCCAAAGAGAATAGGTTAGGGGAAGAAGGCCGGGGCCTTTCCAATCTGATGAAGATCCTGTCGGAGATTCGGATCATGACCGCAGCCCTCAGTCTGGGTCTGGCCCGGGCCGCCTTCGGGGCCGCCCTCCAATATGCCAAAGAACGGACTCAGTTCGGACAAGCGATCGGCAACTTTCAGCTTGTTCAGAGCAAGATCGCCAACATGGCTACCGAGATCGAGGCCTCTCGATTGCTGGTTTATAATGCGGCCCGTCTGGTTGATCAAGGAGTTCCCTGTATGAAAGAGGCTTCTATGGCCAAATATTTTGCCTCGGAGACGGCCTGCCGGGCGGCCGATCAGGCCACCCGCACTTTTGGGGCCTACAGTTATTCCATGGAATATCCGGTCCAGCGCTTTTACCGGGATACCCGCTTTCTGCTTTTCGGCGGGGGGACTTCTGAAATTCTTCAGGTGATCATCGCCAGGGAATTTGGGTTGGGGTAAATGAAAAAAGTTTTTATTTTGATCATGGTCTTACTTTGTTCATCCGGGTGGATTGAGGTTCCGGATCTTCTGGCCATGGGGTCCAATAAGGGAGAAGTCTCTCCAAAACCCCAGGCCCTGAACCTTTCATCCGGTGTAACCGAACCTGTCCAGATCATTATCCCGGCGGGGACATCCCTTAAAGTCCAATTGAATCAGTCAGTCCGGACCTCTACCCATCGGACCGATCAATCTTTTTTTGTTACCCTTAAAGACCCCATTTTATTAGGGGCCAAGGTGTTGGTTCCGGCGGGGGTTCCCTTGATCGGTGTCATTTCCCGCTCTGTTGAATCCGGACATTTCAGCGGTACTGCCTTGCTTGAACTCAAACTGGTGCGGATGATCATTTCCAATGATACGACCTATACGATAGCCACCGAACCTTTTCAGAAGGAAGGGCGGGCCCATTTCCTGCGCAACATCGGCCTGATCGGGGTCGGGGCCATCCTGGGGGTTGGTATCGGCATGCTTTTAGAAGAAATCCCCGGGGCCTTAGTAGGAATCGCCCTTGGCGGAGGGACCGGGGCGGTTCTGGCCTATGTTACCGGGAAAGAGGATTTATTTCTCAAGGCCGGCACGGATCTGGTCTTTAAATTGTCCCGTCCGCTCACCATTACCGTTCCGCCTTCACCCGATATCCCATTGAAGTAATAAGGTAAAAATGAAAGACCTTGACATCAGCCGGCCGTCAATTTATTAAAATAGCCAAGAGGCTGGATTGATTTATAGCGCGGAAGAATGGATGGCCCTGGCCTTGAAGGAGGCCGAGAAGGCTTATGATGAAGATGAGGTTCCCGTCGGAGCGGTTTTGATTTCTCGCTCGGGGGAGATTGTCGCCGCCGATCATAATAAAACTCGGCAGCAAAATGATCCGACTGCCCATGCCGAGATCCTGGTTTTGAGAAAGGCAGCTAGGCTCCTTAATAATTATCGGCTTCCGGGGACCACCCTGCTGGTCACTATTGAACCCTGCCTGATGTGCGCCGGGGCGATGATTCAGGCCCGGCTTGAAAAAGTGATCTATGGAGCAGCTGATCCCAAGGCCGGGGCTTTGGGGTCTTTGTATGAAGTGTCGCAGGACCGGCGTTTGAACCACTGTTTTGAAGTGGTTCGAGGGGTGCTTAAGCCGGAATGCCGGGCGCTGATACAGAAATTTTTTAAGGCCCGCCGGGGCGATCAAACATAAAATAAGATACAAGGTACAGGGTTCAAGGTTTAAGGTTTAAGAAAAAATCTATAAATCCTGCCCAAAAGAGTATCTTGAATTTTAAGAAGCCAGACAGATAAGGGTTTTTAAATTCCGAAATCCGAAATCTGAAATCCAAAATCGAATAACGGAGAGGTACCGAAGCGGCTGTAACGGGGCCGACTCGAAATCGGCTGTACGCCCAAAAGGTGTACCGTGGGTTCGAATCCCACCCTCTCCGCCATTAAGTTGTTGATTTTATTAGATGAGATAGGGTAAAAATGGTTTAGATAATGTTTAGATAGCGCAAGTTTACACTTCACCTTTTAGAACTATTTCCAACCCTGATTCAACCCCTGGATCAGGGTTTATTATTTTCCGGTCATTGTTCTATGGTGGGGGCTTGCGATCGTTTTTTTGGAGGAAGGAAAGAGCAACCGGCAAAAATCGAATTCAAAGGCCGGCTCAGGGGGGCTATATCTTAATGCGTGGGCCTTGTTGTTGAATGGGTGAATGAAGAGGCAAGGCAATGAGATCAGTGAGGACTGAAAAGAGGGGTTTCTATTGGTCTTTTTGCTGCTCCGACCGGCAATGCTTTCGTTTTGACTTCACCTACCAATCTTCTGTGGTGGGATGTACTTGGATTAGCGATTATGACTTGTGCAAAAAAAGGCAGGGCCATTTCAGACCCTGCTTTCGTGCAGCTTACCAGATATTGATTTACGTTTTAACCTCATGCTTGTAACGAAGAACGGAGTGGACCTTAAGTATTTCTTGTCTATTTATTAATACTTACTGGAATAAAATAAATGTCTTTAACACTTACATCTTGACCAAAAACTTTTTCTGCCCAACCCATGACTGATTCTCGAGTAATTCTGGAAGGATCTTTTCTTCTTTCCTCCAGAACTCCAAGCAAATCTTCTCTTTTTGTTACCGGGTTACTCCTGTAAAATTCATATTCGATCACTTCTGATTTCCCTCAATCTGGTTAATAGATATTAAAACTTAAAAAAGAGCAGAACCTATCTTCACTACTTCTTTTAATAATAGCTTTTTTGTCCGCCCCCCGATTTTTAAACCAAAAAGATCCATAAAATCATATGCCTTTATGGTTTCACTAATTTCTTATAGTGTTATAGAAGAAAGCTTCGACTAAGCAACCCTCATTTTTCCCAGCGCCCTTAACGGGGTCAATATCTCATTCTTTAACGGGATCTTTGAAAAAACAGGGTATCCATTTCCATTTGTCTGGATGGCTTTTTTCTCTTTGGGCAGTCGCAAGGGCACCTCCTTACCCGCTCGCTTTAATGAGTTTGAGGATGCTTCCAGGATGGCCACCACCCTCAATCCGTTATCTCCATCGGATGGGGGATTAATCTCTTTTTTTATACATTCCAAAAAAATATCGCATTGCTTCCTGAGCGGTTCATATTCATCGATTCTCGGACAATACACATCTCCGGATCGGTAGGAGAAATGAAACTCGGCAAAAGTATCATAATAAGGGGGTATTTCTAACCCCTTGTCATATATCTTGATCTTTTCCTGCAATTCCAGATCATCGTAAACCAGCATTTTTCGTGTTCCGACAATCGTTGTTTGCCGGATCTTTTTCGGATCAAGCCAACTGTTATGTATAAAGGCAATTAAGCCGTTATTGAAGTTAAGTGTGGTGGTCGCCACATCTTCAATCTCAGGTTTATAATGCGCTTTCCCTTGGCAGTTGACCGAAACCGGAAATTGGCCCAGGACATAAAGAATGATGGATATATCGTGGGGGGCAAGATCCCAAACCACATTGATATCTTTTTGAAAAAGTCCCAAGTTCACTCGGGTGCAGCTCACATAGAGTATCTTCCCTAATTCTCCACATTCGACGATCTCTTTAATCTTGTTTACGGCGGCCTCATATTCAAATGTGTGGCCCACCATCAGAATCCGTTTTTTTTCTTCAGCCGTTTTGATCAAATCCAGACTGCTTTCCGAGGAATGGGTCAGAGGTTTTTCCACCATCACATGTTTGCCTTGCTCCAGAAATTCCTTGGCCAAGGGATAATGGCTGTAAACCGGAGTGGCAATAACTACCCCGTCCAGATCCGGCATTTTCAGAAATTCCTTGTAATCCTGTATTCTTTTAACGGACGGGTAAAGATTTTTCAGCCGATCCAGCTTCCTTGGATCCAGGTCACAGCAAAATAATTCATCGACCTTATTTAATTGGGAAAAATTTCTAACCAAATTAGGCCCCCAATAGCCGCACCCTATGACTGCAATTTTCATTTTAATCCCATTCATTAAATAGGTGAAATTTCAGATTTTATTCGAGATGCACCTTTTGTTTCCATGACTGCCTTAACCATTCCCTTATTAACGAGAAAAAGGGGGGCACTCTCAGGGGCAAACACATTCCAGTATTTTTTCTGGTTCTCCCGCAGTAACTCCATCTTGAATTGTAAATTTTTGCCCGCCTCAAAAAGGTCCAAAGCAATTTCGATGGAGGCTTCGTCGAGAATAAGTCTCCAGAAGCCTTGAACACGCACCCGTAACAGGTAATTCCCTTTAATTTATCCACATATTCTTTTCCAGAGTGGCCGGTTAGAAAAACGATGGGCATATTTTCCTTTCGAGTATTTGTTTGGCGGGCTTTCAGTCCGTTCATTCCTCGACCAAGATTAATATCCATGAGAACGACATTAATTTTTTTATTTCCTACCGCAATGTTAATTGCCTCTTCACCGGAATTTGCCGCGATGACTTCGTAGCCGAAACTCTTGATCATCTCCTTCTCGACCACCTCGATAAAAATATCGTCTTCAACGTGAGGAGGATGGTTTTGTTCCGCGTATTCACGGTTATCTCCCTG
>CAWIRY010000180.1:0-5467 GCA_963838485.1 uncultured delta proteobacterium | reverse complement strand
ATTAAGGCTTCATTCTGCTGCGGAGTTGCAGAATGAAGTTTGAAGAACTAAGCCGCGGCACACGAGCTATGGGGAATGAATCCGGAGAGGTTTGTTTTATCTACTGAGTGGGAGATGATTTTGGGGTTAAATAGCCCTTTCCGGATCGAATAGGATCTATTGGGAAGCAAAATATTGATCGTAGACGGCCCCGAATGGATATAAGCACCGGCCAAGGCAGGAATTTAGACAAGGGTGTGGTATTACGAAAAGCAATGCCTTTTTCGCCTGAGAGGGGATAAACGATTTTTGTAATTGGAACGGAACTCATCGGCGTTCTACGGTGGACCGTTACATCTTAAAGGCCGCAAAGCTTCAACCCTGAGCAGGCGGCCTTTTTTACAGACAGGACATTGGGTGACATCGACACCGGAGATCTTCAGCAGGTATTCCTGCCAGGTTTCCGGTATTTTTTTGTCCTGGGTTTCGGTTTGGCAACAGTTGAGAAGCTTACGGCATAAGGTGATATTGTTTTTGCGGTTTCTATTGGACAGCAGGCCATAGTGACGGATCTTGACAAAGCCGGCCGGGAGTACATGGAGCAGAAATCTCCGGATAAACTCTTCGGCCGCAACGGTCATGATTTTTTCCTTATCGCCATCGGAGTAGTCCCGCCAGCGGAAGGAAACCTGGCCGTTTTCAAGCCTGACCAGACGCTGATTGCTGATAGCTATGCGGTGGGTATAGCGGCTTAAATAGTTAAGGGCTCCCTCCACCCTATTAAAGGGGGGTTTAGAATAGACGACCCATTTCATCTGATAGAACTGCCTTCTGAAGCGTTGGAAGGCCTTGGGGTGCCGGAGATAACCCATACTGTCAAAGAAGGCCAGTTGGCCGGCTTCATAGCCTTTTTTGAGATAGTCCAGAAACTTGTTCCTGAACAGCTTGGACAAAACCCTTACGGGAAGGAAGAATCCTTTTCGGCAGGAAATCCAGCGGTCATGGGTAAGGGATAGCCCACCGCCGGTAACAATACAGTGGATGTGGGGATGGTCCATGAGGTTCTGTCCCCAGGTGTGGACAATACCCATGAAGCCGATGTGTACTCCGAGACGCTTTGGGTCCTGTGCCAGTTCCCTGAGGGTCTCGGAGACCGAGCGGAAGAAAAGGTCATACAGGACTCTACGGTTCCGTAAGACCAGGGGATTGAGTCCGGCGGGGATGGTAAAGACGACATGAAAATATTGGATGGGCAGGAGGTCTTCCCGTCGTGCTTCGATCCATTCCTCTTTCCTTAAAAACTGGCATTTGGGACAATGCCGGTTTCGGCAGGAGTTATACGATATCTCCAGATGACCACAGTGGTCGCATTGATCCACATGGCCTCCCAAAAGAGGGGTTCTGCAGACCTCAATGGCCTGCATGGCCCGTAGCTGATCGCGGGATAGCCGGTGCGTTTTTCGGTAGTCGTTTCCGTGTTTACGAAAAATGTCGGCTACTTCTATGCCGGAGTGCCTCGGCACTGGCCATTAGATAGGGATATTGGCTTGGGGGTCGTCCAGGGGGTTGGGAATACCTCTTTGGGGAGTTTCGATATGTAAATCCAGTGGACTGGTGACCTGGGCCAGGTTATGGCGGCTGACATGGAGATAAACGGTGGTCGTTGTCGGGGATCGGTGCCCCAGAAGCAGTTGGACATGGTGCAGGCTGGTTCCGGCCTCAATCAGATGGGTAGCAAAGCTGTGCCGGAGGGTATGGACACTGGCGGGCTTTCTGATCCTGGCCCGTTTTTTGGCCGCGTAGAAGACATACCGTATCGAACTGGTTGAGAGAGGACGTTCTTTTTTTTGTCCTTCAAATAACCACTCCTTGGGGCGATATTTTATCCAATATTGCCGTAAGCACTCCAGGGCCGTTTGGGATAAAATACTGTAGCGGTCTTTGCCTTTTTTCCCGTTTTGGATTCTGACCATCATACGTTTGCTGTCGATATCATCTACCTTCAGATGGGCCGCTTCGCTGACTCTTAATCCCGATGAATAGGTGATCATCAGGATGGCCTTGTGTTTGAGATTCTTCGTCACGGAAAAGAGGGCTTCCACTTCGGAGAGATCCAAAACCAGGGGGAGCCTCTGCCTCCGTTTGGGGCAGAGGATCTTTTCCATGACCCATTCGCGTTTAAGGGTATGCTTATATAGAAACTTCAGGCCGCTATAGTAGTTTCGGTAGGTTCCTTCAGGCAGTTTCTTATCATTGATGAGATAAAGCAGATATTCCTTGAGTTCCCTTTCCCCTAATTCCTCCGGTGATTTTTTAAAATATAAGGCTAAATTCCTTACCTCTCGCAGATAGGTTGCTTGCGTCCCGGGGGTAATGCCCCGCAATTGAAGATCCATCTGCATCTGTTCTCGTAGCTTTCCCATAATACTATCTCCTTTGAAATAAATATCCATCGACTCCTGCCGATGGTACCACTTAAAGAGATTGTATTAAGATCAGGCTCTTCCAACAAGTGGAGATATGGAATTTTGCTCGGGAATGTTGAATTTATTACGGAAACTTATTTAATGACCAGAGCTGGCATGGCTACCGCGTAGCGGTTTAGTTCTTCAAATCGTAATTAATAAGGGGAAACTTAAAGACCATTAATCGCCTACCCAAAATTTGGAATCGGTGATCAAAATATCTGCTATTGCCCATTTTATATAAGACCAATATCTTTTTACCGTAAATTTAAGTATAGTTATAAAAATAAAGCTTTTATTCGTGACGGTTGTTTAAACTCAAGAAAGTAAATTTTCGAAGAACTAATCTATCCAGCCGTTCTGCATCACTCTTGAAAGAATTTTTTTTATCTTAAGGAAAAACAGGATGCAAAAAAACATTGAGCGATGGTCACCTTGGACTCTATTGGCAGGGACCTTCATTCTGTCGGTCTTACCCCTCCTAATCGTGGAACTTTTTCCAGCCCAGCTCAAGTTTGTAATGGAACCGGCCCCCTATTTGGCTTTTCATAATATTGCCGAGTTTTTCAGTATCATGGTTTCTTTGTCCATGTTTGGGGTAGGTCGGTTCACCTATAAGCAGTCCCAGAACCGCCACGCCCTGTTTTTAGGCACGGCCTTTTTGGCCATCGGCCTCATGGATTTCATGCATACTGCGGGCATGCCCGACATGCCTGACTTTATCACGCCCAACTTCCTGAACAAATCAATCCAGTTTTGGGTGGCGGCGAGGCTTTTTCAGGGGGGTGCTTTTCTGGCCAGCGCCTTTGTCTATCCGGGAAGTCCCTTTCGCTGGCTGACCCAGAAAAAGTATTGATGACCGCGGCTCTTTTAATCTCATTCCTTGTTTTTACCGGGGTTACTTTTTTCCCCGCCTATATGCCCACGACCTTTATCGTCGGGGTAGGACTCACCCCATTTAAGAAAATATCCGAATATGTGGTCATTGGTCTGTTGTGCGCGGCGACGGCAATTTACTGGCAACGAATGAAAAAAACCGAAGACCGATTGCTTCTTTATTTTCTGAGCGCTTTTATCATCAGCATCTTCAGCGAACTGGTCTTTGCCTTCTATACCCGGATGTTCGACACCTATAATGTCCTGGGACACGTTTATAAAATCGCTGCCTTTTCACTGATCTATTACGGGATTTTCAAGGCATCGGTCAAGAACCCTTATGTAAGGCTGGAAGAGGTCAGTGAAAGGCTCCAAGGAGAGGTGGCCGAAAGAAAGCGGACGGAGGAGGCCTTGCGGGAGTCGCGAGATCATCTTGAAGCCCGGGTCGATCAGCGGACCGCTGAACTGACTCAAAGCAATAGCCAACTCCGAAGGGAGGTTGGGGAACGCCGAAAAGCCGAGAGATCACTACGGACCACGCTGGAGAGTATTGGAGACGGATTTTTTGCTTGCGACGGGGACTGGCGGTTTATTTATGTTAATGCTCAGGCCGAGCGTATATTAGATATCCGCCGTGAAGAGATCCTTGGTAAGAGCCACTGGGAAGTTTTTCCCCTCGCGCTGGGTACCCAGTTGGAAAGCGAATACCGCCGGGCCGCAGCCGGAGAAATCCGCGCCTTTGAGAATTTTTATAAGCCCTGGGGCCGCTGGTTCCACAACCGGTGTTTCCCTCGGGAGGGAGGAGGTATGTCCGTATACTTCGAGGACATCACCGAGCGCAAGCGAATGGAAGAGCAACTCAAGCAGTCCGAGGAGAAATCCCGGCTTCTCATAAAATACGCCCCAAGTATGCTCTATGAGGTCGATTTTTATCGTCCCGCGTTCATAAGCGTAAATGATGCCATGTGTCAGGTTCTCGGGTACACGAGGGAAGAACTCCTGGCTATCAGCCCTCTTGACCTCCTGGACGATGAAGGGAAGGCAGTCTTTCGGGAGAGGATTAGCCGGTTTCTTGCCGGGGAAGCCATCCCTGGTGCCCTGGAATACAAAGTAGCAAGAAAAGACGGACGGGAGGTTTACGGCATATGAACATGACCTTCACATACAAAGATGGAAAACCCGAAGGTGCATTCGTAGTTGCTCACGACATCACCGACCGTAAGCGGATGGAGGAAGAGCTTCGCAAATCCAAGGAAGAATTGGAAGTCCGGGTTCGTGAACGAACCGCGGAGTTGGCTCAATCAAAAGAACAACTGCGAATCCTGGCCTCACAGATCCTCTCCGCCCAGGAGAATGAAAGGAAACGGATCGCCCTGGCGGTTCACGATGTCCTGGGGTCGTCCTTGAGTGCCATCAAATTCAAGGCGGAAGAGGCCTTACTTCATCTTCCCAAGGACGGGAACTTGAATATTTCCAAACCCCTGGAGGCCCTTATCCCCCTTATCCAGGATACGATTGAAGAGTCCAGAAGAATACAGTCCGATTTGCGGCCTCCTATTTTAGATGACCTGGGTATCGTACCCACCCTTTCCTGGTTCTGCCGGAGATTTGGAACCATTTACAATGGCATCAAGGTTGAACGAGCGGTTACCATTGGGAAGAGGCAGTACCGGAATATCTGAAAGTTTCACTTTTTAGAATTACTCAGGAGGCCATGAATAATATCGGCAAACATGCCAAAGCCGACCTGGTGCGCCTCGGGTTGCGAAAAGTCAACGGCACCATAGAACTGTCTATTGAAGATAATGGGGAAGGATTTGATCCGGAAAGTCTGTTCTCCAGGGAGATTTCGAAAAAAGGCTTGGGGCTCTCCAGTATGAAAGAACGGGTTGAATTCTCAGATGGTTCTTTTTCCATCGAATCCGCCAAGGGACAAGGGACGGTTATCAGGGCCGTTTGGCCCGTGTAATTATGGAAGCTTGTCCCGTCGGGAACTTTGGTATGGATAAGTCAGGTCTATGTAAGCAAAATTAAAGAATACTATCCTTTTGTTGGAATAACAAATTCCAAATTTTATGGAATAACCCCCCCTATAAATACAGTATTTTTTTCCTCAAAATACTCTCTTACCTATATTCCCTTATTGA
>CAWIRY010000179.1:0-12603 GCA_963838485.1 uncultured delta proteobacterium | reverse complement strand
CAAAGGCAACTTTCGCCGTCTCCGCATCTCTATGTTCCAAATTGGAAGATCAAGTTTTTAACTTCTTGATTTGTCAATTGAAACATGAAATCTTCCGGAAACCGATCAAGTTGCGCCTGACCGCCTTATTAAGATTTCCGGTTGCAACATCATAGAGGACTGCCAAGTCCCGATCGAGCATGACCTTTTTCCCTCTGATGAGAAGGATCTTGTTTTCAATGATTTCCCGCACTAAATCTTTTTCTTCCAACGGGTTCCTTTCTTCCCATAGCACGGCCTGCCTCTCTTTCAGATGGAACCCTATTTTCCTTTTCGGGCTTTCCGGCGGGGCCGAGCCGAGTTGCCGGATGGCCTTAAAAATGTCTGTGATTTGTTCATCGTGACCCTGGATACGCTCTTCAATTCTGCCAATTTGCAGCGGCCATTTCGAAGGTGGCCATCATTTGGCGAAGCCGGACAAAAACGCGCATGATCGTAATGTTGACCTGAATGGCCTCTTCTTGCTCCGGAGGACGCTGGAGAGCATAGCCACGCCTTGCTCGGTAAAAGCATATGGGAAATAACGCCGTCCCCCTTCCCCCTTTGAGATCACAATTTGTGATCTCAAAGATTCAAACTCCTCTTGGCTAAGCTGGAACCTAAAGTCGAGAGGAAAACGCTCGTTATTACGCTAAACTCCTCACTCAAAAATGGTAAAAATAAGAAACCCATCTTCTTTTCAAAAAATGGGTCTCGTCGGATTGGCCTTCATGGACCAGCCTTTCGGTTAGAGGTTGCCGGTTTGGAGAAAAATGCTGATACTGGGATGGACAAAATGAAAACATATCCATCAGTTAAAGTCAATTTAAAAGAGATTAAAGGACTTCCATTTTTCGGAGATATTGCTCAAGACCCAACAGGCTTCAAGGATGACACCGGCTACCTCCCCTGGGACCGGGCCAACCATTCCCGGTTGACTAAGTTGTTTTTTTATTTTATAAAATAAGATAAAGGGTGCTATCATAAAAGTTCCAAAAACTTTCTACCGGCCCATTGATTCCAATCTTTGAACAAGGAGGCTTTCGTGGACCCCTTAAGAAAACTGACCGTTCTTTCCCTGGAGCAGGCCACCGTACTCCCTTATCTGACCTTTCGTTTTTGGTCCAGGATGGTGTTCAGGTCATCCGTCGATCCGGTATTCGGGACTGTATCGTTAAGTGGGGACAGGGTCCCTTGACGAAGACCGGATGAACGGTGATTTCACCACCCAACGCCGGCAAAAAGGCGTTGACGCTGAACCTGGCCGAAAAAGAAGGGGAAAAAAATCCTTGACGAGTTACTGGTGAAGCTCAAAGGTCGATATCTTCTCTGCCACCAAACCAACTCCCCCGGAATCATCCCAAATTGGGCATTGATCTGCAAACCCTCAAGGCCGTCAAACCTGACCTGATCTGGCTGGGGATCACCGGCTTCGGGGAATGGAGAGCAACGAAGCCGCCTATGATCCGATCCTCCAGGCCCGGAGCGGATTGATGGAATTGACCGGAGAGGCGGATGCGGAGCCCTCAGGTCCTGGGCATCCCCTTGCCCGACATGGGGGCCAGCGAGCATGCTAACGACTCATGAAAGCCCTTTTTCGGCGGGCCATTACCGGGGATGGGGCCCGAATCGACCTTTCCATGTTTGAAAACTGACCGTTCCCATCACCTTAAGTCAATCCTTTGGAAAAAAGATCACCCGCCGGGGCAATGATGAATTCTTTGCCCCGGTTTCGGTCTATCCCACGACCGACGTCTACGTGGCCATGGGTAACGACAAACAGTGGGCAAGCCTGACCGACTCCAATTCCAGTCTCTGGCCGGAGAAGCTGATCAAAAGAATGCGGCTGCATCGCGATGTGACGAACTTAAACCGGGAGTCGACCGGTAAAAATTTCTCAGGGACAATTTAAGACCGCAACCGTGACATCTCTTCAATAAAATCGGATCCCCATATCGGAAATAAATACCATGGAGGGGGTGGCCCATGACCCCCTGGTGATCAAAAACCTTCTTACAGCCAAGGACCCCAAATCGGGACTTTCAATCACCCTGGCCCCTCCTGCTCTATATTACGGACTATTTACAATCCCAGAAACAGCAGCATTCCCTTCCGCCCCGTTTCGGTGAGCAAACCTGGAGATTTATACAGAGGTTGGATATGGTCCGGCCGATTTAAAGACCCTCAAGGAAAAAGGAATTATTTAGTCCTTATGCCGACTGGAGACCAGTTAGCCCAGTTTATCATCTCCGGCCTAGTCCACCGGGGACATTTATGCCTTGATCGCCCTGGGTTTTGGCATCGTCCACAATGCCATGGGGATCTTCGTCAACTTTACCGAGGGCCATTTCTACCCTGGTGGGATGATCTACGTATACTTTTTTTCTGGGTTTGGGTCTGCCCCTGCCGCTGGCCTTTCTCCTGGGGTCTTGGCCGTAACCGTGGTCGGTGGTCCTCCGGAAAGACTGGCCATACGGCCGGTCAGGGACCGGTTGATCTGGATCTTTATCACCATCGGCGTTTCCATCACGGCGCGGGGCCTTCAAGATCATCTGGGGAAAAATCAGATGGCCCTGCCGCCCTTCAGCGGAGACACCCCGATCATCCTGCGGGTGGCGGTTCCTCAAGCCGTGGATCTTTATTACCGTTCTGGTGGTCATTATCCTCCATCTTTTTTTTTAATCACACCCTGATCGGCAAGGCCATGCCGGCCACCTCCTTTAGTCCCCAGGGCCGCGGCCCTTATGGGCGTCAATGTCAATCGAATGATCCTTTTTTCCTTGCCTTAAGCGCCCTGGGGGCGATTGCCGGGATGATCATCGTCCCATCACCACCCTGTCTTATGACATCGGGGTTATGTCGGGTTTAAAAGGGTTCGCCGCGGCCATCCTGGGTGGTTATGGAAATAGTATCGGGGCCAGGATTGGTGGTTCATGCGTCCTGGCAGTTCCTGGGGGCCGGGACCATCCCCTCTTCCTATAAGGACGTTATTGCCTTCGTCATCCTTCTCCTGGTCCTGTTTATGAAATCCTTGGACCATTTTTCAGACCCGCTCCTTGTCTCCGTAGCCTAAAAGACCGCTCGGTTTCATAAACAGGACCAGGAGAAGGATGACGAAGGCGATGACGTCCTTATAGGAAGAGGAGATGGTCCCGGCCCCCAGGGACTCCAGGACGCCCAACAATAAACCGCCGACCTATGGCCCCGATACTATTTCCATAACCACCCAGGATGGCCGCGGCGAACCCTTTTAAACCGAGCATGACCCCGATGTCATAAGACAGGGTGGTGATGGGGACGATGATGATCCCGGCAATCGCCCCCAGGGCGCCGCTTAAGGCAAAGGAAAAAAGGATCATTCGATTGACATTGACGCCCATAAGGGCCGCGGCCCTGGGATCAAAGGAGGTGGCCCGCATGGCCTTGCCGATCAGGGTGTGATTAAAAAAAGATGGAGGATAATGACCACCAGAACGGTAATAAAGAAGATCCACAGGCTTTGAGGGAGAACCGCCAGCCCGCAGGATGATAAGAGGGGTGTCTCCGCTGAAGGGCGGCAGGGCCATCTGATTTTTCCCCCAGATGATCTTGAAGGCCCCGCGCATCAGAATGGAAACGCCGATGGTGATAAAGATCAGGACGAGAATGGACCGGGACCTCGCCGGCCGTATGGCCAGTCTTTCCACCAGGCCGCCGACCACGGTTACGGCCAAGACCCCCAGGAGAAAGGCCAGCGGCAGGGGCAGACCCAAACCCAGAAAAAAAGTATACATCATCATCCCGCCCAGGGTGACGAAATCCACCTGGGTAAAGTTGACGATCCCCATGGCATTGTGGACGATGCCAAAACCCAGGGCGATCAAGGCATAAATGCTCCCGGTGGTCAGGCCGGAGATGATAAACTGGGCTAACTGGTCTCCAGTCGGCATAAGGACTAAATAATTCCTTTTTCCTTGAGGGTCTTTAAATCGGCCGGACCATATCCGAGCCTCTGTCCATAAATCTCCGGGTTGTGCTCACCGAAACGGGGCGGAAAGGAAAGCTGCTGTTTCTGGGATTGTAAATAGTCCGTCATCTGGGGCGGAGGGGCCAGGGTGATTGAAAGTCCCGATTTGGGGTCCTTGGCTGTAAGAAGGTTTTTGATCACCAGGGGGTCATGGGCCACCCCCTCCATGGTATTTATTTCCGATATGGGGATACCGATTTTATTGAAGAGGGCGATCACGGTTGCGGTCTTAAATTGTCTGAGGATCCCGGTCAACTCCCGGTTTAAGTTCGTCACATCGGCGATCCGGCCGGCATTCTTTTGATAGGCTTCTTTGGCCAGAGACTGGAATTCGGGTAGTTCGGTCAGGCTTGCCCATTGTTTGTTGTTACCCATGGCCACGTAGACATATCCGTCGGTCGTGGGATAGACCGAAACCGGGGCAAAGAATTCATGGGTATTGCCCCGGCGGGTGATCTTTTTTCCAAAGGATTGACTTAAGGTGATGGGAACGGTCAGCCAGGAAACCGTGCTTTCAAACATGGAAAGGTCGATCCGGGCCCCATCCCCGGTAATGGCCCGCCGAAAAAGGGCTTTCATGATCAGTCCGTAGGCGTGCTCGCTGGCCCCCATGTCGGGCAAGGGGATGCCCAGGACCTGAGGCTCGCCGTCCGCCTCTCCGGTCAATTCCATCAATCCGCTCCGGGCCTGGAGGATCGGATCATAGGCGGCTTCGTTGCTCTCCGGCCCGAAGCCGGTGATCCCCAGCCAGATCAGGTCGGGTTTGACGGCCTTGAGGGTTTCATAATCAATGCCCAATTTGGGATAATTCCGGGGGAGTTGGTTGGTGGCAAAGATATCGACCTTGAGCTTCACCAGTAACTCGTCAAGGATTTTTTTCCCTTCTTTTTCGGCCAGGTTCAGCGTCAACGCCTTTTTGCCGGCATTGATGGCCATGAAATAGCTGTTCATCCGGTCTTCGTCAAGGACCCTGTCCCCCACTAAGCGATTGGGGTCCCCGAATACCGGATGCTCCAGACGGATGACCTGAACACCATCCTGGACCAAACGAAAGGTCAGATAAGGGAGTACGGTGGCCTGCTCCAGGGAAAGTAACGGTCAGTTTTCTTAAGGGGTCCACGAAAGCCTCCTTAGTTCAAAGATTGGAATCAATAGGGCGGGTAGAAAGTTTTTGGAACTTTTATGATAGCACCCTTTATCTTATTTTATAAAATAAAAAAACAACTTAGTCAACCGGGAATGGTTGGCCCGGTCCGGGGAGGTAGCCGGTGTCATCCTTGGAGCCTATTAGGGCCTGAGCAATATCTCCGAAAAATGGAAGTCCTTTAATCTCTTTTTAAATTGACTTTAACTGATGGATATGTTTTTATTTTGTCCATCCCAGTATCAGCGTTCTTCAAACCGGCAACCTCTAACCGAAAGGCTGGTCCATGAAGCAATCCGACGAGACCCATTTTTTGAAAAGAAGATGGGTTTCTTATTTTTACCATTTTTGAGTGAGGAGTTTAGCGTAATAACGAGCGTTTTCCTCTCGACTTTAGGTTCCAGCTTAGCCAAGAGGAGTTTGAATCTTTGAGATCACAAATTGTGATCTCAAAGGGAAAAGGGGGACGGCGTTATTTCCCATATGCTTTTACCGAGCAAGGCGTGGCTATGCTCTCCAGCGTCCTCCGGAGCAAGAGGGCCATTCAGGTCAACATTACGATCATGCGCGTTTTTGTCCGGCTTCGCCAAATGATGGCCACCCACAGGGTACTGGCCGGTAAATTGGCAGAATTGGAAGAGCGTATCCAGGGTCACGATGAACAAATCACAGACATTTTTAAGGCCATCCGGCAACTCATGGCCCCGCCGGAGAGCCCGAAAAGGAAAATAGGGTTCCATCTGAAAGAGAGGCAGGCCGGTTATGGGAAGAAAGGAGCCCGTTGGAAGAAAAAGATTTAGTGCCCCGGGAAATCATTGAAAACAAGATCCTTCTCATCAGAGGGAAAAAGGTCATGCTCGATCGGGACTTGGCAGTCCTCTATGATGTTGCAACCGGAAATCTTAATAAGGCGGTCAGGCGCAACTTAGATCGGTTTCCGGAAGATTTCATGTTTCAATTGACAAATCAAGAAGTTAAAAACTTGATCTTCCAATTTGGAACATCAAGATGGGGAGGCACCAGAAAGTTGCCTTTCGCTTTCACTGAAAACGGCGTAGCCATGCTCTCCAGCATTCTCAACAGTAAAAGGTCTATCCAGGTCAATATCCAGATCATGAGGGCCTTCACCCGGTTACGAGAGATCTTGGGCGGTCATGAGGATCTAAGGCGAAAGATCGAGCAGATGGAGAAAAAATACGATGGCCAATTCAAAGTCGTCTTTGAGGCCATCCGGCAGATCATGGCTCCGCCGGAGAATAAGAGACGAAAAATAGGGTTTGAGTTGAAGGAGAGACAGGCGGGGTATGGGAAAAAGAGGTCAACAGTTAAAAGAGTGGGATAATTTTATCCTTTTCGCATCTATGGCACATGGCCATTGGTCAATTTGAAAGATTTAACCCTAAAGACGGTTAACCGGTCGCAATTTGCGACCGGTTTTCAGCCGCACTGACGCAGGTTTTTTTGAATGGATGATAGGAGATAAAAGCTTGGAGGAGAAAGCGATTAAAATTCCTGAGGAAAGAATTGAACGGATTATTTTGTTTGTTCGCGGGCAAAAGGTTATCATAGATGCGGATCTGGCAGTCCTTTATGATGTACCAACCAAGGCTCTGAATCAGGCCGTTAAAAGAAACTCAAAGCGATTTCCTGCCGATTTTATGTTCACACTCAATCAAGAGGAATTTGAAAACTTGAGGTTCCATTTTGGCACCTCAAGTCAGTGGGGCGGACGGAGATATTTCCCTTATGCCTTTACCGAACAAGGGGTAGCCATGCTTTCCAGTGTCCTTCATAGCGGGAGGGCGATTGAAGTCAATATTATGATCATGAGGGCTTTTGTCAAGCTCCGGGAAATGATCGCCTCTAATAAAGATTTGGCCCGGCGATTGGATGGATTGGAGAAAAAATACGACACCCAGTTTAAGGTTGTCTTCGAGGCCATCCGGGAACTGATGAAGCCACCAAAACTCCCGGTTCCCCCAAAACGAAAAATCGGGTTTGCCCTTAAAGAAAAGCAGGCCCGATATGGGAGGAAAGGTAGCCCGATAAAATAGCAGGGATTGACTTAAAGGGTTTGCTATGCTCTTAATTAACAGGAGCCAATAATAGATTGCTTTCACCACAGAGTCCCAGAGGGCGCAGAGAAAGACATTTCCATGTTCTCTGTATCTCGAACGAGTCACGCCTCAGACGTGACGAGTGGGCGGTGAATAAATGTTCTTATGATGGTACCTATTTTATGCTCCCGGTAATAATTGTTCATCATGAGTTCTTTTAGAATGATTACTTGTCCGAAGGCCTGAATTGTTTTGTCCAGTTCCGCCAATTGAGATTGGGGCTTGATTTGTGCCCCAATTTTGAGTACAATAGAACCCATTATGAGTACAAAGGAAGTTCCCGATAATCTCTCGACGGCCCTTTTCGGCAAGACCAAGAGGGCATTGCTGGCCTTGTTTTTTTCCAACCCCGAGGAATCCTATTACCTGCGCCAGATAACCAGGATAACCGCTGCCGGCCAGGGATCGGTTCAGCGAGAATTAAAAAAGCTGGCTGAGGCGGGTATCATCGAGCGTTTTGAGCAGGGCCGCCAGGTCTATTTCAGGGCCAAACGGAACTGCCCCATTTTCGATGAGCTAAGGGGGCTGACATTAAAAACCGCCGGGCTGGTGGAGGTGCTACGATCCGCTTTATCGCCGGTAACCGATAAAATCGATCTGGCTTTCGTGTATGGGAGTCAAGCCCGGGGGACAGCCAGGGCAGCCAGTGACATTGATTTATTAATAGTCGGGAATCTTGATGAGCTTGAACTGCACCGGTTTATCAGCCAGGCCGAGGAGCAATTGAGCCGCCCTGTCAATTATACCTTTTTGACCCCTCAAGAATTTAAAAAACGCAAAAAAGAAAGGGGGGGGTTCCTCTCCAGAATCCTGGCCGGGGAAAAAATTTTCATCATAGGAGACAGCTATGGATCTTGAGGAGCTCCTCTAAACGGGACGAATTCATAAGGAAGAAATATCGTCCCAGAGATCCAAAGCGCCTTGACCAGGGCGGAAAGGGATTAAAAAACAGCGAGAGAAATAATGTCCGAGGACTGGGATTGGGCGTTAGCCGTTACCTATAATGCCGTCCTCCAAGCCTCCCGGGCTTACATGTTTGCGAAGGGCTATCGTCCTTCTCACGGCGAAGGTAATAAGAATACTTTCATCTTTATGAAAATCTTCATGGGGAAAGATTACGAAAATTTGATCTCCTACTTTGACCGCATGCGGAACAAAAGAAATCAAGCGATTTATGATGTGGCCGGATTGATTACCGAAACGGAGGCCAGAAACCTTTTTGCTAAAGCAACTGAATTTGTTAAATTGATTCGCCGCAGTCTGTAGGAGTTTAAACCCTTGAATCCTGGAATCCCCGAATCCTTGAACCCTGGTTTGTTAAGGCTGGTCCATGAAGCAGTCTGACAAGACCCCATTTTTTGAAAGAGAAATGGGGTCTTGTTTTTGGCAGGATAATAAAAAAAACATATGACAAAGAAAGGAAATATATTCATTAAACCAGCGTCTCGTTTTATGTAATTGAATGGTTCTATACCATTAGCTTTAAAGAAAAACCCGAAAGGTTCTTTTATGCCCCAACTGGAACACATAGAAGCTATCGAAAAGCGGCTTTGGACCGCGGCGGATACGCTGCGGGCTAATTCGAACTACGCCAGTACGCCAGTAATGAGTACTTCCTGCCAGTGATGGGCCTGATTTTCCTGCGACACGCTTACAGTCGTTATCTTGCGGTCAGAGGCGATATCGAAACCAATCTTCCCAAGAGAGGAGGAAAAGCCAGGGAGCTGACAAAGGAGGATTTTTCTCAGAAGACGGCGATCTTCCTGCGCCCCGAGGCCCAATTCGACTATCTCGTTAACCTTAAGGACAGCGATGACCGCGCAAAGGCTATTAATGGAGCCATGGAATCTATCGAGGCCGATTATGTGAGTCTAAAAGGTGTTCTGCCCAAGGATGAATATCAGGAGCTTGATAATGCCGTACTCGGCCAACTTCTTCGCACTTTAGATCCCGAAGAATTAAAACATACTTCCGGCGATGTTTTCGGACGGATTTATGAATACTTCCTGACCCAGTTCGCTGATCTCAAGGCCCACGATAACGGCGAGTTCTTTACCCCTGTGTCGCTTGTCTCCCTGATCGCAAATGTTTTAGAGCCAAGGGAGGGGACTGTTTTTGACCCGGCCTGCGGATCGGGAGGCATGTTCGTCCAGAGTGCCCATTTTGTGGAGCGCCTGAAACAAAATCCCGCCGAGAAGCTAACCTTTCGAGGGCTGGAGAAGAATGCTACCACCATCCGTTTGGCCAAGATGAATCTTGCCGTCCACGGGCTCGAAGGCGACATCCAGAAAGCAATTACCTATTATGAAGACCCTCACGAATTGTTCGGCAAGGCCGATTTCGTGATGGCCAATCCTCCCTTCAACGTGGATGAAGTAGACGCCGACAAGGTAAAACGTGATCCCCGACTGCCCTTCGGTCTTCCGGGCGTGAATAAGAGCGACAAAGTATCCAACGGAAACTATCTCTGGATCAGCTATTTTTACAGCTATCTGAACGAGAAGGGCCGATCTGGTTTCGTTATGTCTTCTCAGGCTTCCAGTGCCGGGCGTGACGAGGCCAAGGTTCGACAGAAGCTGATCGAGACCGGTGACGTGGACATCATGATCGCCATCCGCTCAAACTTTTTCTATACCCGAACCGTGCCTTGCGAGCTTTGGTTCCTTAACCGCGCCAAACCCAAGGAGCATAAGGATAAAGTTTTGATGATCGATGCGCGGAATATTTATAGGAAAGTAACGCGCAAGATTTACGACTTCAGCCCTGAACAGCTTCAGAATATTCTGGCCATTGTCTGGCTCTACCGAGGTCAGCCCGAGCGATACCTCGATCTGGTCACCCGTTACTGTGTTCAGATGCTGGAAGAGGCGGTGGCCTGCTTTGCCACCAAAGGAGCTAACGGGACTGATGTTCATCCGCTCACAGAATATCTGGACGCTTTAAAGGCTCTCCGTAATACTTTTCTACCATTCCTGAATACTTTGGCCAAGGACGCCCCCCATCTCGAAACCTTGAAGCAACTGAAAGAAAGTACAAATATTTTTAATGCTGACATTGAGGCCTTTCGCAAGGCTACGGAGCGTGAACAGACCTCTTGGAGAAAACAGAGGAAAACAAATGGCGCCCTGAAAGAGGCGGTGGACAAACTGGCCCCCCTGGCTGAGACTAGCCGAGATTTTGTTAAACAGGCCGACTCGTTGTTTAGGCTTGCCTCTCGTTTGATCGACACCTGTGAGAATGACTGCATGGCGAAAGAAAGTGATAAGTGGATGAGTCGGGAGATTGCCCGTGCTCGAAAGTCCGCCGACCAAGCCCGCCAGACAGCCGTCGATCAGCTTAAACAAGTGCGCTATTTCCACCGGCAGGCTCATTGGTTGACTGAGCGGTTCCCAGAAGCAAAGTTGCGTGACGTGGAAGGTTTGGTTAAGTTGGTAACCCTGAAAGGAATAGAATCAAACGACTGGAGCCTGACCCCTGGCCGTTATGTAGGTGTGGCCCCAACCCAAGAGGATGAAGACTTCGATTTCGAGCAGACCATGTGGGATATCCATACCGAGCTGGCCGATCTGAATAAAGAAGCCATAGAGTTGGCGGCAAAGATTCAGAAAAACTTTGAGGAGTTGGGGATATGAGAGCGACTAATTCTCGCACCAATGGTGCGAGAAATTTCCTGGAGCCACAATCTTGTCATCAAGAAACTTGTGATATGAGCTGGTCCTTGAAGTCCCTTGATGAAATGGGGTATGTCAGCCGCGGTAGGTCAAGGTATAGACCACGAGACGCTGAGCACTTATATGGTGGCCCTTACCCGTTCATACAAACAGGGGATGTAAAACACGCCAATCTCTATATCACGGAATACAGCCAAACTTATAGTGATGCAGGGTTGGATCAAAGTAGGTTTTGGAAAGAAGGCACTTTATGCATCACCATTGCGGCAAATATTGCAGAGACCGCCATTTTAGGAATCAACGCTTGCTTTCCCGACAGCATTATTGGATTTATCCCGGACTGCGAGAAAGCAGATGCTCGTTTCATCAAATATCTGTTTGACGCCCTTTTAAAGAAACGTTACCAACAGTTCACACAAGGGGCGGCACAGGACAATCTTAGCCAAGAAAAACTTTTGTCTCTGAAATTTCCAGTTCCCGACACAAAAACTCAGAAACGGATTTCAGATATACTTGCTGCATATGACGACCTCATTGAAAACAACCGGCGCCGGATTCAGTTGCTGAAACAGGCTGCCCGCCTTCTTTACAAAGAGTGGTTTGTTTACTTCCGCTTTCCCGGCCACGAATATGTGAAGATTAAAGATAGCGTGCCGGAGGGATGGACAAGGAAAAAACTCGGTGACATAGCCCAACTTAACTACGGAAAAGGTCTCAAGCAGGAGAACCGGATTCCGGGACCGTATCCAGTGTATGGTTCTAGTGGCAAGGTAGGTACACACGAAAGGCCGCTTGTTCAGGGGCCAGGGATAATCGTCGGACGTAAAGGCAACGTAGGAAGTGTTTTTTGGTCCGAAGAAGATTTCCACCCTATCGATACCGTATACTTCATTGGACGAGATAAAAGCAGCCTTTATCTTTATTACTCTCTGTTACATACATCGTTCATAAGGACGGACGTAGCTGTTCCAGGTTTGAATCGAGATTTGGCTCATAGTAGAGAATTACTGATTGCTGAGCCAAAATTGAAATCATTTTTTGAGGAAAATATTGTTCCAGTCCAATTTTGAAATATCTTCGTTATTATAATGGCCGACACACTTCCCGAGAATATCGAAGCCTTAAAGAATGCCACGCCAGGCGAAAGGGCTGATTTTCGTTTCCTTCGGGAAGCGGGCGAGGCCGGATTCGGATTTTATCGGATGGTATGATCGACTATTTTTAGCTATGCCAAGAGGCAAGCCGTTATTGCTTTTGTCCGGGAGTTCGTGGTTTGATGACGCTCCTTCCGGGTCAACACTAACAGTTCTTCTGTGAAAATTGACGTCCGGCAGAAAAAGTGAAACCGTTTCTGATTAAGATCATTGATGATTCCTATAAATAATGTTAGGATTAAAAAAACAATTCAAGTGGGGGGAGCATGGGAACAATAGCTGAAAGGCTGGTTGAGGAAATTAAATCTTTAACGGATTTGGAAAAACTGCAATTGGTGGATTCGCTTCTTTCCGACCTTGACAAACCGGATCCGGAACTGGACCGGGTTTGGGCCGAGGAGGCCCGAAAACGTTGGGATGGATATAAATCAGGTCGGATCACGTCCGTGTCCTATCATGAAGTGATGGAAAAGTACCATCGCTTATGAAGGTC
>CAWIRY010000178.1:0-78566 GCA_963838485.1 uncultured delta proteobacterium | reverse complement strand
CCGGGCCTAAGTGCCCAGGCGATCATCCAGTTCGTGGCCTTGATTTTCTGGCAGATTGGCGCGTTTCGCAGGGCACTTCGAAATATTTTCTTGACAGAAACTTTTCTCTGCCTCCATAATGCAGAGCATTTTGTGTCAACAAATCACCCCGTCGTATAGTTCTGACGTTAGGCGATGATGAGAAGAGGGCGGTTGCGGAGGATGCCATCCAAAACAAAAAAAAGGAGGAAGATATGAAACGATTTTGTTTCCAGCTTTTGTTCTTGATCCTGGCAGTGTGCGTGGTACCATCCTATGTCATGGGAGCGGATAATGTCTCCGTGTGGGGTTCAGGCGGCCACTACATGACCTTCAAGCCCGGGGCTTATTTTCCCGTGTCGGGTGATCTGAGCGGTTTCAGTACAGGTTTCAACGGCGAGGTCGCCGTCGGTCATCGGTATAATGAAAATTTCGCGGCCGAGATTGGTGCTGGGTTTTTTCATACCGATAATACCTTTGGGACCTCGGGATCGGTCCAGGGCCTCAATTATTCGACCCAGGAAAAAGACACCATCGATGTCATTCCCGTCACTTTGACTTTTAAAGGCATCATCCCTATTGAAAAGTTTGACCTCTATGGGCTGGGAGGCATTGGCGTATACCATGTATCGGCACAGGTGAATACAAACGTCACCGCCGGAGGCCTCAGCGTTGAAAATTCAACCAGTGATACCAATACGGTATTCGGAGTCCATGTTGGGCTCGGGTTTCATTACAATATCACGCCGCGGTGGTTTCTCGGGGCGGAAGGGAAGTACCTCTGGACGAGCGAGACCGACCTGAAAAATAAGGTGAATGGCGCGCCCGTCGGTGCCAAGTTCAACCTGAACGGAATCGTGACAAATGCAGTCGTCGGATTTTACTTTTAGCCCGGGGGAGAAAGTTATAGGATAGCTTTCAGCAGTCAGCGGTCAGCATTTAGCCCAACTCCTTAATGAAGGGTTTTGCTGAACGCCAAAAGCTGATGGCTTAATGCTCCATCCGGAAGAGGGTCGTTTCCGGATGGATACTGAGATGCTGCCAAGATATTACCGGGAGCATTAAATTAGTACCTCATAAAAACATTGGTTCACCGCCCACTCGCCCGCTTGGGGGGACTCGTTCGAGACACAGAGAACATGGAGAGAGGGTTTTCATTTGCCTGTGAGAGGCAGGCAAATGAAAAATGCTCTTTTTGCTTTCCGTCCCCTCACCGGAAAGCAAAAAATATTGTTTCTCTGCGCCCTCGGTGGCTCTGTGGTGAATGCAATTCATCTGCTTCTTAAAAATAAGGCAGGGAAAGTGATCGGCTCGTCCGGATCCCCCTGCCTTTTTTACTGGAAATGATCTCTGCGGACGTCTTCGAGGCGGAGGAGCCTGGGCGGTCTTGTTCGGGACAGAGAGAACGCGCCATTTCTCCGATATTTCCAATTGGTCAGGGTTCCTTCCCTCTTAGTCTTAAGAGATCCGGACATCTTCTCAAGAGAAAGAATTCATTATAAGGTTTATCGTCAGAGATATACACCTCTTTATCTCCTTTAAGGATATCTTTAATCAGAAGTTCTTTTGATAACATGATATCAACAATTTTGCGTATATCCTGACCGGGATACCATTCCATCAGATCCTTTTTCGCATTCTCAGGCATTCTACTGATAAAAAGATCCGTCGTTGGAATTTTGAACGGCTTCATTGATGCGATAAAATGATATCCCCAACCCTCAATGGATTGAAAGACTTTCACGTGGGGGAACGACATAACAAGAGACCGCGTAATTGCCACCAATATCTTCTCTTCACCGCCCATATGCCATTGGGCAAGGAGACCATTCTCTTTTAGCCTCGACTTAATAAGAGAATAAAATTCATTCGAATATAATAAACTCGAGCCGGATGACTCAACCGGCGGTGGGGGATCTATCGTGATGATGTCATATCTCTCGGTCGTTCTTTTCAGATATCGTCTGCCATCATCAATGATAATTTCTCCTTTGGGATCTGCCATTATTTCCATGGCATCATCAAAATAATAGGGAAATGCTTTTATTACACTTGGAACAAGCTCGACAGCTTCTACATGAATACCCCAACTCATAAGAGACCGGTATGTTGTTCCCATGCCGAAGCAGATGACGAGGGCGCTCTGAGGTTGGTTTGCATGAAATGCCAGTGGCATGTGGGCCATTATCTTGGTTATCGGTAGAAGATGTGTCATGCCCATCCCATTTACGAAAAGTCTTTTTCCCATTCCCTCCCCGGAGGAGACGACTGTGGCGGCATAATCTCTTCTGATTTGTGAATTATTATTGATAGCCACTTCTTCAAAACTATAACTAAACAGAGATGATGTTATCAACACGATAATGCCGGACGTTGCGCGCAGGATATCTTTTTTCGTGAAGGAAGATAATACCATCAGCGAAAACAGGAAGAGGATGACAAAAGGGAATGACAGGGTGACAAATGCCCATTTGACTCCGGTTACTGGAAGTAGTATGTAACCGGCAAAAAGCGGTCCGAGGATACAACCCGTTATGTTAACCGAGTAGCATTTTCCCGCCTTTGAAGGTGATCCGGCGGAATACTGGTCGATCAAAAGAGGCGTCATGTATCCGAGGAGCGCACAAAAACAATATATGCCGACGAAAATGCCGATGATGGATATCGGGAAAGACCATTTTGAAGCTGACATCATCCCCAGGCGTGGATCCGTGATGATGAGAGGCAGTATAGAAAACAGGATGCCAAGTGAAATCAGCGATTCAAGGGAATGGATCTTCTTGTCGTAAATGTCCCTCCTGTATTGATAGGATCCCATCCAGGTTGCATAGAGATATAAAGCCAGAATAAAAGCAAATGAGTAAATGGTTGTGGATAAGGTCGGCGTGAATGCCCGAACCCAAACTATCTCCATGGCCATGGAACAAAAACCGGTCAGAAACAGAATGGAATAAAAGAATATTTTTTTGACGGGGGCGTGAGCGATCGCCCCTGAAACATCGTCAATCTCTTGAATCTTATATTTTATTGAATTTTTATTATACCTGTACCCCAGATAAAAGCTGACCGAGGCAATGAGTAAATTTCCTGCAGCCGCGATTTTCAGACTGTTTTGAATGCCCCATAATTCGATGAATACCACGGCAGTAAGAACGGCTCCGGACATTGCTCCGATGACGTTTGCGAGATATAGAAAACTGAATGATATCTTATTCTGATAATCAACCTCTTTAAGAAAAGCCATCATGGACGGGTAGGTCATTCCCATGCACGTACACCAGGGAATAAGAGACACTGCTATAATTATGGAAGACAGAAGTAGATACTTGACTGAATTTGTCCCACTAATGTTAAGCAAGTATTTTTCGCCCAGATTAAATAGAATAGGGGTTAGAAAAGCTCCAAGGCCTATAATAAATTCACAAATACTGTATAAATAAATGGGTGTCGATTTTGTCTGTATTCTCCATTTTTCACTCCATTTTCCTCCCATCCATGAACCGACGGCAAGACCGAGCATAAAGACTGAAACCACTACAGATAAAACAGGGGTTATCACCCCAAATGATGCCAAGGCAATTCTGAGCCAGATAATCTGATATAATAAACCGCAGAAGCCTGAGATAACAAAAAGACCGAAGATTATAATTGACAGATTCTTGTGAGGTATTGATCTAACTTGAATGCCTTGATTGTTCATTGTTTTCTTATCCTTGAGGACATATATCGTATGAGATTGAAGGTGTCAAATTATTTCAATATTGCAAATAATGTGCCAGAAAGTCAGCAGCCGGCATTTAGCCCAACCCCCCAATGATAAAGGGTTATGCTGAAAGCTAAGAGCTGATGGCTTAATGCTTCATCCGGAAGAGGGTCATTTCCGGATGGATACTAAGATGCTGCCAAGATAAAAGGCCAGGAGAAGTGATCGGCTCGTCCGAATCCCCCTGCCTTTTTTTATTGGAGATGATCTCCGTGGAGATTAATGAGGTTGAGGAATATCGCTCCCGGCGGATTTGAATCCTCGGCCACCGAGAATAGCATAAGCATAATAAAGGGGCAAAAAAACCAACCTTTGGTTGGGTAATTCTGAATAAGGTGCGGATGAAAAAACATAGCCGGATGGACAATTCGGATAGGTTTCCAAAAGTTGGTGTAAACTCCTTAACCTTCCTGAAGCACCACTCTTGATCTCCACAGGATGTATTCGGCCATTAATGACCGCCAGGAAATCTACTTCGGCGCTGCTGCTTTTAGCCTCCCGGGTCCAATAATACAATTCTTCCTGCCCGCCGGCCACCAATTCCTGGCCTACAAACTGCTCGGCCATAGCCCCTTGATAAATAGCCAGCAAGTCGGATCGATTATATTCAATATCAATCGGCATCCCACATAAATGTTGCATCAATCCAATATCGACCATTAGGGCTTTGAATTTTTTCTCTGAAGCCGAAGCCCCGAGCGGGAGTCCTGCCGGGGTGGCCGAAGATACTTTGCGAATCACCTGGGCCAGACAAAGCAAGTCAAAGGCTTTTTTGATGGTTGGAAGGGAAAAGCCTTCTGCCAGGTGGGTATATTTAATCTGGTTACCAACGTTTCGAGCGATTGAAGAAAAAACCGCATTTAAACAACGCTTATCGGAATGGGGCGCATATTTGGAAAAGTCCTGACGATAGGCATTGGCAAGTTCAGCCTGGACATCAAAGGCTTCCCGAATCTTAGCTGAATGGACATAGGCCAGCACACACTCCGGCATCCCGCCGATGAAGAGGTATCGTCGCACCTCATCCAAAAGCATGGTATGAACACTGTCCGGCTGTTTTTGGGGAGCGGAAAGGATGATCTCCGCTGCGGCCGTTTTTCCGATGGCTTGCAGAAATTCCGCAAAACTCAGGGGACCCATATTCAGAAACTGGACACGACCCACGGGAAATGAAATCTCTTTCATGGCAAATTCAAGCAATGACCCAGCCGCTATCACATGAAGATCCGGATATTCTTCATAAAGATAACGAAGAGCCGTTATCGCCCGGGGGCAGCTTTGAATCTCATCAAGAAATAGTAGATCTTCTCCTGGAGTGATCTTCTCATTCAAATGAATTTCCAACTCCGAAATGATTCTGGCCGACACCAGATCCCCTTCGAATATACGATGCCAGTCAAGATGTTTTTCGAGATCAACGATATGTGCCTTTCCATTGAAATAGGTCTTTCCAAAGTCTATAACCGACCATGTTTTTCCAACTTGCCGGGCACCACGAAGGATGAGAGGCTTGCGTCTTGTCTGATTCTTCCAGGCCAACAATTTTTCTGTAATGAAGCGTTCCATGTCTAACTAGTGTCTCGTCAACTATCAAGTGTCGGATAGAGGCGAGATAGTTTTATCCTGGCATCCTGGGCAGTGAATTGCCAATTAACCTTGGCATTTTTGTTGTTTCTGAATTTCTCCCATGCCGCCGCCTCTTTCCTGACAATTTTAATATCGTCAATTCTTCTTTTCAGGCACTGGCCCGTAAGGACGTTCAATTCTATTTCGGCCATATTTAACCAACTTCCATGCTTCGGCGTATACACAAACTCAAACCTATCCCACAACGCCTTTGCCTTATCTGGCGGAAAAGCTTCATAAAACGAGCCAGGGTTGTGGGTGTTAAGATTATCCATCACCAATGTTATCTTTTCTGCTTGTAAGTATTGCCCTGCGATCTCTTCTATAAAACAAGCCCAATCCAATTTGGTTTTTCTTTCTGTAATATTGACCATGCGTTTCCCTGCCAATGGCTCACAGGCAAGAAAAATATTGCATACACCGCAACGACTGTATTCATAATCGTATTTGGCCACCACCCCTGGAGATGCAGGGATTGGAACCTTTGTTTCCGCGATCAACTGCTTCGGAGATTCGTCCATGCAGATAACCAGATATTTTTGATCGATCGGGCGCTTGTAAACGTCAAGCACCATTTCCATGTTCGCAACAAAGCTGCCATTTTGCTCTGGTGGAATTACCCAACCCTTTTGTTGCCAAGGTTTAATTTCGTTTTTTTTAAAACACGGCGTACCGCCTCATGAGAAATGCTGTCAATGTAGTCAAGCTCTACAACCTTGTCGGCTAATAACCTCAGAGACCACCTCGCAAAACCCTCGGGAGGTTCACTGCAACTCAAGGCAACCAAATGGGCTTCGAAATCTCCGTCTGCCTTTTTAGCGTAGATACGCCCCCCTTTTCTGCCATTAAGTGCAACATCAAGACCTTCCTCGATAAATCGCTTCTTGACCCGGTCAATCTTTCTCATGCTTGTATTCAGCACGCGCGCTATCTCTTCGTTTGTTGAACGTTTCGTCTGGAATTGCCCCTCATCACAACCAAGTAAAATTAACGCATCGAGAATTTTTTGTGTTTTGTGTTTGCCCTTTGAAGTGAGTTCCCCCAGAGCTTCTCGTTCTTCTTCGGTTAGTGTCACGATGTATTTCTTCATATCTAATCCTCCCAGGTTGATTATGAAGAAAATATATCATATTTTTTACGATATTACAAGTGTGACATGACACTAGTTTTCATCCGGAAATTCGGATTTCCGGATGAAGCTTACAGCATTCAGCGATCAGCATTCAGCTAACCCGTTAATGGTAAAGGATTTTGCTGATAGCTAAAAGCTGGCGGCTGACCGCTCCATCCGGAACATTGCCTTTTCCGGATGGACACTAACTATCTTTCATCCGGAAATCCAAGAGTTCCGGATGAAAATTATTTAAAATGCCTATTGACTTAGCTCATAAAGATAGTGTACCCTCGAGATGCTGGGGGTACGCCAATGACCAGGAGATACCAGGAGCGCAGCCTGCTTGATTTTCAGAAGGAATTTTCCACTGAAGTAGCTTGCGCGGAGCATCTGCGAGGTCTTCGATGGCCTGAAGGATTCCGATGTCCCCGATGTGGACATGGGGAAGCCTGGTTTATCAAGACCAGAAACGTCCTGGACTGTAAGTCGTGTCGTACCAAAACCAGCCTGACGGCCGGGACGATATTCCATAAAACCCGTACGTCTTTGGTCAAATGGTATTGGCTCATTTACCATATGGCCATGGACAAAGTTGGGGTGTCCATAGCGGAGATGCAGCGCGTTTTGGAGATCGCGGATTATAAGACAGCCTGGTTGATGGCTCATAAGGTTCGTAAAGCGATGGCCGATAGGGATGCCGGATACAGCCTGGCTGGCTTGATCGAAATGGACGACACGTTTTTTGGACCCAAAGGGCATAAAACCGGGAGAGGGAGCGAAAGGAAAGCCACGGTATTGTGCGCCGTTTCTCTTTATAGGGACCGCCACGGGGAAGAAAGGCCTGGTTTTGCCCATATGCAGGTGGTGGACAAGGCTTCGGCGACCCACATTGAAAATTTCTTGGAAAGGCTTGGCTACGGACCAGCGACGACAGAAAGTCAAAACCTTCTGAAAGCTATCCGAACCGATGGGTGGAGATCCTATGGGAAAGCGGTCAGAGGGACGAATTTGGCTCATTATAAGGTTGTCCTTAGAGACCTGAAGGCGGCGGGCAAGCTTCTGCCGTGGGTTCACAGAGTTATCTCTAATTCCAAAGCCGTTATAAGAGGGGCTCATCGTGGCGTTTCCGAAAAACATTTACAATCGTATCTATCCGAAATCTGCTATCGCTTCAACCGACGTTTCTGGGAACGGGAGCTTTTTGATCGGCTCATAAAAGCGTGTGTCTCTACGGAGGCGATGACTTACTCCCAACTGGTAAAAACGAAAATCTTGTTATGAGCTAAGTCAATAGGCATTTTATTTAATAAGGATCACTTTTTCGAGATCTTTAAAGTGGGCATCGCTGGTTATTAATTGGGCATTGTTCTCCACGGCGGTGGCATAAACCATGGCATCGGCCATGGGTAGATGATATTTCAGGCTCAGGTCGGCTGCCAGGAGGTCAATGCTTTCTTCCAGGGAGGTCACGGCTGTTTTTTTCATTAAGGATACGGCCAACAATGCCTCTTCTTCGGTGCGATCCCTCTTTATTTTTTTATAAACTTCATAGATCACAATGGTCGGGGTGACTATCTTGGAAAGATCTTTAAGATATTTGGCATATTCCAAGGCCTGGGGGCCTTCGCTAAAGAATTCTATCCACCCCGTAGAATCGACCAGAATCATGATCGGTCCTGATTTTCCCGAAGACCTTTGGTGTCCAGGCCTTTTAAAAACCCTTTAAAAAATTCCAAGGGTTTTTCGGGAATCATGTGGACCACCCCTCCCTTAACTACCACCACCATCTTTTGCCCGCTTTTCAGTTTAAGCTTTTCCCTGACCTCTTTAGGGATGACTACTTGATATTTTGGAGATATAGTCGATATTCCCATCGAAACTCCTTTTTAGTTAACGATGAATAAATCGTAAAACAAAAGAAATTTTTTGTCAAAGCAAATATGGAGATTTATTTAAGATTCAAGCGAAAATAGATTTTAAATAGTATCCATCCGGAGATGGCTTTCAGCCGTCAGCATTTAGCCCAACTCACCAATGATAAAGGGTTTTGCTGAAAACTAAAAGTTGACGACTTAATGCTCCATCCGGATGAGGGTCGTTTCCGGATGGCTATCACTATTTTATTCTTTAATAAAATAGGGTGAATTTAGAAATACGGGGTTATTTTATAATAATAAATTTAGAAATACGGGGTTAAATTTATGGTGACCTGCTTTAAGAGGATAAGCCAAAGCTGGGGGCTTGGCAAAATTTATGGATTTATATTCCATATTTTTTGACAAATTTATGGATTTGGCCTATACTATGACCATGATTATCAAGCGTCCTTATCAACTGAATCGACTCATCAAGGCCAATAAGGTCCTGGTGATTTATGGCCCGAGACGGGTGGGGAAGACCACCCTTTTAAACCATTTTTTGGCCTCTACCAAACTTAAATATAAGCTCGACTCCGGGGATAATATCAGGGTCCAGCAGGTCCTTAGTTCTCAGGATTTTACCCGCATATTGGAATACGTCTCCGGTTATCGACTTCTGGCTATTGATGAGGCGCAACAGATTCCCAATATCGGTATGGGTTTAAAAATCATTGTCGATCAAGTTTCCGATATTATGGTCATAGCCACCGGCTCTTCTTCCTTTGATCTGGCCGGAGCCGTCGGTGAACCGCTCACCGGTAGAAAAACCACCCTTACCCTGTTTCCCGTAGCCCAACAAGAATTGCTCTCTGTTTATAACCGGCATGAGTTACGGGAAAAGTTGGAAGATTTTCTGGTATTCGGGTCCTACCCGGAGGTTGTAACCGCCCAGAACCGTCAGGATAGAATTACACTCCTTGACGAGATCGTCGGTTCTTATCTGCTGAAAGATATTCTTTCCTTGGACCGGATCAAAGGAGCGGGCGTTTTACTGGATTTACTAAAACTGATAGCCTTTCAGGTGGGCAGTCTTGTTTCCCTCAATGAATTGGCCACCCAAATCCGGCTGGACGTAAAAACCGTAGGGAGATACTTGGACATATTTGAAAAGGCCTTTGTCATTAAAAGAATCGGGGGATTCAGCCGGAATTTGCGCAAGGAGGTGGTCAGCAAGGCCAAATACTACTTCTTGGATAACGGAATCAGAAATGCAGTCATTTCTCAATTTAATTCCCTGGACAGCCGCAATGATATAGGCGCCCTATGGGAGAATTTCATGGTCACCGAAAGGTTGAAAAAATGCGCCTATCAGAACCTACCCGGCTCCTTTTACTTCTGGCGGACCTATGGCGGGCAAGAGATAGACTTCGTCGAGGAAAGGGAAGGCCGTTTATTCGGGTATGAAATAAAATGGGCCGAAAAGAGGGAGAGCAAGGCCCCTAAAGACTGGTTAGCCGCTTATACGAATAGCTCATTTAAAACTATTCACCAGGGGAATTATTTCGATTTTGTTTTATAGCTAATCATGTCTCCCTTACTTCCATCGCCCTGAAACGGATTGTAAATAAAGTGGATCTTGAGGCGGTTTAGGCCATGGGAGTAGAAGCCCTGGGAGTGTTGGCGATGAAGGGGAAGGCCTCATCGAATATCAACTCCCAATAGGGCAGGGACTGCAACCGGGTTTCGCCAACCAACGCCTCATGGTTGAGGCTCTTATTGATGATATAACCGCGCTCAGGATGATACCCTTTAAGAAACCCACGAAACGAACGCCTGATCTCCAGCTTTTTCAGGTCGCGATATTTGACCTCAAGGGGTGTCACCATGTCTCCCCTCCGGATGACAAAATCGACCTCGGCCTTGTCCTTGGTGCGCCAATAGTGGATCGTCGTATCGGCTAAGGGAAAGCGCTCCCTCAGCATGGCCTGGACAACGGTCTGGAAGGCAAAACCGATTTCCCTGTCCGAGATGGCGCCGAAGCTCCCTAATGTAAAATTGCGCAGACCGATGTCGCGGAAATAGAAAACCGGCGCTTTGGTTATTTCTTTTCTGATGTTGGTGAACCAGGGAGTTACCTTCCAAACAATGAAGGTTTTTTCCAGATACCAGAGATAGATCTTGACCGTGGCTAAGGAGAGCCCCAGAGTAGCAGACAGTTCGGAATAGTTGACCATCTTTCCGGATTGGCTTGCCAATACTTTGACCAGATGGTTGAAGCTGTCGCCCTTTTCTACCCGCAACAGGTAGACAATGTCTTTTTCCAGAAAGCTGCGGTAAATTTCGTTGATGGTGGCCAGTTTTTCCTGATGGGTGCCTGCCAGGATAACCCGTGGATAACCGCCGTACATGAGGTATTCCCGGAAGAGTTGATCTGTTTTTGACGGTTCGGTACGGAAAAACTCCCTGAGCTTTTCGGAATAACGAAATCCGGTCTTGAAATCAACGAACTCGCCGAAACTGACAGTCGAAAGTTCGAACATCCGTTTTCTCCCGGCCAATGACTCGCTGATTTTCTCCTTCAGTTCAATGCTCCCTGAACCGGAGACTACCAATTTCCAGGGAAGATCCTGATCATAGAGCCCCTTTAGGAACAGCCCGGCATTTTCCTTGCGCTGGATCTCGTCGATGAAAACCACACCGCCGTCTTTGCCCAGCTCCAGATGAATCTTCTGAAGAAGGGCACCTTGCGATGAAACATGATGGAAATCGTCCTCAAAATCCAGATTGAGCCAGAGGGTTTTTTGTCCTTCGGCTCGAAGTCCGGCTTCCAGCCGCTTGAGGATGGTTGTCTTACCCGATTGACGGGGCCCGACCAGCATGGTTATTTCAGGATGGCCAAGATGGTCTTTCAACGCGGTCATCAGCCGGCGCTGTATATAGGGGCTGTTTGTATTCATGGATATAGTTTAGTGCGAGAATTCAGAAAGTCAACTTATAAAAGAGTCGGCACCCCTTCTCCTGCGGCGCGGTCCGCCAGGATCAAGGCCTGATCCTGGCAGATGCGTCCGGCTGGAATAGAGGGATCGCCGCAGATCAGGCGCTTAAGCATGGGAGCCTTTTCGGCTCCCGTCACGACCCACAAAATATTTCGGGAACGATTGAGTATCGGATAGGTCAAGGTCATCCGCTGCCTTCCCTGGTACACCTCCGTAATGGCCACGTCGCGGTCGGCGACCTCCAGCACCGGATCCCCGGGCACCAGGGAAGCGGTGTGACCGTCGGGCCCGAGGCCCAAGTGGACGAGGTTCGAGCACCGGGGGCGAGCCGCCAATCTCCTCGAGAGTTTCGGCGTAGCGCGCGGCCGCGGCCTCCAGATTGGTGGATTCCACCGGCATGGCGTGAATCTGCTCTTCGGGCAGCGGGGCGTGTTTGAGAAGGGTTTCGCGCAGATGCGTCAGGTTCCGATCCGCATGCCCCGCGGGCGCGACGCGCTCATCGATCTGCACGACATGGACCTGTTTCCAGGGGACCGCTTCAACGGCCAGGGCCTGGAGCATGATCCACGGCGTTTTCCCTCCACTCACCGCCAAAAGGAAGCGGCCCCGGGCGGCGACCACGGCCCGGGCTGCTTCCGCGATGACCGCCGCTGCTTTCTTCGCGACGGCCTCGGCATCGGTCAGCACTTCAATACGCATTAACGACTCCCCCTCCAGGCTGTCGCGGGCACAAAGGCATCCGATTGGAATGAGTTCATGCTCATTTCCCTATTTTGCGGGCTTTTCGCGATGCCCGCCGAATTGGAAGCGCATCGCCGACAGCACCTTGTTGGCATAGTCCGCCTCGCCGCGCGAACTGAAGCGTTGATACAGAGCGGTGGAGAGGACCGGCACCGGCACGCCCTCATCGATGGCGGCCTTGATCGTCCAGCGGCCTTCGCCGGAATCCGATACCCGGCCCGAGAATTTCGTCAGGTTTTGATCTTCGACCAGGGCGGTTGCCGTCAGGTCCAGCAGCCACGACGCGACCACGCTGCCCCGCCTCCACAACTCCGTGATGTCGCGGAGATTGAAGTCGTACTGGTAATGCTCTGGATCGCGCAACGGCGTCGTCTCAGCGTCAATCTCGCGATCCTGCTTGCCGATGTTCGCATCTCGCAAGATGCCCAAACCTTCGGCATAGGCGGCCATCAAACCATATTCGATGCCGTTGTGCACCATCTTGACAAAGTGGCCGGCACCAGCGGGTCCGCAGTGCAGGTAGCCCAGGTCGGCTGTACCATTGATCGCCTCGCGACCGGCGGTGGAAGGGATGTGGCCCCGCCCGGGCGCCAGGGAGCGGAAGAGCGGGGCAAGGTATTCGACCACCTTTTCCTCACCTCCGATCATAAGACAGTATCCACGCTCGAGACCCCAGACACCTCCACTGGTACCGCAGTCCACATAGTGGATTCCCTTGGGGGAGAGTTGCTTGGATCGCCGGATATCGTCGAGGTAATAAGAATTCCCGCCATCGATGACCATGTCCCCTTTCTCCTCATGCTTGGCTACTTCTTCCAGGGTCTGATCGGTTGCGGCAGCAGGCACCATCAACCAAACGATGCGCGGCGTTTTGAGCTTACCGACAAGCTCAGCGATCGACGAGGCCGCAAAGGCTCCCGTCTCCCTGGCAAAGGTCTCCCTGGTCTTGGCCGTGGCGGAATAGACAACCACTTCATGTCCGTCAGCCATCCATCTCCGTACCATGTTCCCACCCATGCGACCCAGTCCTATCATTCCAAGTTCCATGGCTTTCTCCTTTTTCAAAACGAATCTTAATATTCTCCAGTTCAACCTACGACAGAATTTAAAAAAATGGCTCTTCTCCCAATTAGCATTTCCCTTGACCCTTTGAATCCTTGACTCCTTGAACCCTGCACTCATCGCCAACTCTTTTGGAGATGAGCCAATTTATCATACCTTGGGTTTGGTGCGCTACAATCATTTAAAAATATTAACCGTCTCATAATAATGATGAACTCGTAAAAAATCATCAAAGAGACGGCACAGTAAAAAGCTCCAGATGCAAGGCGCGCCAATCCTGAGGAGTGAGGCGTACTTATATGTACGCTGCAACAAGCCTGCCCCGGCGAAAGGCGGGGAAGGATGCCGCGCAACACAGCAGATGGACTTTTTACGAAGCCGTCAATAATAACACCTTGACCCCGGCAGGTAAGGCTACTTTTTCTGGAGTCATTGGCCAAAGGGCGCTGTCAGCTTTTCTTGTTGAACCAGGACGGTCTTTAAGGTAAATATGAAATCGTGAAAAGTCATCAAAGAGACGGCACAGTAAAAAGCTCCAGATGCAAGGCGCGCCAATCCTGAGGAGTGAGGCGTACTTATATGTACGATGCAACAAGCCTGCCCCGGCGAAAGGCGGGGAAGGATGCCGCGCAACACAGCAGATGGACTTTTTACGAAGCCGTCACTGTTTACTTAAGACAACTTTTGAAGAGGACGGCCATGGATCATTCTCCGAAGAACCATAATGGCAAAGGAATACTGGCCTTGGATATCGGCGGCGGGACACAGGACCTTCTGGTCTGGACCGAAGGGCAGCCCCTGGAAAATGCCGTCCAGTGCATCCTGCCTTCTCCCACCATGATGGTGGCCGGGCGGATCAGTCAAGCCACCCTTGACCGAAAGGCCGTTTTTTTGACCGGTCACCTGATGGGCGGCGGGGCTTCTTCCCGGGCCGTCCTCGATCATCTAAAGGCCGGCTTGGCGGTTTATGCACAGGCCAAGACGGCCCTGACCATCCGGGACAACCTGGAACAGGTGACCCAAATGGGGATTCGTATTACGGAGGACCCTCCCCCTGAGGCCGCCCGGATCTTCATGGCCGATATTCAGGAAAAGGCCTTAAGCAACCTTTTTAGGGCTTTCGGACTGGTTTTGCCTGAAGACCGCCTGGTGGCCGTTCAGGATCACGGTTTTTCCCCCGGGGGAAGCAACCGCCGTTTCCGTTTTCAACACTGGGAGGCCTTTTTAAATTCCGGGAAATCCTTGGAAACCCTTTTGTACCGAAAGGTCCCCGGCCACCTGACCCGAATGAAAGCCGTTCAGGAGATCTGGCCTCAGGCCCAAGTCATGGATACGGGTGGGGCCGCTATTTTGGGGGCCCTGGAAGATGAACAAGTCAAAGGCCTTCAATCTGCCCACTTTCTAATCGTCAATATTGGTAATGAGCACACCCTGGCTGCCTGGCTGGTCGAAGGCCGAATCCGAGGGATTTTTGAGCATCACACCGTCTTTTTAGACACAAAAAAACTGTTAAATAATTTGGAGGGATTTGTTTCCGGCCGCCTGACTAATGACCAGGTCCTACGGGACATGGGACACGGTTGTCTAAATAGTACCCCAATGGAAAAAGCTTCTTTCCCCATCATCGTCACCGGCCCCCGAAGGGCCATGGTGGCCCAAACCAAGGCCTTCATGGCCGCCCCCTACGGCAATATGATGCTTAGCGGCTGTTTTGGCCTGATGCGGGCCTTTCGCTTTTCAAATCCGGCCTGATATGATATAATAAAACAAGGTACAAGGTACAAGGTACAAGGTACAAGGTACAAGGTACAAGGTACAAGGTACAAGGTACAAGGTACAAGGTTCAAGGTTCAAGTCAAGTGAAAATCTTGAGCCTTAAATAACAAAATCCTAAACACTATTTTTGCATTAGACTTACCATCACCTTTTCAGCGGAGCCAATGGATCGCTCGACAGAAAAAAGAATTCAAGAACTCCGCAAACTCCTCCATTACCACAACTACCGCTATTATGTCCTGGATGACCCGGAGATCTCCGACGCCCAGTACGACCGGTTGCTCCGCGATTTGGAAGAGCTGGAAGCCCGGCACCCCGAGTCGATTACCCCGGATTCCCCCACCCAGCGGGTAGGGGCCCAACCGATAAGCAAATTTAAGACCGTGGCCCATTCCATCCCCATGCTCAGTCTGGAAAATGGGTTTAGTTTTGAGGAAGTCCTGGAATTCGACCGTCGGATCAAACGCTTTTTGAAAAACGAACAGGAAATCGAATATACCGCCGAACCCAAGATGGACGGCCTGGCCATCGAGCTGATTTATGAGGAGGGGATTCTGGTCCAATCCTCCACCCGGGGCGACGGATTTATGGGCGAAGAAGTCACCTTAAATGTGCGCACTATTCACGCCATCCCTCTGAGACTCCTTGAGGCCAAGGTCCCTCCCCCCAGCCGACTGGAAGTCCGTGGGGAGGCTTATATGAAGCTTAACGACTTTAAGGAATACAACTGCAGGCGGGAACAGCAGGGGGAAGCCCTGTTTGCCAACCCGAGAAATGCCGCCGCCGGTTCTCTGCGCCAGTTGGACCCTAAGATAACCGCCGAGCGACCTTTGCATTTTTTTGCCTATGGCCTGGGAATAGTGACGGGGCGAACCTTTTCCAGCCAATGGGAGGTCCTCCAAACTCTGCCAGGCTGGGGTTTGCCGGTTAATCCCCACGCCCGACTTTGTCCGGGGATAAAAAAGGGCCTGGAATTTTGTGAAGAGATAGAAGCCCTCCGTCATTCCCTGCCCTACGAAATTGACGGGGTGGTTCTTAAGGTCAATCCTTTTGCCCTCCAGGAGCGCTTAGGGATCAAATCCAGAAGCCCCCGTTGGGCTTTGGCCTATAAATTCCAGCCCTCTCAAGAAACCACCCGGATCTTAGACATTGAAGTCCAGGTCGGCCGGACCGGGACTTTGACCCCGGTGGCTCATCTGAAGCCGGTTATGGTCGGCGGGGTCGAAGTCAGCCGGGCTACCCTCCATAACCAGGATGAGATCGAGAGAAAGGACATTCGAATAGGCGATACGGTGATCGTCCAGCGGGCAGGAGAGGTTATCCCGGAGGTCGTCAAGGTCATTACTTCCGTACGAAAAGGTCATGAAAAATCCTTTACCATGCCCAAAGAATGTCCGGTCTGCCGTTCTCCGGTAGTTCGCCTTCCAGGTGAAGCGGCCCACCGCTGCTCCAACCCCAACTGCCCGGCCCAGATCAAAGAATCCATCCGACATTTTGCCTCCAAAGGGGCCATGGATGTCGAGGGTATGGGTGAAAAACTGATCAACCAATTGGTGGATAAAGGTCTTATTCATGACTATGGAGACCTCTACACCCTATCCAGGAATACCCTGGCCTCTCTGGAGCGGTTGGCCGAAAAATCATCGCACAACCTGACCCAGGCCCTGGAAAGGAGCAAACAAACTACCCTGGGCCGATTCCTTTATGCCCTGGGGATCCGCCATGTGGGGGAGCATCTATCCGGCTTATTGGCCGGCCGATTAGGCTCCTTGGATGCCTTGATGGAGGTTTCCGAGGAAGAGCTGTTATCCATCCGGGAGGTCGGTCCTCAGGTAGCCCGCAGCATCCGGACTTTTTTTGAAAATCCACAGAACAGGGAAACGATAGAGAAAATCCTGGCTGGCGGGGTAAAAATAAAAGAGGAAAAGGCCGGCGGACCGCAACCTTTAACCGGCCGAACTTTTGTCCTTACCGGCCGATTGGAGGGGCTGACCCGGGACCAGGCCAAAGAAAGGATAGAGGCCCTTGGGGGAAAAATGGCCAATCAGGTCAGCGGCAAGGTCGACACCCTGATCGTCGGGGAAGAGCCCGGTTCCAAGCTCGATAAGGCCCGGGAACTAAAAATTGCCACTCTGACGGAAAAAGAATTTTTGCGATTGATAGGACGGGGATAATGGAAAATATTTCAGCCCGGGTTATTATTCATGGGTGGGTACAAGGGGTATATTTTCGGGCCTATACCCGGGATCAGGCCAGGTCTTTGGGTCTGACCGGCTGGGCTCGCAACCGCCGGGACGGGACCGTTGAGGCCTATTTCGAAGGGACCAAAGACAAAGTGGAGCAAATGGTCGTCTGGTGCCACCAGGGGTCTCCTCCCTCCCAAGTTGAACAGGTCGAGGTCTTCTATGGACCGTCTATGGGCAACTTTGATTCCTTCCAGATCCTCTATAATTAGTTTTCATCCGGAAATCCAAGATTTCCTGATAGCTTTCAGCAGTCAGCATTTAGCCAACTCCCCAATGATAAAGGGTTTTGCTGATAGCTAAAAGCTGACGGCTGACCGCTCCATCCGGAACATTGCCTTTTCCGGATGGATACTAATTAGTTTGATTCATATTTCAAATATTTATTTGACATAAAAAACAATCTTTAGTATATAAAAAGTTTATTCTTAATGGTTATAGAAAAGGTAAAAAACCTAAGACATGGAATCCAATGAAATTCAAATCCATTTTCCGGATGGAATTTCCTTATCTTTTCCCAGGGGGTTCGAGGCCGAAAAGGCCTTAAGGGAGTGGACCAAGGGGCCTTTAAAGGGGATCGTGGCCGCTCGTCTAAATGGAGAATTGATAGACCTATCGAGGGGATTATTAACTGAAGGGAAATTGGAACCGGTTCATGCTCAGGATCCGGATGGATTAGATATCTTACGCCATTCCACCGCCCATTTGATGGCCCAGGCCGTTAAAGAATTATTCCCGGAGGTTAAACTGGCTATCGGCCCGGCTATCGAGCAGGGATTTTATTACGATTTTTCCAAAGAAACCCCCTTTACTCCCGAGGATCTGCCCCGGATCGAGGAACGGATGCAGGCTTTGAGCCGGCAAAAAATCCCCATCGCCAGGGAGGAAGTTCTTAGGGAAGAGGCCATAAATCTTTTTACCTCCCAGGGAGAACCCTTCAAGGTCGAAATGTTGCAGGAACTTTCCGAGCCGACGGTTTCCCTCTACCGGCAGGGGAATTTCGTCGATATGTGCCGCGGTCCTCATCTGCCGTCCACGGACCGGAGCCGCTATTTTAAACTGACCCATGTGGCCGGGGCCTATTGGCGGGGGAATGAACGAAACCCCATGCTCCAGAGGATTTACGGGACCGCCTTTTTTGAGCAAAAAGAATTAGAAGACCATCTGTATCGTCTGGAAGAGGCCCGGCGCCGGGACCATCGCCGATTGGGCCGGGAATTGGATCTTTTCAGCATCCATGACGAAGTGGGGCCCGGGCTGATCATTTATCACCCCAAGGGGGCCTTGCTGCGGACCATCCTGGAGGATTTTGAAAAGAAAGAGCATTTTAAGCGGGGTTATGAAATCGTTATGGGCCCCCAGTTGTTAAGGGCCGATCTCTGGAAAAAATCCGGCCATTACGAGAATTACCGGGAACTGATGTATTTTACCGAGATCGACGGGCAGGGATACGGCATAAAACCCATGAACTGTCTGGCCCACATGCTTATTTATAAGTCTAAAGTCCGCAGCTACCGGGATCTTCCTAAACGATACTTTGAATTGGGGACGGTCCATCGCCATGAGAAATCCGGTGTCTTACACGGCCTGATGCGGGTTCGTCAGTTTACCCAGGACGATGCCCACATCATCTGCACCCCGGACCAGCTTCAGGATGAAATTCGGGGGGTCCTCAATTTCGTGGCTGAAGTGATGAAAATTTTTGATTTTGCCTTTGAGGTCGAAATCAGCACCCGTCCGGAAAAGTCCATCGGCAGCAACCAGGATTCGGACCGAGCCACCGAGGCCTTGGTTCAAGCCTTAAAGGCCAACGGATTACCCTATTCCACTTGCGAGGGCGAAGGGGCTTTTTACGGCCCTAAGATCGACATCAAGTTAAAAGATGCCCTGGATCGGCGCTGGCAGTGTGCGACTATCCAATGTGATTTCACTCTGCCGGAACGGTTTGACTTGAATTATATCGGCCCCGACGGCGAACGCCATCGGCCGGTTATGGTCCACCGGGTCATCTTGGGGGCCATGGAACGGTTTATCGGGGTCTTGATCGAACATTATGCCGGGGCCTTTCCCCTTTGGCTGGCTCCGGTGCAGGCCATTGTCCTGTCGGTCACCGACCGCAACTCGGGTTATTGCCGACAGGTTTTTGATGAGATGCTTAAATCCGGCATCCGGGCCGAGATGGACATCCGAAACGAAAAATTGGGTTTCAAAATCCGTGAGGCCCAATTGCAAAAGATTCCCTATATGATCGTCATTGGTGATAAAGAAGAGGAACAAAAGGCCGTCAGCCCCAGGACCCGGGGGGGAGAAAATTTGGGGGTCTGGTCAGTTCCTCGGTTGGTTGAACGGATCAAGCAGGAATCGGTTCCGGGAAAAAATGGATAAATACCGCGGAATGAGGGTTGCGGAGTAAAAAGCCTCCAAAATCCATAAATCAAAATTTTCAATTCCGCAATCCGAAATCGGAAAACCGAAATAAAAATAGGAGGTGGTGGTTATAGCTAAATCGGTTAATGTGAACCATGAGATCAGGGCGGCGAACGTGCGCGTAATCGGGGAGGGCGGTGTGCAGTTGGGTATTTTGCCCTTGGCCCAGGCCCTGACTCTGGCTAAAGAAGAAGGGTTGGATTTGGTTGAAGTAGCCCCACAACTGGATCCTCCTGTCTGCCGGATCATGGATTATGGTAAGTTTAGGTACCAACAAACCAAGAAAGTCCATGAGGCCAAAAAACGTCGAACGATTATTCAGGTCAAGGAAGTCAAAATTCGACCCAAAACCGAAGAACACGATTTTCAGTTCAAATTGAGAAACATCCGAAAATTTTTGGAAAAAAAGAATAAGACCAAAATATCCCTGATGTTTCGGGGCCGGGAGATCCAATATCAGGAAGCGGCTCGAAAAATCATGAACCGGATTACCGAAGAGACCAAAGACCTGGCCACAGTGGAGCAGGAGCCCAAGTTGGAAGGCCGGAACATGACCATGGTTCTGGGTCCGAAATAAGGTAAAAACAGGAATCAAGGTTACCAGGGCGAGAGGGTCGTTTAGAGTTCGGTGTAAAAAGATTTTACTCCGAACTTTAAGGGTGATTTACCAGACCCTCGAATCCGCTGCCTTCAGGTTAAGTATCCATAAGGAGAGTATCGTTATGCCCAAAATGAAAACCAGGAGAGGCGCTGCCAAGCGATTTAAGACCACCGGCAAAGGCAAGGTCGTCCGATCCAAGGCCTTCGGCAGCCATATTTTGACCAGCAAGACCACCAAGAGGAAAAGGCGTCTACGCAAATCGGCTATCGTGGATGCAACCAATGTCAGGGCCATCAAAAGGATGCTGCCCTATAGTTAGTATCCATCCGGAAACGACCCACTTCCGGATGGAGCATTAAGCCATCAGCTTTTAGCTTTCAGCAAAACCATTTATCATTGGGGAGTTGGCTAAATGCTGATCGCTGATTGCTGAAAGCTATCCGGAAATCTTGGAGTTCCGGATGAAAATTAGTTAAGAACGTTACCATATAGATATAGAGGTGAATGATCATGCCCAGAGTAAAAAGAGGCTTCAAGGCCCGACGTAGAAGAAACAAGGTCCTAAAGTTGGCTAAAGGATATCGCGGTGCCCGCAGCCGTTTATTTAAAACAGCGACCGAGGCCGTCGATCGGTCTCTCAAATATGCCTATCGGGATCGCAAGGTTCGGAAAAGGGAATTCAGAGGATTATGGATTGTGCGAATCAGCGCCGCCGCCAAGAAAAACAACCTTTCTTACAGTCGTTTAATGGGGGCCTTGAAAAAGGCCGGTATCGGTCTGGACCGCAAGGCCCTGTCCGAGATAGCCACCCGGGATCCGGAAAGGTTTACCTCTTTGGTGAGGATGGTTTCCCAGCCCCAGGCTTAATCCCCGCTCGGCCTAACCAAACCTCTACCCGACAAGACAATCTGCCATGTTATCAAAATTAAAATCCTTGGAAACCCGATTCAGGGAAGAGTTGAGCCGAGCTGCCTCTTTAAAAGATTTGGAATCCTTACAGGTCCGGATCTTAGGGAGAAAAGGGGAGTTGACCCAGTGTTTACGGGAATTAGGGACCCTTTCGGCCGAAGAAAGACCCTTGGTCGGCCAGGAGGCTAATCGGCTCAAGACACTCTTGGAAGGGCTGTTAAAGCAAAAAAAAGAAACCTTCTCCGGCAAAAGGGACCAGGGGTTATCCAGGTTTGACTGGAGTCTTCCGGGAAGAAGGACCTTTCAAGGCCGCAGACATCCGATCAGCCAAACCATGGATGAAATAGACGACATTTTTTCCCGCCTGAACTTCGAATCAGTCGAAGGGCCGGAGGTTGAACTGGATTACTACAATTTTGAGGCCTTGAATATTCCCCCGAATCATCCGGCCAGGGATATGCAGGATACCTTTTATATTTCCGAGGCCGTTTTGCTGAGAACCCATACTTCTCCCCTCCAGGTACGGGTCATGGAAAAAAATCCTCCGCCTTTGCGGGTCATCGCCCCGGGAAAAGTCTACCGTCGGGATTCGGACATTTCCCACACCCCCATGTTCCATCAGGTGGAGGGATTCATGGTGGGGGAGGATATCAGTTTCGGGGACCTGAAGGGAATCCTGACCCTTTTCGTCCATCAAATGTTCGGAGAAGATACCCCGCTGCGTTTTCGCCCCAGTTTTTTCCCCTTTACCGAACCCAGCGCCGAAGTGGATATCGGCTGTGTGATTTGCCGGGGAGCCGGTTGCCGGCTATGCTCTCAAACCGGCTGGCTGGAAATCCTGGGATCGGGCATGATCGATCCGGAAGTCTACCGGAGGGTGGGCTATGATCTGGACCGGGTCACCGGTTTTGCCTTCGGTATGGGAGTGGAACGGATCGCCATGCTCCGTTATGGGATCGATGATATCCGAATGTTTTATGAAAATGACCAGAGGTTTTTGAAACAGTTTTAATAACTGAGGTACAAGGTGGAAGGTATAAGGCACAAGGTAATGGATTTTTGGTTCTTACCCCGGACCTTGTACCGTGGACCTTATACCGGTTTATAGATATGAAAGTCACCTTTAACTGGTTACAGGAATATGTGAATTTGACCGGCCTTTCCGTGGACGAAGTGGCCCAGGCCCTGACTATGGCCGGCCTGGAAGTCGAGGCCGTCATTCCAATCGGAAGGGAACTGGAATCCCTGGTGGTTGGGGAGGTCCTGGAAGTGGTCCCACATCCCCAGGCCGACCGTCTTTCTCTTTGTAAGGTGACGACCGGCAAGGAACCGCTTTCTATCGTCTGCGGTGCCCCAAACGTGGGGCCCGGGATCTTGGCGCCCGTGGCCCTGCCCGGAGCCCGGCTTCCATCGGGGATGGAAATCCAGGTAGCCACCATACGAAATATCGTTTCCCATGGGATGCTTTGTTCGGAAAAGGAGTTGGGATTTTCCGAGAACCATTCAGGAATCATGATTCTTCCCGAGACGGTTTCTGTCGGCCAGCCCTTGAGTCGGGCTTTAGGTCTGGAAGATACCCTATTGGAAATCAATGTTACCCCCAACCGGGGGGATTGTTTGAGCCTTATCGGGATCGCCCGAGAAATCTCCGCCCTCTTCGATCGCCCCTTATCACTTCCGGACGTTTCAGCCGCCCCTGCAGGAAAAGCTATTGAGGAAGTAACCTCCGTTTCCATTCTGGCCCCCGATTATTGCCCCCGTTATTCAGCCCGATTGATCCGCGGAGTCACCATAGGCCCTTCCCCCCTTTGGCTTCGCCAACGGCTTCTTTCCGTAGGCATTCGAAGCATCAATAATGTGGTTGATGTCACTAACTTTGTCATGATGGAATACGGACAACCCCTTCATTCCTTCGATTTTGATACCCTTGCCGGGAGGCGGATTGTCGTTCGTCTTGCCCTTCCCAATGAACGGATGACCACGCTGGACGGGCAGGAGCGGTCTTTAACACCGGAAATGTTGGTCATTGCCGATGGAGAAAAAGGAGTGGCCCTGGCCGGAGTCATGGGGGGGTTGGAAACGGAGATTCAGACCTCGACCAAAAACATACTCCTGGAAAGTGCCTGTTTTGAACCCGGTTGTATCCGCCGAACAGCTAAAAAGCTCTCTTTGTCCTCCGAAGCCTCTATGCGTTTTGAAAGGGGAGTCAATATCGAAGGGGTTCTAAAAGCCAACGACCGGGCGGCCTTGCTGATCCGAGAATTGGCCGGGGGAGAGATCGTGCCCGGCTGGATCGACGAATATCCTCGGCCTCTGAACGTTCAGCCTATTATTCTTGATACACTAAAGACCGGCCAGTTTTTGGGGGTTGACGTTTCCACGGAAAAGGTCATCGAAATCAGCCACAGGTTGGGTTTGACGGCCGCCTTCAAAGAAAAGGACCTGGTGGAAATCACCCCTCCCGCCTTCCGTCGTGACTTGATCCGTCCGGTGGACCTGATGGAAGAAGTAGCCCGGATGATCGGCTACGACCGAATTCCGGCGACCATCCCAAATACTTCCTCCAAGAGCCGAAAGCAACCCAAGACTATTTCCATCCCCAAAAAAATCAAGGCAATATTGACCGGTCTGGGCTTCGATGAGATTATTACCTACAGTTTTATTTCCGAAGCACTCAGCTCCCTCTTTCTGGATCCACAGTCTTCCGCCGACCCTCCATTAGTCCGGATCAACAACCCGATTTCCGAGGACCAATCGGTCATGCGAATCAGTCTGATTCCGGGGATGCTGATGACCATGATGAAAAATTGGGCCCAGAGAAACCTCAACCTCCGTCTTTTTGAATTGGGCAAGGTCTTTTCCGCCTCCACGGACATAAACACCTTGCCCGTGGAGACCAATCGTTTATCGATTTTGTGGACCGGAAGAAGGTGTCCGGAATCCCATTATTTCAAAGCCGATCCGGTTGATTTTTTTGACCTTAAAGGGGTATTGGAAGACCTTTTCCTGGGGCTGAATATAGAAAATTACTCCCTCCTGCCGGCTTCTCCATCCCCCTATTTTGCCCCCGAAAAGTATGTTCGGATCGAGGGACAGGGAGAACCCCTTGGAGAAATGGGAGAAATATCCCCCCGGTCCCGCTCATTTTTCGACTTGAAGGAGACTGCTTTCCTTATCGATTTGAATCTGGACCTGCTCATCCCCAAGGCCCTTGACGTCCCTCTTTTTAAACCCTGGCCCAGGTTTCCGGAGATTACCAGGGATATGGCCCTGATTATCGCTGAAAATATCCTCTGGAAAGAGATAAAAGAGGAAATCCTTTCTCTCCAAGAACCCCTTATCCAAGAAGTCGAGCTCTTCGACCTCTATCATGGAAAGCCGATTCCAGAAGGAAAAAAGAATTTGGGGGTTCGAATCCACTACCGTTCTCCTGAAAAGACCCTTTCAGATGAAGGGGTCAATGCCATCCATGCCCAACTGCTGAAACGGGTACTGGAAAAATTTGGGGCTACCCTAAGGGAAAAATAAAAGAAATTCTATTGAAATAGACGGATATTTGATTCATAATGTAAACTATATCTTTAATCCAGCAGAGGGGAATCCATGGAAACCGAAGGAATTCCCGATAAACAGTATTTCAAAATCGGTGAAGTCAGCGGCCTGACGAAGTTGGAACCCTACGTTCTCCGCTATTGGGAAACGGAGTTCAAAGCGATCCGTCCCGTTCGTTTTGGCTTTAACCAGCGTATGTATCGGCGGAAGGATGTGGAAACCATCCTGGAGATCAAAAAATTATTATACGACGAAGGATTTACCATTGCCGGAGCCAGAAAGAAATTGCTCCAGAATTCCAAAAAAGAAAAGAAACCCCTTTCCAAAACCGAAGACCCAAGGCCCAGGGGTGTCGATAGCCTGATCCCCTTGCTCCGGGAAATCCGAAAGGATCTCACCGACCTGGCTCGATTCCTTAAATAAACTCCCGACCTTTCCATACAGTCGTCTTCACCCTGGTTGCTGAGCATTTATTTCTGACACTGGTGCAACAGATATCATTTTTTAGATTTCGGCAACTTTAATTTGTTTTGTGTTTCGAATTTCGAAATTTCTTTTTCCCAAATGGATCTTCAAAAATTAAGCAATCTGATGGCCTCCCTCCCTCACCAAAGCGGGGTCTATCTCATGAAGGATAGGGAGGAGGAGATAATCTATGTCGGCAAGGCCAAGGATCTCAAGAAAAGGGTAACCTCCTATCTAAAAGCCGAAGGGATAAAAACCGCTGCCCTACTCGAACGGGTGGAAGGGCTGGATTATATCCTGACGGCCAATGAGAAGGAGGCCCTGATCTTAGAGAGCAATTTGATCAAGAAACATCGCCCCCGATATAATGTGGTCCTCCGGGATGACAAACAATATCCCTGTTTGAGGCTCGGCCTGGAGGACCCCTATCCGCGACTGCAAGTCGTCCGGAGGATCAAGAAAGACAAATCCCTCTACTTCGGCCCTTTTTCTTCAGCCGGTAAAATGCGGGCCACGGTTGATTATCTCCAACGGGTCTTCCCTCTTCGACAATGCCGGCAAAAAGAACTTCCCCGACGGTCCCGTCCTTGCTTATATTTTCAAACCGGAAGATGTCCCGGCCCTTGTCACGGAAAAATAAGTCCGGAAGAATACGGACGACGGGTCCAGGAGGTCATCTGGTTCTTGGAAGGGAAGAACCGGGATTTATTAAAAGGACTCAAAAGGCAGATGATCCAGGCCTCGGAGAATTTATGTTTTGAGGAGGCCGCTGTTCTCAGGGATCGCCTCAAGGCCATCTCGGAAACCTTAAAGGAGCAGAAGGTCGTCTCCACCCATTTTGCGAATGTCGATGTAATCGCCTTGGTCGAGGACGAGGCCTCGCTTGCGGCTGTAATCCTCTTCATTCGCCTCGGCTCCGTCATCGGCATGAGTCGGTTCCGATTCAAAACAGCGATCCAGTCTCCGGAGGAATGTCTGACCGATTTGATCCAGCAAGTTTACCGGGGCGGGAAATATATCCCCCAAAAGCTCATGGTCCCTTTCCCGTTGGAGGACTCTTCTTTGATCGAAGAGGTCCTTTCTGAACTAAAGGGGGAAAAGGTCGGGATCATGGTCCCCAGCCGGGGAGAAGGACGCCGTTGGATGGCCCTGGCCGAAGAAAATTGCCGGAGTTTCTTAAACCAAAAAGAAACAGGACAAGAATACCCGGAAAAAATAGCCCGACCTCTTCAGGAAAAGTTGGGCTTGCGGGCCCTTCCCCTGTCAATCGGGGCCCTGGATATATCCAACATCCAGGGAGACCTGGCCGTTGGGTCCTGGGTTGTCTTTAACCAAGGACAGCCGGACAAAAACGGGTATCGCCGTTTCAAAATCAAAACCGTTGACCGACCCAATGATTATGCCATGATAGAGGAGATGATCAGGCGGCTGGTCCGGAATCATCCCAAGTTGCCCGACCTGATCCTGGTAGATGGGGGCAAAGGACAGTTGAATGTCCTGAAGAACCTGGTTGAAGAAATCCCCCAGGATCGAAGACCGGATATCCTGGCCCTGGCCAAAAAAACCTTTCGGCCCCAGGGGGGCAAGGACGGTATTTACCTTCCCAACCGAAAAAATCCGGTCCGGTTGTCTTCGGATTCGGCTTTGCTGCATTTTTTAGAAAAAGTCCGGGATGAAGCCCATCGGTTTGCCTTGGCTTATCATCATAAGCTCCGGCAAAGAGAAATCCACCCGGTAAAAACAAAGGCTCATGGTCCTTCTCCCGGACCCCTTGAATCACCATTCAATGTTACCCAAGACGAAAAGTAGAGGATCGATATTCCGATTGACAGCCTGTTGGTTAATCACTAAAATAATTTTGTAAAGTTTGACGGCTTCGTAAAAAGTCCACCTGCTGTGTTGCGCGGCATCCTTCCCCGCCTTTCGCCGGGGCAGGCTTGTTGCAACGTACATATAAGTACGCCTCACTCCTCGGGATTTGCGCGCCTTGCATCTGGAGCTTTTTACTGTGCCGTCTCTTTGATGACTTTTTACGAGTTCATCAAGTTTGAGGAGGTTTTCATCATGTTTGGTATCGGGATGCCGGAATTATTATTGATTCTGGCCGTGGCCCTCATCGTCCTGGGCCCCAAAAAACTGCCGGAATTAGCCCGCTCCCTCGGAAAAGGCCTGGCCGAATTGAAAAAATCTACCGAGGAGCTCAAGGGGAATCTCAATGTGGGGGATGAGTTTAAGGATCTTACCAATATCATTGATCCCGTTAAGTATTTAGAAACACTTACACCCAACTCTACTGAGATGAATCAGGAAGTAAAGCCAGAAGTAAAACCAGAAGTAAAACCAGAAGTTAATCTCGAGGTTAATCTCGAAATCAAACCCGAAATCAAACCCGCCCCTGAAACCTCTTCCTCTTCATTGCCGAAGGCCTCCGATGTCTGAAGCAAAAATGTCCTTCACCGCTCACCTGACGGAACTCAGGAAGCGGTTGGTCATCTGTTTTATAGCCGTAGGGATCGGCTTCTGCGTGGCCTACGCCTACTCGGGCCAGATTTTTGAATGGCTGGTTCAACCTTTGGTCGCAGTCCTGCCCCCTGGGGATAAATTGGTCTTTACCGCCCTGCCCGAGGCCTTTTTTATTTACTTAAAGGCCAGCCTGATCGCCGGGATCGTCCTTGCCTCTCCGATTATCTTCTATCAGTTGTGGATGTTTGTTGCCCCGGGGTTATATCAGAAAGAAAAAAAGTTTGTCCTGCCTTTTGTCATCATCTCCTCCCTTTTATTTGTGGGAGGGGCCTTGTTCGGTTATTACGTGGTTTTTCCCGTAGGATTTCGTTTCCTGGTAGGATTTTCCACGGAAAATATCCGCGCCCTGCCTTCCCTCCAACTTTACCTTACTTTCTGCCTGAAACTGTTATTGGGTTTTGGACTGGTCTTTGAGCTCCCGGTCCTGGCCTATTTTTTAGGGCGCATTGGGGTCCTCAATTCAAGGATGATGGCCAAGAACAGGCCTATCGCCATTCTACTCATTTTTATCGTCGCCGCTGTCATCACCCCACCCGACGTGGTATCCCAAATTATGTTGGCCGTCCCTTTGTATCTACTCTATGAAGGCAGTATCATTGTCGTCAAGTTCACCGGAAAGAAAAAAAAGGAGGCCGAGGAAGGGGAGGCTGCGTAGACCTATTGCCAAATCCGGAAATTGTTTATAGGCTAAAATCAAACCATTGGGGACCAACCAAATAAGGCGGCGTCCCCTAATTTAATTAGGAAGGAGTAAACATGCTCAAAACCAAACTGACTGAATTATTAGGCATCAAATATCCCATCATCCAGGCCGGTATGGGACCCTTCAGCAACAACAACCTCTGCGTGGCCGCGACCAACGCCGGGGTGCTGGGGCTGCTTTCCACCAGTGGTCTTTTTAACAAGGAGGAGCAACCCTGGATCTATCAGGCCTTTGTGGAAAGCGGAGAAGCCTCCATGGAGGACGATATGGCCGGGGTGCTGGAAACGGTCTTGAAAAGGACCTATCGCCTGACAAAAGATAAGGGAGGCGTTTTCGGCATCAACGTCATGGTTTCGGCGGAACTGGTCGAAAAATCGAAAATTCTGATCGATAGGGCCATTAAGGTTCGAGAGGAGAATCCCGATATTAGAAATCATTTTAAAGTCATCTTTACCTCGGCCGGAGACCCGGTTCCCTGGCGGGAAAAAATCAAGTCCGCCGGATTTACCTGGCTCCATGTCGTCCCTTCGGTAAAGGGCGCCCTGAGATGTAAAAAAGCCGGGGTGGACTGTATCATCGCTTCAGGGCATGAAGGCGGTTTTCATATCGCCTGGGAACCGGTCCATTCCATGGTTTTACTACCTTCCGTGGTCGACGCCCTGGCGGGTTCCGGTATCCCCGTAGTGGGGGCCGGGGGGTTCTGTGACGGCAAGACCCTGGCCGCTGCTTTGGCCATGGGTGCGGCCGGTGCCCAAATGGGAACCCGGTTTTTAGCGACCAAGGAAAGCGACTTCCATCCCCTGTGGAAAGAACAGGTGGTCAAAACAGGGGACCGTGGGACCTTGGTGGCCCGCGGTGTGGTCGGGCCGGCCAGATGGCTGAAGACCCCTTCCAGTCTTGAGCATCAAAAGAATTCCCTGGCCATGTCCCCGGGCGTGTTCTTGGGCGCGCCGGATGATTGGACCACTGTTCCGCCCCAATTACTCCAAAATGAAAGAGAAGGCATCAAAGCCGTAGTCACGGGGGACCGGGAAAAGGCCCTCATGGCCGGCGGTGAATGTGCTCAGAGGGTGGAAGACCTGTCTTCGGTTCAGGATTTGGTGGATCGAATCATGGCCGAGGCCACCCAGATCGTCAAGACCTTGCCGAACTGTTTGGCCGATTAAGGTCTAACTCAAATGAGTCCGAAATAATGAGACCGGATTAACAGAGTAGACAAGAGATCCTGTTAATCCGGTCTAAAAATACTTCTGCTCCGATTCGCCTGTCTCCGCACTTTTCCGTATGGAAATCCTAAGCCGTCGTCATGGGGAAACAGATCATCATAGTCGTGGAATTTTTCCCGACCTTCACTTCGATTCGGCCTTTGAGCAATCGAATGAGACGATGAGTGATGTAAATGCCCCGGCCCCGGCCTTCTCCCTCCAGGAGTTTTAGCCGGTCCTCTTCCGAAATCTGACCACTGTTGGAGATCTCGGCGCAGGCCAAATTGCCGTCGATATAGGTGCGCACCGAGAGATTGCCCCCGTTGATGGGGATGGCCTTGGTGGCGTTGTTGAAGAGGTTGTCCAGAATACGTTCAAGGTAGATGGGATAACAGCGCACCCAGAGAGGATCAAGAAAAGGGCCCTCTTCGAGGGTCACATTGGCCTTCAACAGCTCTTTGATGGCCTCCTTATTGATCTCAAAACGCTTTTTTAGAATTTCCGTCAGGTTGACGATCGGCTCTTGGCCCACCTGATGTATGCTCAGGGCCATTTCCTGGATCCGGCCGGTCTCCTCCATCAGAATATCCAGATATTTTTTAACGGTCTCGTTATCCCTCAAGGGGGTTTCCTGGGCCAAGATGCTTTTTAACCTCCGGGCAAAGCCGGCTATGGCGATGGCCGGATTTTTGAAATCATGGAGCGTGTCATCCAACTGCTCTATTCGCTGGGCCTTCATGAGCTCCCGCCCCAAAAAAAGAAAAATCTCGATTTCCCATTCGCTGTATCCTTTTCTGAGGTCTAAGGCATCAAAGGTCATAAAATGGGTGATCTCATCATTGACTTTCAGCGGAACATAAAGAATGGAGTTAATGTTGTAGTTGGCCGCAAACTTCTTCAAGTTATTGGAAATCTTCTCACTCCGCTGGGGATCGATGACTAAGAGATAGGAGGGCGTCACCACCTCATAGGGAGATTCTTGGATGGTGTTTTCCCGCCCAAAAAGAAGTTCAAAGGCCGGTTCACTCTTCACCGAAAAACGCTTGCCAATGCCGTGATAACCCCGTGTATCCGGGTAGCCGGCCTCCAAGACCACCTCTTCTTGGTTCTCCGAGACGGAAAAGAGGGCACAGCTCTGGACATTGATGATATCGGCAATTTCAGGGATCACCAGGATGAAGACATCCTTCATCTTGACGCCCCCCCGGGAACCCAGCTTCTGGAAAATCTTCTGAACGATGGCCTCCTTCTTCTCATTGACCCGGTAAAGAGAAAGGATCTTTTTCCGACCGATGACAAAAGTAAGTCTGCGGGCCAGGAGTTCGGCCATCTGGATGTCTAAAGGCGGAAAGCTCCGCTCTTCTTCCTGGTAATAAATCTGAATCACCCCCACCATATCTCTCTCATGGGGGAAAAAGCGCGGGATGGAAAAAGGGATGGCCATCATGGACCGGACTCCCCTGCGTTCTATGACGCCCTTATCCCGGTAAAGGTCTTCCTTAAGGATGCTGGAGACTAAGTAGGGCTGCTGGGTCTTGACGACCTTCCCGGCTATGGTGTCCTCCAGGGGGATCTGGGTCTTCCGGGATGTCTCCTGATAGGGATGGGAACCAAAGGAAAGCATTTGGCCGGTGTTAGGGTCGTAAATCCTGACCGATGCCGATAGGGCCCCCAAAAACTCCACCATGTACCGGGTTACTTTGGTTAAAATTTCAGACTCGGAGAGGTCTGGATTGATCTCTATGATCTCATCGACCTGCTTGGATATTTCGGTTAAAAAGTTCGGAAGTAAAGACTCCTGAAGGGTTGCCGCCAGATTATCCCAAAAGACAAGATCCTGACAACTATGGGCCCAAGGTTCTTTCCGCATGGTCTGGATAAGTCTGCCGAGAGAACGTCGGATCATTTCTGGCCCATAGGATAACTCAAAAGTTAATCTTCTGTTGATAAATGTATAAAAAGCCGTCCACGGGCATAGCCCGTTTTATCAATAACCCAGCGGCTCGCCGACCAGTTTGACGTGAATCCGGTCCTTAACGGCCTGGCCTTCAATGATGGACCACATATTACAGATGCGGCTGGCAGTGCGGCAGTCGGCGCACAGGCCCGTTTCAGTGCAGGGGTTCGGGAGATTCAACCGGATGTTGTTTAAGGGAGCGGCCTGATGCTTAACCCGCTTTAAAGCGGTATCCAAATCCGGCGACACCTTATTCATCCCCACCACCAGAATGACTTTCTTGGGTCCAAAGGCCATGGCGGCAACCCGGTTTCCCATACCGTCCAGATTGACCAGGGTCCCGTTTAAGGTAATGGCATTGGTGCTGGCGATCATGATGTCGGCCGTAAGGCCCCTGCGGCGCTGTTCCAACCCCTCTTCCGGGGAATACTCCGGCAAGGTAGGGGTCGATGACCGTAACCTTGGGGATGGCCCTAACTGCCTCCCAGATCCCCATTTCCACCAAGGAAGTAGACCCACAACGAAAGACCGTCGCCCCTTCGGGAATCATCTGGATCACCTCTTCTTTGGCCTGGCCTTTGGTCGAGGCATAACTCCCGGCCATCCGCTTTTTTTCTAATTCTTTAATGATCTGGTTGGCGACCTTTTCATGATAAATTTCATAGACGGTGTTCATTTCTTCTCTCCCCTTTCCTTCCGAAGTTGAACTCTTCTACCCTGAAATGATTTTATTGGATAAGTCCTTTATAGTCAAGTTTTACTATGCCTTCTTTTTTATAAGAATTTGAGGTAAAAAATGATATAATAAAATCCAGAAGATCAGGCCTTGCCCCCAAGGACATTGGCGTCAAAAAGGAAGCCGGGCCGATCAAAGGGGAAATTGGCCTTGGCCTATGGGACCCTAACCGAACCCCCGCAAAAAGTTACGAGTGCGGTGGGGCACTGACTGTGCTGCAAAAAATATAAGGAAATATTCGATGCTACCTTTTCCAAACATTGATCCGGTACTCATCTCCATCGGTCCCTTGCAGATCCGCTGGTATGGCTTGATGTATATCATGGGATTTTTATTTTCCTATCTGCTGGTCCAATTTCAATTAGCCCGCCAAAAACCTCCGCTCCTTTCCAAAGAACAGTTGCTGGACCTTTATTTCTATCTGATCCTGGGGTTGATCCTTGGGGCGCGCCTGGGATATTGTCTTTTTTATAACCTCAAGGTTTATCTCCAGCACCCCTTGGAAATATTGGCTGTCTGGCATGGCGGCATGTCCTTCCATGGGGGCTTGTTGGGTGTGCTGGCGGCCAGTTGGCTTTATTGCCGAAAGAATAAGATTTCCCTCCTGAACCTCGGGGACCTGCTTCTAGTTACGGCCCCCATAGGCTTGGGGTTAGGGCGACTGGCCAATTTTATCAATGGAGAGCTATATGGACGGATCACCACGGTTCCCTGGGGCATGGTCTTCCCTCAGGGAGGGCCCTTACCCCGCCATCCTTCTCAGCTCTATGAGGCCCTCCTGGAGGGAGGGGTGCTTTTTTCCATCCTCTGGGTGAAAAAAAACCACAAGGCCTTTCCCGGGGAAATCATAGCCTATTTCCTGATTCTCTACGGCCTGTTCAGGACCTTTATCGAATTTTTTCGTGAACCGGATGTCCAGGTGGGCTATTTTTTCGGGTTGGTGACTATGGGACAGATCCTCAGTATCCTGATTATCCTCTTCGGAGCTTTCCTGGTCTTCCGCCGGCGGACTAATTAGTGTCCATCCGGAAAAGGCAATGTTCCGGATGGAGCGGTCAGCCGTCAGCTTTTAGCTATCAGCAAAATCCTTTACCATTAACGGGTTAGCTGAATGCTGATCGCTGAATGCTGTAAGCTTCATCCGGAAATTCGAATTTCCGGATGAGAACTAATTAGACTTTTCAGAATCAGCAAATTCTGGGTAGCTGTTCCCCGGCCAGCATATCCATCAGACGCTTGCCACCGATAGTGGTTTTCATGACCACCCTTCCGGGATTTTCCACCTTGACCTCACCGATCACGGCCGCATCCTGACCATAGGGATTTTTTTTCATGGCAGCCAAAACCGCTTCGGCCTGGGCCGGAGGAAGAATGGCGATCAATTTCCCTTCATTGGCAATATAAAAAGGATCCAGACCCAGGATTTCCGCCGCGGCCACGACGCTTCCCCGAATGGGAACCGCCTCCTCCCGGACTTCGATTCCTACCCGTGATTGGCGGGCGATTTCATTCAAGGTCGTGGCCAGCCCTCCCCGCGTAGGATCCCGAAGGACATGAATCGGAGAACCGACCTGGAGCATTTCCCGAACCAGATGATTCAGAGGGGCCGCGTCGCTCTTGAGGGAGGATTCAAAGGACAACCCTTCCCTTTTGGAAAGGATGGTCATGCCGTGATCTCCCAACGTTCCGCTGATCAACACCAAGTCCCCGGGCCGGGCATTCTGTCCGGCAATATCGATGCCTTTCGGAATAAGGCCGATCCCGGCGGTGTTGATATAGATCTTGTCGGCATTGCCCTTGGGAACCACCTTAGTGTCGCCGGTAACCACATAAATCCCGGCTTCTCCGGCGGCCCTTTCCATGGAAAGCAGGATCAGCTCCAGGTCTTTTACGGGAAATCCTTCTTCGATAATAAAACCGACGCTTAGATAACGGGGTTGGGCCCCCCTCATGGCCAGATCGTTGACCGTACCGCACACGGCCAAAGAGCCGATGTCTCCGCCGGGGAAAAAAATGGGGTCCACTACATAGCTGTCGGTGGTAAAAGCCAGTTTTGCCCCGTTCACATCAAAGACGGCACTGTCATTCAGGTCGTTTAACACCGGATTATGAAACCGGGGCAGAAAAAATTTTTCAATCAACTCATGGGAGGCCCGTCCTCCGCTACCGTGATCCAATAGAATTTTATCCCAGGACATTGGAAATTCCCTTTTAATAGCTGACAGCTTTCAGCGGTCAGCTATTTTATTATATATGATCTCATAAATCGTGATTCCTGCGCGGGCGGGAATCCAGACCAGGATTAACACATAAAAACACTGGATTCCCGTTTTCACGGGAATGACCGAAAAAAGCGATTTCTGAGTTTTTACAGATCCGTTATTCTTAATTTCCTGATCGCTGAAGGCTGATTGCTGATCGCTTTTTCACTCCTGGTACTTATAATAAGCCGCACAGGTCCCCTCGGTGGAGACCATGCAGGGGCCGATCGGACTGTCCGGCCGGCAGACCGTGCGGAAGAGCCGGCATTCAGCGGGAGTCTTGATCCCGCGCAGAATTTCCCCGCAGGCGCAACCCGGGTAATCCTGGGCCGGGGGGACTTGAAGATCGAAATGATCCTCGGCGGCAAAGGCCCGATATTCGGCCCGCAAAGTCAACCCGCTTTCAGGGATCGGCCCCAAACCCCGCCAGGGGGCGTCGCAGGGGATAAAGACCCGATTAAGGACGGCCAAGGCCTTGGGGTTCCCTTCGGCCGTGGCCCCTCGTTTATACTGGATCTCTACCCGGACCTGGTCCAATTCGAGCTGCTGAACAAGCAGAAGAATGGTTTCCAAAATGTCCACCGGTTCGAAACCGCAGACCACGCCCGGCAGGTGATATTTTTGGGCCACGGCCTCATAATCCGAAGTGCCGATCACGGTCGTGACATGGCCGGGATAGATAAAGCCCTGGATATTCAAATCCCCCGAGTTGAGTAAGGCCGCCAGGGCCGGTGGCAGGAGTTTGTGGGCCGAGAGAATATAAAAATTTTTCAGGCCCGCCCTTTGGGCCTCCAGAACGGCAGCGGCGATCGTCGGGGCCGTGGTCTCAAAGCCGATGGCCAGGAAGACCACTTTTTTATTCGGGTTTTCCCGGGCCAATGTCAAGGCATCAAAACTGGAATAAACCAGGCGCACATCGGCACCCATGGCCCTCTCCTTTTGCAAAGAGGAATGAGAACCGGGGACCCGGACCAAATCCCCAAAGGTGGTGACCATGACTTCAGGGTGACGGGCCAACTTTATGGCCCGGTCTATTTCTTCAGTGGCCGTCACGCACACCGGACATCCGGGGCCGGAGATCAGTTGAATATTTGTCGGCAGCACCTGGCGGATTCCGTGACGAAAGATGGATACCGTATGGGTCCCGCAGACTTCCATCAGACGGATCGGCTTTTTGGATTTGGCCCGGATGGTGGCAATCAGTTTACGGGCCAGGTCTTTATCCCGATATTCACTCAAATGCTTCAAGGGCATTGGCCAGGATTTCCTTCCAATATTTAAGGCTCACCTTGGCTTCCTCCTCATGGATCCGGTGCAGGGCGAAGCCGGGATGGGATTGATTTTGGGAATACTATAATCCCGAACCCGATTAATTTCAACAACCGGATTTTTTAGAATCACACTTTCGCCAACGAAGCCAGCCAGCGATCAACGGCCTGAGTCAAGAGCTCATAGAAGCGCATCGAGCCCCCGAGCCCCCTTCTTCCGAAATAATAATTGATTTCCAAAAATAAAGGGGCGGCCGGGTTTGCTTTTTGATCAAAAATAAGGTCAAAACCAGCCAAATTGATCCCGCTCCTTTCGCAAAAATCTCTGACCGCCTCAACGGCTTGCTCTTTGAGAAGGGCGTCTCCTCCATGGTCGATCAGCCCACCCTGGCTCTCGGTTGGTTAAAAAAACATTCGGGTTCGTCTGTACCCGCCAGTAGGCATAAATGGTGTCGAATAAAACAACCACCCTCAGGTCTTTTCCCCCATGATCAATACGCTCCTGCAAGACAAACCCCTCAGAATGCATGGGCCCTTTCGGCAATAAATCCAGCTTTTCGATCAACTCCTGTTTGGAGCTAATCAGGAAAACAAAGGCGCCCTCCCCTCCCTGGTTAGCCTTCAAAACCAAGGGGTAAGCGGACAAAAGAGAAGGCAGCATTTCCAGGTCAGGATAATTCTCAAACAGGGCTTCCCGACTCTTAAAAATCAGTGTTCGAGGATGGGGGACCTGAAAATACTCAAAAAGCAAGGCGTCCCCCACTTTTCCTTCCAGAGGAAACCGAAGGTCGTAATTAGGAAAGACCCGGGGGACTAATCGGCGGCATTCTTTATATACTTCGGCTGTCACCCCTTGGGGGACCACAACGGCCCAGGCCTTGGCCAGCCGTTTCTTTTCTTCGACGGTGAGTAAACGGCCGGCGCAAAGGATGTTGATGTCTTTGATGATGCAGGGATGGAGGGAAGCAATCATGTCTGGAAAAAATAGAATTCAGGAGTCAGAATCCAGAATCCAGAATAGAAAAGAATCTCCGGTTGTTTCTTCATTCTGAATTCTGGCTCCTGGATTCTGAATTCTTTGATTTTTTGCTCATATAATGGGCCGCCACGGCCTGGCCTAAGGCAATTCCTCCGTCATTGGAAGGGACCAAAGACTTGCTGAAGACTTGAAACCCTTCTTTTAAAAGACGGCCTTCCATCCCGGCCAGAAGGGTCCTGTTTTGAAAGACCCCGCCGCCCAGGACCACCTTTTCCAAGCCTGAGTCATCACGCAACAGAATACAGGCCTGAGTCAGGACCTCCATCAACGTCAAATGGAATCGACGGCTGATCATCCCCCTGGGGACGCCTTGGGTCACATCTTCAACCACACCCTGAATAATGACTGGGGTCCGGATCAAATATACCCCTTCCTCTTTGGTTATATCCCAGGGATAGGGAGAAGCCTCCCGGCCGTCCTGGATCATCTCCAATTCCATGGCCGCCTGACCTTCAAAGGCCACCCTTTCCCGTAAGCCGATCAAAGCAGCCACCCCGTCAAAAAGCCTGCCGCAACTGGAGGTCAGGGGACAGTTAATTCCCTGCCGGATCATCTTTAGAAGAGTGTCTATTTTACCTTTATCTCCTTTCTGCAAAAGAGGCAATGGTTGTTCCCAGAGTTGTTCCCCATAAGTCTGATATAAATAACTGACGGCCATGCGCCAGGGCTCCTTGATGGCTTTGGCTCCGCCGGGCATGGGCAGATAGGCAAAATGACCTCTCCGTTCAAAGGAAGACAGGTCCCCGACCAGTATCTCTCCCCCCCAGATCCGGCCGTCCAGCCCGTAGCCCGTTCCGTCTAAAGAAAGGCCGATCACCTTCTCCTGGAGTCCCTGTTCGGCCATACAACCCACCATATGGGCAAAATGATGCTGAATGCCTATCAGGCGCACCCCTTGTTGTTCCAGGGCATATTGCGTGCTCAGATAATCGGGGTGCAGGTCGTAGGCGATGATCTCCGGTTCGATCTGGAGGATCCGCTTTAAATGGTTTATGGTCAATTTAAAAAAATCCAGGGTCTCCAGGTTTTCCAGGTCCCCGATGTGCTGGCTCAAAAAGGCCCGATCATCCTTGGTCAGACAGATGGTATTTTTCAACTCCGCCCCGCAGGCCAAGATGGGGGAGACCGGTTCTTTCAAAAAAATCGGCACCGGCACAAACCCCCGGGACCGCCTCATCTGACGGGTTCGCCCGGAAACCCTTTGCACAATGGAATCGTCGCTGCGCAAATAGATCTCCCGATTGTGGACCAGAAAATAATCGGCAATCCCTTTTAAACGCTGAAAGGCCTCATCATTATCTATGCAGATCGGTTCTTCCGAGAGGTTCCCGCTGGTCATAACCAGGGCTTCGAAGCCATGGGTTAAAAGAAGGTGATGCAACGGTGTATAGGGCAGCATGACCCCGAAGTACTGATTGCCCGGGGCCACCGAAGGGGCGATGGGATTAGGGACTTTCTTGGCCAGCAGGACTATGGGACGCTCTTTGGATAAAAGGATCCCTTTTTCTTCTTCGCTGATCCGGGCATATTGGGAAATGGTCAAAAGGTCCCTGGTCATCATGGCCAACGGTTTTTCTTCCCGGTGCTTTCGGGCCCTCAAACGCTGAACCGCCCCCTCCTGGGTGGCATCTACGGCCAGATGAAAGCCCCCCAACCCTTTAATGGCCACGATCCAACCCTCTTTGAGCAGGCGGGCCGTTTCCCGGATCGGCTCGGAAACTTCCATCGGAAGACCCTGCCCATCACGCAAAAAGACGCGAGGGCCGCATTTCCAGCAGGCATTGGGCTGGGCATGAAATCGCCGGCTCAAAGGAGAATGGTATTCTTCCAGGCACTCCGTACACATGGAGAAGGCGGCCATGGTGGTCTTGTCCCGGTCATAGGGGATGTCTTTGATGAGGGTATACCGGGGCCCGCAGTTGGTGCAATTGATAAAAGGATATTCAAAACGGCGATCCGAGGGATCCCTGAGTTCTTTTAAACAATCCGGGCAGGTGGCCGTGTCCGGAGAGATCAGGGCCGACCGTTCTTTCTGGATGATACTTTCGTGGATAGTGAATGCAGTTTCATGGGCTAAGGGGACGGCCTTCGCCTGGATACCCGTAATTCGGGCCAGTGGAGGCGGTTCATTTTGGACGGCCCGTAAAAAATCTTCAATGACCTCCCCCTCCCCTTCGACTTCCAGTTCCACTCCCTGGGAGGTGTTGGTCACATAGCCGGTCAAATTTCTGGCCTTGGCTGATTGGTAAATGAAAGGACGGAATCCGACTCCCTGTACGATGCCCTGGATGGAAACGTGGTGCCTGGTTTTCATTCTTTTTTATATTTGGGTACCCGCTGAAGGATCCAACTAAACCAGGGCTCAAGGCCGGTTTGATTCTGGCAGGAGACTTCAAAGATCTCTAACTTGGGATTAATCTCCAGGGAAATCTTTCTGATTTGCTCCACACTGGTATTGATGTAGGGGAGCAGATCCACCTTATTGATCAGCAGCACGCTCGACTTGGCGAACATCAAGGGATATTTAAGGGGTTTGTCATCCCCTTCGGTAACGCTCAGGATCATGACCTTGTACTCTTCTCCGACCTCGAATTCAGCCGGACAGACCAGGTTGCCGACATTTTCCACCACCAGAAGGTCAAGGGCCGTCAGGTCGAATTCTTTGAGGGCTTCCTGGATCATCCGGCTGTCTAAATGGCAAGCCCCGTCGGTGTTGATCTGAACGGCCATAACCCCTTTTTGGGCAATGCGCTCGGCGTCATAAGTGGATTGAATATCCCCTTCAATGACCCCGATTCGGATCTTGTCTTTCAGGGCCTCGATGGTCCGTTCCAGCAGGGTCGTCTTCCCGGCTCCGGGGGAACTCATCAAATTGAGGACCAACAAACCATGCTGCTTAAAAAGGGCTTTATTTTTTTCGGCCAACTGTTCATTGGCTTCCAAGACGTTTCTGATGACAGGGACTTTCATGAGTGTGTTCCCTTTCTGGTAAGCAGTCAGCGCTCAGCCCTCAGTTTTCAACCTATTTGGGGCGTCTTTTGCTGAGTGCTGATCGCTGACTGCTGATAGCTATTTCCTATTCCGCTTCGATTTCTTTGACAAACAACTCCTTACCGGCGATGGTCTCTATCTCCTGGGACCCGCACTTGGGACAAACAAAGCGATACTCTTTGACGGTGAATTCCTCATCGCAAGCGGTGCACCGGCCGGTTAAGGGCACCTGCTCCATCTCCAACTTAACCCCCTCAAAGGGCGTGTCTTTGGTGATGATTTCAAAACAAAAGGTCAGACTATGGGGGACCACGGCCGTGAATTCTCCAACCACCAGACGAATGGTGCTCACCTTGGTCGCCCCGTGACGGGCCATTTCCTGTTCCACGATTTCCAAAATACTCTGAGCAATCCCCATTTCGTGCATGATCTTTTTGCCAACCTTTGAATTTTAATTTTCTCGCGCCTTTGATTTCTTCAGACGACGGAATCGGGCATTTACCGGCAATTCAAAAAAATCTTTCCTTAAAAGGCGGGTTGAAAAAAATAATATTTCAAGATTTTCGATTTCATTGGTCTCCGGATTAATACGGGCAACAATCTCATCCTCTAACTCTTCCGATTCTTGTTCCGGGTAAGGAGGTCTTTTATTAATATATAGAATATCCCCTTCCCGGTCATATTTTAAACTCAGCCTCGTTTCCATTCCACAACTCCTTCTGCCAGTCTTCTGGCAATATAGGCGGTGATAACCCAATTTCGTGCTACTACTCCCAAATCACTTACAACAACCACGACCACATATTTCCCTCCACGAAAATCCGGAAACCAACGAGAGAACAGCAGGGCATTTGTAAACCTTAAGCTACGTCGTAACTGATCTGGGTCCGATAGGGTTGTTATAATAAAGTTTCGGTTTCCAGGAAGCAGGTCAGGATGATGTTCGGTAATATGCTTTTCTCTTTCTTTGCTTAGCTCTACCTTTCCGTGCAAATAAGGACAAGCAAACCAGGCCATTTTTCCTTTCCTAAGCGTTCCACTTTTAAATATTTTTTTATATTCTATTGTTTAAAAGTATAGAAGAGGAAGGAGGACCGGTCAAGGAGAAAATGGGGAAAAGAGGGACTTACCCGGAGTTGATGAATTTTAAGACTTAGAATCTCTTTAAAGAAGGGTAAGAGGCGACTGGGGATAATTAAAAAAATCATGCATAATCTTAACCTTCTTGGCTATTTCTTTTACCAGCCGATCCGGTCTTAAAAGCCTGGCCTCTTCCCCGAAAAATAATATCCGGCCGATAACCTCCGGTTCCGATGAGGCGCTGAAGGTCACCCTGACCTTCCCTCTGCCTTTCTCAGTTCTGCAACTTCTATCGCCATTGGGCCAAGGAACTGGGCTACGGATGACGGCAAGAATATCGGGCCGGAGAAAAAGTCTTTGTCGACTTCTTCGTCCCAAGGATGGCCGTTACCAATCTGGCCACGGAGAGATTGATTTCGAATACTTCCTGAACTCGTGTTTTTTAATTTTGGCTATTTACACCACATTTCAAACGCAAATCAATTTGAAAAGTCCATCGCTGCACAGTCCCATAAGCTTCAGATGACCCCCATTGTTCCCCTGACTTTGGCCATATTATTCTCCGTGAACATCTCTTTTTCTTTCCTTACTCTTTCCACAAGAAAGGAAGTCAAATTATCAAACAGGCAGGAGGCCTGAGAGGCTGCCTTTTGTTCCCCCCGAAAAAACCTTGACAGAAAAATAACTATATGCAATCTTATTATCATTTAGTAGCACTATGTCACAAAACAGGAGCATATGGTTCAAAGAAATTTCTGGCTAAAAAAAATAGAGTCGGCATGGAAACAGAAGTCCCTTATCTGGTTGTCGGGTGTGCGGCGGGTCGGAAAGACCTATCTTTGCCAAGGTCTTCCTGCTATTGAATATTTCGATTGCGAACTACCCCGGATTCGTCGTCAGATGGAAGACCCCGAGGCCTTTTTGTTAAGGCTGAAAGGCAAGAAGGTTGTTTTAGATGAAATTCACCGGCTGCCCAATCCCACGGAACTATTAAAAATAGCTGCTGATCACTATCCTTCCATAAAAATCATCGCCACCGGCTCTTCTACCTTGCAGGCCTCATTTCGTTTTCGGGACACTCTCACGGGCCGTAAAGTCCTCCTCTGGTTGACCCCTATGAATTCCCAGGATCTGAGTGACTTTGGAAGTCCGGATCTGCTCTATCGCTTTTTACGAGGAGGATTGCCGCCCATATTTTTGAGCAAAGATTATCCCGAAGCCGATTACCAGGAATGGATTGATTCGTATTGGGCCAAGGATATCCAGGAACTTTTTAGACTTGAGCGACAGTATTCTTTTAAACGATTTATTGAATTGCTTTTTTTACAAAGTGGGGGTCTCTTTGAAGCCACCCGTTTTGCCGGCCCCTGTGAAGTCAGCCGGGGGACCATCAGTAATTATTTGGGAGTTTTGGAATCCACTTGGGTCGTTCAAATAATCCGGCCTTTTTCCACCAGAAGGTCTAATGAAATTATCTTCGCCCCCAAAATCTATGCTTTTGATACCGGATTTGTCTGTCACTTTCGGGGCTGGGATCGACTACGAGAAGATGATTTGGGCATTCTCTGGGAACACTGGATCTTAAATGAAATGCACAGTCATTTTCAAAACCCCATAATCCGTTACTGGCGGGACAAGAGGGGCCACGAAGTGGATTTCATTTTGACCAGACCTGGAAAACCTCCCATAGCCGTAGAATGCAAATGGAAAGCGGCCCATTTCGAGATCGACAATATCAAGGCCTTTCGAAGCCAATATCCTGAGGGCCTGAACTTGGTAGTCTGCCAAGACGTTAGGGAGGGATATGGCAAACAGATCGGCAAGATTAAGGTTGAATTCCTGGGAAAGAAGGAATTTATCAAAAAGATAATGAAATCTGAGGTAATTTAATAACTCTCCAGCCAATAAAGACGGGCTATTTTCAACCCACTCAAACCAAAATCAACCCACCTTTTGACCGATTTTTGACCAAAATTAGGTCTAAAATATTTTTCTAATTCTTGCATTTTTTGCTGGCGTCCTCGTTTTTTTTCTGTTATACAATGGCCATGTTACCGATCACCATCCGAAACCGGACCATTACTGAGGCCGATCTACCGTTTATCCAGAACACCATCAATGAATATTGGGATTCTGGCCGCACTTATATTTCGAGGGAACTCTGCCAGAGATGGAACTGGGTCCAGCCCAATGGTCGATTGAAAGATATGGCCTGCCGGGAAATACTGGTCACCCTGGAGCGGGTTGGCCATATCAAACTTCCGGCTGGTCTTCATAACGGAAACAATCATAAGAGAAATCGCTTTCTTGCCTCAGTCCTCGTAGATCAAACCCCTATGCAGGAAGCCCTGGCCCAGTATGGACCCGTCACCATAACCGCGGTCCGGAATACCCCCTTGGAATCTCTCTACAACAGTCTCGTTCACCAGTATCATTATCTCGGTTACCGTCAAATCGTCGGCAGTCATCTCAAATATATCGCCTTCATGGGCCATAGACCGGTGGCCTGTTTAGGCTGGGGTTCGGCGGCCTGGTCCGTTAAATCCCGTGAGGCTTTCATCGGTTGGGATAAGGCTACCAAAGAAAAAAATCTGCATTTAGTGGTCAATAACACCCGCTTCCTCATTCTTCCCTGGGTCAAAGTCAAATGCCTCGCTTCCAAGATTCTGGCCCTCAATGCCCATAGAATCTCTTCCGACTGGCTTACGGTTTATCACTATCCGGTTATCCTTCTGGAAACCTTCGTCGAAAAGGAGCGTTTCCTGGGCACTTGTTATCGAGCCGCTAACTGGCTCTGTCTGGGGGAAACCAAAGGAACCGCCAAAAGAGGCCATGACCATCTTTTTCATGGAACCATCAAGGATGTTTATGTCTATCCCTTGCGGAAAAACTTCAGGAAGGAACTTTGTGAAACCTAAGAAGTAAACATTGAAGAGGTTGGGCAGGAGTGAGCGCTCCTGCCCGGGTGAACCGTTATGGTGTCCCCGTTTGAAAGATTCACCATAAATCATATTAGCACAAAACTCAACCAGATCAATACTGAAGTTTTGCTTTCTCACCCAAGGCCTTTTCCTAATCCTACCCTGCTCTCCCACTATCAATTCAAAAAACGATTCGTCGAAATCCTCCCCGATGGTTCCATTCGAGGGGGGCTTCCCAGGATGATCTCTTCTCTGGTCGATTTCTCCTTCGTTCGTTCCCTGGTAGCCCACTGCTACTCCCCTTTCGGTCCCCCTTGCTACGACCCTCCCAGTATCTTCCTGATCGATCTTTTCCGTTTCTTGGACGGATGTCTCGATGCCAACGAGATCCTGCCTGTTCTGCGCGATAATGACCGGGGCAGGGCCTATAGAACCTATGCCGGTATCTCTCTCGATAGGGTCCCCTGTGAAGCTACCCTGTCTAATTTCCGTAAACGTATTGGGGAGTCTCTCTATAACGAAATCTTTCATGTCCTGGTCGGCATCTTTAAAAAACTGGAGATGATTACCTTCAAAATCCTCTCCCATGACGGAACCCTCTTCCCAACCTGGGCTCGATACAAAGGCTGTACTTACTTCTGTCCCCAATGCTCGCATATCACCGTGGACGAGGTTATTGGAAAAGTCAGAGACCGCCTCCTCTATCGCTTGAATCATCTCGTCGAAAACTCTCTCGGTTCCGAATGTAAAGTCACCACAGAATGCCCAAGTTCAAAATTCCCCAAGGATATCCCAAAACCCAAAATCGAACTCTTCTCTTGCCGTCTGACTTTCTCCGATGGATCCCCTACCCAGGAACAATTCAATACCGCTGCCCTCTTCGGCCTAAAAGAAGAACTGGAAAAAGAACATCTCGTCATCAATACCCTCAAGTCCAACGTGCTCGGGCTTGATCCGGAAACAGGCACCTTGACCATACGATGTCCAAAATTTCCTAAAGACACCGATGCCCGAATCGGGGTCCGCAGAGACCCCAAAAACCCCGACCACAAAGAAAAAATCTTTGGCTATAACGCCGTCTTGTCAACTTCCGTCGAACTCCATCTCCACATCGAACTTCCTGTTGCTGTTACCAACATCGCCGGTAACGCCGAAGAAGGCAACATGCTCATCGCTAACCGAAAACAAATCCTTGATCATCACACCTCCCAAGTTTTTATCGATATCGCTGATTCCAAATACGATGCCATCAAAAACTATGACTACATCCGTGAAAAAGGCACCATCCCCATTATCGACTACAATCGTAGAAGTGAAAAATTATCCAAGGATGATCTCAAAAAAAGAAGTTATGATGAAAATGGTTGGCCTTTTGCCCTCTGTGGCCTGCTGTGCCGTCCCAATGGCTTTGATAAAAATCGAGGCAGGGTAGCCTTCTCCTGTTTCAAACACTGCCTGACCCTTAAATACAAAGCCCTCAATGACCTCCAAAATCGATTCAATATCTCCTCATGCCCTTTCTTGCAAAATAAATCCGGTTTCACCAAACATATGTCTATCAAGGATTATCCCCGCTTGATTAACGAGATTCCCAGGGGAACCAAACGCTATAAGGCAATTAAAAAACTTCGCTCCGCTTCCGAAAGGGCCAACTCCAGCATTAAAGTTGATATGGACATCTTAGATAGGCCCCGTGTCTTGGGTATCAAAAGAGCCAGCATCCTCGTCCAATTAGCGACTATCGTTCTCCTCCTTCAAAGAGGTTTTTCCTTTGTGGCCAAGGTCACTTTTCTCTTGAGACGCTTTCGTCAGACTCGTGATCCCAAACTTAAACAAAATCTATTCCCTCCCCTTATCGCCAAATCCATCCAAAATCTCATCCTACGGGAATAGGGTGTTATGCCTCTCTTTCCCCCTTTTCCCCTATCTTGAAATCCTACAGGACTTCTGCGCCCTTATCTTTATTCCTTCTCAGTCCAACACCTTTTCCTTTTCCAAAATCCCTTTCCGTTACTCTTTTCTTTAAGGCCTTCCTGTTTTTTTTTTAGCCTTTAATCCCCTTTTATCACCAAGGGCTGTTTTCCCTCCCTCTCTTCTCGATCCGGTAGGGACTTATTAAATCTCCTCAAATCTTGATATTGAGAGGATATTTTGCCGCTCCATATGGGAGCCCATCAAGGATAAAAAAGAGGATAAATGTCCATTTCCGGGATATTTATGTTGATAATCAAAAAATTGGCGTGGTTCGACCCTATTAGTCTCAACTAAATGGCCTTATTAGCCCAAGAGGGACTTCCTGTCGACTCAAAATCTATCGTACTCGCTATCAAGAACATCACGTCCTCGGTCTTTGAGGCATACTTGAAATGTCCGACCAAGTGCTTTCTCGTGGTACACGGTGAGGAGGGAAGCGGTAATCTCTATGCAGATTGGCTCCGAACGGAGACCGAATCATACAAGAACAGTGGGCTCGCGCGTTTTTCCAAGGTTTTGCTCGCGACGAAATCGCCACTGGTTTGACGGGCGAGATAGATGCAAAAACAGTCAAGTGGAAATTGGCCGTGGACTTCACGGCTCCACAACGGGTGCTCCAGAAAAAAAATCATCCCGCTCGCCGAATAACGTCGAGACCTATAGCCCAAGTAGAAATAGCACCAGAGGTACACAGTGAATTTCTTTTTTCCCGACCTTTTCCATCCGCTCCAGATCATTGGTGATCAGAAGGCATTCCCCTAGGTTAGCCGATCGGGAGAGGGAATCAAAGGCGATCAGTTCCCGAGCCGGGATCGCCATCTCCGATGCATCGACCTCCCAAACCTGGATCGATTGAACAACCCGCATCCCTTCTTTTACGATGAAATCGCGTTATTCCCTGGAGGGGTTGAATATGGAGGGAGAAATTCATTCCATGATCCCCCAACTGGAGGCCTTTGATCAATACCTAAGGCAATCCGATAAGGAACAGGTCATAAACATGAACCTTCTTTTTTATGGGCCTCCAGGCACCGGGAAAAGCGAATTGGCCCGATATATAGGAAAGGTTCTTGACAAAGAATTAATAGTCAAGCGGGCCAGCGATCTCTATGATCCTCAAAACTCAACCCGAATTGAGAGAAGAAATCTCAGAATCCCAGGAAGCTATTTTTAACCTGAGTACTGATGTGGGAATAGCTGCCCGAGGACTTTTTCCCGAGGGCCAGGAAATCCCTTACGAGGGTTTATCGCATGATACCTATCTAAATCTGACCAAGGCCGAAATTGACCGCGGCGCCAAAGTCCTCTATGAACCCGACTTTGCCTTCGATCAAATTTTTATCAAGGCCGATATCCTTCGAAAAAGCAAAAAAGGATGGGATCTTTACGAGGTCAAGGCCAGCATTGGCGTCAAGGATGTTTATATCGACGATATAACTCTGCAGTATTATGTTCTCCTGATGTCAGGGTTCCCTTCTCATCAAAAAGGAAATTCCTATCAAAAGAAACTTATTTCCCTTCCCTGTATACATTTCTGGCGAACGGAGCCATCACTGCTTGGCCCGCTCTATGGCCGATCCGGTGAACCGACTCGTTCGCTTATAGAATCTTCTTCAGATCTTCTGCGGATATCTCACAGTCCCTCATGATCTGAGCCAAAAGTCCTCGGCCGATAGTCTCACCTGCATGCACAGGTACCGCCGTACATCTGCCGTCGGGGTGTCGAAGGAATTTATGACTGCCTTTGCGACGAACGATCTCAAACCCAATTCTCTTAAGGGCTTTGATGAGGCGCTGACCCGTGATAGCAGGAAAATTACTCACGCAGTGACCGCCACACGTTGTACTCCAACGAACTCGTTGGATGTGGGCTCTTCCACTTCGAGGCAGAGTTGAATTACTTCCTTGATTCTTTTCATGAGCACATCAAGCGACTTCGACTGTGTATGGCACCCTCGTAATGTGGGTACAGAGGCCACGAAGTACCCATCCTCGTCTTTTTCGATAACCACGCTAAACTCTCTATTCATTTTTCGGTAATCCTCCATTTCTTATGGTATCATAGAGGGCAACAATCTCATCCTCTAACTCTTCCGATTCTTGTTCCGGGTAAGGAGGTCTTTTATTAATATATAGAATATCCCCTTCCCGGTCATATTTAAAACTCAGCCTCGTTTCCATTCCACAACTCCCCCTACCAGTTTTCTGGCAAGAAAACCAGGACATTTCCCCTTGCCTAAGTGTCCCACTTTTAAATATTTTTTTATATTCTATCGTTTAAAAGTATAGAAGAGGAAGGAGGACCGGTCAAGGAGAAAAATGGGGAAATAGGGACCTCAGCTACTAAACTTATGGGACTCCAATCATCCCTTTCGATAAAAATCATGCATAATTTTGGTTCATCCGGCAAATGCCAGGGCATAAGATAAAGTTAATGATAATAAACAGTTGAAAAAGTCGTCGCCAAGCAGGTATAAACCTCCAATTGATTTATCCGATCGAAAAGGAGGGAGACCCTTATGGCGACGACCAGTTATATTTATCATGCCTTGGGTTTGGTGCGCTACAATCATTTAAGTACCCAATATCATCAAGGAGCCGTTTATTACCACGTAACCAAGAAGCGGGAAGAGCGTTCTTGCGCTGGATGTAATGCTCCCTGGCATCAACTGACCTTGGAAGGCCGGTTCGAACGTCATTTTCGAGCCCTACCGGTAGGCCGGAGACCTCAATGGGTGGTCCTTCATGGTCATTTTCAACACTGCCGAACCTGCGGGCGAACTTTACGAGAACCTATCGACTTTGCCCAGGGCAAACGCAGAAGGCTAAAGGCTTTTGATCGCTATGTTGTGGACTTGTGTCGAATCGCTCCTATCAAACAGGTGGCCCAGTTACTGGCCGTCGGTTGGGATTTGGTCAAGGAAATCTTTAAAGAACATCTATCCCATCAACTCCGAAAACGAAAATTTAGCAACGTTCGCTATCTTGCCGTGGATGAGTTTGCCTTGCGGAAAGGGCATCACTATATGACCATCGTCCTTGATTTGGAAACCGGCCAGATTCTCCATGCCCAGGAAGGAAAAGACGCCCAGGCTTTGGTCCCGTTCTTGGAAAAACTCAAACGAAAAAGGGTTCAACCTTTGGCAGTGGCCATGGATATGTCCCCCGCCTATCTCCAGGCTGTCCGCCAAGTTTTCCCGGAGGTGGATATTGTCCATGATCCCTACCCTGTGGTGTCAATGGTCAATACGGCCATTGATCAAACCCGACGAGATATCGCCCGAGAGCTTAATGACCAGGATAAACAGGTGATCAAGGGAAGCCGGTTCCTCTTGCTCCGGGGCCTTGAATCCCTTAATGAATATTCCCTATCAAAGCTTATGGACCTCATGGAAGTCAATGAACCGTTATATGCCGCTTACCTCCTTAAAGAGGATCTGCGGACTTTCTGGAATCAACCCAATGAACAATCAGGGGCTGTATTTCTTGATGCCTGGATCACACAAGCCAGCTCATTCAATCTTCCGCACTTCTCCAAGTTGGCCGAGGCCCTTAACCGTCACCGTTCCGGGTTATTGTCTTATTTCCGCCACCGCATTTCCACCGGACCCCTGGAAGGCCTCATCGTTGACAACATACAAACCGTTAATTTAAGCACATACCAATCAAGCATATTTGTAGGTGAAGGATCAAGAGAATTGATTTTCTCCAGCAAATTCTACCCAGATCAACTAATCTTCGGAAAATGACAATACAGGTTATAACTCAAAAAAATCAATGCCGATTTTTCGTTTCGGGGTCTCCGGTGGGGTCAGTGGTGGTCCTATCGTAAAAGCATCTCTTTCTGGTTCAGTTCGCGGGCACAGCGCGCGAGCACTTCACGGGGAATCCCGGCCTCGACAGTCCCCGTGGCCCAAAATCTATTGTAACTATTCAGTATTTAAAGAAGTTTACTTGCTTCCATGTTTATTAATCGGTATATCGGTTAATTTAATACAATATAACACCGTTATATCGGTTAATCAATCCTGTTTTTAAATGTCTGGGAGCAATGCTCGGTGTCCCGCACCGAGTTATAGAAGACAACGGTCAAGAAGTGGAGAGACAAAAATCAACGGGCGATCCGGGTTTCCCCCCGCCTCAGTTGGTTACCCCGGCTAGCTTGATCTCTTTGATATAGCTATCGATCCCCTTTAACAGCCCCTCGACGATCTGATCCAGGTATTCATCCTGGTTCAATCGTTCCCTTTCCCGGTCATTGGAAATAAAAGAAACCTCCGCCAGAATGGCCGGCATCTGGGCCCCGATGAGGACATAAAAGGGGGCCTGTTTGACCCCGAGGTTCTTAACCGGGGCATATTTTTCATTCAAGGCCTGGACGACCATTTCCTGCACATGACTGGCCAGGCGGGATGATTCGTCGATCTTGGTGTTGAGCATCAAATCCTTCAGTATTTTCTGCATATCGCTGATCCGCTTGGTGGAGGTGGCATTTTCCCTGGCCGCCACCCGGATGGATTCCTCATCGGTGGCCAGATTTAAGAAGTAGGTCTCGACCCCCTCGGCCTGGGGATTGGGACTGGCATTAATATGAATGGAAACAAACAGGTCCCCATGCTTGGTATTGGCTATGGCCGTTCTTTCTTCCAAGGGCACAAAACAATCCGTCCTCCGGGTCAGCAGGGTTTCTATTTTAAGATCCTGGTGAATCCTTTGAGCTAATTTTTTGGCTAATTTCAAGGTCAGATTTTTTTCATACAACCCGTCCTTGCCGATGGCCCCTTTATCCTTGCCTCCATGACCGGCGTCAATGATGATCCGTTTAACCCCCAGACCCAATTGCTGGGCCAGGGAAAGCTTTTTCTCTTTTCCCGGGGGCTCGCTCACGGGCTTCTGGTGGTTTTTCTTTCCCGGAAACGTCGACGATCAGTCGAAAGGGATTTTCCAGGAAGAATATTTTATAGCCTTTGATGCTTTCGATATCCAGGACCAATCTCACCGTCGAACTATCGTATTGGCCGATCCGCGCCCCCTTTAAGAGCCCGTCCTGGATGGTTAGGGGGGAAACCTGATCCAAGGCCAATCGGGCCGGATATAGGTCCAGATAAAGCCTTTCAGGTTTTTCGATTTTAGGGTCCTTTTTGAGCAATTTTGTGCGATAGGAGATCTTTTCTTCCACGTCAACGACAATACGGGTGTACTGCGGTGTGGACCAATGGCGCAGTCCGGTGACTAAAGGAAAAATCTTCTTGGGGTTCCCGACCCCTGTGGAAGGCTTTTGGTCTTCCGCAGTCCCTTCTTCTTTGACCATATCGACTTGGTTGGTCTCGGTGGTCGGACAACCCTTTTCGATTTTCCTCAAGAGCTCTTCGGCCCTTTTTCTCATATCCCCTCGGGGGTAATTTTTAATCAGGGTGCTGGCCGTTTGACGGGCCGTTTCCGGGTTGTTTTTGTAAAAAAAATATATTTCGGCCGAGAGAAAAAGGGCGTCATCCGCCATAGGGCTTTGAGGGTAATGATTGGCAAAGCGTAAAAAGTGATCGAGGGCCAAATCCAGGTCGGAATCCATCCCGCCCCATTGGTACAGGAGGTAATAAATCCGAGCGACCATGAACATGGATTTCTCCCCCCAGACGGTCTCGGGGTGCCGCTTGTAAATATTCCGAAATCCCTCCAGCAGGGGGAGCCATTGCTGACGGATCACCCTTTGCGGAGCCTTGTTCAAGGTCAGGAAGGCTTGCCTGGTCTGGTTATATTTGATCCCTAACTCTTGGTCGTTGGGAGCGGAAATCCCCAGGCCCGCCCACCCCAAAAGGGAACAGGATATCCAGATCAGAAAGAAAATGATTCTGAACGAAATGACCCCAGGACGGAAAAAACTTAGGTCCCTGCCCCGCGGAGTTCCACGGGGCCATGAGGGTTCAACCTGAAATGAAATTTTAGGACTCTTCAACTAAATCCTTCAATTCTTTTAAAATAATCAAGGCCTGAAGGGGACTCAATTCATCGATCGAGAGGGCCTTTACACGCTCCTGAAGTTTTTGTTCCGCCCCGGAAAAGAGCTCCATCTGGGCCGTTTGAGAAGTCCCTGCCTTCTGCGAGGAGATCAACGACGGGAGGCCCCAGACATCCAGTTCTCCTCTTTCCAAGTTTTTCAGCACTTCTCTGGCCCTTTCAATCACCGGGAGGGGGAGGCCTGCCAGCCGGGCCACCTGAATCCCATAACTGCGGCTGGTGCCGCCCTCTTGCAACTTTCTCAAAAAGATGATCTGCTGATTATACTCTTTTACCGAGACATGAAAGTTTTTAACCTTTTTTTTGGTCTGAGTCAAGTCGGTCAATTCATGATAATGGGTGGCGAAAAGGGTTTTGACCCCTTTCCCTTTCAAATCGTGGAGAAATTCGGCCACGGCCCAGGCAATACTCAGGCCGTCAAAGGTGCTGGTCCCCCGGCCGATTTCATCCAATAAAACCAGACTCCGGTGGGTGGCCTGATGCAGGATTTGAGCGGTTTCCTGCATTTCCACCATAAAGGTGCTCTGACCGGAGGAAAGGTCGTCCGAAGCCCCCACCCGGGTAAAGATCTGATCGACCAGACCGATCGTCGCTTCTTCCGCCGGCACAAAAGAGCCTATCTGGGCCATCAGGACGATCAAGGCCACCTGGCGCAGGATCGTGGATTTACCGGCCATGTTGGGACCGGTGATGATGATCATCTGCTGCGCTTCATTATCCAGGTTGATGGAATTGGGGACGAACCGCTGGGCCGGCAGGTTTTTTTCAATAACCGGATGGCGGCTCTCCTTTAAAATAAGGGCTTCCCCTTCATTAAGGGAGGGCCTTTGGTATCGGTTTTCCTGGGCAACTTGGGCCAGGGAAGTTAGAACGTCCAGGTCGGACAAAAGCTGGGCCGTTTTTTGAAGACGGCCGCTCTCCTTCCCCACCATCTGACGGACCTCATGGAAAAGATGGACTTCGAGTTGCCAGCGCTTTTCTTCGGCCTCTAAAACCAATACTTCATATTCCTTGAGTTCCGGAGTCAGAAACCGTTCACCGTTGACCAGGGTCTGTTTTCGCTGAAAATCGGCGGGTACCAGCGACAGGTTGGGTCGGGAGACCTCGATATAGTAACCGAAGACCCGGTTATAGCCTATTTTTAGAGAATTGATGCCGGTTCGTTTTCTTTCCTTCGCCTCCAATTGGGCGATCCACTCCTTGCCTTCCCGGCTTACCGTCAGGTATTGGTCTAACTGGGCCTCATATCCCAATCGAATGATCCGGGCCTCTTTATCTTTCCAATTCAAGGAAGGCTCATCCAGAACGGCCCTGGAAATAAGATCGACCACCTCGGGCAGTGGATCCAGCCCTTCCCCAAGGGCCTGCAATTTCGGGTGGGCGTTTTCTTTAAGAAGTTCTTTGATGGATGGCAGATGACCCAGGGAATTTTTTAAGGCCACCAGGTCCCTGGGCCCGGCCTGATTGAGGCAGACCTTGGCTACCAGCCTTTCAATATCATAAATCTCCTTTAGATGGGAACGAAGGGATTGGCGCAGGACCGGATCTTCAAAAAAGGCCTCCCCCAAATCCTGCCGCACCCTGATCTTTTCCAAATCCAATAAGGGATAGTTTAGCCATTGCCGGAGTTTTCGACCGCCCATGGCCGTCATGGTCCGGTCGAGGACCGAAATCAAGGAGCCTTGCTTCGTCCCTCGGTACAAGGTCCGGGTAAGTTCCAAATGTCTTTGAGTGGTTTCGGAAAGGACCATAAATTGGGAGAGATGGTAGACCTGCAAAGGTTGGAGGTGAGATACGCTCCCCTTCTGGGTCTCCATCAGGTAAAAAAGCAAGGCCCCGGCGGCCCGAAGGCCTTCGGTCATCCCATGGGTCCCGAAACCGGCCAGGGAATGGACCTGGAAATGTTTCATCAACAGATCTTGGGCCCGGTTCAATTCAAAGGGCCCTTCCTCCCCGAAGGTCAGGAAATAGGGGGACAACCGGTCAAGGATCGCCTGTGCCGAAGGGTTTGGCTTTAAACTTCGGGAGACCAGGACTTCCGAAGGATTGATCCGGCCGATCTCCTCAAAGGCCTGTTCCCGGTCGATCACTTCCGTGGCCCGGAATTCTCCTGTGGCCAGATCCACCGAGGCCAGGCCGAGGCAGTCCTCTTGACAGGACAGGGATAAAAGATACCGATTGATTTTTTCGGAAGTCTCATCGATATGGAGTCCCGGGGTGATCAGCCGGGTCACTTCGCGGCGAACGATCCCCTTGGCCTCGGTCGGATCCTCTACTTGCTCGCATAAGGCCACCTTGTAGCCTTTCTCCACCAACCGGGAAACATAACCCGAAGCCGCATGGATCGGGACCCCGCACATCGGCACCCGGTGCTCCTCTCCTTTGTGGCGGGAGGTCAGGGTGATCTCCAGGATCCGGGAAGCCAATAAGGCATCCTCATAAAACATTTCAAAAAAATCACCCAACTGATAAAAAAGAATATAATCCGGATACCTTTCTTTGGTCTCCAGGTATTGCTCCAACATGGGGGTGATCTTGGTCATACACCAAAAGGTCAGAATCGGCTAAGGGGTTTTTCCCCCACAGAGGACTCTTCAGCCTGGTTTGTGGGGATCGGCCCTTGGCTTGCCTTATCCTGGGACCCTGTTCTCTGTTCGGAGACCCGGAGGGCGGTCTTGGCTTGTTTAAGTTCCTTGGACATGTGGCGTCTTTCAACCAGACCGATTAAGGTGGCTAAGAGAAGACCCGAGAAAAAAAGGATGGGGGCAATCAAAAAAAAGGGCAAGGGAATCGATTCCAGGGTCAGGAACCCCAGGTTCAATCGAATAGAAACGCTATAGGTTAAAGTCGAATAATTTTGAACGATGAAGATAATAAAAAGTACCGCCAAAAAACCATAAAAAAATAACTTAACGGTCCGCATAGGAATCCTCCTTAACCTTCTTGAAAAAAGGCAGTAATCTGGAATAGGTTTGTCCCATGTGCTCGGGGATCACCCGGAGGTCCCCGAAGACCGTCATGAAGTTGGTATCCCCGTGCCAGCGGGGAACGACATGGAAATGAAGATGGTCCTCTACCCCGGCCCCGGCCACCTTTCCCAGATTCAGACCCACATTGATTCCGTCCGCCTTCATGACCTTTTTGAGGATATTGATCGAATGGCTGACCATGGTCATCAAGGCAACCATTTCCTCTGGTTCCAATTGATCCGGGGCGGCCACGTGCCTTAAAGGGGCCACCAACAAGTGGCCATTGATGTAGGGGTATTTATTCATCATGACCAATGACCGCTTCCCCACAAAGAGGATGGTCCGTTCGGTTAGATCTTCATTTTCCCCTGGACAAAAAATGCAGCCTTTTTCTTTGACGTCGCTCAGGATGTACTCCATACGCCAAGGGGCCCACAAGGTCTTCATGACCTTAATATCCTTTCTAAACAAAAAAAATATCCGACAAAGAATATTGCACGAGACAAAACGAGCATCTTCGTGAAGGATTCAAGGAGACCAGGGGTCCAGGATTTAAGTGAACGGCATTGAAATTATATCCCTTGAACCCTCGAATCCTGGAATCCTCGAACCCTCCTGTTATTTTAAATTTCCAGAATCTCTCCCTTTAAACCGGAATTGATATGGATGATCCCTATGGTCGGTTTTCGAAAAAAGCCCATCCCCGAAGCTGAACCGGGATTAAAAAAAAGCACCCCATCGGACCGGTAATTGGCCGGTTTGTGGGAGTGCCCAAACACCAGGCAATCGATTCGGTCGAATTCAGGGCGGATACGGTCTTCCAATTCCCCGGCCGGTCCCCAGCCATGGATGAGGCCGATCTGATAACCCCCAAGCGATAAGGTTTTTTTAGCAGGAAGGAGGGCTTTTAAATTCCCTTCGTCCATGTTCCCCTGGACCGCTTCAACGGCCCTTTCCTGAAGAAATTCATAAACGGAGAGACTCACCATATCCCCGGCATGAAGGATAAGGTCCACATCCTTCAGGGTGGTTTTCAGCATACGCTTTAACCACGGGGTGACCTGGGTCAAGTGAGTATCGGATAATACACCTATCTTCATTTTCGCCTATCCAATAATCCTGAATATCCATCAGGGTATTTTTAAAATGGCTCGATTAAGAATAATAAATTCAAGGATTTTGTCAAGACAAAGTTTGCCCTTGCTCTCCCTTCACTTTTAATAACCTTCAAAGGTGGATCCCGTTGGTTGGGGGTCGAAAGGCCCTTCTATCGTTGTCCACCATAAAACCAGCGCTTTTTTACCGGGCCAAATCTTTTTGCCTGATAAAGTCCTTGTTTCCTTTTTACTCCTCTGGTATATTTCTTAGGCCTGTAGGGTCGGAAAAAGAGGAATGAGGGGGAATTATGGAAGGCTCAAAAAAAGAAAAGGGATATAGCGACCTGTTAGAAAACATGCAGGATTATGCCCCGACCGCCGAGGCCGATTTTTTGGAAGGGGTTTCCCGTTCATCGGGCCAAGGGGAGGATCTCCCCATGTCCCTTTCGGTTGGGGCCAGGGTTAAGGCCACTCGCCAGGAAAAAGCCCTTTCTTTGCAGGATGTGTCCCAGCGGACCGGTTTCCCGGAATCGACTATCGCCCAAATTGAATCCGGAGAAATTCTCCCCCCCCCTTGGGGATTTGGTCAAATTGGCCAGGGCCCTGGAGATGAAGATGGGCTATTTGCTGGTCCAGGGGGAGTCCAAGCCCTATACCGTGGTCCACAAAAAAAATCGTAAACTGGTCTCCCGCTACGGTTCTCAAAAAACCATCCGCTACGGATATTCTTATGAATCTTTGGCCCCTGAAAAACAGGAACGGAACATGGAACCTTTTCTGGTCACCTTGGAACCGACCTCACAGGATGAGCCCCCCTCAACCCATGACGGGGAGGAATTTATTTTTGTTCTGGACGGAGAAATTGAGGTCCTCTTAGGGGAAAACAGGGAACTTCTCTCCCCGGAAGATTCGATTTATTATGATTCCTCTCTGCCCCACCGGGTTCGTGCCCTGGGTGAGGGCAATGCCCGCATAGTGGCCGTTTTGTACACCCAGGAAAAATAATCAAGGCTCCTTAAGACGGGAGATATAGGCCTTTCGATCCCGGGCCGGCACCAGGCGAAGGATTTCAGGAAGTTCCAGACCATAAGTTTTTAACAAGGATTCATCGGCCAGGACTTCTTCCGGGCTCCCGGTGGCCATTATCTTTCCCTGGGTCAAGACCACTACCCGGTCACACAATTGAAGGATCATTTCCATATCATGGGTGGCAATAACGCGGGTTTCAGGAAAACGGGCCAATAATTCGATCAATTCTTTTCGGGAACGGGGATCCAGGTTACTCGAAGGCTCATCTAAGGCGATGATTTCCGGGTCCATGGAAAGGATGGTGGCTAAAGAAGCCTTTCTTTTTTCGCCTACGCTCATATGATGGGGGGAACGATCTTCAAAGCCCTTCAAGCCGACTTTTTCCAAAGCGGCGGCTACCCGACCGGGGATCTCTTCGGCCGGAACCCGGCTGTTTAATGGCCCGAAGGCCACGTCTTCAAACAAAGTGGGGCAGAAGAGTTGATCATCCGGATTTTGAAAAACCAGACCCACTTGATTGCGTACCCAGTTCAGATTCTGTTTGGAAATGGTTTGCCCCAGGATACGAACCTCTCCCGTCTTTCCGGACAAAATCCCGTTTAAATGAAGCAACAAGGTGGATTTGCCGGCCCCGTTAGGCCCTACCAGCCCCAGACATTTCCCCTTTTGAATGACCAAGTTGATATCCGTTAGGGCCTGGTGGCCGTCCGGATAGGCGTAGGAGAGGTGACTGATTTCTACGGCCTTCATCGGAATAGAAATTGAGAAAAGGCGGTGACCAAGAGGAAGGCCAGGAGAAAGAAATAGTCATTCCTGTGCATCTGAGAAGGGGCTATGGTCCTGGGGACTCCCTGAAAACCGCGGGCGACCATTCCCAGATAAACCCGCTCGCCCCGTTCATAGGTGCGTAAAAATAATTGCCCCAGCATTCGGCCCAAAGTCCTGGCCTGCCGGATCGATCGGCCCTGATATCCCCTTGAATCCACGGCCCGCTTCACCGTCAGGACTTCATCTAAGAGGACAAAAAAATACCGGTAGATAAACCCTAATAGCAGGGTCAGAAGCACGGGAACTTTGAATTTTTTCAGGGCCTCTAAGAGCCTGGGAAAAGGAGTGGTTGAGGAAAGCAAAATAATGGCCAGGACACCGATAAAACCCTTGATCACCAGGTTCCAGAAGACCAGTAAATGGGATCGGCCTAAAGAGAGGGACCCCAAGCCTAAACTGATGCCGCCGGCCGGCTGGTGGGCCGGCAAAAAGGGAACAAACAGGGAGACCATGAGGACAAAGGGGAGGATGATCAAAGAACGGGTCAGCACATAGCAGACCGGGATCCGGGAAAGCATCAGCGTGACCCCGATCAGGACCAGGTGGAGGAGAAAAATCGGCCAGCAGTTGGCCGGGGTCAACACCGTGACCACGATCAAAGTCAGGAAGGCCAGGACCTTGGTCCGGGCATCCAGATTATGGATGATGCTCCCCAGATGGCTGTACCGATCTAAAAAGGAATGTTCCATATTCCCTCAACTTTCTTTGCGTTTTAGCAGCCGGGCAATGCCCCAGCCCAGCCCGACGATAACCAGGGTCCCTAACAGACCGGACAAGCCTTTGGCCCAGCCTTCGTTTTGAATTCCCGGGATCTTGTAGTCGGCAAGGGGGGCTTTCTGCCATAAAGTCACCCCGGATGGTTCGGCCTTCTTAACAAAACCCAGGTTCTCGGCCACCCGCTCCAGACCGTCCGGCAAGGTGGAGGCCCAGGGTGAAAGGAAAACCGCTACGACCAGGGCCAGGAAAATGCCCCAGAGGATTAACTTTTTTTGAGTCATCCTTCCTTCTCTCATCATCAATCCTTGACGGCTCCGTCTCTTTGATGACTTTTTACGAGTCCATCAATCCTTAAAAAAAGTAATTAAACTGAAAAGTCGGGGTAAATCCATAGCCTGTGTTCTTCCCCAGGATGGGTATGGAACAGCCCAATATGATAAAGGTCTTTTTACTCAGGTCCCATTCCAAAGCCGGAAGCAGGGAAAGGGACCGAGCCTCAGACTTATCGACCATTTGGCTATCCCTCTCGGTCCGGCCCTGTTCCCAGCCGTTTAATTCAATCAAAGCGGTCCAATGATCAGTCAGGGAACGCTCGACGGCCAGGTTATAATAGAGGATATTCCCGGGCTTGGTTTTAATCCCGTCAATGGTTGTTTCAGCCGCCCAATCATACCAAAGGTTGCCGTGGAGCGACCAATTTCCCCAAAACTTGGAAACATCCACCCCTACGATATATTCATAGGATCCGTTTCCGGTCTGATCCGCACCCAACTGGTCTTCCGCCAACCTCTCATATTTGCCCGTAGGAAATTTGATCTTGGCAATCCCGGAAATGGAGGGACGGGGTCCGTTTTTGTCGTTTTCAACAAACCGATATTTGCCCCAATTAAGATATCTCCGATCCCGCCATCCCCGGCCGACCGATCGTTTTGAGTAACCCAATTATACCGTAAGGGAAATCCAGCCGAAACCTCGAAGTCCTCAAACAGTCCATAATAGGGTTTAAGGATGGTACCCCACTGATATCCCCGGTCTCCGCTGGGGGAATATTTAAGGGCTCCCTCTTGATCATAACGGCCTTGCTTTATAAAAAGCGAAGAGGTCACCTGAAAAGAAAACTGACCTTCTTCCACGGGCTCGGCGGTATCGGTCACCAGAGGACCCACGTGCTCGGCATTCAGGGATAAGGGAGAAAAAAGAACGATAAACATAAATAGCATGCTCCCATTAAAGATCAAGCGATTCTTTTCCATGCCTTCTCCAAAAGATTTCGTCCCTCCAGGGCTTGACAGTCCACCTCCTTTGATGGCTGCGATTACAGGGTTTCTGCCAGCTTTTCCGCCCTCCAGGTGCGGATTAAATCAGAACGGGCCGCCAAAATCGCCGATAAAATAGCCGTGGTTATCAAGGCCTCCCCCATGCCGATCAAGGCATGGAAGCCCATCATGGAGGGGATGACCAGGGAGTAGGGGGAAGTCCCGGAAAGGCCCAGCTCAAGGGCGCAAGCCAAAGAGGCCAGGACCACCGAAAACCAGGAGGCCAGGGCCGAGGCCAGGAGGAATCCCCGTCTGTTTTTCGGAAAAAGGAATTGAAAAAAACGGAACATCAAGTAACCCCCTATCCCTCCGATCATGCCCATGTTGACGATATTGGATCCCAAAGCCGTTAATCCACCGTCGGCAAACCCCAGGCATTGCAAGACCAGGACTAAAGACATGATGATAAAACTCAGCCAGGGTCCCAGCAGAATCGAGGCCAGGGCCGCCCCTAAAAAATGGCCGCTGGTTCCCCCGGCCACCGGAAAATTGATCATCTGGGCGGCAAAAATAAAGGCGGCTGTGACCCCTACCAGGGGAATTTCTTTTTCCGACAGTTCCTGTTTGGCCTTTTTAAGGGCCAGGGCCAAGGTTAACCCGGAAATTCCGGCCGTGGTCAGGTTAATGGCATTCGTTAAAAATCCATCCGGGATGTGCATAACCTTTTTTCAATGTCCTAATTTTCATTATTATTTTATTGGCTTATCAAAAATACACCCTCGTTTAGGCAACCAACTGAAAACAAAAAAGGCCACGAAGTTCTCTCGGGCTGCAACCCGAGTTTAGCCTTCATGGCCTTTTGAAAGGTAATATAACCCGGCGGCGCTTTGATGTCAAGGCAAAAAGAAACGGGGTAGTGTCTTAGCAAATTAGGACATTACCAGATACGGGCTGGCTAAGACCATCAAGGGGGCTCTTTTTCTTCTTTACCCCCTATTCTTTTTATGGTAAAATAATTATTTAATTGGAATGGACTTGGGTGATATAGTCCCGGAAGCCTCACTTTTCCTTACGAGGACTCAAGGCCGAACTCACCTCCCCTGCAGGACTTTGATGTTTTAGCCAATACCCTCTCAAATCCTCAGAAAAAGCCTTCCACAGGTAAGCAAATTTTTCTAACATTCTCAGATAAGGGAGTCTGACTTTTTTATGCCGAATACGATTATTACGGGAACGGGCAGCTATATTCCGACGGTAAACATCGCCAATGAGTATTTCCTGGACCATGAATTCTATGGTGCCGACGGGAAGAAGCTGGAAAAACCGAACGCCATTACCATTGAAAAATTCAAGGAAATAACCTGCATCAACGAAAGAAAGGTGGTGACCGATAATCTGGTCATATCGGATATCGCCTTTTTAGCGGCTGAAGCCGCTTTGGAGGGAGTGGATAAGGAAAGTCTCGATTACATCATCGTGGGCCATAATTTCGGAGACGTGAAAGACGATAACCCAAGATCCGATATGGTCCCCTCCATCGCAGCCCGGGTAAAGCACAAATTAAGGATAAAGAACCCCTATACCGTTGCCTATGATGCCCTCTTCGGCTGTCCCGGCTGGCTGCTCGGTATGATCCTGGCCAATTATTATATCAAGTCCGGTGACGCCAAAAAGGTGCTGGTCATCGGGGCGGAAACTCTTTCCAGGATTTCCGATCCCCATGACAAAGACAGTATGATCTACTCAGACGGGGCCGGTGCCGCCCTGGTTGAAGCCACCGACCGAGAGGTGGGAATCCTGGCCCATGTCACCCGCTCGGACACCTTTGACGAGGCCTATCTGCTGCGGATGGGCCCATCGTATAAACCCGGTTCCTATGAAAACAGGCTGTTTCTCAAAATGAACGGCCATGAGATATATAAATACGCCGTCAAAACAGTGGCCGAAACAGTAAAACAAAGTCTGGATAAGGCCGGGCTTTCCTTGTCCGACGTGAAAAAAGTCCTCATTCACCAGGCCAATCAAAAGATGGACGAAGCCATCCTGAAACGATTGTTCAAATTATACCGGATAGACAAAAGCCCGGCGGACATCATGCCCATGACGATTTCCTGGCTGGGAAACAGCTCGGTGGCCACCCTGCCCACCCTCTTTGATCTCCTGCAAAAGGGAAAGCTGAACAACCATGTCCTTCATTCAGGAGATATCGCGGTCTTTGCTTCCGTCGGGGCCGGTATGAATATTAATTCCTTGGTTTATAAAATGCCTTAGCCCGGATAAAACTTAAGTACCGTCCTTTTCTTTTCCGAGATCCCTGAGTGACGCCTAATATTCGAAGACCAGGTTCAGAATGCTGCGAGCAATTCTCGAGACCTCGCTCTTGCTGCTGTTAAACAGAGCATGATAGAAACGGGTGTCGGCAATCGAGCTGTTGAGGAGGTCCTCGATGAACCGTTCGCTGATCTTCTGGTTATCGATCACCAATTTTTTCGACTTCTCATAAGGAATATTCAGACGTTTCTGGATGGAGCGCATTCGGTGTTCCAAAGGCGCCTCGATACGAAAATGAAAGCAATGGGAAAGGTGCTGGGTGATGATAGCCCCACCCCGACCGACGATGATGGCGTTGCCGTCGAGGGCGATCCGAATGACATAGCGGGTCAGGACCTGAAAGGCATCGCTGTGAGTATGCATGCCGGGAATCATCGTGGCCAGGGCATCTAAGGCCTTGGAGGCGTCTCCCATGTTGGTCACCAATTGCTCGGAAAGGGACGTCTCGCTGCTTATCTTTTCGATCAGGGCCTTGTCGAAGATCGTCCAGGAGTCCCCTGTCTTCTTTTCAAGAAGATCCTTTAGGGTCTCGGCCAAAGGAAAGGCTTCGGCGCCGAACTGCCGGGAAATGGTGATCGCCGGTTTCTGCTCCAGTCGCGGTTCTTTTTTCAGCCTCTCTTGAATCCTTATCCAAGTGGAAAGTCGGTGTTCAATATTCGGGATCAGATTATCGGTAAGCATGGTTAACCTCCTCCTTTTCCAAAGAAAATTTCTTTGGCCGATTTCGGATTGATGGCGTTTTGTTTTCCCCTGCCGATTGCTCCAATTTCTTCCTGATTTTTAATATAAATATCCCATCAACAAGGGTCAAGGACAAAAAGAAGCGTCGACCTCTCTGCCGGCCCGCTCATTGACCGTACAGATGGGGTCGCCGGGTTTCCATGTACCGCTCCGCATAGGCGTAAAACAGGCATTGCACGAATTGCAGGCCACGATCTCCCCGGCTCGGCCTTCCATGACTTTGTTCGGCCACTCCGGATCGGTGACCAACTGCCGGGCGATGCCGATGAGGTCGGCCCGGCCTTCTTCCAAAATCGACTCGGCTACTTCCGGCAGATTAATCCGGCCCACGGCCATGACGGGAACGGAAACCACCTTTTTTATGGCCTCCGCCAAAAAAACGAAGGTGCCCATCTTGGCCCGCTTGCTGGGTGAGGCGTTCCTTCCCGTCGGAAGACCTATGGAGACATCAAAGGTATCGACCCCGGCTTTCTCCAGTTCCAAGGCAAAGGACTGGCTCTCTTTGATAGTGATGCCGCCGGGCCTCTTCTCCTCCGCGCCGATCCGGTAAAAGACGGGGAAATCGTTTCCCACGGCTTGTCTTATAGAGCTGACCGTTTCCAGGCCAAAGCGCATCCTCCCCTGGAGATCGCCCCCGTATCGGTCTGTCCGCTTATTGTCCGCCCCTGAAAAAAACTGGCAGACAAGATAGCCATGGGCGCCATGGACTTCTATAAAATCGAAGCCCGATTCCCTGGCCGCAGCCGAGGCCAAAGCAAATTTGTGTATAATGGATTGAACCTCCTCCCGGGTCAAGGCCCTCTTCTCGTCCACCGGCGAAGGGGCCACCCATTGGCCGCCGGGAACCATTGCGGCCCCGCTCCCGGCGGGTAACTGGTTCCCGTGCCAGAGTTGGATGCCTATCCGGGCCCCGGCCTCCCTGACCTCCCGGGTAAAAGATTGCATGCCTTCTATAAACCGGCGAACACCTTCGGTCCGACCCCAGGCCGCATCGTCAATAAAGAGGTCCACTGAAGTGGCGCACATGATGATGGCCCCCACGCCCCCCCTGGCCCTTTCTAAATAAAAAGCGCGGGCCCGCCGGTTTTTTAATCCCAGCATCAGTTGCATGGCCGGCAGGACGATACGATTTCTTAACCTCATGCCCCTGATGATAATCGGTTCAAACAACTTCATTGACGTTCTCCTTTGTTAATTCGGTAGGGTTCCATTATTCCCTTAAAAATCTTTCCGGCGGCCTTCGGGGTAAAGCCATCATTACAGCCGTCAATCGCTATCCGGGTTTACCCGGCGGCTCAGAATGTTGACGGCCTTCAAGGTCAAGGTCCTTCAAAAAACAACGGCTCCGGTAAGGGAAAGGTCATAGCCGCCCAGGGCCTTGACGGCCTCCTGAAAATCTTTGGAGCGGATTACGGAAAGCAGGGCCTGAATTTTTTCTTCTTCCCAGTATCTTTCCGGAATGACCAGATCATATTCCTCCTGGACCACGGGAATAAAATCCAAATTTAAGGCCCAGGGCCGCGGCATAAATCCCTAAACCCACGTCGGCCCGGCCGCTTAACACGGCCACGGCCACGGCCATGTGGGTGAATTCCTCCTCTTCATAGCCGCGGATCAGGGAGGAATCAAGACCTGATTCCTTGAGACGAAAATCCAATAATATGCGCGTCCCGGACCCGGCCTGGCGGTTGATGAAGGAGAGGTCTTTTCGAACCAGGTCTTCCAGCCCAATAATTTTTTGGGGATTTCCTTTGGCCAGGATCAATCCCTGCTGACGCAAGACCAGATTGATCCCCTTTACCGGCACGTCGGGTATCAATCGCCGGATATAAGTGGTGTTATACTTTCCGGTTTCCGGATCAAGCAAATGAGAACCGGCCACATGGGCGATTCCCCGTTTAAGGGCCATCAAACCTCCGGTACTGCCCACATTACTGGAGGTCAGGCGGAAATTCGGAAATTGCCTGGTTAAAAAATTTCCCAAGAGGTCCAGGGTATTGTCATGGCTGCCGACAATGACTACCGTTCGAAGCCAGGACTTCTTCCTCCCGCAACAGTTCGGCCTGGACCGGCTCTTCCATATTGATCCCCTCCGAATTCATGGGGATGCGAATGAAGCCGTCGGCCCGGGTCAGGGAAGTGATGGTCCCGGCCCCCCGGGGCAAAGGATTGGCAATGACCTTATCCCCCACCAGACCCAGATTGACCCGTAAAAATTCTTCCTGTCCCAATTTGGAAGGGAAAGACCGGGCCGGATAAACCGACACCTTTTTCCGTTCTGGCACGGGCCCCCTGCATCTTATAAAGCACCGGACGGGCGAACTGTTCAAAAGAGATGGTGGCCGAAACGGGGTACCCCGGATTGCCGATCACCGGCTTGCCTTGAATAATTCCCAGGATGGTGGGCTTTCCGGGCATGATGGTCACTCCGTGGACCAGAACCTTCCCAGACTCTCAATGGCCGCCAAGCTGTAATCCCTGCTGCCGGCCGAAGGCCGGCGTTGACGATGACCATGTGACTGTCCGTGGTCAAGGCTTCGGCCAGGGCTTCCCGGATAAATTCTTTTTCGTCCTGAACAATGGGCCAACGAATCGATTCCCCCCCGCATTCGTGCACCAGTCCGGAAAGGATCAGGGTATTGTATTCCGGGACCTTTCCCGGGGGCAGGGGTCTATCCTTCACCTCATCCCATTCAACCAATTCGGACCCGGTAGGGATCAGGACGACCTTGGGTTTCTGAACCGCCCAGATTTCAAAGACCCCTCCGGCAATCAAGGCACCCAGGTCATAGGCCGTGATGCGATGCCCCTGGGGTAAAAGGAGCTCGGTGGCCACCAAATCCTCCCCCATTTTGCGCACATATTGCCAGGGATAGGCCGCCGCCTGGAGTTCCACCCGATCTCCTTCCATCTGAAGAACCTGTTCAACCATGATCACCGCATTGGTCCCGGCCGGCATGGGCTGACCGGTGTTGATCCAAAAGGCCTCCCGGCCGATTTGAAATTGTTTGGGCCGGTCGATGGTGGTCCCGAAGGTGTCTTCGGCCTTCAGGGCAATCCCGTCCATAGCGGCGGCATGGAAGTTGGGCGAAGAAAAGCAGGCAAAGACCGGCTCCGCCAGGATCCGTCCCCGGCCTTCCGGGGTCGGGATACCGTTCCTTTTCCAACATCCGGCGAAAGTCCAGACAGTTGAAAAAAATATCCTGGGCCTCTATGAGCGGTTTCATATGGAGATAGATTTTACGTTTCATGTCTTCCTCCTGAAAGCTTCAAGGGTATAAGATTCAAGGTCCAGCACCTTAAACCATCACAGCTCTCGAACCCAATTTTCGAACTATACATCATGCCCCTGAGGGTGCCAAGAAGGAGAAAACTGATAATCGCCGAACGCTAAACGCTAAACGACGAACGGTATTAAAACAACTGCACATCCACCCATTCTCCTTTTTCCAGTCCTTCGCAATTTTGATCGATTTTGATGATCCCGTCGGCCCGGACCATGGTGGAGATAAGCCCTGATTTTCCGAGGACCGGTACGGCCTCCCAGCCGGCCTCACCTTGGACAAGCGAAACACGGACATAGTCTTCTCTCCCCTGGGCCGAAGCGATATTCCGAGTCAATCGGGCTTTTACCATAGAGATTTGTCTGCCCGGCTTTTTGCCTTCCAGTCGGTTTAAACAGGATCTGACAAAAAGGGAAAAAATAACCATGGCCGAAACGGTATGGCCCGGCAGGCCCCAGAGGATCTTGTCTTCGATCCGGGCCAGAATGGTGGGTTTGCCCGGACTGATGGAGATGCCGTGGGCCAGGATTTCGGACCCGGGGAAACTGTGGATGACCTCCAGGGTGAAATCGCGGGCCCCCACGGAACTCCCACCGGAGATGAGGATTACATCAGCCCGGTCCAGCCCTTTTTGGCATTGGGCCTTCAGGTCAATAAAATGGTCCTTGGTGCGGCCTAAAAATTCCGGGACGGCCCCGGCCTGAGCCGTCAGGGCCTGAAGGGTTACGGCGTTAATGTCCCGAATAAACCCGGGGCCGGGTTTTTCCTCTATCGGCACAACTTCATCTCCGGTGGAAATAATGGCCGCCTTGGGCCGTCGATAGACCAAAATCTGCAGGATCCCCAGCCCAGCCAGAAGACCAAGGTCCTGGGGCCGCAGAGGCCGACCGGCCGGCAGGACAAGCTGCCCTTTTTTGATGTCTTCTCCGACCTGGATGACGTAATCCAAGGGAGAAACCGGTTTATAGATTTCAATGGTTCGCTGATCGAGGATTTGAGAATGTTCGAGCATGGCCACGGCATCGGCACCAGGCGGCAGCATCCCGCCGGTGGCGATACGGAAACAATGCCCGGCATCCACCGGGGTCCGTACCTCCTGACCCATGGCGATCTCTCCAGATAGGGTCACCAGGGCCGGAACGGCCTCCGAGGCCCCGAAGGTATCCCTGGCCCGCAGCGCATAACCATCCATGGTCGCCCTCGGGAAATGGGGGAGGTCTTCGGGCGAAAGGATGTCTTCGGCCGGGACCCGGTTTAAACCTTCGTGGAGGGGGATCCGTTCTTTTGACAGAGAAGTGAAGGTTTCAATGATTTGAAATACTTCTTTTGATGTTTTGACCTGGAAGAATGGTTTCATAGAATATAATTTTGGTTCTCTCCTAATTAGTTAGGAGAAGTGATCGAGGATTCAGGGATTCAAGGAGTCAAGTGATTGATTTTTGAGAAAAGCCTTCTGATTTTCCCTTGAATCCTTCGATCATCGCCGGCTCTTTTGAAGATGATCCCTATAGGGTCATCAGCTAAAAGTTGACAGAAGTTCTTTCAGACACTATTATGTAAAAAAAGACATAATTATGCAACCTTAAAACCGATGGATGTTCAAACATGCTCCTGGACCCTTATAACCGACGTCTTAATTATTTGAGGATCTCTTTAACCGACCGCTGCAACCTGCGCTGCGTTTATTGCATGCCCGAACAGGGGGTTCCGAAACTGATCCATGAGGACATACTGACCTATGAAGAACTGTTAAGGTTGACCCGGTTGGGTGTCCGGTTAGGTATTGAAAAAATCCGTCTCACCGGGGGGGAACCCCTGGTTCGAAAAAACATACTGGGCTTTATCTCTTCTCTCCGAAAGATATCGGGTATCCGGGACATCAGCCTGACCACGAACGGGGTGCTTTTAGCCGAGCAGGCCCAGGCCTTGTGGGAGGCGGGCGTCAAGAGGATCAACATCAGCCTGGACACCTTGAATCCCCAAAAATATGCCGAGATCACCCGGTATGATTTTTTGACCGGGTCTGGGAAGGCATTCAAGAGGCGCAACGAGTCGGGTTTTCGCCGATCAAAATCAATGTGGTGGCCTTGAAGGGGATCAACGACGATGAGATCCTTTCTTTCGGCCGCCTGTCTTATGAAAAACCTTACCATATACGCTTTATCGAATTTATGCCGGTGGGACAGGAAAATGGCTGGAAGACTGAACGGTTTCTTTCTTCAGAAGAGATCCTGAAAACATTGCAGACCCTGGGGCCCCTTTCCCCGGTTAACGGCCATGGCTTAGACGGGCCGGCCAAACGGATGGCTTACGAGGGGGCCGCCGGTGAAATCGGTTTGATCAGCCCCATCAGCGATCATTTTTGTCCCACCTGCAACCGGCTCCGGTTGACGGCCGAAGGGCGGCTGAGGGTCTGTATCTTTTCCGATAACGAAAGCGACTTGCGAACCCCCCTGCGCCAGGGAGCCTCGGACGAGGTTTTGGAGGCGGTCATCCAGGAGGCCATCGCCCAAAAGCCCAAAGAACACCCGGTTGAGTTGAGTCCCCTTCCCAGAAAGTGCCAGCGCCAGATGTCTAAAATCGGGGGTTGAACAAAAAAGAAGGATTCGAGGGGTCAAGGGGCCAAGGATTCGAGTGAAAGGCATGGAATTAAAAACCCTTGAACCCTCGAATCCTGGAATCCTTGAACCCATTACTTAGGGAACGCTTCCAATTTTATTATTGCGTCGTTTTTTTTGGCGGTGGCGAATTTCTTTTGCGCGCAGCCAATGATGGTCGCGCCGGACAAACCAGGCGGCGTCTATCAGGTCGGTGACACCGTTCATTGGGTGGTCGAATGGAAAGGCGGCACCAATGTGCCCGCCGCGCATTACATCCTCAAAAGCGGCGGTCAGACGGACGCGGGACAGGGCAACTTAACCTTCAGCAACGATGTCGCCACGCTGGAGTCGAAGTTTGACCAGCCGAACACAATGCTGGTCGAAGTGCGGTGGCAGCCGGAGAACGACACCAATCGTGCCGTTGGCGGCGCTGTCGCCGCGCCGGATAAAATCCTGCCGGCCGCGCCGCCGCCGGCCGATTTCGATGCGTTCTGGAAGGCCAAATTGAAGGAACTCGCTGCGAGGCCGCACCGCGGTCGGGCGACCTTGCGCGCAGTCATCACCGGCGGTCGTCGTCTACTCCTCCCGCTCGGAGCGATATATCTCCAGCATCGACTGCAGCAGCTTCCAGCCGATCACGCCATTCGCCTCGACGATCGGCCGGAAGTCCCAGAAAGTGACGCCGGAGCAGACGAGCTCACTGGAGGCGATCACTGTAGCCGTGCGCGTGCCCGCGTCGATCAGGGCCATCTCGCCGAAGTAGTCCCCGGACCTGAGGACCCTTTGCTCGTTGCCGCCGACGAGCACTCTCGCCTCGCCGGAGTCGATCACGAAGAACGCGGCTGCCCCGGAGCCCTGCTGGATGGCCGTTTCGCCTGCGGAGAACCGCCGCTCCTTGAACACGCTCGCAATCCGTTCGAGCTCGTCCGTGCTCAGGTCGGCGAACAGCGGCACGCGCTCGAGCACCTCGATCGGCGCACCGGTCATGCGAACATCACCCCCGTTCCGCCAAGCGCGGTGGCGAGCGCAAGCCAGGCTGGGCCCCGGGGGCATGGGCCAGGTCTGCCGTCATGCCCCGCCCTCGTGACGGCTCTGCACTGCAACAGGTACAGCGTCCCGCCGGCGCTCGCCCACTCGATGTCCCGAGCCGGCCCGTAGACCTGCTCGCAGCGATCGGCAAGGGCGCTCAGCTCCCCGAGCTGGCGGTCGTCGAGACAGAGCCGTTCGACGAGCTCGGGGGCGACCTCCTCCTCGACCGTCCCCCCCTCCGGAAGCGAGCGGAACATGATGCTCTTGCGCCCCGGCGTGGCGCTCGAGCACCTCGCCCGAACGGGCGACGCGGTAGTGATCGGGAATCACGCGGCCCGCGACGACGGCCTCTCCGAGACCCCAGCTCGCCTCGATCACCCGCTCGTCCGCCCCGTTGATCGGGTTCTGCGTGAACATCACGCCGGCTGTGTCGGGGTCGACGAGGACCTGAACCACGACGCCGACGCTCGGCCGGGTGAAGAGCCCGACGCGCTGCCGGTATGTGATCGCGGAGTCGGAGTTCGCCGACCACCAGATCTCGCTCAACGCGCCGGTGAGCTCATCCGAGACCGTGACGTTGAGCAGCGTCAGATGCTGTCCGGCGAAGCTCGCCTCGGCGCCGTCCTCGTCCACGGCCGAGGAGCGCACCGCGAGCGGGCCTCCCAACGGGCGCACCAACTTCGTCACATGCTCGATCGCGCGCTCGTCCCCGCTGGCGACGGCCTCAACGACGGCGCCGCCGAGCGCAACGCCAGGCGGGACCAGAAGCGCGTCCGGATCGCCTGCCCCAACCCGACCGCCTTCGACCCGAAGACGGCGGTGTCGTGGGCATCCGCGAGCGCGACGACCTCGCTCACGCCAGCACCGTCACCTCTCCGGCATCGCCGTCAACCCGCAACCGCGCTCCGTCCGCGATGCGCTCGGTCGCCTCGCGAGTTCCGACCACGCCTGGAATGCCGTACTCGCGCGCGACGATCGCGGAGTGGGAGAGCAGGCCGCCGCTGTCCGTCACGAGCGCGCCGAGCAGCGGCAGCAGGATGTTGAACGCCTCGCTCGTCGACTCTGTCGCGAGGACGTCCCAGCGGACGATCCGGTCGAACTCGGCGGGCCCCGAGACGCGGCGTGCGGGCCCTTCGTACACGCCGGTGCTTGCCGCCAGCCCGCGCAGCACGTCCGCCTCGTGCTGCGCTTCGGAGCTGCAAGCATTTCCCCCATCACGATGCCCATGGCGCGCATGACCCGTGCGGCCGCCGGGGGCAGTGCGGACGGGTCCGGCGGGGAGGGCGGCGGATCGCCCAGGCTCGCCGGGGCCTCCTTGGCGCTGTGCGAGGCGCGGTACTCGGCGCGGGCCGCGAGGTCCTCGGCCGTGGGCTCGTCCGCGCCGGACATCAGTGAGCCCATCTCCGCGACGCTGGCGTCAACGAGATGCTCGGGCTCGCCGATCCGGCCCCTGGCGGCGAGCCGGCGTCCGCCCGCGAGCACCGCCCGTCGCATCAGGCCCGAGGCCCAGATGTCGCTGAAGACGCCGCGCTCGTCGCGGATCCGGTATGTCAGCCGCGCCTCCCCGAGCAACTCGTCGAACTCGGCCTGATGCGCCTCTGGGACCTTGCTCCGGACTCCGGCGATCAGCTCGTCGACGTTCGACGCCTCGGCGTCCCGCCCCGTGGCAGCTATCCGGATTGCCCGCAGGAGCACGTCGGGCAGCTCGAGCGCGCACGGACCCGAGATGTCGAAGCCGTCGAGAAGCCGCCAGCCGACCAGGTCGAGGTAGGCGCCGACGGCCGCACCCGCGTCTCCCTCCAGGGAGCGCAGCTCTTCGAGCACGCGACCGGGGTCGCCATCGGACTCCATGAGCTCCCGAGCCCGAGCATCCTGCGCGATTGCTGCGACGAGCCGCTCGAGCTCGGACGACGCTCCCGCTGACACGGGGGCCGTGCCGCGCAGCAGGCCGAGCAGGTCGGCGGTCGGAAGGCTGGTCCAGTCCCCGACGTGTGCGAGGAAGTCTCCGGTGGGCACCGTGGCCGCGGCGGTGAAGCGCATGTGCTGGGAGATCATCCTCGCATGGTGGGCGTGGCAGCGGGTCATGTACGCAGCCCAGCTCTCGATCGGTGAGCTGCTCGGGATCCACCGCCTGTACCTCCCGGTGAGCGGCGATCGAGGCCGGCTTGACGACCTCGTCCCATTCGCGGAGCTGCTCGCGCCAGAGCTTTCGTTGAAACAGCTCCTCGGCGCGCTGGATCCGTGCCGGGATCTCCTCCTCCGGGACAGGTGCCGCCAGCATGTAGGCGAAGCCGTTGACGTATGCCGTTTCGAGCGAGATCAGCATCCCGTAGAAGCGGCTGAAGTCTGCGACGCCGAGCTTGAACGCCTCGGGGTGTGTTTCCGCCCAGTACCTCGTCACCGGTCGTGGGAAGTGGACCGCGTCAAGCTTCCACGACCCAGGGGCCGGGGGCTCAAAGCGAAGGTCGGTCGCCGTCTCAGCCTGGGTCATTGCACGCGCCTTTCCCTATCGATGTTTGTCGCCGCGTGGAGAACCCGCACGAGCACCTGATTCCTAACGCATGCGGACCCCGCATGTCCAGACCCTAAGCTTCGACGGATGTCAGGCCACCAGCCAGCCGCGCGTGGCTACCGGCGGCTCCGCGCGACGCGGCTCCTGATCGGCACGCTCATCATCGTCGTGATCGGCGCCGCCGCGACCCTTTTGGGCTGGGACATCAGCGCGTGGTTCAAGCACCTGTGGAACACGATCACAAGCATCTCGGTCGGGTACCTGCTGGCCGGAATCGTGCTGATCACGATTCAGACGACCACGACAGCTTTCGCCTGGTACTCGATCCTCCGCTACGGGTACCCCGACTCGGGCGTCCGCTGGCGGGAGGTGCTTGCCTGTTATGCCGCGGCGGTCGCGCTGAACTTCGTCCTGCCGGCGAACCTGGGGACACTCGTGATGATGATGATGTTCGCGACGATCATCGCCGCCGCCACATTCGCGGGGATTCTGGGCGCCTATCTGGTTCAGAAAGTCTTCTACACGCTCATCGGAACGGCGGTCTACGTTTACCTGTTTCTGACGGTGGGGGGATCCTTCAGCCTCCAGTTCGGCTTCGTCGGATCGCACCCGTGGGCCATCCTGATCCTGCTCGTGGCAGCCGGTGTGCTGCTGGTCATGGTCGGCCGCGTGCTGAGGCCCCGAATCCTCGAGTGGTGGGAGCAGGCCAAGGCCGGGGGTCAGATCGTGCTGCGCCCGAGGCTGTACTTCGGGCGGGTGGTCATCCCGGAGGCGATCAGCTGGCTGGCGATGCTCGGGCTGATCGCGGTATTCCTGGCGGCTTACAACATCCCGGTCAGCTTTCACACCCTCATGCGCGTGGTGGCCGGGAACTCGATTGCGAACATGACATCAGCGACCCCGGGAGGCGCCGGGGTCGTCCAAGGTTCAACGTCCTGTCACTCAAGGGAATCACCAGCTCGGCCAATGCGACCGCCTACTCGGTGGCCCAGCAGATCGTGACCACGGCATGGAGCATCCTGCTGGCGATCGTGCTGCTGGTCCGTGCGTTCGGCTGGTCGGGCGGCAAGACGCTCGTCACGGAGTCCTACAGCCAGGCCCGGAGAAGAGCGCCGAGCGTGCGACGGCGCGCAAAGCCAGGAGGCTGGCCAATCGCGAAGCTGCCGGCCTCGGCGACGTGGAAGGATAAGGCCGAGCGTCGCGCGCGGGTCGCCGTACTCCGCGGCAACGTCACCGGTTCCGGAGGAGCGTTCCTGCAAGTCAACGCTGGCTAGGCTGGGCGGCGTGAAGCACCTGCATGGATCTGCGCAGGCCGCAGTCGGTGTGCCGATCGAGGAGTGCCTGGCGTTCCTGGCCGCCCTGGAGTCCTACCCGAGCTGGTATGGCGAGGTCGTCAGGGAAGTGAATGTCCTCGAGTCCAGTAAAGCGGACTTCCGCTCAGGGCGGAGACCAAGCTGCACCTCTCGTACGGACCGGTTGCCAGGGACCTCGATCTGCTCCTCGCCGTGCGGGTTCGCCGCCCCTCGCTGGTGCAGCTCAGACACGTGCCCCGCGGGCCGGCGAGCGGCGCGTCGTTCGACGCCACGTGGCAGCTCGACGATCGCGCCGGTACTCATCTGTCACTCGAGCTCGACGCGAACATGCCGGTGCCACAGATCGTCCCGCTGGGAGGTGTCGGCGACGCCTTTGCATCCGGGTCATGCAGGCCGCGGTCACGAAGCTCGAGTCCGGATCCTGAAGCGGGCGAGCACGGGCGAGCACGGGCGAGCACGGGCGCGTCTTTCTACGTAACGCCGTCGCGCGATCTGACCTCGTCGTCTGTCCGGACGAACGGTTCGCATTGGATTCTGATCGGAGGACCGGGTATAACGCCGAGGGCAGAACGATCGCATGGAGGCATGAATGAGCGCAGGACGGGGTGGAGATGTGGTGGGAGCGCACGGATGGACGGGGGGGCGTCCGATGACTCGGCGCACGCTTCTGCAGAGAGCCGCGGGGCTCGGGGTGGCCGCGTCAACCCTGGGCGCGCTCGACCTGGTCGCGCTGACGCCCCTGCGGGCGGCTGCGCGACCAGGTCGAGCGCGCCCGGGTTGACGCGGCCACCCCGAGCCCCGCGGCTCTCTGCAGAAGCGTGCGCCGAGTCATCGGACGCCCCGTCCATCCGTGCGCTCCCACCACATTTCCACCCCGTCCTGCGTTCGTCCCTCATGAGATCGTTCTGCCCTCGGCGTTATACCCGGTCCTCCGATGCAAATCCAATGCGAACCGTTCGTCCGGACAGACGACGAGGTCAGATCGCGCGACGGCGTTACGTAGAAAGACGCGCCCGTGCTCGCCCGTGCTCGCCCGTGCTCGCCCGCTTGCGGATCCGGACTCGAGCTTCGTGACCGCGGCCTGCATGAACCCGGATGCAAAGGCGTCGCCGACACCTCCCAGCGGGACGAGCTGTGGCACCGGCATGTTCGCGTCGAGCTCGAGTGACAGATGAGTACCGGCGCGATCGTCGAGCTGCACGTGGCGTCGAACGACGCGCCGCTCGCCGCCGCTTCGGGCGCGTGTCTGAGCTGCACCAGCGAGGGGCACATCCGCACGGCGAGGAGCAGATGGAGGTTCCTGGCAACCGGTCCGTACGAGGTGCAGCTTGGTCTCCGCCCTGAGCGGAAGTCCGTCCTCACCGGACTCGAGGACATTCACTTCCCTGACGACCTCGCCATACCAGCTCGGGTAGGACTTCCAGGGCACGGCAACACCAGGCTGCCTCGATCGGCACACCGACTGCGGCCTGCGCAGATCCAGTCAGGTGCTTCACGCCGCCCAGCCTAGCCAGCGTCAACTTGCAGGAACGCTCCTCCGGAACCGGTGACGTTGCCGCGGAGTACGGCGACCCGCGCGCAACCTGAGCTTATCCTTCCACGTCGCCGAGGCCGGCAGCTTCGCGATTGGCCAGCCTCCTGGCTTTGCGCGCCGTCGCATGCTCGGCGCTTCTCCGGGCCTGGCTGTAGGACTCCGTAACAAGCGTCTGCCCGCCCGGCCGCCAGCAGCACGATCGCCAGCAGGATGCTCCATGCCGTGGTCACGAGCTGCTGGGCCACCGAGTAGGCGGTCGCATAGCGCCGAGCTGGTGACTCCCTTCAGTGACAGGACGTTGAACCCTTGGACGACCCCGGCGCCTCCGGGTCGCTGATGTTCCGCAATCGAGTTCCCGGCCACCGCGCGCATGAGGGTGTGAAAGCTGACCGGGATGTTGTAAGCCGCCAGGGAACTCCGCGATCAGCCCGAGCATCGCCAGCGAGCTGATCGCCTCCGGGATGACCACCCGCCCGAAGTATCAGGGCGCGGCGCGATCTGACCCCCGGCCTTGGCCTGCTCCCACCACTCGAATTCGGGGCCTCAGCACGCGGCCCAAGCCATGACCAGCAGCACACCGGCTGCCACGAGCAGTAGGATGGCCCACGGCTGCGATCCGACAAAGCCGAACTGGAGCTTGAAGGTTCCCCACCGTCAGAAACAGGTAAACGTAGACCGCCGTTCCGAATGAGCGTGTGGAAGAAGCTTTCTGAACCAGATAGGCGCCAGAATCCCCGCGAATGTGGCGGCGGCGATGATCGTCGCGAACATCATCATCATTACCACGAGTGTCCCCATGACCGGCAGGACGAAGTTCAGCGCGACCGCCGCGGCATAACAGGCAAGCACCTCCCGCCAGCGGCGCGTCGGGGTACCCGTAGCGGAGGATCGAGTAGGGCTCGTCGTGGTCGTCTGAATCGTGATCAGCACGATTCCGGCCACGAAGCTACCCGACCGAGATGCTTGTGATCGTGTTCCACGGTGCTTGAACCAGCGCGCTGAGTCGGCCCAAAGGGTCGCGGCGGCGCCGATCACGACGATGATGAGCGTGCCGATAGGAGCCGCGTCGCGCGGAGCCGCCGGTAGCCACGCGCGGCTGGCTGGTGGCCTGACATCCGTCGAAGCTTAGGGTCTGGACATGCGGGTCCGCCATGAGTTAGGGTGCTCGTCGGATTCTCCACGCGGCGGAGACAAACATCGACAGGGAAAGGCGCGTGCAATACGCGGGCTGGACGAGGCAACCGACCTTCGCTTTGAGCCCCCGGCCCCTGGGTCATGGAAGCTTGACGCATCCGCCCACGACCGGTGACGAGGTACTGGGCGGAAACACACCCCGAGGCGTTGGAGCTCGGCGTCGCAGACTTCAGCCGCTTCTACGGGATGCTGATCTCGCTCGAAACGGCATACGTCAACGGCTTCGCTCCGGGAGTGGGACGAAGTGGCCAAACCGGCGGCCGTCAAGATCCACCGGGAGCTGCAGTCCGTGGATCCCGACGCCCTTCTGACGCCGAGCTGGTGGCGTACCTGACCAGTCGTTGTGATCCACCATGCCCGGATGATCTACCAGCACATGCGTTTTACCGGTGCGGCGATGCTCTCGGTCGGCGACCTGCTCGCCCACCTGTCGGACTGGACGGGCGTGCCACCGTCGGAGGTGCTGGGGATGATGCGCGGCGCTGCTCCCGTCTCGGCCGGAGCTTCGAGCGGCTTGATGAGTCGATCACCAGCTTCAATGGCTGATGCTCGGCCATACCGAGGTCGAGGGGAGAAGATCGACGAGGCCGCGCCTCGACCAGCTCCGCTCGCGGACAATGACGTCAGCAAGCTGTTCGGTTATCTCGATCTGGTCGGCTACCGGCTGCTCGACGGATTCGACATATCCGGGCGCTACGGTGTGGAGTTGCCGGATGGCTCCTCCCTCCGGGCCATTCGAAACCGCCGTCCAGAAGAAGGGCGGGCCGGCGGCCGACGTCGACGCCGCATCGCCGACATCCGGTACAGCAGGCGCCCGAGGAAGCACATCGGGCCCAGTTCGACGAGTTGCTCGGCGAAGCCCTGGTCACGTACCGCATCCGCGACGAGCGGGGGGTCTTCAGCGACATCTGGGCCTCGGGCATTGCCCGCCGAGCGGTGCTCGGGGCCGGTCGCCGGCTGGCCGGCGCAGGCCGGATAGACGATCCCGAACACTTCATCGACGCCGGCTTCGACGAAATGGTTTCGATGCCGTCCGGGTACGGTGGCCCTTCCGGAGAGGAACTGGCGGCGCGTTCGAGTACCGCACCTCCCATACCGCCAAGGATGCCCCGCCGGTGTTGGGTCCGCCCCCATCGCCTCCACCCGACCCCTCGGGACTGCCGCCCGGCGAGGCGCTAATGCGGGCGACCTCATGGTTGCCTTGGGGTAGTCTTCGGAGTCCGGCAGGCGCCACAGGAAGAAAAGCTCTTGCGGGGATTGGCGGCCAGCGGAGGTGAATACGAAGGGCCGGCCCGCCGCGTCCGGACCATCGGATTTCGACTGAATCGTCGAGGGCGACGTTCTGGTGACGGAGTCCACGACTGAGGCGTTCAACATCCTGCTGCCGCTACTCGGCGCCATTGTGACCGACAGCGGTGGGCTGCTCTCCGACTTGGTGATCGTGGCGTGGGAGTACGGGATCCCGGGCGTGGTCGGGACCCGGAAGCTGACCGAGCGAATTCCCGACGGCGCGACCGTTCGTCGATGGCGATGCGGGTGAAGTGACGATCTACACGTGACGCTGGTAGTTCCGCTGGCAAGCGCCCATGACGAAGCGACCTTCGGCGCCAAGGCGGTCGGCCTGGAGAGGTCCGCCGAGCGGGTCTTCCGATCCCGCTCGGAGTTGCGCTCGCCGGCGAAGTGACCGAGGCGGTGGCCGCCGGGCGGGAGGACGCGATAGGCGAAGTCATGGAGTCGGTGCGGTTCCTCACCGGTCCGCTCGCGGTTCGATCATCAGCGGTCGACGAGGACAGCGCCGATGCCAGCTTTGCGGCCAGCACCTGACGCTGCTCAACGTCCCCTCGACCACAGATCTCAGCGCCGCTATCAGGCAGATCTGGTGGTCGGCCAACTCCGACTCGGTGATCACCTACCGCAAGCGGGTTGGTCTCTTCGACCGGCCGAGCGTCGGGGTCGTCGTCCAGGCCCTCCTCAACCCCACCGTCGCCGGCGTGATGTTCACTCAGAACCCCATCAACGGAGCCGACGAACGACTGATCGAGGCCAGCTGGGGGCTGGGGTGAGGCGGTGGTCGCGGCCGGGGTGATCCCCGACCACTTCCGTGTGGACCGCTCAGGAGAAGTGCTCGAGCGAACCCCAGGGCTCAAGAAGGTCGCCATCCGCGCCGAGGCCGACGGCGGCACGGTCGAGCAGGAGGTGGAACCCGGGCTCGTCGAGGCCCTCTGCCTGGACGACCGTCAGCTGGAGTCGCTGAACGTGCTCGCCGCCCGCTGCGAGGAGGTGTACGGACCGGCCCGCGACATCGAG
>CAWIRY010000177.1:0-13352 GCA_963838485.1 uncultured delta proteobacterium | reverse complement strand
GCCACCCCGCAGGTCCTCGGCCGGCTCCTGGATTGGCAAAAAAAATCCATTGAACTTGTGCCCTTCCAGGGCCTTGACCACGGACTTGGGGTCTTTGCTCCCCGCCCTTTTAACGGCCTGCAGATACTGGGTTACACAACTGTAATTGGAGCGTTCAGCCATTTGGGGGCGGAAACTTGCCGTATTTTTTCATCCACTTGGCTACAAATTCCTTGGCCCCCGGATTGTCCACCTTCCAGCTCCAGGAGGCGGTTGCAGGGAATCACTTCGACGGTGGCCTTGATATCTTCAGGAAACAATAAGGCGTGAACGATCTTGGCCGATTTCTTCACCCCGAATTCCACGGCCGTTTGGTGGAGTTGACCGTGTCCGCGTTGAGCAAGGCCACCACATCCGGTTTGGCATTCATGGCCTTTAAAAGATAGGGGCTGAAATCCGAGGCCCCCAAAGCGACCATTTCGTTTCCAAGTAAACTCCCGTTCCTTTTCTTCAAGGCATTGCTGAAATGCTTTAACAAGTCGTGTCCCCTAGGTACGGTGGCTGATGGTATGACTTCTTGCCCAAACCGGCCGCCCAGGCGCCGGCCGCCGTAGCCAGAAGATAGCCTTGTCGCAAGCCTAGTGAAAGGTATCGGTCTCTGCACGGTCGCGGGCGCGCGTGGTGCCTGAGGCGACGGCGAAAAAAGTTTCTTGCAGCCGCTGGGCCTGGTTGGATACGGCTAAACCCGTGCGGTGCCACACAATTAAGGATGACGTCCACCTTTTCCTTTTCATACAACTCTATGGCCTTTTGATTGGCCATATCGCCGATGCTCCCGGTAAATTAATTCAATATTCATGCCCATACGGACCCTTGCCGCCAAAATGAGCCATCTTGGTGGCATGATGTATCCCTATGGATAGGGGCCGACATATCCTGTTACGTGGCCGATCTTAAGTGTATGAGCCGCCAAAACCGATGAGACCGTAAGAATCATTAAACCCAAGGACAAAAAAATTACCGCCGGAAATGAAAACCCCTTTTCACTTTACTTATAACGACTTATCTCCTTAGAAGGTTAAAAATCCATGAAATCGTAACAATTTCGAAGGCACACTTTTTCGTTATTCCCGCTGAAAACTGTATTTAGTGCTTTAATTCGTTGGCATAACCTGGATTCCCGCCTGCGCGGGAATGACGAGGTTTACGAGTCCATTAAGATCGATGACGCCCTCATTCCCCCACATCCCCATTCCTCTCCCTTTCACCGTTTCAACATTCCCTCACACCCCCCGAAATACTTGCCGGACCCCCTCCTCATTGGCCCTGAATTCTTCGTCGGTCTCTTTCACTAGCCACCGCGCTTATAGGCACGAGTGCTTGTCGGAAGACCCCAGTGGAAAGCGGGTGTTTTGTTCCACTAAAGGATGGTGATGCCCGTTTTGCGGATTTCAATATGGTAGCGACTTCCGGACCAGCATGGGGCCAGGCCCTCCGTAGGCTCGTCGAGCAGTATGAGCTTGAGGTCCATGGTCATGACGCGGGCAATGGCCGAGCATGTCTGTTGCTCACCGCCGGAGATGTCGGACCCCTTGCGACGGCGTCTCGTAAAACGGGAAAGTAGTGATAGATCTCGAGGTCCCAGTTCGCACCCCCTGGAAGGCAGGGAGAGATTTTCCAGGACCGTCAAACTGGGGGAATCATACGTTCCTCAGGGACAAACCCCACACCCAGGGGGAGGCGATCTGTGGGGTTTTTGACCGCAGATATTGATTCCGTCAAAGGTGATGGCTTCTGCTTGGTCGGACGATCCCCATGATGCTTCGAAGGGTGGTAGTCTTGCCCGCCCCGTTTCGTCCCAGAAGGGTGATCAATTCCCCCCTCATTTCCAGCGAGACCCCTTCTAGTATGTGACTTTCTCCGTAATAGGTATGCTGACGTTTTGCAGGCGAAGCACTCAAACACCTCCCAATAGGTTCTGCACCCTTCGGATTGGCCGTGATCGACCTTGGGGCGAGGACTCCCCCCATCACGGTAATGATGTCTGAAATCGAAAAACACAGGTCGATGACCAGGTACCGGGTCTCCGCTCTTGGATATCCCGGGGAGGAACCAGCTTGAATGATCCGGTCGGCATCCTCCTGGCTTAGACCCGAGGTGGGTTCATCAAGGAGGATGATCTTGGGTTCCGTGGCCAAGGAAGCGCCGATGTCCAAGCATCGTTGCAGCCCATAGGGAGATTTTTTGGCGTCGCCAGGGTGTGGAGGCCGACGTCTTCGAGGACCCTTTCGGTCTTCTCCTCGACGCCCTTCAGACTTTTATAAGAAATCAGAAAATTATGTGAGGACTTGAGGCGGGACTGGACGGCCAGGCGGATGTTTTCATAAACGGTCAATTCGGGAAAGATGCTGGTGATTTGAAAAGGTAGCGGCGAAATGCAACTGGGAAATCCGTAGGCTTCGGAAATGGGGTGATGTCTTTCTCTTGGTAAACTATTTTCCCTTGTTTGGGGTGCAGGAATCCGGGTCAAACAGGTGGCCAATAGGGTCGTTTTGCCGGCACCGTCGGACCTATAATGGAATGAACCCCGGATTCGACCGTCAGACGACGTGCAACTGCCCTTAGGGCACCAAAATCCTTGGTGATATTTTCGGTGCGCAGAATACCTGATCAGGGTCTTTTTTCGCTTTCATGGCCGGTTTCCGCAGCGATTTGGGGTTAATTCCGAAGCAAAACCTGAAGTAGAACAGGGCCCTCCCTTGATCGGCCTTTATCATCTAATGCAATATTTGAACAAAAAATCAATAAAATTTGTAATCAAAAGAAAAAGTGCTAAGGGGGATTAAGGAGAAAATTTCCCCCTAATATATTTTAATGGACTTGTAAAAAAGAAGTCACTCATTTCCGTCATTTCTGTGTAGCTTGTCCCCGAATGTCGTGAGTCGGGAAGGGGAATCCAGTGTTTTTAACTGGTTACGCGTGGCCAGGATTCCCGCCTGGGGAGGAAAATTTATAGCACTGAGGACATTGTCTAGATAAGCATTACAGTATCGTATTAGAAGGTATTGGAAAAGTTGGACCATGTTGACTATGAAAAATTGTGGGCTTAACCTGGCACGAATTGCCCTGGGATTTCCGAAAACCGAATACCGGGCTAAATTAAAATTCTCAGGAAATTGTTTTCCGAGCCGGAGGAACTGGCCCCTTCCTGGTTACCCCCTTTCCCGAAGATCCCCGACAGATCGCCTCACGAACCGGTGTATCCCTTGAAGGGTTGGAAGAAAAACTGGAAGCCATGTCCAAAAAGGGCTTCTTTTCAGGCTTCGCCGCCAAGGGAAAACTTTATACAACACCGCTGTTGGGTCTGTATGAATATTCCGTGGAAAACATGATTCGGGAATTAGCCCAGTGGAGATCACGATGGAGCCATCAGGAGGAAAGCGAGACGCAGCGGGGTTTCAAATATTTTCTTGATTACCAGGAAGGTGGATGCCGACTTAGTGTTCTTCCCTTTGAGAGTGAAGAGGGAAGTGCGGGCGGCCAGGAAAATAGCGGGTCGCGGAAAGACTCGTCTCATGGGCCATGGGATGTGATTATCCCGGGGCGAAGTTTGGCAGCGGCTGCGGAATACTATATAGAGAACAAGGCAGGGAGAGAGATTACTGCCGACGAGGCGATTCAACTTTTTCTCGAAAGAGGCCGATAAGGCCGGGCTGGTCCATGCCGGGGCTAATACCGCTGATCTGTCCAACAGCAATGTTGTCCCTGTTGCTGCGCCTCCATGAAGGGGATGGTACTTAAAGGGTCATGACCGACAAAAATACATGAACGCCCTGTATGATATGTTGTGGGAACCCGTAGGTCGAAGAATGCCTCAACCGCTGTCCGGTAAGGCGATAACCATTGAGGACTTGTGGGCACGGAATAACGTCTTGGCTGCGGTTTATGCGCGGTGTTTGCCCTTGTGAGGCCATCACCATGCACCTGAGGGCCGACCGGCAAGAGCCGTTTTAACCTTCGAATTGGGAATGGCCATCCTGAAGAAAAGACGAAAATTTAAAAAAAATTGATACCGCTTTAGAAATACGAAAAATTTTCATCGCACAGGATTAACGGGATTTACATGCTTTCCTGCTTAGGCTCCGATGAACCCGACAACTTCGATCCGCTTCCGGCGGAAAACAAGGCTCCTGTCCGAGGGACGATTCGGTTGTGCCTTTCTTCCGGAAAGGCACAAAATCAGGGTAATCCTGTAAATCCGTCAATAAAAAAGTTTCGAATTTCAAAAAAGCTGACCAGAACCAAAAATAGAAATCTCTTAGTGGAGCCGGGGGTGGGCCGTGTACATATCACCTACTCCGCTTAAATGTTTCATGCCCCCCAAATCGACAAAAAAGCATCCCTTCACGTAGGCCGGCCCCGGGAGACTTTGACTCGGCCATTGTCGCTGCTGGCTCGAAGACCGCCCTCCTTCGAAAAAACAGAAGGCCACGTGCAACAAAAAGGATGTGGTGGTTCGGTCCCGCCCAGCACGAAGGCATAGGCCGTTGGCCGACACCTTTACGTAGGTCGGTGATGTTTCTCTCCCTCTTGGAGACGGAAGACCAGACCCCAGTTGGGCGGCCACCCGACGCCCCTCGCATTCCAAGCACAGATCCCGTCGGGATGAACCCCGCCCAGAGGGCCCACGAAACGGAGTGCGTGTCCGGGTTCGATGTCGAAGGTGTCAGGAACCTCACGAAGGTCTCGGCCACGATAAAGAGTTTGGGCCTGTTGGCTGTGATGACACACCCATTCGGAAAAAACACGTCCCTCGGCCACTACCCGGGCCCGGCGGCCGCGAACCAGCACATCTCGGCCGGTGAGGGGCTGCGTACTCGAATCCGAAGTTTCCGATATAGGCCGCGGCCCTGCTGGTCAACCGCCATGTCATTGCAATGGAAAGAGGCCGAGTCGACTTAAATCGGCTACTTCCGATACCCCCGATTCGAGTCGAAGCAGGTTGCTCGAGCAGCCGGCCGTCGGGGAGCCAACCCAACCGGCAATGGTGAGCTCGGGACCCGACGGATGTGTTCGTTTTTACCGCTCAGCGACGCCTGACCCAGAGTCATGCATGTCGGAGAACCTAAAACTTTGCCCTCATGCCAGCGGGGACCCTCAGGAAATAAAAGACCTTCGGTCAAGGGAAATCGTTTTGTAGATAATCACAAAATCAATTCCCCTTTATCAGCTAATCAAGTAGGTTTAACACCTAGAAAGATTTCAAACAGCCCTTAATCGTTGTCGAGGCTTTGTAGGGGCGGGTTTGAAACCCGCCCCTACGGTTATTTTCATTCTTCGTGGCGCCCAGGGACTTGACCCTGCCCCTGGGGCGCCACGAAGAATGAAAATAACCGTAGGGGCGGGTTGGGAACCCGCCCCTACAAAGCCTCGACAAAGATTAAGGGCTGTTTAAATCTATTTTCGTGTTAAACCTATCATTAGCTGATAAAGGGGAATTGATTTATGATCTACGAAACGATTGTCCTGACGGAAGGTCTTTTATTTCCTGAGGGTCCCCGCTGGCATGAGGGCAAACTTTGGTTCTCCGACATGCATGACTGCTGGGTCAGGACCGTTGATCTCAGCGGTAAAAAAGAACACATCGCGGAAGTCCCGGCGTCACCTTCCGGGTTGGGTTGGCTCCCCGACGGCCGGCTGCTGGTGGTTTCCATGATCGATCGACGCCTGCTTCGACTCGATCCAGAGGGGTTATCGGAAGTAGCCGATTTAAGTCGACTGGCCTCTTTCCATTGCAATGACATGGTGGTTGACCAGCAGGGCCGGGCCTATATCGGAAACTTCGGATTCGATTACGCAGCCCAGCAGACTATTTCACCGGCCGAGATTGTGCTGGTTCATCCGGACGGCCGGGCCCGGGTAGTGGCCGAGGACGTGTTTTTTCCGAATGGGTGTGTCATCACGGCCGACGGCCGAACCTTTATCGTGGCCGAGACCTTCGGCAATCGTCTGACGGCCTTTGACATCGAACCGGACGGCGCTCTTTCCAGACCCCGTTTGTGGGCCCATCTGGCAGGGGTTCATCCCGACGGGATCTGCTTGGATGCCGAGGGGGCCGTCTGGGTGGCCGCACCGACTCCTGGTCTGGTCTTCCGTGTCCAAGAGGGAGGAAACATCACCGATTACGTAAAGGTGTCGGCCAAACCCTATGCCTGCATGCTGGGCGGACCGAACCGCCGCATCCTTTTTGTTTGCACGTCAGGCCCTTCTGTTTCAAAGGAGGGCAGAATCCAAGCCGGCGGGCGAATAGAAATGGCCGAGGTCAAAGTCTCCGGGGCGGGCCTACCGTGAAGGGGTCCTTTTTGTCTGAGGTGCCCCTTTGGGGGGCATGAACGTTTAACTCGAAAAGCGGAGTTGGTTAATGTAGCACAGCCGCCCCCGGCTGTTTCCACTAAGAGATTTCTATTTTTGGTTCTGGTCAGCTTTTGAAATTCGAAACTTTTTATTAGACAGGATTTACAGGATTACCCTGATTTTTGTGCCTTTCCGGAAGAAAGGCACAACCGAATCGTCCTTCGGACAGAAGCCTTGTTTTCCGCCGGAAGCGGATCGAAGTTGCTCAGGGTCCATCGGAGCCTGAGCAAAAAGCATGTAAATCCCGTTAATCCTGTCCGATGAAAATTTTTCATAAGTCTAAAGCGGTATCAATTTTTTTTAAATTTTCCGTCTTTCCCTTCAGGATGGCCATTCCCAATTCAAAGGTATTCTTAAACGGCTCTTGCCGGTCGGCCCTCAGGTGCATGGTGATGGCCTCACAAGGGCAGACACCGGCGCATAAACCGCAGCCGAGACATTTATCCCGGTCCACCCGGGCGGCTTCCTCAATGGTTATGGCCTTTACCGGACAGCGGTTGAGGCATTCTTCGCAGGCCAGGCAGGCCTCCGGTTCCACAACGGCCTCATACAGGGCGTTCATGTATTTTTGTCGGTCATGACCCTTTAAGACCATCCCCTTCATGGAGGCGCAGCAACAGGGACAACAGTTGCAGATATTGGACAGATGAGCGGTATTAGCCCCGGCATGGACCAGCCCGGCCTTATCGGCCTCTTCAAGAATTTGAATCGCCTCGTCGGCAGTAATCTCTCTCCCTGCCTTGTTCTCTATATAGTATTCCGCAGCCACTCCAAAGCTTAAGCAAGTCTCCCGGGGATAATCGCATCCATGGCCCATGAGACGAGTCTCTTTCCGGCAGATACAATCGGCGACCGCTATTTTCCTGGCCGCCCGCACTTCCTCTTTGAGCTTCTCAAAAGGGAAGAACACTAAGTCGGCATCCACCTTCCTGGTAATCGGGATTACTTTGAAACCCGGTACGTTGCTGGCCCCCATTTCCTCCTGATAGGCTTCATCGTAATATTGCCGGCATAATTCGGCTAATTCCCGATCCATCCTTTCCACGGAATATTCATACAGACCGATCATAAAGGGAGCGGTGTTGTATAAAGTTTTCCCTTGGCGGCGAAGCCTGAAAAGAAGCCCTTTTTTGGACATGGCTTCCAGTTTTTCTTCCAACCCTTCAAGGGATACACCGGTTCGTGAGGCGATCTGTCGGGGATCTTCGGGAAAGGGGGTAACCAGAAGGGCCAGTTCCGCCTCCGGCTCGGAAAACAATTTCCTGAGAATTTTAATTTCCACCCCGGATTCGGTTTTCGGAAATCCCAGGGGCAATTGGTCCAGGTAGGCCCGCAATTTTTCATAGGGTTCATTCGACATGGTCTTATCCTTTCCAATACCTTCTAATACGAAGTTGCTAATGCTATCTGACAATGTCCTCAGTGCTATCATTCCTGCCCAGGCGGGAATCCTGGCCACGCGTAACCAGTTAAAAACACTGGATTCCCCTTCCCCGACTTAGACATTCGGGGACAAGCTACACAGAAATGACGGAAATGAGTGACTTCTTTTTTACGAGTCCATTAAAATATATTGGGGGGAAATTTTCTCCTTAATCCCCCTTAGCACTTTTTTCTTTTGATTACAAATTTTTATTGATTTTTTGTTCAATATTTGCGTTGATAAAGGCCGATCAAGGGAGGGCCCTGTTCTTCTTCAGGGTTTGCTTCGGAATTAACCCCAAATCGCTGCGGAAACCGGCCATGAAAGCGAAAAAAGACCCTGATCAGGGTATTCTGCGCACCGAAAATATCACCAAGGATTTTGGTGCCCTAAGGGCGGTTAATCAAGTCAGTCTGACGGTCGAATCCGGGGTTCATTCCATTATCGGTCCGAACGGTGCCGGCAAAACGACCCTATTCAACCTGTTGACCGGATTTCTGCACCCCGACGAAGGGAAAATAGTTTACCAAGAGAAAGACATCACCCATTCCGAGCCTTACAGGATTTCCCAGTTGGGCCTGGCCCGCTCCTTTCAAATCACCAGCATCTTTCCCGAATTGACCGTTTATGAAAACATCCGCCTGGCCGTCCAGTCCCGCCTCAAGTCCTCACATAATTTTCTGATTTCTTATAAAAGTCTGAAGGGCGTCGAGGAGAAGACCGAAAGGGTCCTCGAAGACGTCGGCCTCCACACCCTGGCCGAGGTGACGGCCAAAAATCTTCCCTATGGGCTGCAACGATGCTTGGACATCGGCATTTCCTTGGCCACGGAACCCAAGATCATCCTCCTTGATGAACCCACCTCGGGTCTGAGCCAGGAGGATGCCAACCGGATCATTCAACTCGTCTCCGGGATATCCAAGCGGATCCCGGTCCTGGTCATCGAGCACAATATTGACATTGTCCTTTCGATTTCAGACATCATTACCGTCATGTACCAGGGGGGAGTCCTGGCCGAAGGTCCGGCCTCGGAGATCACGGCCAATCAAAGGGTGCAGGAAGCCTATTTGGGAGGTGTTTGAGTGCTTCGCCTGCAAAACGTCCATACCTATTACGGAGAAAGTCACATACTCAAAGGGGTCTCGCTGGAAATCAAGAGGGGGGAATTGATCACCCTTCTGGGACGAAACGGGGCGGGCAAGACTACCACCCTTCGAAGCATCATGGGGATCGTCCCGACCAAGCAGGGAGCCATCACCTTTGACGGAATCAATATCTGCGGTCAAAAACCCCACAAGATCGCCTCCCTGGGTGTGGGGTTTGTCCCTGAGGAACGTATGATTTTCCCCAGTTTGACGGTCCTGGAAAATCTCTCCCTGCCTTCCAGGGGGGTGCGAAAAGGCCTTTGGGACCTCGAGAAGATCTATCACTACTTTCCCGTTTTACGAGAACGGGCCCATCACAAGGGGTCCCAACTCTCCGGCGGTGAGCAACAGATGCTGGCCATTGCCCGCGTCCTGACCATGGACCTCAAGCTCATACTGCTCGACGAGCCTACGGAGGGCCTGGCCCCCATGCTGGTCCGGGAGATCGCTACCATCCTGGAAGAAATCCGCAAAACGGGCATCACCATCCTTTTAGTGGAACAAAACACCCGCTTTGCCACTGGGGTTTCCGACAAGCACTGCATCCTCTATAACGGCCGGATCGTTTATGAAGGAACCAACGAAGAATTCAGGGCCAATGAGGAGGTGCAGAAAAAATATTTGGGGGTGTGAGGGAATGTTGAAACGGTGAAAGGGAGAAAGGGGGATTGGGGATGTGGGGGAATGAGGGGCGAGATCATCGATCTTAATGGACTCGTAAACCTCGTCATTCCCGCGCAGGCGGGAATCCAGGTTATGCCAACGAATTAAAAACACTGGATTCCCGTTTTCACGGGAATAACGAAAATGTGTGCCTTCGAAATTGTTACGATTTCATCAATTTTAACTTTATTAAGGAGGTAACGATTATGAGTAAAGTGAAAAGGGGTTTTCGATTTCCGGCGGTAATTTTTTTGTCCTTGGGTTTAATGATTCTTACGGTCTCATCGGTTTTGGCGGCTGATACACTTAAGATCGCCACGCTGACGGATATGTCGGGCCCTTATGCCGAGTTGGCCGGTTGGGGGAACATCAATGCCGCCAAGATGGCTATCGAGGATTTTGGCGGCAAGGTCCTGGGCATGAATATTGAATTAATTTACCGGGACCATCAGTCCAAGGCGGATGTGGCCAATCAAAAGGCCATAGAGTTGTATGAAAAGGAAAAGGTGGACGTCATCCTTGATTGTCCCAACAGCGCCGCGGGGTTAGCCGTATCCAACCAGGCCCAGCGGTACAAGAAACTTTTTTTCGCCATCACCTCAGGCACCACGCGCTATACCGGCGACCAGTGCAACCGATATACCTTTCACTGGGCTTACAACGACTATGTTCTGGCTACGGCGGCCGGCACCTGGGCGGCCGACCATTTGGGCAAGAAGTGGTATACCATCACCGCCGATTATGCCTGGGGACACGACTTGTTAAAGCATTTCAGCAATGCCTTGAAGAAAAGGAACGGGACCTTACTTGGAAACGAAATGGTCGCTTTGGGGGCCTCGGATTTCAGCCCCTATCTTTTAAAGGCCATGAATGCCAAACCGGATGTGGTGGCCTTGCTCAACGCCGGCAAGGACACGGTCAACTCCACCAAACAGGCCGTGGAATTCGGGGTGAAGAAATCGGCCAAGATCGTTCACGCCTTATTGTTTCCTGAAGATATCAAGGCCGCCGGTCCGGAAGTCTTCGCCGATGATTATGTAACCGCCTCCTGGGACTGGAAGGTGGACAATCCGGGGGCCAAGGAATTTGTAGCCAAGTGGATGAAAAAATACGGCAAGCCGCCCAACTGGCTGAACGCTGCCAATTACAGTTGTGTAACCCAGTATCTGCAGGCCGTTAAAAGGGCGGGGAGCAAAGACCCCAAGTCCGTGGTCAAGGCCCTGGAAGGGCACAAGTTCAATGATTTTTTTGCCAATCCGGGGACCATTCGGGCCGAGGACCATATGCGGGTGGGTAAAGCCTACGTCCTGCGGGCCAAGAAACCCACAGAGATCAAAGAACCCTGGGATTACTTTGAAATCGTCGGCACCATCCCCATGGAACAGGCTTACATGAATCCCAAGGAGACCGGATGTAAGATGGGAGAGTTTTAGTCGGAAAAAAGGAGTCGAGGATTCCAGGATTCGAGGGTTCAAGGAAAGGTCAAGATATAAGGCTCAAAGCCCAAGAAAAAAAAGAAGTCCTGTTCTACAAATCTTGAAGTCTTTGTAGTTAATGTATTTCACTTGAATCCTTGACCCCTTGAATCCTTTTTTTGAGAGGACTAAGCTGAATGAATTTTCAGTTTATCATCATGCAGCTTTTTAACGGGCTCATTCTGGGGTCCATTTATGTCATTCTGGCTCTGGGCCTGACGATCATCTTCGGGATGCTCGGGATCATCAATTTTGCCCACGGGGCCTTTTATATGTTCGGGGCCTTCGTGGCCTATACGATCATGACCTATCTGGTCCCGAATTTTTGGGTGGCCCTGATCTGTGTCCCTCTGATCATGGCCCTCTTCGGGGCCGCCTGTGAGGCCTTTATATTGAGGCGCCTCTACAATCTGCCCCCTCTCTACATCATGCTCTTCACCTTCGGCCTCATGCTGACCCTCCAGGATGCCGTCCGGATGATTTTCGGGGCCGCCGGAGTCCCCTTCAGGACGCCCGCCTTCCTGGATGGGGCCGTCAACCTGGGTTTTATGATTTATCCCAAGTATCGTCTTTTTTTGATCCTTGTTACGGCCCTGGTCTCTCTGGGGGTCTGGCTTTTTCTCTCCAAGACCAAGTTAGGGGCCATCGTCCGGGCCGGCACAGACAACAGCATCATGGTGGATGCACTGGGCATCAATATCTCAAAAATTTTTACCCTGGTTTTCGGCCTGGGCATCGGACTGGCCGGGTTAGCCGGGGTCCTGGCCGCTCCTATCCAGAACGTCAGCCATCTGATGGGTGTGGATTTCCTGGTGGATTGTTTTGTGGTGGTGGTCATCGGCGGTATGGGCAGTATCACAGGCTCTATCGTCGGCGGTCTCATCGTGGGAGAGATCATCGCCCTGGGCGTCATGGTCTGGCCCCCCATGGCCCACACCCTGATTTATATTTTTATGGCCGGTTTTCTTCTGATCCGCCCCCGGGGTCTCTTCGGCCGAGAGGCTTTTCATGAATAATCGCACCTGGTCCAGGCAGAAGCTGATCCTGATCGCCGCCGTCCTATTGCTGGCCATTGTCTTCCCCCATATCGCGCCCTATACGGCCCTGGCCAGTGAAATCCTGATCTTCGGCCTTTTTGCCATGGCCTTTGACCTGTGTCTGGGCTATGCCGGAATGCTGTCCTTCGGTCACGCCACCTTTTTCGGCCTGGGGGCTTATACGGCCGGAATCATCTTAAAAAAATTGGCCCCTTCCGTTCCTCTGGCCCTTTTGGGGGCAGTGATCATGAGTAGTCTGGCCGGGCTCATCATCGGGTTTTTGACCATCCGTCGCCGGGGCATTTACTTTACCATGGTGACCCTGGCCTTTGCCCAGATGTTCTATTTTATCGCTTTCAAGTGGACGGACCTGACCGGGGGCGATGATGGATTGCAGCAGGTGCCCCGGCCCTGGCTGGGGCCGTTGAATCTCCAATCCCAGATGGTCTTTTATTATTTTCTCTTATTTTCGGTGATCGTCTCGGCAGTTATCCTCATCCGGGTGGTCAATTCACCCTTCGGCAAGACCTTGCAGGCTCAGCGGGAAAATCGCAACCGGGCCATGAGCATCGGATACGATGTCGATAAATTCAAACTGACCGCCTTTATCATCTCGGCCTTCTTTTCCGGACTGGCCGGGGGCTTTTATGCCCTTCTGCTCAATTTCGTCCCTTTGAGTTCTCTCCATTGGACCAATTCCGGTGAAGTGGTGGTCATGACCATCACCGGCGGCATGGGAACCCTTTTCGGCCCTTTCCTGGGGGCCGTGGGGATCATCCTTTTGCGGGATATCATCAGCGATTATACCGAGAGCTGGGGTTTCATCATGGGTATCCTGTTCATGGCCGCCGTCCTGGGATTCCGAAGCGGCCTGATCGGCATCCTGCGGACCAAGCTGAGATTGAATATTTAAAAAGACGGCCCGCCATAGCCATTGCAGCTTGGCCTCTTCAGCACCAAAAGTTTAAAAACAGGCATCGGGAAAACTATAGTTTGACAAACTTGACGGATTCGTAAAAAGTCCATCTGCTGTGTTGCGCGGCATCCTTCGTCGTTGCAGCGTACATATAACTACGCCTCACTCCTCAGGATTTCTTCGCATCCTGAGATGCTCAGTCCCACCCTTTCAGGGTGGGTTCCCGGTTTGCGCGCCTTGCATCTGGAGCTTTTTACTGTGCCGTCTCTTTGATGACTTCTTACGAGTCCATCAAGAATG
>CAWIRY010000176.1:0-5791 GCA_963838485.1 uncultured delta proteobacterium | reverse complement strand
ATACGACTGGGTTCTTGACCTCGACATCAAGGGTTCTTTGACAATATCGACCATGGTCTTTTGATGCGGCGGTAAGGAAACATACCGATTGCAAATGGGTTCTTCTCGGCATCGAAAGGTGGCTGAAGGCCCCGGTGCAATTGGAAGATGGCAGCCTGATTTATCGGGACAAGGGGACGCCGCAAGGAGGAGTGATTAGTCCCTTGCTGGCGAATCTCTTTTTGCATTATACGTTCGATATGTGGATGAAGAGGCAGAATCCTCGGATTCCTTTCGAGCGTTATGCCGATGATGTGATTTGCCACTGTCGGAGCAAAGACAAAGCAGAAGGGCTTCGGAAGTCGATTGAAGGGCGATTGGCGGAATGTAGATTGGAGTTAAACTCACAGAAGACGAAGATAGTCTACTGTAAGGATGACGATCGGCGAGGAAATTATCCTGAGCAGAAATTTGATTTCCTGGGCTATACCTTTCGGCCTCGGGAAGCGAAAAACCCCCAGGGTGTATTTTTCATAGGATTCAATCCTGCAATCAGCAACAAAGCCAAGAAATCGATATGCGATGCCATGAGGCAATGGAGATTGCACCGGCGCACGGACAAATCACTGGACGAACTGGCTCATAGGATCAACCCCGTTTAAGGGGATGGATCAACTACTACGGACGTTACCGCAGGTCGGCCCTTTACCGGGTCTTTCAACACCTGAACAATATTTTTGTGCGGTGGGCATCCCGGAAATACAAAAGATTGAGAGGGTATAACCATAGGGCGCGTCAATGGTTGCAAGACGTAATGAATAGGCAACCAGGACTTTTTGCCCATTGGCAGCTTTCTCAGGTTAAGGCTGGGCAATAGGAGCTGGATGACGGGAGACTGTCACGTCCAGTTCTCGGAGAGCGCAGGGGTGAGATTCCCTTGCGCCACTCAACTTGTTGTAATTTGAAACTATAGGGCTCCAATAGTTGTAGGTGAAGTCAAAACGAAAATGTTGCCGCTCGGAGTAGCAAACAACCCATTGATAACACAGGTGGAGTAAAACAAGGCTATTTGTTCAGGTTCACCTTTGATGCCTTGTCCAGAATTCATAATGACTGCCGTGTCCTAAAGTGTCCCCGTATGGTTCTCCTTTTTCAATAGGGACTGCATCTATTAGGGTTGGCCAGGAGTGGACTTATGGTGTGGTGCTGGGTGACTTCCAAGTAACCTTATCTACAATATTTTTATTAAAAAATATTAATATAATCAACAACTTAATGGCGGAGAGGGTGGGATTCGAACCCACGGTAACGAGTATTAAGGTATTGATTATATTAAATTTGTTTTTCGGCTACCTGGGCGGTTACTGACCGAAAGCAGAAAATAATTATTCTATCCGCACCAACCCTGACCTAACCTTCGGATCAGGGTCGCCCCCCCAATATTGCTCTCCAAAATAGAACAAAAACAGCTCTAATTATAATAATAGGGGGTTACACGGAATTAGACTTAGAGATACGTGTATTAAACTACGATATAGTTAGAAACTAATGGAATGTTAATTTTTCTAAACCTCTTGCTTGAAATGGAGATCTAATTTCCTTGTGTGTGGAATTTAAAGGGTCCGATATGCTATTGACACCCCCGGCTTTGGGGTTCCCTTCCCATCTTATCTCTTGAAGACTTTCCAAAGTTTGCCATCGATCCTGTTTGTAGGGGGACCCAAAGGCCCCCCTTGGTTACTACTTTCTCCCTGCTTTGCAAAACAAAGGAAATGGTTGCGGATAGGTTGCAAATTGAGGTAAAATTTAAGCAATTTCCAAAAAAACACCTAGATAAAATTAACTACTATAACCGACAAACAAACAGCGGATTTGACAATATCCATGAAAGGTTGTTGGATGCGTTGGAATCGAGAACCTAATCCTTTATGCTTTCTTCGGGGAGATAATAACATAACTCACCAATACCTATAGAACCGAGTGATTTAACGACAAAGCGGATTTTTTTAGAAACTGCCATTTACCCGTCATTCCGGCATGCTTTAAGCCGGAATCCAGGGGACTTTTGGGGTCATTTTCTTGAAAAATATGGATTTCCGATTAAGATATTCGAGATGACGATTAAAAGCGCCCCTGTAATATTAACGAAGATGAGATACTTATCGATAGCAGTTTTTCAGCCTGATCTTCGTTAGCGTCGGCGAGTTTTTCCGATGATGCAAAAGACTTGAACGGCGTTAAAGATCCCGAGATACGGGAATTGGTCCGGCTGGTTAATGCCAAACGAAGAAGTATCGGCTGTCAGGAGTTAAATTGGATAACCGGGTGGCCGCTGTCGCCCAGGCTCACAGCCGGGACATGGTTTCGCGAAATTTTTTCAGTCATACCAATCCTGACGGGAAGGACCCATTTGATCGACTGAGGGATGGGAACCTTCATTTTTCAGCGGCGGCCGAAAATATCGCCATGGGCCAAGCTACCGGCGGAGAAGTCTATAGGACTTGGTTGCAGAGCCCGGGACATCGGGAGAACATGCTGGACTGCCGTTATACCCATCATGGTATCGGCAAAGCTGGCGACCGATGGACCCACATCTTCCTTAAACCCTGAACGGGCTTCCTGGATCATTCGTCAATTTGAAAGAATTGAAACTGCGACCGCACCTTTGATAATCTGCTGGCATGGTTATTACCCATCAGATGGTTTTGGATCAGGTGCCGATCCAGGAGATGAGCGAGGTCATCTTTTCGGGGCAATAGTCGCTTCTCTACAGGATTATCGATCAGCCAAGGCAACTGGAAAATATGCCGAGTATTATCTTGCCTCGCGTTCATTACGTTAGTTACCTATCCATCCCCATGGATGGAACCCGTTGAGGATGAAGTTTTCGACCACCTAGAGCGTATGAAAATCTATCCCATAAAGATCCATTGCGAGGATTAAATAATTCCATTCTTTTCCCATTTAAATCATTTCACTACTTACCGGGTTGGTTAATTATAGTTAACGAAATAAATAAATTGACATCTTCCACCCTCCCCTCTATCCCCTCCCCTCAAAGGGAGGGGAAGTAAAAAGGTTCCCTCTCCCCTGGCGGGCGAGGGTGTGGGTGAGGGTTATGAAAACTTATTTTTGACGTTCACTATAGTGTCCATCCGGAAATGGATATTTTTAAACGCCTGTGTGTAGAGTAGGAGGCTTCAAATCCCTGGGGAAAATGGATATCCTAATCAATTTAGATACAATTGATGATGTGTTTTAATCTGATAAAAATTTTGACTGATTTATGATAAAAATTTTCCTTTAAAGATTTAATAGGGGCCAGATCTCGGTAATTCAGGAAAGATAAGGCACCGAATTTTATCTTGTCTCGGAAGAATATGATTGGTATAATTAACCAATCATGTGAAGACGGAATTGGTATTTCATCAGAAGGTTACTAAGGGGAAAGGGGATACGGTCGAGATAAAAATTTGGAAATTATCGGGATCGACCCCAGATAAACTTCATGGATATCGTTACTCTCTGGCTTATGTCCGAAATGGCCGCCGGGTGATCGGTTATGACAATGGAGAAAGAAAAGGTGACCATAGACATTACCAAAACAGGGAAGAACCGTATCAATTTGAAACAATTGATAAACTTTTTCAAGATTTTTACTGGGACATAAAGAGGTTTAACGATGAAAGTTAAAAAAGTCAAAATCGGAATAAAAAGCATCGAGGAATCCCTTGAAGATGCCAAAAGAACCATGAGATTGATTGAGGAGGGGAAGGAGGTCAAAAAAGAAGTAGGGGTTTATTTCACCAGCTTTGAAGCCTTCAGGAAGGCCCTAACCCCCAAGAGATTGGAACTTCTTCATGTTATCAAGGCCAGAAATCCCAAGTCCATTAAGGAACTGGCCGAAATTACTAAAAGAGATATGAAAAATGTCTCCGAAGATGTGAAATACCTTGAACAGATCGGTCTGGTGGAGAAAAAGGACCAAGAGAAGGATATAAAACCGGTCATCAATTATGACAAACTGGCCCTTGAGATTGAGATATAGTCTTACCGGGTTCACCAGTCGGCCTTCCCTACTAAGATTATTACCATTTGAATTCTTCAGTCCTTTTCAGAGTGCCAATTCTGGGGATTAGCAGGAAGAAGACCGCAACACTCTCACTAAAAACCGAGCGAAATATTTTTCGGGATGTGATCGCTACTATATTTAAAATGCCAGGCTGAACAAGCGGATGACCGCCGTCTGATAAGGAAAAACTTGGGGAATGCGAGTCAGCTAAAATACCTGCCGCCGTCGACATTGATGGTTTGGCCGGTCATATAGGCATTGCCGGCCAGCATGAGGGCCACGTCGGCCACCTCTTCGGCGGTGCCGAAGCGCCCTACGGGGATCAAGTCGGGCCGGGCCTTAAGGCTGCTGGAGAGCATATCGGTGGCGATCAAGGCCGGGGCAATGGTATTAACGGTAATCCCCTCTTTGACCAGGAGGGAAGCGTAGGAATGGGTCAGGCCCAGTATCCCGGCTTTGGAGGCGGCATAATGGGGACCGATGATCCCGCCGACATGAGCAGCCACCGAAGAGATATTGATGATCCTTCCCCATCTTTGAGACCGCATTTTGGGCAGTACCGCCTGGGTCACAAGAAAGCAGGATTTAAGATTGGTGGTGAGTGTTTCATCCCATAGCGGCTCGTCGATCTCCTCCAGACTCCGGGTCTTGGCGATTCCGGCGTTGTTGACCAAAATGGATATGGTTCCAAGGCGTTCCTCAACGTTCTTGATCAGCCGGGAGACCTCCGCCGCTACTCCGACGTCGGCTTGAACGACGAGACTACGGCGGCCGTATCCTTCAATCTCGCTACATACCGTTTTTGCTTCATTTTCCCGAGCCTTAAAATTAACAGCCACATCCGAACCGGCTTCAGCCAAACGCAGGGCAATGGCCCTGCCGATTCCCCGACTGGCCCCGGTGACCAAGGCAACCCGGCCGGAAAGCTCCGATACACTCATATTCTATCCTCCTTGTATCAGGTCGATAAATTCGGGCAGCATGAGAATCCGAACCCGTTTGTCTTCGGGCATATTGGAAAGGGCCTGGAAATAGCACCCCGTACAAATATGAACCAACCACTTCGTCTTTACCTGGTTAATCATATGAGCCAATCCCACGGGCTTGAAACAACAGGCCGGGGCACTGATCCGGTTAATGGAAAGGCCGTCGATTTTGTGGAAGACCGCATTGGTCGAGGCCAAATCCATGGAGACCGGGGCGAAATTCCTGTGAAGGCGATAACATCCGGCATAATAGTCGATTTCTTCGGACCATTCCAATCGACCCATGGCTTCATGGATCGCCTGGGGGTAAAATATAATGTCCTTTTCGGGAAAGGCGTATTTGTAAATAGGGTAGCACGGAGAGCATAAAAGGATAAGCCTCCGGGCCCCCAACTTTTCAGCCTGCTGAAGGTTCGTTCCGACAAACTCTTTGGAAAGGGATCGGCATTGGATCATGGCCTCTTCGTCTTTGGCTTTTATGGCCGGACGATAAAGGTAATTCCCGCAGCAGGTTTCCCTGGAGAGAAAGGTATAATCCATACCACCGCGGTCTAAAATGCGGGCGAATTTTGTATCACCCCAGGCATGGACTTAAGGTTCTGGCAACCCATGATAATCACGTTTTCAGCCCGACGGTCATAAGGAAGATTGAGGGATTCCATGATCTCAACCCGGTTAGGGACATTCTCAATCGCATTGCCGGTTGAACGGATTAGTTCGACCATCTGGTCATTGATGAGGGAAGTCATTATTG
>CAWIRY010000175.1:0-14595 GCA_963838485.1 uncultured delta proteobacterium | reverse complement strand
TAACTCCTCGCGAAAAATTCCTTAACATACGCCTTAAGAGTCCACTTAACAAATTATTGAACAGTTTTTGCTCTAAACCTTTTCCCGCATCCGTCGGCGAAACATTGTGATGGTAGCCTCCAATTCCCGGTCAGGCGCACGTAAATCCACTCGGGTAATCAGCCTGGGCTGATCGAAGGCCATGACTATCTTGTCGTCTACTATCCCCATTTGATAGTTTTGTCTCGGTTGGGGATTTGTCTCCAGATTCCTGTGGCCTATGTTGGACAAAGCAGCATTGTACAACATTCGGTCATAGCGGCAATACGGATCAAGTTTTTCTAATAAGGATAAGGCGAAGGCAAAGACTTTTTTCATTTTCCCAAGAACATCTTCTTCCGCAATTACCATGGAATTCAAAAAATCATATTCGTTACCCCTATGCACCCGGCCAGTAACGTTCGTGTCTATTTTAAGAATTCCGTTGCTTGTCAGCTCCAACCGAACGACGTTAGTTGGTTCTCTATATTGGTGTGAATCCCCTTGTGTTATCACAATTTCATTAATGCCTATTTCCTTCTTCTTGCCATGTTCATAATCGAAAAGTCCAACATTAGGGGAGTGACCGATCTCCATTATGTTCGTAAATAGAAGCGGTGATTCCAGATCAACAGGATCAATAAGTTGACCTTTCCTCTCAGGAAAGAACACAACGCGTAATACTGCTTCGGATCCTATTTCGAAATTATCTTTCAATTTTTCGTCTATTGTGTTCATGTTCGCCCCCAACGAATTCCAGTCTTTGATTATAGGAGTCAAAGCGTTCTCGACTTGCGCTTGGAGTTGGTCAGGGCCAGAGAATGTCGTCCGAAAAAGCCCGCTGACATAATCGGACACTCTGGAGACCAACTCCTTGGCATCCTGATCTTGATCTACGCCCTCAATGAATGCGAGAATCCTTAGCTTTCTCTTAATGGCTTCCCCATATTCTTCTTCAACGGTCAGTTTTCCTGAAGGAGTTCGCCAGCCACCCCGTTGCCCGATAATTACCATATATATATCGCAGCTCGCCACAGCGTCGAGGCAGGCTGTCCTTGGCGTGACAGGGAATGAAGGAAAATCCTCCACCAGAACCGGCTCTCCACCGGCGGCGACTATACCTTGGCGGGCTGCATCACGGTACAGTTGAAAGCTATCCATTACGGAACTGACAAAAACACGAGGCTTCATAAATTATATTTTAATCATGTATTTTGACGTTGGGACTTCCACATTTGGAGCATCGAGGCGGCGCAATTCTTATCTTCTCTTTCTCGGCCTCTTCCCGAGAATAATAATCTACTCTTTCTTCATAACCACATTGGTTGCACGTAACGGTAATCTTCTTTATGGCCATGTTCTCCTTTTTATATTGGCCAACGTCTTCTCATAGATTTATCAGAACTTCCAATCTCCCTTAATCTTTTTTAGAACTTCTTCAACGGCTTTTAAGTCGATGTCTTCCTTCGGTTTGATGCTGATGCAGGCTTCGATCATCGGGTCAGTTCCGGCCAGTAGTTTTGTCAGGTGATGGATTTCATCACTCAGGGTCTGGACGTCCGCAACATTGAGTGTCACCATGTTCGTTTTTCGCCGCCCTCCGGTGGGAGGTGGCGACGGAGGGGGAGGCGGCGCCGAACTCTTAATGACGAGTTGGCGCTTGCTATCATGCTTCAAAGAACTGATCGGACCGGTGCCGGATTGTTGATGAATAAACCCCTGGGCAATTGCGCTATTGAGTCCATCAAGAAAAAGCCTTTCCGGCCAGGGCTTGCCACGGGTTGCTTTGATTCCGGCATAAAGTTTTTCAATATCCGTTTTCGGCTCTGCTTCTTTGGTCCAGGCATCAGGTAAAGACCCTGGGAGGAAATCGATGGCCACAAGTAATTGCGGGGGCCGGTAAAGCACGGCATCGGGATCAAGTTGGATCGCTGAAGGCTTATCTCTAAAGACACTATCATTTCCATAAATCAACCAGAGTGCCCCATTCGCAACGGCAGAACTCACGGCAATCTGAACAACCTTATAATCCGCCGAAGGGACCGGACGCAACTCCGGGGGATAGCCGGGAAGGGTTTGTTCCTCAAAAGAATGTTTTCCATCAAACCAGTTAAATATCTCAGAAAGTTTTACTCCTTGATCATCTTTCGGCCAGAGTCCGGGTAACGATTCCGGTAATAGGGCATAAGGATTTAGGGAGGTTAGTTTCGCTTCCTGAGGCAGCCTTGCTTCACCGATCGATTCCCAATCGGCCATATCGATGTCGCCATGCCAGTACCACTGTTCGGAGCCGTCAGTTCTTTTACAGAGAAGAGCAAGAACTCCACGTTTAACAGCTTCCGCTACAGTATTAATCACCACCTGTCGATTAAGAAGCTTGGGCAGTTTGGCCTGTTGTCCGAAGGCCTGATAGAGGTCACTAACGCGTATGCCTGAATCCTTTGGCGGCCAAATGGCATAAGGACCACTGGGCATAATGGCCGTAGCATCCATCTTCTCCGTGAAAAGGCGAAGATCCTTTTCAAGCAGAAGAGCGGACATCAGGGACTGGGCACCTATAGTGATTTTCCGGGCGAGGATCGACCCGTCCGTATTCAGGTAAAGAACGAGTTCATAAGCGTTCTTTACCGCACCTTGAGCTTCCTGAAGGGTTTCTCTTTCACGCTTTTTTACCGTCTCCTGCTGAAACGTATCCAACTCATTAAACTTCCCGGAACCCTTGATCTCTCCCCAGGCCATCCAATCGGCGATATGCTGTTCCGCCTGGTGTAAGCCTGTCACGCTTGGTGTCACGACAAGGATGATATTTTGAAAAGTGCGAATGTCCGTCGGCGATGAATGGGTCCGAATAAAATCAACCGCCTTCGGATTCGGTCGGTCGCCGATTACTCCGGCATAAACCGCCCCCAATACGACCAGACGAAACTGGCCGTCATCATCGACATCGGCCGGCTGCAACGGGAGCTTATGGGCCTTTACCTTGTATTGATCGATATCGGCAAAGAGAGGTGGGCATTTTGTTTTAGCTAACTCATCAAATTTGGCCTTGGCATGCTTCAGAGCCTGACGTTTGTAAGAGTCGTGAACCTGATTCAGGTTCGGTTTTGGTCCCAACCTCCAGAACCTCGGCACGCCTGAACCAGCTTCCGTGGTGTCGCATTCTTCCAGATACCAAGAAATTCGTGCCCAGGCCATTAGACCGGCATTGAGCACTGCCGGCATGTCGCAGGTTGCACCAAGGAGCCATCGTAGATCACCCAATTCCGCCTGCTCTCCGATAGGTTGGGAAAAGATAAAGGCAGCGACACAGGCGGCTTCAATCTCCCTTCCGGTGAGGGTGGGGGCATCAGCCTTCTGGGCCTCAAGAACTCTTGGAAGTTCCACTTCAAGATTCTCCCGCCAGGGGGGTGATTTGGTCCCGGGAACAGAATCTTTGGCCGCTTGGGCAAGCTTCAATAAGGCTTCGCTCAATCCCTCCTGGTTAGGTGCTGTCAGAAAAACCTGGGCGCCGATCAGGGGAGATGTGTCCCAAGGTTCGGCATCGCGTAACGCCATGGCAAAGGTCTGAAGCACCCCTCTAGTCCTCTGGAACTGATGAAGGTCAACCCATTTACCGAAAAACCGGTCAAGGAGATCGGGATGAAAGGGATAGGATTTTTTGAGTCTCTCTTCCGAGTCAGGCATCTTAGCCCGAATCGGTTCAGCCGCCTTCATTCTTCCCCAGAAGGCCAGGCAGTGTTTGTGCCGGTCCGTCTCACTCTCCGGGTAATTTTCAAACATGCGGCGTCGAAGAAGCTCCGCCAGATCATCTTTCTCAACGGGCGATTGGATGGACGCCTGTCTTCCCAAACCGCTGTTGCAAGCGTTCAGGATCGATTGTCCCACAGTGTCAGTTATTAATGAAGGGTCTGTGGCCAGAAGAGAGACCACCAGGCAGGAACGTTCCGAAGATTCGACTGCCTGGGCGAGTTTTTGGAAAAAGTTTTTCAACCGGTCATACCAGAAAGGGCCTCGTTCCCGGCTTTCCCCTGTAGGATCGGGGGAAGCCGCATCGTGAGCCCACATCAGAAATTCATCCAGCAGGATCAAGGCGCCTTGCCCGTTAGATTCCACTTCATGGAGTATCTCAGCCCAAAGGGCGTTGGAGGGCGGTGTGTCAAAATCAGGCTCGGTCTCGTCTCTTTGAAGTATGTCCAGTCCTCTCTGGCCAAGAAGCTGCCAGGCGATCAGGTTCCAGGGCATCCGGAATCGGCGGGTCTCTCCATCCGGCGATTTCACTTCACCGCCCGCTTTCCAATCTATCTTGTCAAAAGATACTGCTGCCACTCCGGCCCTGGGTGGTTCATTAAGTTTTGCATCATTCAGGATCATGCCGACGGACGCTTCACCTCTCGGAAGTTTAAATCCCAGGGTTGTGAGATAGTAGAGGGTTGTCAAGGTATGCGATTTCCCACCGCCGAAGGTCTGCGATACATTGATGATCGATTCACCACCGGGAAGCTTTGCCAGTCTTCTCAAAACGACCTTGCAGAATTGCCGCAGGTTCTGCGTGGCATAGGTCGTAGAAAAAAATTGGACCGGATCACAATAATAGGGTTTTTCTCCTGGTCCTCCGAAGGTTACCTTGTGGAGATCGATAGCAAAATCGCTTGAAGTCAGCGTTCGTTCCCGAATCTCTTTTCGGAGTTTACAAGTTTCCTTCCACGGCAAGATCTTAAAAGGCTTACTCATAGCTGCACCTCATGGTTTTTTTAGTCAATCACACACCTATCGGCTCCTTATCGATCATCCTCTATTTTCGGTGAAGAATGTGAGGCAGCTTCTATTGCCTCGAATACCGGCTTTTCAATCGCCACATTATCCACCATAACAGTTCGCTTACTCATCTTCAACTGGGCGGCCAAGGATTCAACCAGCCGCCTCTCCGTATCATCTTTATCCCTGAGCGCCAGTTCGCGCACGGCCTGGAGAAGAGGGGCAAAGGCCCGTTCGCTGGCCAGACCCCAGGTGTCAAATGCTTGCTGAACCTCGCCGGCACGGTTCTGTTGAAAGAGAAACATGAGGCGATGGAGCCGGTCAATAAGCGGCGGACTCATCCCTGCCCTCAACTCACCCAAATCCTCCCGACCGGTTCTCTCCAGCCAGCCGAGAAGACGGTACTCATTTCCTTTGCCTTCGGTTTCGTCACTGGGGTCTTCGCTGCCGTTGGCAGAAGGTCTGCCTTTCTTTGATTTTCCGCCCTGTTCAATGATGTTCCAGACCATTTTTAATTCTGTTTCGTTTTTACCGCAGGCATTGGCGTAGAGAATACAGGCTCCAGCAGGCGCAGGAGCAAGACCGAAATAGGCCCGGTGAAGGAGGTAATACTGGGTGACCGGATCGATCTCTATCCCCTCTCCGCGCCCCTGGGTTGTTTGCTGTATTTCGCTAAATCCGGGGAGCTCCCCCAAGGAAAAATGAAGCACCAGTCTCCGTACTTCTTTCAGAAATTCCGGTACCGTCATGATCCCCCCGACTGTCTTCTTCACATAAGGATGGGCGCTGTAGGCTTCCAGAGCCGGTCCCAAAGCGGCCCAGATGAAATCTGGTCCACGAATGCCAAGATCAAAATAATACTGCAATATGTTTCTTTGTCCCAGGCTCTCCCTCGGCTCGAAAAGCTTCTGTCTCATCTGCTCCAGTACGGTTTCTTCCCAGCCCGGTTGGGCCAACTTGTCTCTTTTGCGGCAGACGATCCAGACTGAGGAGGCCAGGGCAGCGGCTGCAACATTTCTCACACGATTAGGCATCTCTGTTTGAATCGGCCAGCTTGCCGTCACTACCGCGCCGCCACGGATAAGAGCGGCTATTAGTGTTTCCCAGGCATCGACTTCCTTATTGGCAAAGACCACAACTAATCGCCCATTTTCTTCCAAGGCATTGCAACAGCTTTGGAATGCTTTGGCCATACCATCTTCATAGGCCTTCTTCGATGCCGCCCTGTTGCCTCCAAATCGTGATTCATCGTCAATCAGCTCCCCATCCTTCGTGTCATGATTCCATTTTGGCGACAGAGGTTCAAGAAACATAGAATCAATTTGAGGGCTGAAACCATACTGGGTACGACGGAGCCAAATATAGAAGAAGTCCATCAGATCGGAATAGGGGATGGCGTCATAGTAAGGAGGGTCGGTAACGATGACACTAACGGAATTCCCATTTATCGCTGTTGCCGATTCCTTTTTCACCTGAATCTGGTTGCTTAATTGTCCGATCTGGAGGGTATGGTTGATAAACTGTGACACGAGCTCAATCTGGCCGGGATAGCCTCCGGAAGTTTCAATAGTAGTCACACTTTCGCAGAAATCCCATACGATAGGAAGGGCAAACCGCCCAAAAGTATTACGGATTTTATTGTAGTCAATGGTCCATGTGCAGTTAGCGCTTCCCCTGTCAGCCACCCGGTCGAGTATCATTGAAAGGTACGCACCTACGGCCTCAGCCCCTATTTTCGCTTCAGGCTTATCACCCCCTGCAATCTCCTCAATCGCCTTTCTGGTATGCTTGACGAAAATCCCCAGGGCCAGCAATTGCCTTGGGGTGAACATGTCCTTCCATTCTTTAATTCCGTACTTGTGAAGAGAAAATGCACGTGATGCACCACTGCCTCCCCCTGCCGGGGTAGGCTTATTAGGAATACCAAAAGGGATATCCTGGAAGACCATTTCAAGATCTTCAATTTCCACCTCCGCGGCTTTTAGCTCCTGTTCATCGGGAAGGCGATACCTCTTGAAGGTCGTTTTCTTCCCCGGCTTCGTGGCTTCAACAACAACAGCGGTCATCTGCGTTCCCAGGAGGTTTTGTTGCCCCTGGCGGCGAAGGTCATCCATGGTCAGCGCAATCAGTCCCGGTCTTCCTGTGCATGGGCTCCACACCCCGGCCCGGTTCATGGTGCCTTTGTTGAGAAATTCATTTATATTTTCTGTCGATACCTCCCAGATTTTCAGGTGGGGGTATTCGTCATGGATTTTCTGTAATCCCTGGGTAAAGAATTTCTCGTCGAGCAATTTAAAATTAACTCCCGATCCATTCGCCATGGGTATCGGCATAAGAGCACTACGGCGCCCTTTTTTCTTGCATAACCAGAAGGTCTTGAGTAGAGGAATTCGTCCGTAAGGTTCCATCTTATCACGGGCTGTTCGCGCCCAGAGATAGGCCACCGTGGGTTCTCCGTCGATGACGGGGTACCGGGCGGCCAGGTCTGCCCCCGCCCGTTCGAGGACCCATCGCCCCCAGGCCCTTACCTGCCATGCAAGATCGGCCTCGGGAAGAACAAGACAGTTCAATTGCATCGGGTCGAAAAACGGCCGATTTGCCTTCCCTTTCCTTTTCTTTACCTTTCCAGAATGAAAATCTTCGATAAAATCTGGCCATTCTTTTACAAACTCGGGCAGAGGCCATTTCTTGCCGGCGAACCGGCTGGGATAATCCAAGGTGCATTTAAGTATTAACCAGGCCACCGGGTTGATATCGGAGGCGGTCACCTCACAGCCAAGGCGCATCGCTTCCAATGGGATAGCGCCGCCTCCGGCAAAGGGGTCGAGCACCTTTGGGGCCTTTTCTCCGTAGTGTTCGCGAATCATGGCCCTAAATTCATCCATGACCGGACTGTTCTCCATCCCCCAGGCAAGAACCCCGCCTTCCAGCGCCTCTTTTTCTTCCGTTTGGTTTACTCCATCATCGTCGGTGGTTTTAACATCCTTCATAATAACGTCGCCACTAATCCGGTCGAGAAGTTTCTGTCGCTTTTCAGGGTCTCCGGGATCAGGCAGGAGGGTAGCCAGCAGGGCCGCTCTGCAGGCGGCCAGGGGACGTCTCGCCGGCCAGATGTGCAGGGTGGAGATATGGCCGTGCCTCACGTTCTTTTCGTGGACGCTGGCTATAGAGGCCTGCTTTACAGGGAAGGCTACTTCGATCAATCTGGGTTTATCTTCCATATCAGTCTCTTTCCGCCTCCTGTATGATATCACCAATATTGATTGTAAAACTCTGTCGTGTCTTCACGGCCAGCTTAAAGGCAGGGTCCTGAACCCGGTAGAGTGTCGGTTTCGTAGCGCAATCTACAACGACATAAAGCCAGTACCGATCCCGGACGTTGGCTGCTGTGGGCCATTCATTTTCCGTCAATTGAACGGGGCCACGACTGGCACGCCCTTTGACTTCTATGACGACCTTTTCACCGTTCGAGCGGTGGCTTTCCAGATCATAACCCCTGGCCAGATGAGGGGATGAGACATCATACACTCGTGCTTTGTATCGATCTACCTCAAAATTACGGGCGATACGCATGGCCATCTCTTCAATATTCTTGTCATAGTTTTCCTGGGCATCAAGGCTTGTATCAGGAACGATTAGGGCCGTAGCGATCCTCTCTAATTTGGTGATCTCCAAGAGATCGGATCGACGCTGTTCGTAGAGCAAAGCCTTGGCCTTTTCTTCTTCAAGGAGTCTCTGTTTTTCCCGAATGGCTTCCAGTTCGGATTGTGCTTCCTTATCTCCTTCCCGGGCACGTCGGGCACGTTCGCTCCGGGTTCGGGCCAGGTCACTGCTCAGGAAGTCGTATCCTCTGGTGAGATCATCTATCCGGACATGGGTTTCCGTTTGCAGGTGGGACCGCATCTGTTGCAGAAAGGTAGAATCGGCCAGCATGCGGGCAAAGGAGTCGGCTTTGTAAATCTGTTCCTCGGGGTTCAAAAGGAGTGGGCCTGCTTTCCAAATGAGAGAACGCGGAGCGGCCAGAAGGGCCAGCAAATGGTTGAAGGCGCACTCCTGATAGTTACCATTCTCATCCCAGCGAATACCGATCAGAAACCGATCAGAAAGGCTTTTAGCCGGTCTTTGAGGTTTAAGCCCTGCCTCGATTTCACCGATCTGGCAAACGTACACAGATAGGTAGTACGGCTTGTCCGTCAACGGATCACAAAAGACAGCCCCTCGTACGACATCAGACCGGAATCGATTGATCGTTTCCTCACACATGGCATCAAAGATGATTTCCCCCGGGCGAAGAAAAGCACATCTTGACCTTTCAATACCCTCCAGTGGAAGGTCACGGCGGACAGACAGATAATCAGGAAGGCCGTTGGGAAAGTGATCGGTCAAACGGTATAGCCACTGTCCGTCGCCTCCTGATACGGCAAAGCGGGCCGTGTCGGTCAAGTCTCCTTCGATCCGCAAATCGAGGCGTGGGGCGGCCTTTTCTACGAAATTCTGAACATAGGCCGGGAGGAGGCGAGTAAAACGCTCGGTATCGATCTCACTATTCAACTGACCGAGCCGTCTGGCCACGTCTCCGAAGTCGGAGGCGTTCTTCCTTTGTTCCTCGATGGACACTCTCAGTTTCTGTGTAGCCAAAATCGAATCGAGTTTCTTTTGGGCCGTGTAGGGATGGGTTTCAAAGAGCGCGTCTCGCAAAAGATCCCTCAGCGATACATCCTGTAAAAGTTGCCCCACAACATCGAAGACTTTGTCGCTGCAAAGTGCCTTTCTGGCTTCCTCCAACTTATCAAGAAGCGTAGCCAGTACATCACCCTCGCGGGTGTCCTCGGCAACCAAGTTGAAGATACGGACTTCCGGATGCATTTGGCCAAAACGGTGCAGCCGTCCCATACGCTGTTCCAGACGGGCAGGATTCCAGGGTATGTCGAAATTGACCATAATCCAGGCAAATTGAAGATTGATGCCCTCTCCAGCAGCATCGGTGGCCAGCATAATCCGGGCACTTGGATCGTCGGGGTTCTTCAGCCCTTGAGAACGACGCAATTCGGGAGGCATGAAGACGATGCGCTGACGTTCCCGTTCTTCCACACCCAACCCCCCGTGAATATGGGCTATCTGCCCGGTGTATCCCAGGGCCTCAAATCGTTGGTTCAAATATTCCAAGGTGTCCCGATGTTCCGTAAAGACGAGAAGTTTCTCATTTTGATACTGGGCGGATTCGATGAGTTCCCGAAGCTGAAAAAATTTAGCTTCCTGTAAGGATGCCCGGACGGACTCACCAAGCTCAATAATCCTTTCAAGATACTCCAATTCCTTTTGAAGTTGGGTAGGCGTAGCCGGTTTCAAGAGACCGAGGGCGGCCGTCTCCACGCGTTCATCGGTCTCTCTGCCATCCTCCGAGGGTTCACTGTCGTCGGCTGTGCTGGTATCAAAATATTCCATGACTTGCTGCAGGGACAGATCGGATACCTGTTTGCGATCTCCCGGCTGGCCATCTGGTGAGTTCTGGAGGATACGGGAACGACGCCGCTTAAGCGACTCCAGCATGGCATGGGTAGAACTGGCCAGGCGGCGCTGCAATACGGCCACGACCATGGCCGCCGCATTTTTGTTCAGGGACGTGTTGGTCTCATAACTCCACCGGAGGTAATCCGAGGCTTCTTTATAAAAGTTTTGTTCACCTTCGGTGAGTTTGAATCTGATGGTCTGGCAGAGACGAGGCATATAAATAGGGCGCCCCTCATAATCGATCATCTCCTCTTTCAACCGTCTGACAAAATACCTGGTCTGTTTTTCCTTTGACAAGGCCGAGACGGCATCTTCGGAGGAAAAGACCTCGGGGTCCAAAAGACGCCAGAGGGCTGAATAGGGGAATGGCTTTCCCATATGCGGAGTGGCCGTTAGCAGAAGTAAATGAGTGGTTTTCGTACCCAAGGTTTCAGCCAGTCGGTAACGACGGGTCTTGCTGTCTTCCCTTTTGGGGTCGCCCCAGGAAAGCTTATGGGCCTCATCGAAAACGACCAGGTCGAAGGGCCTCATTGCTTCGGAGGTTAAGTAGTTCTTAACGGCACCTGTTGCTGCTGTATCCACACTGACAATAATAGAGCATTTTTCTGTTGGGGATATAGGGGTGCCCTTTGAGAAGTCCGTCCCACGAAGGATTGTAAAATCCAGATCAAAGAAGTGCCTCAGCTCGCGCTTCCAGTTCCATGTCAAACCAGCAGGACAGCAAATGACAACACGAGACAGCCGGCCGCGGTTGGCCATCTCTCTGATATAGAGGCCGGTCATGATCGTTTTTCCGGCCCCGGCATCATCAGCCAGGAAAAACCGCATGGGATTCTGGGGGAGCATATGCTCGTACACGGCAATCCGTTGGTGCGGGAGCGGAACGACGCGAGATAACTCAAGCCCATAGGCCTTGTTAAAAAGATGGCCGTTCTGAAGCCTGTAGGCATCAACGACAAGTTTCAGAGCCTCAGCATCGCCTTCGAAATCCAGACGGGGGATGAGTGGCATTTGGTTCTGGACAGGGTTGGGCTCGACGGAAGCCAGCTTCTCCTGTAATACGGAGCGGATTCTTTCTAATCTATCTTTTTGCGGTTTTGCCTTTCCGTTCTCCCACCTGTTCACCGTAGCAAAAGAGACCCCTAATACGGATGCTAACTCCTGCTGGGAATAACCTAATTTTGTTCTTATGTTCTTGATTTCCTCTGCTTTCATGAGAAAATGCTAACATAGTTAAAAATAATTGTCAATAAAATTATTTTTTGCTATATATAGTATGTTATAATTGTATAAAGTTGATAAGTTTTCAAGGGGGTATTGATTCTAATTTGCTCTACTTAACCTAATAGTTTATCTAACCTAACGGTTGGACGTATCAGGTCAAAAGGCAGGAATATTTTTTTATCACTTGAGAGCCATGGAACTGATCTTTCCCTAACCCGGATAGTTTCATTTCATTTTTCATATTTGAAACTAAACATATAACTATTTGATTATATTAAAAAATATAGTTTCATATCAATTTTACTGTACATCGTACAACTTATTGATTTAACAATAAATTTCATAATTTCATACCCCTATAATAGAATCAGAGGGTGAAATCCTGACGGATTTCACTCCCCTTCTATTTCTTTTTACCTTTTCAGTGGCTGATCAATAAGAAAATATACCCCCGTGGAAATATAGCAATTAACCAGCCAGACCTATAAAGGGAATGGACAATAGAAAAATAGTTTTTTGTATAAATTAGAAATTTCAAAAAAAGCCGCTTCAAAACCCGCGTTTGAGGCCATCAACGGCGGTCCCGAGGCCAAGGATCAGGTGTTTTGCGAGACGGTTAAAGCTCGTCTGTATAAAGATAAGGAAAATAGTGATTTTTTATTGGTTTTTTAAAAGTGGCAGTTAGAAGGGATTTGGGAAGGTTTTTGGGAGGGTTTTTGGGGGGAATTCACAGAATTATGGTATCCTGGATTTCCTTTTGACGAAGCCTCCGGGAAAGGATACTATGGCATAGAAACGGACCAATTGTTTCCCATTATTCGGAATATTACTGCATATTGCTACCGGCCAATTTATGGCACCGAAGGTTTTTTCTTGGCGATTGTCCTTGGATCGCTAGATGATCTGGGACTCTTCCGGGGAAGAGTACGTCCATTCCTGAGAGGAAGAGGCCAGGATGATATAGCGGCCAGGTTTTTCCATGAATTTTTTTCTAGGATGGATTCGGTGACCACAAAAGACCTCAAAACAAATGAACCAGAAATTTCAATTTTTTTGCATAGAAGGATTAAAAGCAAATTGAGGTATGGTCAATGAAAAATCAAATTCAGGTTGAAGGACACCAGGAAGTCAAACGCTTTTCAGGCCTTGATTTAGATACCTTTGTAGCCATTCTTGATAATGTTTACAAGGGGGTAGTCTGTGTGGACAGCGAAGGCTACATCACCTTTTTGAGTCGTTCCAATGAACGATTTTACAATCTGAAACCGGGAGAAGCGCTTGGAAAACATGTAACCGAGATTATTAAGAATAGTTCCCTTCATATCGTGGCTAAGACCGGAAAGCCGGAGATAGGACAAGTTATGGAAGTGAAAGATGGGATATTCCGAATTGTTGAACGTATTCCGATCAAGAAAGAGGGGAAGTTAGTGGGCGCTATTGGGAAGATTATGTTCAGCTTCAGCCTTGCTGATTCGGATAAGATATTGGCAGAGCACATCCATCGGCTTGAAAATCAGATCTCCGAATATCAAAATCAGATCAAACATATATTTAGCGCAAAATACACATTTTCTGATATTGTTGCTAAAAGCGATTCTATGAGAAATCTTAAGGACTTAGCAGAGCGAATTGCAAAGACACCATCGACTGTTCTTGTAGAGGGTGAAAGCGGCACCGGAAAAGAGATTTTTGCCCAGGCAATTCATAACGCAAGCCCCCGACGGAGTTTTCCTTTTGTAAGGGTGAATTGCGCTTCGATTCCACCGGAACTTTTCGAGTCAGAATTTTTCGGGTATGTAGAAGGGGCTTTTACCGGCGCCCTTAGGAAAGGCAAGAAGGGGCAATTTCAGATCGCAAATAAAGGGACCATTTTTCTGGATGAGATTAGCGAAATACCAATTTATATGCAAGCCAAACTCCTTCGGGTTCTCCAGGAAAAAGAAATAGCCAAAGTCGGTAGCGATGAGCCTTTAAAAGTAGATTTTCGTCTTATTGCCTCTTCTAATAAGAGCCTCAAGAAGATGGTTAATGAAGGAAGCTTTCGAGAGGATCTGTATTATCGGCTGAACGTCATACATTTGAAATTGCCTCCCTTAAGAGAACGAAAAGAAGATCTGGATGTTTTGGTGCCTAACATCATAGAGGATTTAAACATGAGACTGCATTCCGCCGTTATGGGCCTTTCTGAGAGCGCCTGGGAACTGTTGAGGATTCATGACTGGCAAGGCAATGTGAGAGAGTTGCGGAATGTTTTGGAAAGAGGAGTTGCCATTTGCAGTAACCATTTATTGGAAACGTGGCATTTTCGGTCTTATTTCTCTGAAGAAAATTTAAATGAAGAATCCTCGTCAGACAAATCATTTCAAATAAAAGATGTACTGATGCACGCAGAGAAGAAAGCTATTCAACGTGCCCTTCAAATGGCTCAAGGCAATATAATAAAGGCCGCCCAGGCATTAGGCGTCTCACGTTCCGGACTTTATCAGAAAATGAAATCCTATAACATCTAATATCCTTACCAATTTAGTCCAAATATTTAGACTTATCCAAAAATTTAGAAACAATAAAAATATATTAAATTTCAATATATTAGTTTAGTAAATAGCAAAGTAAACCACGATTCGTCCAAGTTATTGGATTTTTGTATAATTTTTATTTTTATATTATTTTGCTATTATCTTAATTAATCTGCCTGGTTATCTTAATATTTGTTAGAGATCCTTTTGTGGCATTGTTTATGCTAATATAAATATTGGCGATAAATATGTAAGGGAGAAAATATGCCCATCTTTGACTATACCTGCAAGGTCTGCGGAAATGAATTTGAAAGCCTTGTGCTTCGAGACACGGACAAAGTGAAATGCCAGAAGTGCGACAGCGAATTAGTTGAGAAGAAAAGCGCTTCTCTGTTTACCTGTACTACAACGCATTTGAATAAACAGCTTAGGTTGAAAGATGAAGAAACCATGAAGCAAGGACAGGCATGGATGGCCAAACAAAGACTAAGAAAGGGAAGGATCAAAATTTTATAGGATTTCACGTTAACATCAATTCTGTTAACATCAATTCAATTTAACTCAAAGAATG
>CAWIRY010000174.1:0-43762 GCA_963838485.1 uncultured delta proteobacterium | reverse complement strand
GTCGGCAAATGTCAGGTGCGCCAGTTCGTGGACGATCACATAATCCCGGACCCAATCAGGCATGGCGGCCAGCCGATGGGATATGAGGATTTTCCCGGTTTTCAGGTTGCAGCAGCCGAACCGCGAGTTCTGGTTAATCGAATAGTCTATGGCCGTGATCTGTAATCGCCCGCCAAAATAAGCTCGGTTCAGCTTTTCCGCTATTTACTTCAGGTCCTGTTTCCGGTCTAATTCCTTTTTGAACTTCTTCCTGAGGATTCTTTCCTTGAACCGGGCGATGATGGGTTGTAGTTCCTTGTCCGGAATGCCCGAAGGGGCATAGATAGCCAGCACCCCATTATTCAAACGGGCGCTTACGGTCTTCTTCCGTTTGAGACTGCGGATTATTCTTATTTCGGTGATAGGTTGTCCCGTTGGATTGTCCATGATTTTGTCTCTATTCATCGATCACCTCAAAAATTCAAAGCTACCTTGCCTCTATTGGAAATAAATGTCAATGCCTAAAGGGCAATTTTTGGCCCATTGAGTGGGCCGTGAATTTTTAAGACGAAAAATATTTTCACTGTTGACATGCCGAGGACTACACGTATAATATACGTATAGGAGGTCTGAAATGCAGAAGAAACTAACCATAACCGTTGATGAAGAGGTTTACGAAGGTCTTCACAAGACCATTGGCCCCCGGAAGATCAGCAGATTCATCCAAGAAATAGTCCGTCCTCACGTTGTGCGTCCCAATCTGGAAGCGGCTTACGCCGAAATGGCGAAAGATAAGAAACGTGAACAGGAGGCCAAGGAGTGGGCGGAGGTTACCTTCAAGGATGTTGCCAATGAAACGGCGTGAGGTTTGGTGGGTCAATTTTGATCCCTCCGTTGGCGGGGAGATCAGGAAGAAACGCCCTGCCGTCATTATCAGCAACGACGCCTCTAACAAGTTTCTTAATAGGGTTCAGGTCGTCCCCCTCACCAGCAAGACAGACCGCCTCTATCCCAGCGAAGCACTGGTGATATTTGAAGGCAAAGAGTGCAAGGCCATGGCGGACCAGTTGGCGACCGTCAGCAAGATACGTCTCTTTAGACGGGCCGGCAGCCTTTCTGTAGAAGATCTGGTTAAAGTTGAGGAGGCCGTCAAGATACAACTGGATATTTCTTGAAGGCGCACAAATGGGCGGTACTGGATATAAAACCACGATTGACAAGGAATAGTAAAAGATATAAATTTGGAACAGTTAGCTAAACAATACCAATAAAACACAGAGGGGCTATCTCCAATGTATTTTGAAGTAATTGGGGAGATTGGTGAAATTCAAGTTATTGCCATAGGTGGGAAAATTAGAGACATCATGCGGCTTCATAAACAATATGGCCAAGGTCATTGGAAAAAACTTAAGGGTATTGCCAAGGTCCGCCTTTCGAGCGGAAGGGTTTGTAATGCTGAGATCCACTGGTACGAGGCCCATGGTTTAGGAAGAAAGAAGATGAAAATCAAAATAATAATGGATTGAAATTATGAAAAATATCAAAAAAGAATTAATATTCGCCCTCTGCATAGAAAATAAGGACACCGAGGATTTGGAAAAGAAGAAGGTTTACCAGGTCCTCCAGGATGAAGAAGCGCTAAAGGAAGGGTATCTGAGGATCATCGACGAATCGGGTGAAGATTATCTATACCCGGAGTCCTATTTCGTCCTTCTTCAATTACCAAACGAAGCGAAAGAAGCGCTCCGTGTGGCAGGTTAAACTTGTTATGCTTTAAATGGTCCATTAAAAAGCTCGCTTTCTTGGGTATGCGGGAGTCCATCAAAAAAGGCTCAAGACTCCTGTCGAAAAGTGTGATACGGCGCCCGGTTGGTGAGCTGACACCTCGTGTTTACCAAGCAGGCTCAAAAAGACGCCAAGAAGATAGCCCAATCGGACCTCAAGACTTAAGCCTCTCGGTTATTGGATATCCTCCGGGAGGACCTTTATCAGAATACAACACCATATTAGAGGCTTATGGGAGATCTTTCGGGTGCTTTTTCGGGCCGGATCAATATCCGGGATCGCCTTATTTACCAGGTTCTCGACGATATCAAGACCGTTAAAGTAATCCGAATGTGGACCCACTATGAATAGATTAGAGAACAAACTTGGTGCAGCTAATCGCCCAAACGACGAGCCCTGGCTGACCATGGTGTTGGGCGCTAGATATAAACAAAATATATTAAACCGTAGGCTGTGAAGTCTGTTGTTAATGACGGATTAGCCAAAATTTTTCCGGACATAATATTTGAGGAATCTGATTCTGAACTCGACCATGCAGGAGACATCGACTATGTGGCAAAAGTTGATGATAGAGCATTTGGCATTCAAATTAAGCCCGTGACGGCGAAAGCGAACTTCGGCAATTATTCTCCAACTGAAAGAATGAAAGCCAGTTTCGCAGAATTTGAGGAACAATACGGCGGCAAAGTATTTATAGTCTTCAGCCTGGATGGAGAAATCTGGAATAAGGAAGTAATTGACCAGATTCGACAGGAAATAGAACGACTGAAGAAATAAATACTCACCCAATAGATCTCTCAAGACGGTCGTGACGAAACTGCCGCCACGCCGTTTAGCACTAGCGTTCGGTGAAGTTTAAATTTGTCCAGAGGTTAACCGAACATCGATCAAGAACGAACGGACTATGAATAAAAACAAAACTGCGGAAATTATTGCCATCGGATCGGAGCTCCTTTTGGGGCAGATCCAGGATACCAATACTGCCTACTTGGCCGGTCGGTTGCAAGAGATAGGGATTGAAGTGGCCTTTCAAACCATGGTGGGGGATGATCGAAAACGGATGGCCTCGGTCATTCGCCGGGCCTTGAATCGTTCCAAGGTTGTCATCACCACCGGCGGGATCGGGCCCACCGAAGACGATTTGACCCGGGAAATTGTGGCCAAGGTCACCGGAAAAGAACTGGCCTTCCATCCCAAATTATTTAAGCTCATCAAATCCTATTTTGCCCTGGCCGGCTTTGTCATGGCCCCTAACAACCGCAAGCAGGCCTTCATTCCAGCCGGGGCCAGGGTCATCCCCAATCTTCAGGGAACGGCCCCGGGGTTCATGGTGGAAACGAATAAGGGGAATATCATCGCGGTTCTGCCGGGGGTCCCCCGGGAATTGAAAAGGATGATGTTGGATACGGTCCTACCTTTTTTAAAAAAGAAACTGGGAAAGGAAAAAGGCCTGATCGAATACCGGGTCCTTAAGGTCTGCGGCCTGGGCGAGAGCCGGGTGGATGAACAGATCGGTGACCTCATTAGAGAAAGCAAAAATCCGGTTATCGGCCTTTTGGCCTCACCGGGGGAGATACGGGTTCGGATCACGGCCTTTGGCCGGGATAAATCAAAGAACCAGGCGCTGATTGCCCCCATGGAGGCCAAGATCCGGGACCGCCTGGGAGTCTTGATTTTCGGTTCAGGCGAAGAGACCCTGGAAGGGGTGACGGCCCGGTTATTGGAAGAGAAAAAAATTTCCCTGGGAATCGTGGAAACCTTTACCGGGGGCAGGATCAGCCAAAGACTCAAGTCCACCGGATGCCCTTTTTTTAAAGGGAGTCTGGTCTTGGCTGCCGAGCAGAAGTGGCCTTTTCAAAAAACGATCTTAAAAAATGAAGCTCAGGCCTTTTTCTTGGCGGAAAAAATCCGAGACTTTTTTGATTGCGAATTGGGTCTTGGGGTTTGGGTGGAAGGAAAACCAGGAGAACAGACCCTTTCCATGGCCCTGGCTGGGAAAAAGTTGGGGACCTTTTCCCATCGCATCGGCGGCTTTGCCGAGTCCCTGCCGGACCGGGTGGCGGTCATGACCCTGGATTGGTTGAGGAAGACCTTGTTACAGGATTAAAACGATTACAGATAGCGAAAGGACAGGATATGAGGCTATGACCCCTTGGATGAAATTTTTGATCCGGGCTGTTTTGGGTATCGGTCTGGCCGTTATTCTAAGCCGATTTTTTTTCAACCGTATTTCTTATCTGGGTATCATCGGCTTGGCTGTTTTCCTGGTCGGCATGGGATATCTGGCGGAGTACATTCGAAAACGGGGTTAGACGCATTGATAGACTAATGCGATCCAGGCAGCGTTTGGAGAAAGGGTTCCACCATGGAAACCGCTAAAAAGTTTCAACCCCCGGGTCCGGTCGCTTTGCTCGTCGGCCTTTTCTTATCTCTGCTTTTTTATCTAGGTTCTGTGGTCACCGCCTCTTTCATCCAGGGAGGGTTGGGCCGGGTGGAGGTGACCAATGTCTCCTATCTGAATTATAACGGAATACCCGTCCGGGCCAAGCTTTTCCACCCTAAGACCGCCGCTGCCGGGACTCCATTGCCCGGGATCGTTTATGTCCATGGGTACCAGAACAACCGGGAAACCGGCGATGCCTATTGTCTTGAATTGGCCCGGAGGGGTTTCATAATCCTGGAGATCGATGCCATCGGACGGGGAAATTCAGGCCTGCCCAACGACCCCAAGGAACCGAGCTTCGATAAAACCTACGGGGTCTATTCTTCCTATCACTATCTGAAAGCATTGCCTTTTGTTTCCAGAGATTCCACTGGATTGATGGGCCACAGTCTGGGTGCCGAGTGGGCTTATACCGTGGCTTTGAAGGATCCGCAGGTCAAGGCTTTGGTGATCTCTGGGTTTGCCTACCGTATGGATGCTTTGGCCTCCAACCCTAAAAATATGCTGATGATCCTCGGCAAGTGGGATGAATATCGAAAAAGGATGACAGGCACCTGGGACATTGAAAGGGAGTGGATGAATACTCCCCAGTCCAGGAAGGTGATCCCGGTGTCGAACCCCCGGCTCAATGAAACCTACGGGATTTTGAGCGGGGTACGGCCCGTAAGGTTTTTGTGCCCCCGCTGACCCATATCCAGGAGTCCCATAACTGGATGCCCATTGCCGAGGCCTTGATCTGGATGCGAAAAGCCTTGAACCCTCCCAGGCAGTACTGGATCGAACCGGAAAAACAGATTTGGCCGATTAAAGAATGGGCCACCTTGACAGCCATGCTATTTTGTTTAGCTTCTCTTCTTTTTTTGGGGGCCCTGCTGTTAAGAACGAAGTTCTTCGGGGGCCTCCAGGATTCCCCCTCAGGCACCTATGCCTGCAAGGCGAAATTCTTTTTTAAAATTGCCGGCTTAAACGGGCTCCTGCTCTGGCTTTATCTGCCGCTGATTTTTCTCCTCTTCGGCCTCCATGTCTTTGTCTTCCCCATAGACCGGGTTTTTCCCATGATGATGGTCAACGGGACGGTCTGGTGGTTCTTATGGATTAATATCATCGGCTTTTTCTTTTTTCGAATCTGGTTCAAGAAACAGCCGCAAAGGGACTTAACCTTGGCCGACTTAGGTCTTTCCTTCAGGAAGGACCGCTTCTTCCTGGACGGTCAAATAGTCGGCAAAACTGTCCTGTTAGGCCTGATCCTTTTTGGCTTTACTTATTTGAGCGAACACTTGCTGGAATACTTCTTTATCGTGGATTTTCGTTTCTGGTTTCCCTTGGCCAGCGACCTGACCCCCTATCGGGCCAAGGTCGGTCTGCTTTATTTTCCTTTTATCCTGGCAGGCTTTTTGGGAACGGCGATCCTGCTGCACGGTCAACTGCGAAGGCCGTTTAAAAAAAGCTGGCTGGGGACCTTTATCTCCTGGTCCTTGTCCAACCTCCTGGCCCTGGTCTTTCCATTGATTTTATTTCTGATGATCCAATATGTCCCCTTGTTTATTTTCGGGACCATTCCCTTTGTCGGGCCGGGCGGGATGTTTGTCACTTTTGTCATCAGTCTTTTCCATATCGTCATGGTTTTATTGATGGCCGTTCCGATATCCACCTGGTTTTTTCAACTTACCGGCAAGATTTATTTGGGGGCCGTGGTCAACGCCGCCCTGGTGACCTGGATGTTTGTCTCTTCCCAAGTCGTGGCCCCTATCCCGGTTTAGAGGTCTTGGAAAATATTCGGGATGGCCATAACTGACGGCCGGATCATTGACCATCAATCCTTCACATAATAGCCGTATTCCTTGGCATTCACATTGGTCCTCTTTTCATGACCGATGGTCGAGCTGGGAGTCGGGCCGTAATCATGGCCGGGCCAGACGACGGTGTCGTCCGGAAGCTCCATGAGCTTGCGTATGGAGGCGCCCAGAGTGGGGCGATGGCCGCCGGGCAGGTCTGTGCGGCCGCTGTCGCCCACAAAGAGGGTGTCGCCGGTAAAGAGCTGGCCCTGGGCGTAGAGGCAGAGTCCTCCAGGGGTGTGGCCCGGAGTATGGAATATCCGAAAGGTGATTTCACCCACCTGGAAAGTTTTTTCATCTTTCAGGCGAACGTCCGCTTTTGAATCGCCTTTCAATAAATCATCCTCCAGGGCATGCATGACGATTTTTGCCCCGGTTAATTTTTTCAAGGCCCCGTTCCCGAATGCATGATCCCAGTGATGATGGGTATTGAATATGAATTTTATATTGAGCCCTTCTTCCTTGGCCGTGGCGGCGATCAGCTCTACGTCTCCCCCCGGATCGATAACCATGGCCTCCCTGGTTTTTTCGCAACCGACGAGATAACTGAATACATCCATGGACCCCACGGGTATTTGCTTAATGATCATGGTGACCTCCAATGATATTTGAATTTTAAAATCCAGGAGTCAGGAGCCAGAATTCATAATGGGAATGAACAATAAAAAAGATTTGAAGTTTTCTATTGGATTATGACTTCTGGATTCCTATCGGTGCACAACGAGGAAGCCCAATTTGTGATGAATTCGTAAAAAGTCTCTCCGGTCGTCACCCCGACGAAAGCCGGGGTCCAGACACTGTTCTGGTAAAAACAGGGAACCAGACCATTAAACCTGGATTCCCGCTTCCGCCGGAATGACGGAAAAGACCAAATTCTGCTTTTTTAAAGGATAATCATTTGTCAAATTAGAATCCAAAATGTAAGCACCTACTCATATCTCAGGGCATCGATGGGGTTCAGGCGGGAAGCCTTGTGGGCTGGGTAGAACCCGAAAAAAATCCCCACGGCCGCGGCAAAGGTAAAAGAGATCAACAAGGCCCAGTAAGAGATGAGGACGTTCCAGCCGGAGAAAATTGCCGTCACTTTGGCCCCCAGGACACCTATCCCGATTCCAATAAGCCCGCCGACTAGGCTCAGGACCACTGATTCGGTTAAAAATTGAAAGAGGATATCAATGCCCCTGGCCCCCACGGCCATGCGGATGCCGATTTCCCTGGTCCGCTCGGTCACCGAGACCATCATAATATTCATGATGCCGATTCCACCGACCAGCAGGGAGACTAAGGCAATGGAACCCAGTAGCAAGGTCATTACCTTGGCCGATTGCTCAGCCGTGGCCATGATCTCCGTCAGGTTCCGGACCGTAAAGTCGGGCAGTTGTCCCCGTTGCGTTCGGTGGCGTTGGTTTAACAGATCGTTAACCTGTTTTTCGGCTTCCGCCATGACATCGATATCCCGGGCTTGAACCGTAATAAACCGCACCGTATTAGGAAGGGCGCTGCCAAAGACCTTCTTTTGGGAAGTCGTCAGGGGAATATAGACGACGTCATCCTGATCGTCCCCCCGGGCCGACTGTCCTTTCGAAGAAAGGACCCCGATTACGGTAAAAGGGACCATCTTAATCCGGATAACCTGTCCCAGGGGGTTGATGGAACCAAAAAGATTCTCAACCACGCTTTGTCCCACTACAGCCACCTTGACCGCGCCGGTGATTTCCTGGTCATTAAAGATGCGGCCTGAGGCCATGGGCCACTCCCGAATCTCAAAGAAATCGGGGGTCGTTCCGTTGACCCCGGTATTCCAGTTTTGATTTCCATAAACCACCTGAGTAACACCGCCCCAAATAGGGGCAACGGCTTTGACGGCCGAGCATTCATCCTTGATAGCCTTGGCATCGTCGGAGGTCAAGGTGGAAACAGAACCAAAGCCCATGCGAGCCCCCCCGGCCGTCGTGGCGCCGGGGATAACGATCAGGAGGTTGGAACCCATACTGGCGATTTGTTGGGCAATCATTTCACTGGCCCCGGAACCGATGGCGACCATGATAATGACCGCACCAACGCCGATGATAATGCCGAGCATGGTCAAAAAGGAGCGCATCTTGTTGATCTGTAAGGCCCGCAAGGCTACTTTGAGACTGGATAGGAGCTTCATGGTTAATCGGTCTTCCGGGGTTCTACGGCCCGATCCTGCGAGACCTGACCGTCCTTGAATTGAATGATCCTACAGGTAAAAGTGGAGATGTCCGGTTCATGGGTAACCAGGATAATGGTTATTTTCTGCTCTCCATTGAGCAGGGTCAGAAGTTGCATGATCTCCAGACTGGTCTTGGTATCTAAATTTCCGGTTGGTTCATCGGCCATGATTATGGAAGGATTATTGACCAAGGCCCGGGCAATGGCCACCCGCTGCTGTTGTCCTCCGGAAAGTTGGTTGGGGTGATGGTCCTCGCGACCGGCCAATCCCACGGAGGCCAAGGCCTCCATGGCCTTGCGACGACGTTCCCGGGCATGGGTGGGACCGTACAACAAGGGCAATTCGACATTATCCAAGGCCGATGTCCGGGCTAAAAGATTAAATCCCTGAAAGACAAAACCGATTTTTTGATTTCGTAAGTGGGCCAGGTCATCCCGATTCAAGGAACCGATATCAAGGCCGTTAAGAAAATAAGACCCCCTGGTGGGGACATCCAGACAGCCCAGGATATTCATGAAGGTTGATTTCCCTGACCCGGATGATCCCATGATGGCCACAAATTCACCGGATTGAATGGATAAGGATACCCCATTTAGGGCCGGAATTTCAATGTCCCCCAATGAATAAATCTTGTACAGGTCTTGAACCTGTATCAACTGTTCCATGGCCGATTAAAATCGCATCCTTGGGGTGGATTGTTGACTCTTCTTGTCTTTGTCGGTCAATAAATCGGTGATGATGAGGTCCCCTTCCTTGAGCCGTCCTTGGGTCATCTCGGTATATTGGCCATCGTTGATGCCGGACTTTATGAAGGTAGGTCTCGGCTTATTCTCGGATTCAAGGGTCCAGAGCATGGACCAACCCTTCCATTTCTTTTTGAGCTCTTCGATATTTTTACTTTTAGACGGTGGTACGGGCATCTTAAATCGCAAAGCCGCATTGGGGATCTTAATAATCCCGTCTTTTTCTTCGATAATGACAGAGACGTTGGCGGTCATCCCGGGTTTTAACTTCAACTCCGGGTTCCTGACCCCCAGGACTACATCATAGGTGACTACGTTTTGAACCGTGGTCGGGGCATTCCTGACCTGAGAAACCTTGGCCTTGAATGTTTCGCCCGGATAGGAATCCACGGTGAAGGTGGAGGCCTGGTTCACCTTCAGACGGCCTATATCGGCCTCGTCCACGTTGGTATCGACCTGCATATTGGTCAGGTCCTGGGCGATGGTAAAGAGGGTGGGTGCCTGGAGGCTGGCGGCCACGGTCTGGCCTACGTCGACATTGCGGGCCACAACGGTGCCATTGACCGGAGAGCGAATGGTCGTGTAATCCACATTGGTTTTGGCCGAAGATAAATTGGCGATGGCCGTTTCAATTTGGGCTTCGGCTACCTTCACCTGGGCAAGGGAAAGATCGTATTTGAGCTGGGCCTGATCCAAGTCATTCTGGGAAACCAAGTTGTCTTTAAGGAGTGCCTGGTAGCGCTTGAAAGTGCGCAGGTTGTCGGCCAGGGAAGTCTTTTCTTTCTCCAATGAGGCCCGGGCATTCTTGAGATCAGCTTCAGACTGATCCACCTTAGCCTGGAACAGGGCCGGATCGATCTGGGCGATCACTTGCCCTTGGCGGACCACCGAATTAAAATCGGCGTAGAGCTTTGTAATCGTCCCCGAAACCTGGCTGCCCACCTGGACCAGGGTGACCGGGTTGACCGTGCCGGTAGCGATAACCTGGGAGATAATGGGGCCGCGGGTGACCACTTCTGTTTTATAGCGGGGTGACTGTTTTTTGGCTTGATAAGTCCGGAATCCCCAAAATGCACCTGTGCCCACTATCAGTATAATAAACAAAATAATCACGGTCCGTTTCATAACAATCCTTTTCAATTTTTCAATTAGGACGTGTTGCTTAGCAGAAAGTTAAAAGAGAGGTCAGGTTAAAAAGGTCATCCTTTTTGGCCCCCTGGGCCGGCTCGGGCCAAGAGGAATTTTCTGCTTAAAGGCAAGGAGATGGAAAATACGGTCCCCGTGGGACGGTTGGTCCGAAAAGCCAATCGACCTTGATGCATTTCTATAATCCTTTTTGAAATGGCCAGCCCCAGCCCCGTTCCTTCCTTTTTGGTGGAAAAAAAAGGGTGAAAAATTTTGTCCTGAATGGTCTGCGGAATGCCGCACCCTTGGTCTAATATTTCAATGATGATTTGACCCCTTTGTTTTTGGGTTCGCACCAAGACCGGCTGTCCGGGGTCCGAGGCCTGGATGGCGTTGAGAATCAGGTTATTGAGGACTTGGTGGATACGGTTTCGGTCGGCTTTTAGGGCCGGCAGGCCGGCCTCCAAATTAGCGCAAAGGGAGACCTGTTTCTGTTCCGCATGAGGCTGAACGATTTCCAGGATCTCTTCAACCATGAAATTAACCTCCACCGCGTTGACCTCAAGGCTTATGGGACGGGAAAAATGGATCATGTCTTTGAGCAACAGCTCGAGTCGCTGACATTCCTGATAAATCACGGCCAGCCGTTCCCGATTGGGGTCTTCGGCGTCGGTCTTTTTCAAGATCTTTTGGGTATAGGCCCCGATGGTGATGACCGGGTTCTTTAATTCATGGGCTACAGCCGCGGCCGTTTCACCCATACAGGCCATCTGTTCCTGGTCCTGTCTTTGTTGGGTCTCCATCCTTTCCCGGTCGACCAGCAGACCGATCAGGATTCCGAAGGCATAAAAAAGGATTATTTCATCGAAGTGGGCCCTGTGGGAGACGGAGGAGTGGAACCAATGAAACCAGTGGGGAAGAAATAAAAGGGAGACCACCGTGGCCGAGGAAATCCCCCCCCTCAGCCCGAAAAGGAGTCCGCTCAAGATGATCGGCAAATAATAAAGACGATGGAGGACCTCCGGATGGAGGGAGTTAGGAATTAATTCCTGGTCGAAGAGAAAAATAGCCGATAACAAAAGGAGGATGGGCAGGACCTTTAAGTATAAAGGAACAAACTTGTATCGGGTCCAGAGGGAATAGAGGATGTTGTTTTTATACCCAGGCATGACGGGTTCAACTTTGATCTTTCAAATCGATTCCTTGGTTGAGGATCTCTCTTAGCTCCTGACCTTCGACCACCTCTTTCTCCAGCAGACGTCGGGCCAAGGTGCCCAGTTGATCCAAATGCTTTTCCAATATTTGGCGGGCTCCGCCGCAGGATTGTTCGATTATCTTTTTTACTTCCTGATCGATGGACCGGGAGGTCTCTTCGCTGATGGACCGGCCGGTATCGTAGCCCAGGCCGGTCTCCAGAAATAAAGGCCGCCGTTCCCTCTCAAAAGTAACCACCCCTAAATCGCTCATGCCGTATTCGCGAACCATCCGTTCGGCAATATCCGTGGCCCGGACCAGATCGTTCTGGGCCCCGGTGGAAATTTCTTTGAACTGAAGTTCTTCGGCGATCCGGCCCCCGAAAAGGACGCTCATCCGGTCCAATAATTCGTTTTTGGTCATCAGATAGCGGTCTTCGGTGGGCAGTTGCTGAGTGTACCCCAAGGCCCCGATCCCCCGGGGGATGATGGAGACCTTGTGAACCGGATCGGCATTGGGCAGGATCTGAGCTACGATGGCATGGCCCGATTCATGAAAGGCGACGATTTCTTTTTCTTTTTCGTTCATCCTCCGGTTTTTTTTCTCCAGGCCGGCGATCACCCGATCAATCGCCTCATCGAAGTCCTTCATGTCCACGTCTTTTTTGTCTTTCCGGGCCGCCAGCAGGGCCGCTTCGTTGACGATATTGGCCAGATCGGCCCCGACAAAACCAGGGGTACGGGCAGCAATCACCTTTAAGTCCACTTCCGGCGACAGGGTAACGCCTTTGCTATGAACCTTGAGGATCGCTTCCCGGCCTTGGACATCGGGTTTGTCGATCATCACCTGCCGGTCAAAACGACCGGGACGGAGCAAGGCCGGGTCGAGGATTTCCGGGCGGTTGGTGGCGGCCATAATGATCACCCCTTTTTCGGTGTTGAAGCCGTCCATCTCGACCAAAAGCTGGTTCAGGGTCTGTTCCCGTTCATCGTGCCCCCCCATGGGGTTGATCCCCCGGGCCTTGCCCAAGGCATCCAGTTCATCGATGAAGATGATGCAAGGGGCCTTCTGTTGGGCCTGGGTGAACAGGTCACGGACACGGGCCGCGCCTACGCCGACAAACATCTCCACAAAATCAGAACCGCTCATACTGAAAAAAGGGACATCGGCTTCACCGGCCACAGCCTTGGCTAATAAGGTCTTGCCCGTGCCCGGGGCCCCGACCAAGAGGACCCCTTTGGGAATCTTACCCCCCAGGCGTTGAAATTTCTGGGGCGTTTTTAAAAATTCGACGACTTCTTGCAACTCTTCCTTGGCTTCATCGATCCCGGCTACGTCATTAAATTTGATGTTGATATCCTTCTCCATATAGACCTTGGCCTTGCTTTTTCCGATTGACATCAGACCGCCGCCGGCCCCTCCCATGCGGCGCATGAGGAAGGTCCAGAGGACGACAAAGAAGATCATGGGCAGGATCCAGTTGGTAAAAAACTTGACGATCTTATTTTCCAATTTTCCGGTGAATTTCACCCCCACCGACTCCAGGTCCTTGATCAGGTCCGGGTCTTGAACGCGAGCGGTGATAAAGGGGCGGTCTCCTTTCTCCTTGCCCAATTGCTTCAGAGTATCGGAGGAGACCAGTCCTTCGATTTCTCCGGTCTTGACTTTCCCGGTGATGATATCTTCATAAATCACGATGTCCGTTAATTTGTTACTTTTTAAGAGTTTCTTGAATTCGTTATAGGGGATTTGGCCTACCTGGTCTGCCAGGAAGTAACTCTGGAAGGCCATCAAAATAAGCATGGCCAGGACGAAATACCAGATGGAAAAGTGCGTCTTTTTTTCTATAGGCATGACAGGATTCCTTTACAGTGGTCAAGGACGAAAAGCAGGTGACGGTTATTAGAGCCCTCGATTATTTACCAGTATATCATTTGGAACAAAACCAGTAATCAAAAATTTTACGTCCCATCATGGCCGCGAAGAAACCAAAGACCAGGATCAGCAGGATGGCCCATTCCATATTTTTGATCAGGATGTCGCAGGATTCTCCAACCCAATAGCCCAAAGAGGAAAAGAGGATGGCCCAAATGAGGCAACTGAGCAATTGCAGGGAAAGGAATTTTCTCTTCTTCATGTCCAGGATGCCAAAGGCCAAGGCGCTGGCTAAACGTATCCCGAAGATATATTGGGTGATGAACAGACTCATCATCTCATAGCGGCGGATGATGTATTCGGCTTGTTGGATCTTACGCCGCAAGTTAGGGAATCGAAGCAGTATCCAAGCCGATGAGGTTTTGCCAAGGAAATAAAAAACGACATGGCCTAAATAAGAGGCAAAGGTGGCCGTAGTGACTACCAGCCAGAAATTCAGATATCCCTGAAAGGAGAGCAGCCCTCCCAGGACCAAGGTGGTTTCACCTTCAAAAAAGGTCCCGGTAAAAATGATCAGATATCCATATTGTTGAAAGAGGTAGAATAGCTGTAAGAACTTTAAAGACATGGAATAATCTCTTTTATTCGGTCCCCATTAGAGGCGCCTTTTTAGTTCGCCTTGGAGGATGGCCGGGCAAACCAGACAACAAGACTAAAAAAATAAATCGATGTGTTCTTATAGCACACCTGACCCGGTCAGGGCAAGTCGGGTTATTCGGCCCCTCGAAGGAAAGCAGATCTTCCTTGACAGGGCCGGACATTTTTTACTAAAATAATTAATGATAATCTATAGCTTCGGCCTAAGCGAACCTCAATCGGGTTGTAACTCATTTTCTTAACTCAAGGCAACAAGAAAGAGACGATGCTCCGTAAATCTTTGGTTACCGGCGCGGCCGGTTTTATTGGTTTCCATCTCTGCCAACGCCTCTTGCAGTCCGGAGATCAGGTGGTCGGTCTGGACAATCTGAATGACTATTATGATGTCCAGTTGAAGAAGGATCGTCTGAAACAGGTTGAGGCACACCCCCTTTTTCGTTTTCATAAAACGGATCTCATGGATCGAGAAGCCGTTTCCCGCCTGTTTGCCGAACAGAAATTTGATCTGGTGGTCAACCTGGCGGCCCAGGCCGGGGTGCGCTATTCTCTGGTAAACCCCTATGCCTATGCCGATACCAACCTGATGGGATTTTTGAATGTCCTGGAAGGATGCCGGCATCAGCAGGTTAAACATCTGGTTTTTGCCTCTTCCAGTTCGGTCTACGGGGCCAATACCCGGATGCCTTTTTCAGTGCACGACAATGTTGATCACCCGGTGTCCTTGTACGCCGCCACCAAGAAGGCCAACGAACTTATGGCCCATGCCTATTCGACTTTATATAAACTGCCCTGCACCGGTCTCCGTTTTTTCACGGTCTATGGACCTTGGGGCCGGCCGGATATGGCCTTGTTTCTCTTTACCAGGGCCATCCTGGAAGGAAGGCCCATCGATGTTTACAACTATGGCCGGATGCAGCGGGATTTTACTTATATTGAGGACATCATCGAGGGTGTGGTGCGGATCATGGACAAGGTCCCCGAGCCTGATCCGCGATGGAACGGCAAACAACCGGATGGGGCAACCAGTTTCGCCCCTTATCGTCTGTATAATATCGGCAACAACCAACCGATTGAACTTATGACCTTCATTGAAGTTTTGGAGGATTGCCTTGGGAAAAAGGCCCGGAAAAACCTGATGCCTATCCAGCCGGGGGATGTGCCGGCCACTTATGCCGATGTGGGTGATCTGATGCGGGATGCAGGATTTAAACCAGCCACTTCCATTAAGGCGGGGATCAAGCGTTTTGTGGATTGGTATCGGGAGTATTATGGGGTATAATAAAACAAGGTCCAAGGTTTAAGGTGCAAGGCTGAAAGCTAAAAGGATTTCAAGGCTCAAAGCACAGACATATCATGGCTAAGCCAAAGCAAGGAGGTCTATTATGCCACAGGACATCAGAAAATCCGTCATAGCCGGCAGTTGGTACCCGGGTACACCGGAGGGCCTGCGCTCCCAAATCCAGGGTTTTTTTAAGAACGTTCCCGATAAGCCGGGCTTATCCGGTGAACTGATGGCCCTGATTGCCCCACATGCCGGGTATGCCTATTCCGGGGGTGTGGCGGCCCACGCCTATAAGCTTTTGCTCACCAGACCATTTTTGATAGTAATCCTGATTGCCCCCAGCCACCGGTATCCCTTCAGGGGGGCGTCGATTGACCAGAAGAGCGGCTACCAGACCCCCTTGGGGATTATCCCGGTAGATCGATCTCTGGCCCGGACCATTTCCGGGGAAAGCCCTATTTTCAAGTATGTTCCGGAAGGACATATTCAGGAACATTCGCTGGAGATCCAGCTTCCTTTTTTGCAGGAGGCGTTGGAAAGCTTTTCAATCGTGCCCATTATTCAAGGGTCCCAGGAACCATTGACCAGTGAAGAAATGGCCCGCGCCTTGGCTTTAGCCCTCAGAGGGAAAAAGGTTTTATTGGTGGCCAGCAGCGATCTGTCGCATTTCCATCCCTATGAGCAGGCCAAAAACTTGGATCAAAAGATCCTGGACCGGGTGGCGGCCTTTGATGAAAAGGGTTTGATGCAGGACCTGACTCAGGACCAGGTGGAGGCCTGTGGCGGCGGGCCCATGGTTACGGTGATGAGAACGGCCAGACTCCTGTCGGCCGATGAGGCTTATGTCCTGAAATATGCCAATTCTGGTGACGTAACCGGAGACCGCTCCGGTGTAGTGGGCTATATGGCCGCGGCCCTTTTTAAATCCGGGCCGGGGAAGGAAAGGAGGAGTCCAATATGAAAATGATGTTTTATATCCTGGCCTCAACGGTGGTTTATTGGGCCTTTTCCAAAGAAGCCGAGATGGTCGACGACGAAGAGGGCTTCTCCGACGAGGAAAAAACCTTCATGCTTAAACTGGCCCTCGGGGCCATTGAGCATCGTCTCTTAGGACGGCCCATGCCGACCCGAGAAGGAGAAACCAAAAAGTTGTCCGAGAAAAGAGGGGCTTTTGTGACCTTAAAGACCCGGGGCCAATTACGGGGCTGTATCGGCCACACCCAAGCCATAAAACCCCTTTCTCAGACTGTGATCGACATGGCCCAGGCGGCCGCTTTCCAGGATCCCAGATTCCCTCCTCTTTCCAAGCAGGAACTCAAAGAGTTGTCTATTGAGATTTCGGCCTTGACCCCTTTCCGTCAGATCGAGGACATTAGAGAAATACAAGTGGGAAAACACGGCCTGTTTATCGAACGGGGATTTAACGCCGGCCTTCTTCTACCCCAAGTGGCCACCGAATACGGTTGGGACCGTTTGACCTTTTTGGAACATACCTGTCAGAAGGCCGGTCTTCCAAGGGATGCTTGGAAAGATAAAAATAGTAAAATTTATGTCTTCTCGGCCGAGATCTTTTAGTCCGAAAATAGATTTTTAACCGCATATAATTTTGTTGGGCTTCTGTAGGGGCGGGTTTTAAACCCGCCCCTACAAGGCATTGTCATGTTCCGTGGCGCCCCGCAAGGGGCATGAAGGTTCGGTTTTAGTCCCTTAGAAAATTTTTCTCGGGATGGAGAAAAGAGAGGAGAAAATTATGTTTGAATTTCTGCTTAAGGAAGATGAAAAGGCCTTCTGGCAGGAGGTTCGTGAATTTGTCAAGACCGTACCCAGCCAATTGATCCGGGACATGGATGCCAGCAAGATCGAAACCGGCCGGCCATTCGTGGAAATGGCCTCGGCGAAAAAACTCTTAGGCCCGAGGTTTCCAAAAAAATACGGCGGCCGGGGATTGAACTGGGCGGCCGAGGTGGCGGCCGTAGAAGAAGTAGGGGTATTAGGCAATTCCCTTTCCTGTGCCTATGTCATGCCCAGCATTGTCGGCGAGGCCCTCAATCTCTTCGGGACCAAACAGCAGAAAGAAAAATACCTGGCCCCGACTCTGGCCGGAAAATATTACAGCGCCGAGGCCTTGACCGAGCCGAGAGGGGGCTCTGATTTTTTCGGGGCCACCACCACGGCAGTCAAAGACGGGGATTCTTTTTTATTGAATGGGGAAAAACGATTTGTGGTGGGAGCCCAGGACTCCGATTGGTTTCTGGTCTATGCCAAATCAGATTCTAAGGCCCAACCCCATGAATCGATCAGTTGTTTTATCGTTGAGAGGGCTATGGGAGTCCAGGTCCAGAATATCTACAGTTTATTAGGCACCAGGGGCGGGGGAACCGGCCGGTTGGTGTTCAAGGACGTGCGCGTGCCCAAGGAAAATGTCGTCGGTGACCTCCATAACGCCTATGCCATTTTTAACCGCATGATGGTCCCGGAACGGTTGCTGAGCGGTGCCGGCTGTGTGGGTGCGGGCAGGGCGGCCCTGGAGGTGGCGGCCCGCTATTCCACCAGGCGCAAGGCCTTCGGTAAGACCATTGACAACTTTCAGGCCGTTAATTTCATGGTCGCCGATTCGGTGGCCTTACTCGATGCGGCCCGGGCTTTGGTCTATGCGGCGGCCAAGAAAGTGGATGCCGGTGAAGATGGACGGCGTTCTGGTCTCCGAGGCCAAGAAGTCGGCACGGAAACGGCCTGGCAGGTCATCAACAATGCCATGCAGATCATGGGTGGGATCGGCTACACCACGGTCTATCCCATCGAACGGATGCTCCGGGATTGTCGTCTGGCCATGATCTGGACCGGGACCAACCAGGTAATGAACCTGATGATCCAGCATGAATATTATAAAGAATTAAAAAAAGGGCAGGGCAAGGCCAGAGACATCGAAGGCGATGCCATCACCCCGGATGAGGAAGAAAAACATTACGGGTAGGGAGAAAAATTTATGAATTCCAAAACCATCATCACCTGCGCCCTGACGGGCGTGCTTACCGATCCGGCGGTCCATCATGTCCCGGTCACCCCGGAAGAGATGGCTGACCACAGCCGACAGGCTTTTGAAGCCGGAGCCTCGATTGTCCATACGCATTTTCGGAATCAGGGCCAGGGTCTGGGGCATCTGCCTACCTGGGACCTGAAAACCGTGGGGGACATCCTTTCGGCCATCAAGGCCCGGGTCCCGGAGATCATCATCTGTATGAGCACTGGTGTCATGGGACCGGATATCTCCGGCCCGGCCGCCTGTCTGGAGAAGTTTAAACCCGAGATGGCCGCTTGCAATGCCGGGTCTTTGAATTATTTAAAGCTCAAGGGCGACGGGTCCTGGGCCTGGCCTCCCACTCTCTTTGATAATCCGGTGGATAAGGTCCAGCAATTTCTCGAAGTGATGAAGGCCAACGGTGTCGTCCCTGAGTTTGAGTGCTTTGACAGCGGCATCGTCCGCAGTGTGGGGCTCTTCCAGAAAAACAAGATGTTTGAAGGTCCGGCCCACATTTCCTTAGTCATGGGTGTGGCCAGCGGCATGCCGGCCAAGCCACAATGGCTTCCCCTGCTCATCGAAGAAATGCCCAGGGGCGCCCATTGGCAGGTGATCGCCGTTGGACGGAAGGAAGTCTGGGACCTTCATCGGAGGTGCGTAGAGTTAGGCGGCAATGTGCGCTCCGGCCTGGAAGACACCTTTTATCTGCCCAATGGTCAGAAGGCCGAAAGCAATGGCGTGTTGGTGGAAGCCTTAGCCAAGATTGTCCGTGAAATGGGCAGAGGAGTCGCCAGCCCAGCCGAGGCCCGGGAGATTCTCGGGCTGAGAAGCCGTTGATTTGCCTGATGATGGAATTTATTGTTCGGATAAAGAATCTCTCCCCCTCCTTTGACGGGAGGGGGGGGTGGGTGAAAAAAACTCGAACCCAAAAGACCAGATTGGCCAAAAGGCTTCGAAATAACCCAACAGATGCCGAGATGCTTCTTTGGCAGAGGATTAAATCGAGGCAGTTGGAAGGAGTCAAATTCAGGAGGCAAGAACCGATCGAAGGCTACATTATAGACTTCATAAGTTTTGAAAAAAGATTTGTTGTCGAATTAGATGGTGGACAACATGCCGTGAATCGTGATGCTGGTCAGGTGCGTGATCGCTGTTTGAGAATACATGGGTTTAAGGTGCTGCGGTTCTGGAACAATGAAGTTTTTCAAAATCTTGAAGGGGTATTAGAAGTAATCAGAGATCATTGTTTGGGTGATTTTAAGGAATGAGGGTTCCCCACCCCCAGCCCCCTCCCGCCAGGGGAGGGGGTATGTGTGGTATATGCGCCATATTTTTTAGATTTCTTTTTTTTCAAACTATTCAGGTGGAATTAAAACGGGAGATCACAATGTCAGAACCAGAAAAAAGTGTTTATCTGATCGAAGTCCGGGCCCCCATGTCCGGGGTTTTTTACCGACGACCGTCCCCTGATCAGGCCCCCTATATCGAAGCGGGAGACAGGGTCAAGAAGAAACAGGTGATGGGGCTTCTTGGAAACCATGAAGGTTTTCCAGAAGATCAAAGCCCCGGTGGATGGAAAAGTCGTGCGGATCGTAGCGGAAAATGAAACGGCTTTAAAGGACGATGAACTCATACTGGTAATCGAAAGAATTTGAAGGCGGGATAATTATGTTTTCCAAGATTCTCATCGCCAACCGGGGAGAGATTGCCTTGCGGATCATCCGGGCCTGCAAAGAATTGGGGATCCAAACCGTTGCGGTGTTTTCCGAGGCCGACAGCCATTCTTTGCACCTTGAGCAGGCGGATGAGCGTATTTGCATCGGCCCGCCCCCGAGTGTCAAGAGTTATCTGAATAAGGAACGGATCATCCAAGCGGCCAAAGAAACGGGGGCCGCAGCCATACACCCCGGCTACGGCTACTTGGCGGAAAGCGAGACCTTTGCCAAATTGTGCGAAGGGGAAGGCCTAGTCTTTATCGGCCCGACCTCTCATAATCTCCGGATGGCCGGGGAGAAGATCCATTGCAAAAAGATTATGAAAGAGGCCGGGGTGACGGTCATTCCCGGCCGGAACGAGGGGGCGGCCACAATCCAGCAGGCCCTTCTTATGGGCGAGGAAATAGGCTATCCGGTGATGATCAAGGCCTCAGGCGGCGGCGGCGGACGGGGGATCCGGATCTGCCCGGATCGTCAGACCCTTGAAGAAGATTTCCCCGTGGCCACGAGCGAGGCCCGAATGGCCTTCGGAAATGACGAGGTCTATGTAGAAAAATATCTTGAAGAACCGAGACACATCGAATTCCAGATCCTGGCTGATGGACAGGGGAAGGTGATTCATCTTGGTGAGCGAGAGTGTACCATTCAAAGAAGGTACCAAAAGCTCATCGAGGAATCTCCCTCGCCGGGACTCACGCCGAATCTCCGGGAGGCCATGGGCCGGATGGCCATCCGGGCCGCCGAAGCCGTCAAATATGTTAATGCCGGTACCGTGGAATTTTTTCTCGACGGGAAGGGGCATTTTTATTTTATGGAGATCAATGCCCGGATCCAGGTCGAGCATCCGGTCACTGAAATGACCACCGGTATCGATCTGATCCGGGAGCAGATCAAAATAGCGGCCGGCGAGAAGCTCGCTTTGACTCAGGAAGCGATCCAGCCCAGGGGCTGGGCCATCGAATGCCGCATCAATGCCGAGGACCCGGAAAGGAATTTTCTGCCTTCTCCGGGAATCATCCAAGTCTACCGCCCTCCCGGAGGATTCGGGGTGAGGTTGGACACCCATCTTTATCAGGGTTATGAGTTGCCCATCTTTTACGATTCCCTGATCGCCAAGCTCATCACCTATGATCTCACCCGGGAGGGTGCAGTCCGGATCATGAAAAGGGCCCTGGAAGAGTTCAGGATCGAACCCCTCAAAACGACCATTCCCCTCCATCTCCGGATCATAGACGATCCTCTTTTTAGAAAAGGTCAATTCACTACTCATTTTATTCAACAATTCCTCCCCGCCGAACCAGAGGAGGAAGATGAGGAAATAGCACCATAACTCTAATCCTATAACCCAAGGAGGAAGAGAGATGGAAGAGAGGATCTGGCATAAGGCCTATGACCCTAGGTGCCGCCGAGTATTGCCTATGAAAACATCACCCTGAACGAGGCCCTGGAGCGCTCCGCCCGCAACTATCCGGATCAGGTCGCGTTGGTGATGATGGGTAAGAAAATTTCCTATCGTGAATTGAATGCCCTGGTCAATCGCTTTGCCGCCGCCTTGCGGGATTTGGGGGTGAAAAAAGGGGACAAGGTGGCCATTCTGCTTCCCAACATCCCTCAGGGGTTCATCGCCTGCTATGCGGTCTTTCGCCTGGGAGGCGTGGTGGTTATGATTAACCCCCTTTATACCGAGCGGGAACTGGAGCACCAGCTCAAGGACTCGGACTCCACAGTGGCCATCGCTCTGGATCTCTTGGTTCCCAGGATCCTTAAACTGAAGGAGCGCACCGGTATCAGGATCGTGATCGCCTGCCATATCCGGGACTATCTTCCCTTTCCGGCCAAACAACTCTTCCCCATAATAAAAAAAGACATGCATCGCAAAACAGATCCCGGGGAAGCGGTCTATGATTTTCTTGACCTGGTCCGGAAATACCCGGATGAGGTCCCTCCTGCAGGGGTTACCTTTAATGATCTGGCTGCCCTGCTCTATACCGGTGGTACCACCGGGGTCTCCAAAGGGGTCATGCTCACCCATGAAAACCTGAGTACCAATGTTCAGCAGCTTCGGGCCTGGACCTTTGATGCCAAGGAAGGGCTGGAAACCCTGATGGGGATCTTCCCCATTTTTCACAGCGCCGGATTTACGGCGGTCATGAACCATGGCATCTATGGGGGGATGACGATTATCCTGGTCCCCAAGCCCGAGCCTGACGGTGTGCTTAAAATGACCCGTAAGTACCGCCCCGATTATTTCCCCTGTGTCCCGACACTCTATGTGGGGCTCTTGAATCACCCGGAATTTCCCAAGACCGATTTTTCTTTTATCAAGGGCTGTGTCTCGGGCGCGGCCCCCCTGGCTATGGATACCCTCAAACAGTGGAAGGAGGCGGTAGGAACCCAGATCACGGAAACATATGGGCTGACCGAGACCTCGCCCCTCTCCCATGCCAATCCCTGGAGAGGAAAATCCAAGGCCGGCAGTGTGGGTGTGCCGGTTTCGGATACGGACTGTAAAATTGTCGATGTGGCCGAGGGGATCCGGGAAATGGGAACCGGAGAAACGGGAGAGATCCTCCTCAAAGGCCCCCAGGTTACTCAGGGGTATTACAAGAACCCAGAGGAGACGGTCAAAGCCATCCGGGACGGCTGGTTCTACACCGGAGATATCGGCTATATGGATGATGAAGGGTATCTGTTCATCGTCGACCGTAAGAAAGATATGATCATCGCCAGCGGATTCAACATCTATCCCCGGGACATCGATGAGGTCCTTTTTGAACACCCCAAGATCAAAGAGGCCTGCGCCGTGGGCATCCCGGATCCCTACCGGGGGGAAACGGTCAAGGCCTTTGTGGTCCCAAAGGAAGGGGAGATCCTCACTGCTGAGGAGGTCACCGCTTTTTGCAAGGAGAAGCTGGCGGCTTATAAGGTTCCCAAAAGGATCGAGTTCATGGATGAACTTCCCAAGAGTGCCATCGGCAAGGTCCTGCGCCGGAAACTCAGGGAAATGGAGATGGAAAAATCGGAAAAAAAGTGATCGAAGGGATGGGTAAGGGGAGGGCAGGAAAGGGTCGGAAGGGGGCGAGCATCCTCCGCGAATAAGTCCGAAGAAAAGACCAGCCCGGAAGCCCCAGACCGCAGAAAAGCCTGTCCTGCGGGGCTTCTATTGCAATGAGAAGGTTCATAAATATGAAGGAGGTCAGGCATGGAAGAATTTGATGCCGTCGTGATCGGTGCGGGAAACGGCGGGTTGACCGCTTCGACGGCCCTGTCCCAGAAAGGGTTGAAGGTCCTTTTGTTGGAACGGCACAACATCCCGGGCGGATGCGCCACCAGTTTCTGCCGTGGGCGTTTCGAGTTCGAGGTGGCCCTGCATCAGTTGAGCGGCGTGGGGACTGCGGAAAATCCCGGACCCTTGCGGATGCTGCTGAACCAGTTGGGGGTGTTGCCGGACCTGGAATTGGTGGAGATCAAGGATCTCTATAATGTGATCGGCCCCGGGGATTTCAGACTGGCCCTGAAACCGGACCGGCAACAGGTAATCGTCGCCTTACAGGAAAAGTTTCCCGGAGAAAGAGAGGGGATCGAAAAATTTTTTGATTTATCCTACCAGTATGCTTATCAGATGCTTTCGGCCTTCTACTTCAAAGACCCCGAGCCTTCCCGGGAAAAATTCCCCATTCTTTATCAATATGCCTTTAAGCCGGCCAAGGAAGTCCTGGATGAACTCTTCACCGATCCCTTGTTGAAATGCGTTATCTCCCTTTACTGGGGATTTTTAGGGCTGCCTCCGACCCGTTTGTCTTTTGCCTATCTGGCCATGCTTTTTTTTACCTATATCGAGTTTAAACCCTTTCACCTCAAAGGGGGTTCTCAGGCCCTATCCAATGCCTTGGTCAACCGGTTTTTATCCCAGGGCGGTACGATCCGCTTGAACTGCGGGGTCGATAAGATCTTGGTGGGGAAGGGGAGGATAGAGGGAGTAGTCACCGAACATGGAGAGAGGATAAAAACCCGCTACGTGGTTTCCAATGTTTCCCCCGTGGCTACCTATACCAGGCTTATCAATCCGGAGTCCGTACCGGAATCGGTGTTTAGGGAGATGCGGGGCCGGACCCTCAGCCCTTCGGGATTTGTACTCTTTATCGGATTTGACCGGGAGCCGCAGGAACTGGGATTCACGGGGTCCATGACCTTCTTCCCGACCCATACGGATATTACGGAAAGGAACCTTCTGGAGATGCAGGGACTGGATATGAAAGATCAGTTTATGGCCATGAGCTGTTATGACCTGGCCGATCCGGGATTCTCCCCGCCCGGGACCTGTCAGGCCAGTGTGGTCGCCCTGAAATACGGTGAGCCCTGGCTGCGGATCCCGCCGACCCAATATCACCGAATGAAATTCCGTTGCGCCGAAACGATGCTGGGCCGGATAGAGGCGGCCTTCCCGGGTGTGCGAAGCCATATAGAGGAAATACCATTGACCCATATGCGTTATTTGGGTCATCCCAACGGGGCTATTTACGGCTTTGAACAGTACACTAAGGATTCCATGTTTTTTCAACCCGGCCGGACTTCCCCCATTCAGGGCCTGTCTTTCGCCAGCGGTTGGATCGGGGACTGCGGCTTTCAGCCCACCCTCCAGGCCGGGGCGACGGCCGCCAAATCGATCATCCGGGAACTCGAGGGAAAGTAGGAGGGGATCATGAAGAAAGAAATATTCAGGGAATTTGACGGCTACGACCGGATCGTGGAAGAAAGGGATTTCAGCCGAAAATACGGCTTGGATTATTCGGCCCAGAAGGACCTGGCCGATCCCTACATTGAACGCCTCCATCCCAAGCGTTTAAGTCTGCGGGTCTCGGATATCCTCACCGAAACCCCCTCGGCCAAAACATTGCGGCTCGTTTCGCCGGATGGCTATCTTCCACCTTTTCTGGCCGGACAGTATATCGCCCTGTTCCTGGAAATTGACGGTGTGCGAACCAGCCGGCCTTACAGCATCTCCTCACCGCCCAACCAGACGGGGTATTATGACCTAACCATCCGGAAAATGGAAAATGGCCTGGTATCCAACGCCCTTCTCGGTCAAGTGAAGAAGGGAGATCGGCTTGAAAGTTCGGGACCGGAGGGTCATTTCTATTATAATCCCCTGTTCCACGATAAGACCATGGTCTGTTTAGCCGGAGGCAGCGGAATCACCCCCTTTATGAGCATCATTCGTGAGGTGGTGGAATGCGGCCTGGACCGGGAGGTCTATCTTTTTTACGGAAACAAGAATATCGAGGAAGCCATTTTTCACCATCTTCTTCTGGACCTCTCGGATCGATTTCCCAATGTGCGCTACTTCTCGGTTATTGAAGAGCCTCCAAGGGGATACGGCGGTCCGGTGGGACTGATCACCGGCGATTTGATTCAAGGCACACTTCCTGATTTGGAAGGCAAGACTTTCTATTTGTGCGGGCCTCAAGACATGTATGACTTCTGCATCCCTGAACTCAAAGGGTTAGGGATTCCCAGCAGAAAAATCCGCAAAGAAGTTTACGGACCACCGAAGGATATCACCCGAGCGCCTAACTGGCCCGAGGAGGTAAAGGCGGATAATTTGATCTGGATAAAATTAAAGGATGGTCGATCCCTAGAGGCTCTCTCCAGTGAGCCTCTGGCCGTTGCCCTGGAAAGGCAGGGGATCCCTGTTCCTACCCTTTGCCGGTCCGGAGAGTGCAGCCAGTGCCGGGTAAAGGTTCTGTCGGGCAGGGTATTTCAACCGGCCGGGGCATTAGTACGAAAATCGGACCGCCGCTTCGGCTATGTCCATGCCTGTGTCTCCTATCCGCTGGAGGATTTGGAGATTGACTTATAAAATATTAGGCACAAGGCGCCAGGGTGGTTTGGCGCTGAAGAGGACGAAACTTAGCCAGCCTACTGGTATGATTTATTATCGGTAAATCGAGAAGTTTTCTTTAGAAGAATAAGCTTATAAAAAAATCTCATATATAACATAAATTATATTACATAACTGACTGTAAATTAAGTTAAAAATTACAATTGTTATCAGAAAATTTCTGACCATTTTTGCCAACCCTTTTGGAGAGACTTCGACTACCGGTTGGTGCCCGTGGCCCAAACCGGGACCACCGGTCTATAAATGACCACATTTCCGTCATCTTGAACGGCCAGAAAAGCGCCAGGATTTCCCTGGGTATTGGATGCCCAGACCGGTTGACGACCGTGCCCGTATAAGACGAGATTCCCATCGGTCTGCATAACGCATTCCCGGACCTCCAGTCCGGCGGTTCCGGTCGACCAGTAAGGGGACCCATGGCGGTAAAGAACTAAATTGCCGTCATTCTGGCAGGACAGTTGAAATTCTCCGCTCGGCGCCCAAATCGACTCTCCTCTATGAAGGCGGGCGCCGGAAGGAAGTATTCCATTGGAATTCACTCTTTGTGTCCGGAGACAATCCGTAGAAAGGCCCCTTTGGCAGGCAAGATCCCTTAAAAAATTAGTGTGGCCGGTAGTGGCCGACAGCAAAGAAATCAAAACCACTGTCGAAATGAGGTATGATCGCATTGGTTTCCTCCTGTGTTAAATGATCCTAATTTTTTTGCCTATCGCTTCGTAGCGGAGGTCTGGAATATGACCGCTATACCCAAGCCCACAGCAAAACGCTACCCGATGAGGCCCGTGCACAACCCGTCCATGACAATTAGACAGGCCTGCCTGCCACACAAGGCGAATTGGGTCGGAAGGGATATATTGTCCGGGCCAGGCGCAAGACCACGCAAAACTTGTTAGAATTTACTTTTTGATGGGTAGAGTATAAAATAAGATAAAATGGGGATCAAGGAGAAAAACCATGGTCTTATATTTGAAAAAAGAATCATGAACCGGATGGTTCCGGCCGAACTCCGCTTGGAGGAATGAAATGAGCGCCGTATGGATACCCAACACCCTTACCCTGGGAAGTCTCACCTGCGGCTTCGTATCGGTGGTCTATGCGAGCCACAACTCGTCAGACGGCAGCATCGTGGCCGCAGTTCTCATCCTGTTGGCAGCGTTACTCGATGGATTAGATGGACAGGTAGCCCGCCGGCTCGGCGTAGTAAGCCCCATGGGGAAAGAACTCGACTCTCTTGCGGACTGTGTCACCTTCGGCGTTGCCCCGGGGTATCTCGCCTACAAGACTTATCTGGGCGGTACCAGCTTGGCCCTGGCAGGACACCCCATCGACCTGGGGATCCTGATAGCTGCCGTCTTCCCCGTCTGCGCGGCATACCGGCTGGCGAGGTTCAATGTCCGGTCTTCTCCCGGTTCCTTCACCGGCCTTCCATCGACCATCGCCGGAAGCCTGGTGGCGCTCGCTCCACTCTCCTTCCCTACCACCGACGTCTCCAAGCTGGTGTTTACCGTCGTATTTCTCTTTGTGGGATTTCTTATGGTCTCGACGGTGAGCTATTTCAAGCCCAAGTCCTATATTCTCAAAAATCTGAATGTTTTTAAGGTAGGAGGATCCATCGCCTTGTTTACCCTCCTTCTGCTCCGATTCGGGTCCAGGATCATATTTCTCCTCCCGTTTCTCTTCGTCGCCGTCTATGTCCTTTCAGGACTTCTCGGCTATATCATTAAGACCATCGAAGAGCACCGTTATTGATCCCCATAATCCCGACAGGTTTTTCCTGTCCGCCTTCATCATCTCCGGCCCGCCGACCCCTGAATATCTCTGACCCTGAGAATCCCATTTCTCCCTGAAACGGATGGGTCTAAAGCCAGTATGTTGGTTCAATATAAGGTCATTTCCCTCATAAAATACATTAATGACCCTATGGGTTTTTCTTAAGGAAGGTGATATTTTTGATTCATGATTCATCGGCCTTGGCACAAGGCCCTGGCCCAGTCAGGTCCAGGAAAGGCAGAGAGAAATCCCTGGTAATAAGGACCCGATGAAATTGAAGCCCCGGCGGCGGCTTACAACAAAAGGCCGGAAATTATTAGAGGAATGATAAGGAGAGAAATATGGACAAAATGAAAAAAAGGATGGTCATTTTGATGTTTCTTTTCTTGGGGGTGTTTTTTTATCCTATGGTTGGACATACGGATGGAAGTTTTGGCTTGGGAGTCCGGGGAGGCTGGTACAAATCCCAGGATGCCGATGAAGGGAAAATTTATGGAGGACTGCAGGCCCGGTGGAAGATCTTCCCGGCCCTTGCTATCGAAGGATTGGTGGATTACCGGCCGGAAGAGTCCTTTCCGAACGACAGGAAGGTCACCAGTTATCCGGTTTTGGTTTCCGCCCTGTTTTATCTCATCCCCGGGGCACCGGTTTCCCCTTATCTCCTGGGCGGAGTAGGCTGGTATTATTCAAAGGTGGAAGATAGACAAGGAAGTAACTGGACCAATGACTTCGGCACACACCTTGGAGGCGGATTGGACATCCCCTTAACCCGCAAGGTCGTTTTTAATACTGATATACGCTATTATTTCCTGAACTATAATGACGAGAAAGTCAAGGACCTGTCAGCCAACGGCTATATCATCAGCGCCGGTTTAACCTTTTATTTCTGGTAATAACCCATCTTATCTTTATCCCGGAGAATAGACTCCGGGAGAATTAATTTTGAACCGCCGTTATCAGCACCGTTTTCGATTGGAAATCGAGGATGGGCCGTTGCAACCGGGGAAGGCGAGAGAAGGGGAGTGGCGAAATGAAAAAAATCATAATGGCCGGGATGGTCTTAGTCATCATGTCGGTTTTTCTCGGGGGATGTTTTATACCCGTTGAGGATCATGAAAGAGGAGGTCGTGGAGGAGATGGGGATAGAGGCGAAAGACATGAAGAGCACTATGAGGAAAGAAGATAGGAAGGCAGATTTGCCTCATAAATTTTCGGAGGAGGGAGACATGAGAAAATTAAAAGTGGCCAGAAATTTGGTTGTAGCCGTTGCCGTTATCGGAATCGTAATTTCTTCAATTTACGTAATGGCTGCGGAGAGCGTTAAGGGAGGGGTCAGCAAGGAGATGAAAGAATCCATCGGGATGCCGGTCTTGACCGGAGAGCTCTGGCAAAAGATGACGGAAGACTGCAAGGTGGCTTTCATCTGGGGACTCTGGCATACGGTAGCCATCGAACAATATATGATGGATAAGTATCCGAACCTCAAAAATGAAAATTATTCCTCAAAAGTCAACGAAGCGTATGATAAGTCACATTTGACGATGAATCAAACGGTGGCCATGATAGATCAATACTATAAAGAGAATCCGGATCAACTTGACAAGCCCGTGTTTGGTGTGCTCTGGCACACGGTGATCAGGCCGAACATAACGACCGGTATCAACGGGCGTCCGCTGAAGCCGGAAAATTAAACAAAAAGGGAGGGAAAGATGAAACGCTTAATGATTGTCTTAACTATTCTCGTACTTATATTTGCCTTTACCGGCTGCACAGGAATGACTAGGACTCAACAAGGGACTCTGAGTGGGGCCGCTATTGGAGCAGGTGGAGGGGCTTTGTTCAGCACTATTATCGGAGGAAATACTCTCGGAGGTGCTGCCCTCGGTGCCGGCATAGGGGCCCTTGGCGGATATTTAGTCGGGGAGTCCGGTGGGGGCTACAGACACAGAAGATAGATGGCGGAAAGTCAAGAACGATATTGAGCCGTTAATACGGGTGGCTGTCCCGGATCACCTTTGATGGTGCATAAAGGTGCAGAAGGGAAAAGGCCGATGATGGTCATGACCCTTTATTCACTCAGAATGACCGCCCACAAGTCGATATAAAGGCAAGAAATTTTATGAGATGCCTGGATGATATGGCGAGCCTGATTTTCTCTCCGAGGCGCAAGCGCTCCTTACCGGGCCGGAGGCCATAGTCTCATTTTTGGTAACGAAGCGAATCCCTGCTATTTAGGCCGTTTCCAGAAAGGGCCCGTCTTGCCGATCTCTTTCATGGTTGGGATAATCTCCCGGGCGTATTCAAACATGTGGGAATGATAGTCTTCATCCCATCGCCGTTTGAAGTAAGGTCCTGAAAAAAGCTTCAGCAGATCAGGAATGGGCATAATCCCTTCATCCGTCCCTTGGATAAAGGAGGCCCAAAGGCGAACATGCTCTTCCGACCGGAAGAGATTCATGGTGCTTCAGGCATAGGCGGAATCTTCAAACCATTTCCAGAAAGGCACGGAGACGTAAGCCTTGTATCCTGCCGATTCTTGGTCGTTGAGGATCTTGCCGTCCTGAAGGACGACCTGAAGGGGTTGGCCGCAATCGAGACAGGGAAAATCCACTGTCACCGTTTTGCCGGGGAAAAGCCAGCAGACCGCCAGCGATTCAAAGGCTCACTGGCCGAACCATTTCTGTTGACCTTCAATCGTGATACGGTATTGGGTGGGAAGATTGTTGAAGGGCGCAAAAGAGACAATCAGGTCGGTTCGAGGGTAAAGCCATCCCGGTATGCCCGAAGAGAAGAGATCGTGGAGGGTTTTTCTGCCCTCTTCCACCGAAAGACCGAGTTCGGACGCCAGTTCGGTGTAAAACGGGGCCTGGCCGGTTTCTACCATGCGTTTCATGATGGTATGAAAGGCCTGGTCGAGCACAGTGAGTTTACTCATGGCTTGTTCTCCTTTCTGGACCCCGGCGAACCCCGGATCAAGTCCGAGGAAGTGCTCTGATCCGGGGTTCGCCGGGGTGACGCCGGTAAGGGGTTTGGGCTTTTGTTTTGAGCCCCCTTGAGGGGCTAATCTTAATCAAATCTCCGGCTCTGCCGGAGATCATTGGACTGGAATGGACTAAGTATAGAATAAGGGGGGAATCGGGTCAAGAACAAAGAAAGACAAAATTAATGCCAACCGTCTCTATGCAATTCTCCTTATTTTCCAATTGACGAAGTTCCCGGGAGACGCTACCATGACTCACTGCCGGTTGTCCTTGGATCGATAAAGCCCCGGGATTTATTCGGGAGATCGGTCTGTCGTTCATGGGGGAAAAAGGACGGCATTATACGGCCTGTCAGGTTTAAAAAAAAGAGGTGAACATGGAAAACGAAATGAAGAAGGTTTACGTTCCGAAAGGCACCGCAGGCACCGGTAAAATTAATTTGGCCTTAATCGCTTCCGGGTCCGGCACGGATGCCAACTCCATTATGGAAGCTTGGGAGTCGGGCTGTATCCCGGAGATCAACCCACCCTTGCTTATCAGCACCAAAAAAGGCGCCGGTTGCCTGGAAAAAGCGGAAAATCATAGATTATGCGGTTATCTGATCGATTACAAAAAATGTCTCAGCCCGGACCATTTCAATAACGAACTGAGCCGAATCCTGACACAGACCTTTACGGATTTAATTTTCCTGGTCGGCTGTATCCATAAAGTCTATCCGGTTGAGGGGATCGGTATTTATAATATTCATCCGGCCGATCCGGGCAAGCACGGGGGAGACAAGATGTACGGCCTGGCCGTGCATCTCCATGTCCTGGAGGAAATCAAGGACCTTATTTATCGAGGGAAAAAAAAATGGACGGATCAATTTTTTACCTATCCGACCGTTCATGAGGCCAGTCAGGATTATGACGGCGGAGACATGGTTTTACGGCAGGCAGTCCCCATACCCTCTTCAATCGTAGAGAATTATGGCCTTGGGAGAAAGGACCCTCAAAGTTCGGCCAAGGATTTGCAGAACGTCGTTTTGCCTTATGAATGGATCATGCTCCCGGCGGCGGTCAGGATAGCCGCCAGTCGGATTCTGGAAAGAAGAAAACCGCTGTAAAGCAGGGAAGCAGCTAACTTTCAAATCAATTTTCGTCCTTTATTTCTAAATCCCCTCTGACCGGGACCTTGGATTCGCAAGGCACCCCGGTCTGGCACAAACCACATCCATAGCCGTCAAATCCGTAATGGGATTTAACATAGTCGACCGTAGGCGGCTTCAGGTGGGCCAGACACTTGAGCTTGTCATGGCCGGCTTCGCTCAAGGCCCCTACCGGACATCGCTCGATGCATTTTCCGCAAACCCCCTGGGTAAAAAAGAGGCAATAGGCCCGGTGATCGGTATAAGGCCGCGGCGTCGGCGGAACGGAGATGGCGGCTACCACCGAGCCGGCACGCATGGCCTTGCCTCGCGGGGTGATCAGGCCGTCGCAAAGCCCGAAGGTCCCCAGCCCGGCGGCATAGGCGGCGTGCCTCTCCGACCATTTGGAGGCAATGATATATTTCTCCGATTGCTTCACTTCCCAATGGGGCGATAGCAAAGGGGCAACGGCCTTAATCCCTTTTTCTTTCAACGCGGCAAGAATAAGCTTGCGCAATTTGACATTCACTTCTTCACCGTAGATGCGGGCCCTAGCCCAGCGCTCCGAAGGAAAGGTTTTCTCTTTTCGGTTGTCGGCCTTGGTGGCCCGGGTCTGGGGCAGGATCCAACTGATGACCGTCAGCCCTTCGGGTTTGACCGGTGTTTCTGGGAAGGTCAAAGCGAATACCTCTTCCGGGGTCCAATGGAAAGTCCCGACGACTTCTTTATACTGGCGATATAAGGGATCGTCCCCCCGGGAGAAGCCGACCAGGGGATTTTCAAAGGCCTTTTCCTGATCCGGATTTTGTAAAGTATTTTCCGGAGAGCGTTCGATGAAGTTTTCGATGAGAGAGGTTATCCAAGGTCCTAAGTCATCTGATTTTTTTTCAGGCATATATTTTCCTTTCCTAATCTTCCCCTCCCTTGATGGGAGGGGTTAGGGGAGGGTGAATTATACAATGTGCTCTTATCACCTCTAATACCCCTGTCATATTATTTAATACCTCATTATTCCAAAACCTGAGAACTTTATACCCCTGCTCTTTAAGCCCTTTATCCCTTTCTTTGTCTTTATCACTTCCTGAATGTTGTCCCCCGTCAACCTCAATGATAATCTTCTTTTCAAAACATATAAAATCAACAATATATTTTTCGATTGGTTGTTGCCTTCTAAATTTAAGCCCTTCAATTTGCTTTGCTCTCAATTGTTTCCATAAGGATCTTTCAGCGTCTGTCGACCTTTTCCTGAGATTTTTTGCCGTAGTTACAAGATGGCCAGTCATTTTCTAATTCCCCTCCCCTTTGATGGGGGAGGACCGTAGCCTGCCTTGGAGTGCCTGTATCCGGTGGGGAATTTGTTGGTTTCTTTCACCCTCCCCTCTATCCCCTCCCGTTAAGGGAGGGGAAGAAGAAAATAAAATACTCGGTTCCCATAAAGGGATCTATGTCTATTTTTTTAAGAAAGAACCAGATTCACCGGCCCTCAAGGTATTCCAATCATTTTATGAACCTGGAGGCTGAGACGCCACCTCGGGTGTTCGAGGCAGTAGCGAACGGTCATTTGGGTATTCCGTTTTATATCGGGTCCGTCCTTGGGCTGCAAAAAGAAATATTTAAAATCGAGGGATTCAAACCCTTCGGGTGCGGTTCCCTCCTGAGGAAAAACCAATTTCAACTCATCCCCGGATTGAAGCTTCAAATCCGTTCCGGCCTTGGGGCTGACGCTGATCCAGTCAAGGCCAGCCGGCGGCAGAAGGGTCCCGTTGGTTTCAACGGCCACCGCGAAACCCAAATCATGAAGGGCGGCAATCAGAGCTTCATCCAATTGCAGCAAGGGCTCACCGCCGGTACAGACCACCAATGGATGCACCTGCGTTGTGTTCGGGACCGGGAATTTATCGCGCACGGCTTCGGCCAGAGCCAGGGGACTTTGAAATTTCCCACCCCCGGGGCCATCGGTTCCGCTAAAATCCGTATCACAGAATTTACAGACCGCTTTGGTCCGATCTTCTTCCCTGCCTGACCAGAGATTGCAGCCGCTGAAGCGGCAGAATACTGCGGCCCGGCCCGTTTGGGCCCCTTCGCCCTGGAAGGTGTAAAAAATTTCTTTTACGAAATAGGTCATGAAATTTATTTTGACAGGATTGACAGGATAGACCTGTTTTTATTGGCTCTGATATTTTTCCGGATCTTCAATCCCCACCTCGGCAAACCCTTTCAGCCGAAGCAAACAGGCATCGCACTTCCCGCAGGCTTCTCCTTGCAGGGACGGATCGTAACAGGTGCTGGTCAGGCTGAAATCCACGCCCAATTCCAACCCTTTTTTTATGATTTGGGCCTTATTCAAATGAATCAGAGGGGTATGGATTTTTATTCCACGGCCCTCCACACCGGCTTTTGTTCCCAGTTCGGCCATCTGCTCAAATGCCTCGATAAACTCCGGCCGGCAGTCGGGATAACCGCTGTAATCCAGGGCATTGACACCGATAAAGATATCCAGGGCTCCTAACACCTCGGCCCAGGCCAGGGCCAGGGATAGAAAAATGGTGTTGCGGGCCGGAACATAGGTGACAGGGATGTCCGTTGAGATCTCTTCCAGACCTCGTCCCTTGGGTACCTCAATTTCAGCGGTCAGGGCCGAACCGCCGAACTGGTCCAGGCCCACTCCAAAGATTTTATGTTCGGCTACATGAAAATGGCGGGCGATCCTTTTGGCCGCTTCAATTTCCATTTGATGGCGCTGGCCGTACTGGAAGGTCAACGCATAAAGCTCAAAACCCCGGCTCCCAGCCACGGCCAACGTCGTGGAGGAATCCAGACCGCCGCTCAGAAGGACCACGGCTTTTTGTTTTTTATGGCTCATGGACGACAGTCTACTTAAATCGGCCCGAAAATGCAAGGTTGCTTCTACAGGATTTTCGAGATATTTTTTCTGCGTTTCAGTTTTTCCCGGTACGTCATGCTCTTATATTTCTCCTTGACCCAGTTTTTTCCCTATTTTATACTCGTTACATGAAAATTAGGAACCTCTTCTTATTTTTTCTCAGCATGGTATTATATTTTAAGAAGATCTTGAAAGAGACAAGAAAGGAGACAAAAGATGACTATAGAATTGTCAGGAATGACAATAGAAGAAAAACTTAGAGCGACGGAAATGCTTTGGGATAATATTTGTCAAAGTATTCCAGACCTTTCATCACCATCATGGCATGAAGATAGCATTCATTTTGGTCGATATCATCGTCTTCTTTCAAAAAGATTTCCGTTCGCTATCTATTACCGTTTGGAGGAAAATGAGGTGCGAGTTTATGCTGTGGTGGATTGTCGAAAAAATCCTGCTTGGGTTAGGAAAAAGCTGCGATTAAAGGGATGGAGAAAAAAAGTAAAACTGAATGAACTGGACAACGTCCCCTTTTAACCCTTTCGCCGTAGAAGACTTCAAACAGTCAAGAAAAATGAAGGGCAAACGCTCCCCCAACGAGATCTCTACAGCCCGATCCGGTCGGCCACTTGGCGCATGCCCATGATCACATCCTGGATGAGCTCCTCCAGGTTTTTTCCGAGCATCCCGGCCCCTTTCTCAATGACTTCCCGGTTGACTCCGGCGGCAAAGGATTTCTGCTTCCATTTCTTCATTACCGATTTGGCCTCCAGGTCCATGACACTCTTGGAGGGATGGACCAGAGCAGCAGCCGCCACCAGGCCGGTTAACTCATCGATGGTGTAGAGGGTTTTCTCCAAGTCGGTTTTCGGTTCTACGTCGGTGCATAGACCCCAACCATGAGAGACGGCCGCCCGGATATAGTCTTCCGGCCATCCCTGTTCTTCCAAAATAATTTGGGTTTGGCGGCAATGGGCTTCTGGAAATTTTTCATAATCCAGGTCATGGATCAACCCGATGATCCCCCATTTTTCCTCATCCTCCCCGCTTTTTCGGGCCAGATAACGCATGACTGCTTCCACAGACAGGGCATGATGGATCAGGGCTTCGCTTTGATTGTATTGCCGGAGAAGGGCTAATGCCTCTTCACGACTCGGAGGGAGACTGGCCATCATCTTCGTCCTCCATGACATTTTTTGAATTACCCCATTCCACCACTTCCAAGCGCACCATGGTCTTTCCTTTCCTGATTATGCCTATTTTTTCCGCCGCCGCCCGAGAGAGATCGATGATGACCCCTTTTTTGCGTTGAGCCCTGGTCGGCCCCCGGTCTAAGATCCGGACTTCGACCTCTCGATCATTGCCCAAATTGGTCACCCGGACCAGGGTACCAAAAGGATAAGAGGGGTGAGCAGCCATCAAACGGTTTCGGTTAAAAATTTTTCCGCAAGCGGTTTTTCGGCCATGAAATGGCCGGCAATAAAAGGAAGCCTTGCCGGTCTGGACTTTTTGCGTCTTGGTTTGGGGTTTCTTTTCTTTGGCAATCGCCGTTGTCTGATGAACATATAAGGCGGTTAAGGTGATGAAGAAGACGGCCGGTAATAAAAATCGGGAAGGCCTCGATAATTTTAAATGGGTCTTCATAACGGTACCTCCTTTCACTCACGAACCGTCTCATAATAATAACACTTTGACTCCGGCAGGTGAGGCTGCTTTTTCTGGAGTCATTGGCGAAAGGGCGCTGTCTTTTCCGGACTTATTAACGGGGGAGGCCGCAGCTCGTCCGCTGATTTTTAGCGGACGAGAATGCGGAGGGGGCAAAGCATCCCCCGTGGATAAGTCCGAAGAAAAGGCCAGCCCGAAAGCCACAGACAGAAGAAAAGGGTGCCTCACCTGGTCGATACTACAATGAGACGGTTAATAAGAACCTTCGAGCTCTAACTAAAAAGCCCGCTGTCCTCGAATTCTTTAATTTCCTGATCGTCGTAACCCAGTTCTTTTAATACCTCCTTGGTATGGGTTCCTACCGACAAGCCCACCTGATCGTACTCGGGCGGGGTCCCGGAAAATTTGATCGGATTGGATAATTGGTTTACTCTACCGCCCCCCGGTAAGTTTAGCTCAACGACCATCTTCCTTTCTATAACCAGGGGATCATTTAAAGCTTCCGAAAGGGTTAAAACCGGCTCAACACAGGCGTCCCATTGTTTAAACCATTCGGTCCATTCGTCTCGCGTCTTGGTTTTGATGATCTCTCTGACCTCTTGCTTCACTTGAATCACATTGGGAGGCCTGACACTCCCGGCAATCAGGTCCGGGCGGCCGATGCCCTGGCAAAAGGCGGCGAAGAATTGTGGTTCCAGGCCGCCGAAGCTGATATGTCGGCCGTCTTTGGTTTCATAAAAATCATACAAGGAGCCGCCGTTCAAATAGTGGCCTTCCCTGCCCGGCTCCTGACCGGTAACTAGAAAAGAGGCCCCCACCATGGCATTGAAGGCGATCATGCCGTCGGTCATGGAAATATCCACATGCTGGCCCTTCCCGGTGGCCTGGCGACCAATAACGGCTGAAAGCAGTCCGATGATGGAATTGTAGGAACCGGAGGCGATGTCGGCGATCTGCATGCCGGTCAGAACCGGGCCGGTGGCCTTGCGGCCGGAATAGGACATGAGCCCGGACCGGGAGAGATAATTGATGTCATGACCGGCCCGGCCGGTCATTGGGCCGGTCTGACCGTAGCCGGTGAGGGAACAATAGATGAGAGAAGGATACTGCTCTTTCAATTGCGGATAATCCAAGCCAAACTTGGCCATGACTCCGGGCCGGAATTGTTCGATCATGATATCATAGGCGGAGAGCAGTTGGTGGACAATGCGCACACCCCGGGAATCTTTTAAGTTCAAGGTCATGGAACGTTTGCCCCGGCCTAAAAAGGCCGAACTGGTCGAAAGGCCGGTGTCTCCGATAAAAGGAGGACTCAAGGTGGTCAGGTCCGGTCGGGAACCGGAGACGATACGCAGCACATCGGCCCCGAGGTCCGACAGCATCATGGTGGCATAAGGGCCTGGCAATAAAGTGGTGAAGTCCAATATTTTTAATCCCAGAAGAGGTCCGGCCATTGAAAAGGCTCCTTTTGAATTATTGGATTAACTCACGAGCAGAGTTGGGAAAATGAGGTTAAAGACAGTCTACCTCAAATTGCAAAAAAAAGCAAGGAGGCGGGAGACCATCGTTATTTTATCGCCAGGTGATCTTAAGTTCGTTCCTCAGAGGCATTCGTTGATAGCGGAACTTCGGATAACCGACCATGACCGCCCCGTAGGTCAGGTGATCCGGGGGTAAGGCCAAGGCTTGTTGGAGCGGGAGGTAGGCGTTGGCCGCGGAGGTAAAATATCCGGCCCAACAAGTGCCCAAGCCGAGTGAGGGTGCGGCCATCTCCAGGTAAGTCAGGGCAATGATACAGGCCGGTTGAGAGGCGGGCAGGGTGGATAATCCATGGGCCACGATCAGATGAGGTGCGTTACGTAGGATGCGATCCAGGCCCTTGTCCCAGGCCTCGATTAACCGATCCATGTGTATGGAAAGGGCGTATTCCATGTTTTCTTTAAGCATGAAACGGACCCAGTCGGCTACCAATCCTGCCAAACGGTTTACTTCTTTGGCCTCTTCGATAACCAGCCAGTGTACCGGCTGGCTGTTGGAGCCGGTTTGGGCATAGCGGGCTACTTCCAACAATCGGGTCAAAAGATTACGGGGAACCGGTTTTTTCTTATATTTACGGATAGACCTTCGGGAGCGCATAAAATGCTCACAATGTTCGGCCGTGAGCAGAAGTTCTTTCCGTACCGGGGGGCAATCTTCCGGGGCCATGGTTTTTAAAGATAAGGCCCCTTGAGGACAGATGGAAACGCAATGGCCGCAGTTGATGCAGAGTTCTTCGGCCCCGGCAATAGGGGTGGGAAAGCTTTCTTTCCCGTTGATTTCAATCAACATGGCCGGGCATTCGGCTGCGCAGAGCCCGTCGCGTTGGCATTTTTCTTGGTCAACAGTAAAAAGCGACATGTTATTTCCTTTCTGATTTTTTTGGCGAGATTTTTCCCTTATTAACGGTCTTACGATAGAACAGACATAAAACCTCTGGATTCCGGGTCAAGCCCGGAATGACGAGAGAAATTTTCCCCCATCCGTCACCCCGGCGAAAGCCGGGGTCCAGATATTAAAGCCATATTAAGAGAGACATGGTGTCGATTCAATTATGAGCGCTTAATAACTTAGCAAAAAGTGTTGGAAAAGTCAAGGAAGTCCAAGAACCGAAGAATTTATCATTTGTTTTATCTGATAATTCTGTGATAATATCCGGCTCCATTACGCATAGGTTTGTTTTTATTTTTTTGTCAGAAGGAGGAGTAATGCAGGATAATATTTTAATCATTCATCCCCGGGACAACGTGGCCGTAGTTTTAAGGACCATGGGGGCCGGAGAGTCGGCCATCGCCCTGGGGAGAGAAGGATTCCCGGTTTTGGAAGGCATACCGGTCAGCCATAAAATCGCCCTGCAGGATATTGCCGAAGGGGAAGAAATTATCAAATATGGAGAAACTGTGGCCGTCAGCATCCGGAATATCAAACAGGGAGAATGGGTCCATATCCATAACCTGGAAAGCAAGCGGTGGAAAAAATGATGGAGATCACCGGATACAAGAGGAAAGATGGAAAATTCGGGATTCGAAACCAGGTATTGGTCTTACCCACGGTTTCCTGCGTCAACGGGGTGGTCAATCGTATCGCCCGTGAAGTGCCCGAGGCGATCTGTGCCCCCCATGCCCATGGATGCGGCCGCGGGGGTTTCAGGGACTTGGAAATTTTATTTCGGGTCCTCTCCGGATTAGTGAAACATCCCAATGTCGGCGGGGTGGTCCTCATCGGTTTGGGCTGTGAGGATTCCAATACCGAAAGGGTCCTGTCCTGCATTAACGCTGCCGGCAAACCCGTCGAGGTCTTTAATGTCCAGCAAGACGGAGGATCCCTGGAGACGGCTAAAAAAGGAGCGGCGGCCGCTCGCCGGATGCTTTCAGAAATCAGCGTTCAGCCCAGGGTAGCCCTGCCGTGGGAAAAGCTCATGATCGCCATGGAATGCGGCGGTTCGGATGCCATGTCCGGCCTGACGGCCAACGTGGCCATGGGCGCTGTCTCGGACTGGCTGGTTAAGAAAGGGGCCACGGTGATATTCGGTGAAAATACCGAGATGATCGGCACGGCCCATGTGCTGGCCAAACGGGCCAAGAATGAACAGGTGGGCCGGCAGATTGTCCAGATGATCGACAGGGCCGAAAAATTGACCCAGGAAGTGATGGGCGATCTGGCCGGCCTGGTCATCTCACCGGGCAATATGGACGGGGGCATGAGCACCATTGCCGAAAAATCCATGGGCTGTATTTTTAAAGGGGGGACCAGCACCATCAATCAGGTGGTTGATTATGGCCAGGTTCCGTCCGAGAAGGGATTGATCCTTCAGGATGGGCCCGGTTATGACGGAGACTCCATGGCCGGGTTGGCGGTCAGCGGTTCTCAACTGATGTTTTTTTCCAGCGGCAGAGGCACTCCGGCCGGATTCCCGGCCCTGCCGGTGATCAAGGTGGCCAGCAATACCAGGATTTATGAGGCCATGAATGATGATATGGATTTCAATGCCGGAAGCCTGGTGGAAGGCCGATCTTTAGACGGCCTGCGGAAGGAGATGATCGATCTGATGATTCGGGTGATCAACGGGGAAAGAACCAGGGCCGAAGAAAACGGCATGGAGGTTTTCACCTTTATGACCGTCCATCCGCCGTTTTGATACGAAAAGACGGTTCAAGGTCCAAGGCGCAAGGTTCAAGGTTTGGACAGTAGGCTCAGTAAAAATCTGAAAAGAGAAAAAAATCAAAAGAGGAGGAGACCATGGGCGACTATTTTTATCCCAAGGACGGCAAAAAAAATTATCCCAAGCTGATGGAGTTAAACAAGGATCTTTTTAACTCATTTATGGGCTTCAATCAGAAAGTCTTCGAAGAAGGGGCCTTGTCCACTAAAATGAAGGAATTAATCGCCGTGGGCTGCGCCCATATCACCCGCTGCCCTTACTGTATCGACGGCCATATCCAGAAGGCCAAGCTGGCGGGAGCCACCGATGAAGAGATCGCCGAGGTTATTTTCGTGGCCGTAGCCATGAACGCCGGGGCTTCCTTTGCCCATTCCTGCGTCTCCATGGAGACGCTGAAGAGATAATCCCAATTTTATGATGAACGAGGCCATTGATTTTCGGCTGACGCCCTCTATCAGGTATCCTGTTTTATAGAAAACCTCAAGGGGAGCAGAGATGTTCAGGGCCTTGATTGCCACTTTTAAGTCCCTATTAAAAAGGAGGTAACAACATGAAAGTCCACTTGTTAGGGTTTGTTTCCGCCATTGCAATCGTTTTTGTTCTGGGAGGTTTTTTAAGCGCCTGGGGCGACACGCAAAAGGAAGAAAGAGAAGGCTACAGGAAAGAGGTACAAGAAAAACTTAAGGTCTTGGACAAGAAGATCGACGAGATGAAAGGGAAGGCTGCCGAGATAAAAGGGGAAGCCAAAAGGGAGTTTAACAAAGAAATGACCGAGCTTCACAAGAAACAGAAAGCCGCAAAAAAGAAATGGAAGGAAGTGAAGCATGCGGCTGCAAATAAGTGGGAAAAGGTAAAATCCGACATGGACGCTGCGGTTCAGGACATGGAAAACGCCTATAATAAAGCGGCTTCTCATTTTAAGGAGCGCAAAGATTAAAATGGACAGGCCTTAAAACGGGGGCTGATCCTTCTAAAACTAAAAAGTTCCCAATTGACAGGAAGAGATTTTAATTTTTAAGGTTTCACAGGCTGAAGTGATTTTTTTCTTAGCCATGTTGAATTTTACCGCTATCTCCCAAGCCGAGGCACAGGGAAGTTTCTCCTTAACCAGGGATTCCCGTATGGCCGCTCCCAGGGCTGGGGGTACGGTTTCTGCCGCCATAACCCTTTTATCGGGGGGGCCATATCCAAAAAGCCCGAGCTGGCATTTAATAACGGGTATTTCAAGTAAATCTATAGTAACGCCCACTTCACCTGGTGCTGCTTTTAATTTACTGGCTACTTTGAAAGCAGCGGCACAGGATATTTTTCCGTCAGAACTCCCTTGTTTCACAGCTTCGGCGATTGTCGGGTTCAACTTAAGTCCCGGTAAGCGTTTTTTTGCATAAAGACCTTTGTCTTTGTGTGTCATGGATTCCCTCCCCCATAGTCTTTTGTCCAATTTCGAATACTTTTTTCCCCTGATTATCCATTTGTCGGCCAAAATGGCAAGTATTAAGTTTGATGGTCCTGTAAAAAGTATTTTTTATTTAACGCACTGAAATAATTTAAAAATAACGTATTATTTTCTTGACACCGAAGTGGTTTTAGGGTAAAAAACATATTAGATAACAATTAGTTAGGTGAGAAAACATGTTTTATACCAAAGACCACAAAACGGGCTACATTTTCGATCCCTGGAGGCATTTGGGTCCCAAGAGACGCCGGCTTCTGGAAGAATCCTGGGCGGGGATATTCCGCAAAGAGATCCTCGATGAACTTCCAGTAAACCAGATAGCCTCCTTCTTTTCAAAAGATGAAGGGTGTCCGACCAAAGAACTTTATACGGCCTTGGGAGTTTGCCTCCTTCAACAGATGCACGATGTGACCGATGACGAGACGATTAATCAACTGGCCTTTAATGAGCAATGGCATTATGCCTTAGATATTCCCGATGAGTCCGATGATGCCAAGTATTTGTGTCTAAAGACCTTGTGGAATATCCGCCAACGGGTAGCCGATCAAGGCTTAGATACGATTTTGTTCCGGAAGGCCACGGACAAGCTGGCCGAAACTTTTAATGTAGACACCAGTAAACAAAGGCTTGATTCGGTTCACATTCACTCCAATATGCGTCACATGGGGCGGATTGGGATCATTAGCAATACCATTCATACCTTTCTGGTTAATTTAAAACGCCAGCACAAAAATATTTTCGAAAGTCTGCCCAAAGAATTAGTGGATACCTACCTTTCTGAAAAGGCCCTTTCCTGTTTTTCGATGGTCAAGCCATCGGACTCGAAAAAGAAGCTGGACCTTGTTTGCCGAGAGCTTTTTGATCTGGTCCAGCAGATGAGAGGACATGACGAGGTATCTTCCATGAGCAGCTTTCAGTTGCTGCAACGGGTACTTTCCGAACAATGTACCATCAAAGAAGCTTCCGACGGCCTGCCGGTTGAAGTCGTCGTCAAACCGGCCAAGGAGATTTCCTCGGATTCTTTGCAAAATCCTTCGGACCCGAAAGCGGGTTATGATGGTCATAAGGGTCAGGGATATCAGGCCCAGATTATGGAAACTTATGTTGAGAAAGCCAGGGATGAGGAGGAAGAAAAGGCCCTGTCGCTGATTACCCATGTGGGAGTAGAATCGGCTTGTGCTCATGATGTGCATGCTTTAATTCCTGCCTTGGAAGCGGTTAAAGAAAGAGATCTGCTGCCGGAGCAAGTCCTGGCCGATTCCCTTTATGGAAGCGAGGAGAACTGTGCTCAGGCCAAAGAGATGGGCGTTGAAGTGATCTCCCCGGCTATGGGTTCTTACCGGGAAGATCGTCTCCCTTTGTCTGCTTTTACCTTTTCCAGTCAAGGAGAAGTGATCCATTGTCCTCAAGGTCAGGAGCCGGAAAAGATCCGAAGAAAAAAAGAGCGCTTTCGGGTGGCTTTTGATTCCAATCAGTGTGTCGTGTGTCCATTGGTGGATCGCTGTCCGGCCCGCCAAGGGAAAAAACACCACTATCTCGGTTATGATTATAAAACCTTCCGTTTGGCACGGAGACGGCAAGAAGAGCAAACGGCAACCTTTAAAAACCGGTACCGCTATCGTTCGGGCGTTGAAGCCACCATGTCGGCCCTGGACCGCAAGACCGGAATCAAACACCTTCGAGTCAGAGGTCTGAAAGCCGTCCGCTACTGTGTCAACTTGAAGGCGGCTGGAATCAATATCTTTAGGGCTGCTGCCTTCAAAATCAAGGAGAAGGCCAGGCTCCTAGCCCAAAAGATGGGCCAATCCAGTATCTATAGCCCGTTTTCGGTTGTCAAAGAACATCTTTTAAAATATTTCGGTTCACCAACCCTTATTTGGGCTGATGACTACTACAAAATTCTTAAATACGCTACCTGACTTTTTACAGGACCA
>CAWIRY010000173.1:0-6415 GCA_963838485.1 uncultured delta proteobacterium | reverse complement strand
GACCCCGAAGGAAAGTTCGGCCTCCTTTTCCAGGAGGACCAGGTTCGATCTCGTAGAGCCGCCAGGGCCTGGGCGATGGAAACTCCGACGATCCCGCCCCCGATGACGAGAAAATCTGATTTCAAGGAAAAATCTCTCCGATTATTAAGCATAGGGTAAAATGATCTTTAGCCAAGGACATGCAGGGAAAACTAAGGGCATTATTTTGTCCTCCTTTTTCTGGGGCGAAAAAGCAACCTAAATATTGAAAGTTATTAACCGTCTCATTGTAATATTGACCAGGTGAGGCAACCTTTTCTTCCGTCTGTGGCTTTCGGGCTGGTCTTTTCTTCGGACTTATCCACGGGGGATGCTTCGCCCCCTCCGCATTCTCGTCCACTATAAATCAGCGGACGAGCTGCGGTTTCCCCCATTAATAAGTCCGGAAAAGACAGCGCCCTTTCGCCAATGACTCCAGAAAAAGCAGCCTCACCTGCCGGAGTCAAGGTGTTATTATTGTGAGCCGGTTAATAAATCAGACCCTTTTGTTTTAGGAGAGGTTCGGGGTTGACCAGATGGCGGGACAACCAGGTGCCTGCTTCCGGTGCGGCCCAGGAAACGCCGATCAGCTCGGTATAATAGAATATGGGCAGGTTGTATTCTCTTTGAAAAATATCGGCGATCTTGGCTTGGGGCATATCCAGGTTGGCCTGGCACATCTGGCAGGAAACGACAATGGCCTCGGCGCCTGCTTCCATGGCCCTTTCATAGAGACGCTGGACCAGGGTGTGGACGATATCCGGTCGGGCCACGGTGTGGCTTGCCCCGCAGCAATCGGTTTTATAAGACCAGTCATGAACCGTGGCCCCCAGGGCCTTTAAGAGGGCATCCATGTTTTGGGGATTTTCCGGTTCACCGGCTTCGGTGATCTTCGGAGGCCGACTGGCCATGCAGCCGTAATAACAGACCACCGATAAATCTTTCAGCGGTTGTTTTATTTTGGCTTTAATTTGTGAAAGCCAGACCGGTTGGCTTAAATAATCGAGGAGGTCCCAGATTTTGATGCGGCCGGAAAAGGTAAAGTCAAGTCCATCGACAGGCCCTTTTTTTAATTCCCGGCCGGCGGTCTTTAACCGATTAAAACACATGGGGCAGGGGACGACCACATCCAGGCCGATCTGTTCGGCCAGGGCCAGGTTCCGGGCCGGCAGGGCTAAAGAAAGGAATTCATCGGTGCTGTGGGCGGCCGTGGCCCCGCAACAACTCCAGTCCGGGATTTCTTCGAGGTCAATCCCCAGTTGCCCGCAGACATAAAATAAGGATTCCTGATAATCCCTGGCCGTGGCTTCCAATGAACATCCCGGATAATAAGAAACCCGCATAAAAATCCTTTTTTAGCCTATCGCCTGTCTTCAAACATTTTTTTTATTTCATTCTTCCCTTTGATTTTCTTAGGAAGCAGGTTCAACCGTCCTTTTCGGGCCATGGTCCAACCGAGGCGCATTTCCTCCATAATGGTTCGATCTTTCAGTTTATGAATCAACTCCCCGCTTTTAAGCAGATAGTTTTGCATGAGACCGGTTTCGAATACCCGGCCCCTTTTCCGGAACAGCGTCGAGGAAGACCCGATGGAAGGTCAATACTTTTCTTTCGGCGGCTTTGATCTTTTTTCTGACTATCGTCTGTTTTAAATAGTCCATGACCCGGGCGATGTCCACCTCATTGGGACAGCGGGTGGTACAGGTCTCACAAGAGGCACAGACCCAAATGGTTGAGCTCTCTAAAATTTCCTTTCGTAAACCAAGCTGGATATAGCGCATCACCTGATCGGGATACAGATCCATGGCAAAGGTCACCGGGCATCCGTTGGTGCACTTCCGGCACTGATAGCAGGCCGAAACCTTGACGCCGCTTTTTTCTTCGACCTTGACGAGAAAATCGGAGTTCATTTCCAAGACTGCTTTTTCCATTTGTTCCTTAAAACACCTTAGCGCCGTTTTGTTATCAGTATAGAACGATTTGCCGGGAAAAGCAAATCAGGTCTGGTCCTTGTTTGCCTTAGATTTTTGGTAAGGGCGGGTTTGAAACCCGCCACTACCTACGCTCTTAGCATGATGGTCCAAGAAAATTTTTGAGAATTTTTCTCCTTTAATCAGGCCAAAAAAGAAGGATGATCGGGGCCAAGGCCAGTCGGTACCAGGCAAAAGGCTTTAAGGTCCAGCGTTGGAGGATTCGAATAAAAGCCGCCACCGTGAAGTAGGCCACCACAAAAGAGACCCCAAAACCGATCGCCAAAAGTAGGTAGTCTCCCCCCTGAAATTAAGCCCAGTTTTTATACAGGTCATAACAGGTAGCAGCGATAATCACCGGGACCGCGGCCAAAAAGGAATATTCGGCGGCTGTTTTTCGATCCAAGCCATTCAGGAGTCCGCCGACGATGGTCGCGGCGGCCCGCGATGTCCCCGGCCACATGGAGAGGCACTGAAACAGCCCTATGTACAGGGCCTGGGGCCATCTTATCCTGTCCACAGACTCGGTTCTGGGTTTTGCGCGCCGGAATTCAACAATCAATATGCCGATTCCCCCCACGGCCATGGCTACGGCCACGCTGAAGGGGTTAAAAAGATGGCCTTTGATGGTTTTGTAGGCGAATTTTCCGACGATGAGGGCCGGTAAGGTCGTCATACCCAATAAAAAGCACCCCTGAAAACCGGAAAGGCCGACATTGCTCCCGGACCAATTCGTCCACCCTTTTTGGGGCACAAGGCTGATGAATCTCCGGCGGTAGAGGATGACTACGGCCAGGATGGCCCCGAGTTGGATGATTACGTCAAAGGTTTCGGACATCCGGCCCGTAAAGCCCATAAGATGTCCTACCAGAATTAAATGGCCGGTGGAGGAAACGGGGAGAAACTCCGTAATGCCTTCCACGATGCCCAAAATGATGACTATCAGGATATCCATTCGGCAATTCCTAAAAGAAAGTTAAAAGTTAAAAGCTGAAGGCTTAAAGTAAAAATTTTTTCTCTTGGTTGCGGAGACCTTTAGGTTGATTTCATCAAACCAATCGTCTTATAATCGGCAACCGGATTAAAGTACACCTTGTAGCATAACGGATGGGCTTAGACAACTTTTTTTGAAAAGGGATATGCTCCCCGGCAAGGAGGCCCTATGTCGGAAAAGATCTACACCACGGTCGGAAACTGGTTGAACCAGGTGGCCCAGGAACGGCCGGACAGCGAAGCCTTGATCCGTCATCAAAGGCAAGTTCGTTATACCTACCAGTCCTTTATGGAAGAGGTTGAAAAATTCGCCCGGGGGTTGATGGCCTTGGGGCTTCAAAAAGGGGACACGGTGGCCTTGTGGGGGCCCAATTGCCCGGAATGGATCTTGGCCCAATTTGCCTTAGCCAAAATCGGGGCTGTCTTAGTGGCCCTGGACCCTTCTTACGGGGTTGAGGAATTGCAATACACCCTGGCTTTTTCCCAGGCCAAGGTCTTGTTGACCGCCGAAGGGCCGGGTGGTGGTTATCTGAAAATGGGCCGAACCTTGGCCCCGGAGTTATGGGGGCCTTCACCACGACTAAAAAAACTACTCCCCGACCTTCTAAATATCATTACCCTCTTTTCGCCGGCCCCGCAACCGCTGCTCGGCTTCCAGGAAGTCCTGACCCGGGGGAAGGCAATTTCTCCCGAACAGTTAGCGGAAAGGGAAAAGGGCCTGTCGCCGGAAGACCCGCTGATGATCCTCTTTACCTCGGGAACCACCGGCAAGGCCAAGGGGGTGGTGTTGGATCACCTGGGAGTACTGAATAAATCCCTGGCCTCTACAGAACGATTGGGCATAACCCATCAAGACCGGCTCTGTCTCTTTTTCCCCCTCTTTCATATGTTCGGCAACACCTGTATCGCCTTGGCCGGGTTGATCCGGGGGGCCGCCCTGGTGATCCCCTCCGATCAATTTTCTCCTCCTGAAATTCTTTCGGCCATTGGGGCCGAAAAATGTACGGCCCTTTACGGCTCGCCGTCCATGATGGTGGCCATAATGGAATCGTCGCAGTTTAAGGATTTTTGTACCGGGAGTCTGCGGACCGGGATGATCGGAGGGGCCTCCTGTCCCCTGGAGATCATGAAGCGGGTCGTAAATCAGATGGGGGTCAGGGAGATTGCCATCGCTTATGGGATTACCGAGGCCTCCTCCTGGCTCACCCAGACCCTTCCGCAGGACCCTTTGGAGTTGAGGGTTTCCACCATAGGCAAGGCTCTGCCCAATTGTGAGGTTAAGATCGTCGACCCGGCAAGCGGAGAAGAATTGCCGGATGGGACCCCCGGAGAGATTTGTACCCGGGGGTATTTGATGAAGGGCTATTTTAAAAACCCGGAAGCCACGGCCTGGGCGATCGATCGAGAGGGCTGGTTCCACACCGGTGATTTGGGCACCCGGGATTCTCTGGGATATTTCCGAATTACCGGAAGATTAAAAGAGGTCATCCTTAAGGAAGGCAAGGAGATTCTGCCCTCGGAAATTGAAGAGGCCCTGTATCGGCTTCCAGGGGTGTCCATGGTTCAGGCCTTCGGGGTACCGGATCCGGAAAAAGGAGAAGTGGTGGCCCTTTGGATCAAATCCAAAGAGGGCCATGTCTTCTCGGAAGAAATGGTGGCGGCCTATTGCCGAGATTGTCTTTCGGAAGATTGCCGGCCGGACTATATCCGTTTTGTTGATTCTTTTCCCATGACCCGTTCCGGAAAGATTCAGAAATTCAAGATGCGGGAAATGATGATGGACTTTCTCAGCAGAAATAAGGCCTAACAGGTTGTGATTTTACAGGATGGTAAAAAATTCGGGTTTCATCCGATCCATAATTTGGTAAGATAAACCAAACCGAAGATCATTCCGGAAAGGATCATGAAAAATACTGGAGGACATTATGGGTGAATTTGAAAACAAAAGGGTATTGGTAACCGGCGGTTCGCGCGGAATTGGGTTGGGGTTGGCCCGACATTTTGCGGCCCAGGGGGCCTGGGTGGCTGTCTGCGGCCGCAAGGAAGTTAATCTTCAAAAGGCCCAAGAGGGGATTGGAAATCTTTTAACCATCCAGGCCAACGTGGGCAAGGCCGAAGAGGTGGAGGAGTTATTCATTCAACTCCGATCGGAATTCGGCGGTTTGGACCTCCTGATCAATAACGTGGGCATGAATATCTTTACTCCTTCGACGGCGGAGGCTGATGTGGCCTTGTGGGAGAAGATCATGGACAGTAACCTTAAATCCGCTTTTATGTGTTCCCGCCTGGCCTTTCCCTTGATGAAGGAAAGAGGGGGGTCCATCATCAATATCAGCTCCACGGCCGCCCATGGGGCCACCCCTGGTATGGGGATTTACGGGATCGCCAAGGCCGGGATGGAAATGCTGACCAAAGTCTTAGCCAAAGAATTGGCCTCTTGTGGGATCAGGGTCAACGCCCTGGCCCCCAGGAGTGGTGGAAACCGATTTTTCAAAGCCCTTTTGGGGTGATGAAGCCATCCTGAAAGAAATCGTTAAAGGGATCCCTCAGGGGCGGATCGCCAAAATAGAAGATGTGGTTCAGGCGGTTGATTTCCTGGCCTCTTCAAAATCCGCTTATTTGACGGGGGAGATCATTTCTCTTTGTGGCGGTGCAGAGGCGTGAGGCGTGAGGCGTGAGGCGTGAGGCGTGAGGCGTGAGGCGTGAGATAATGCTTACGAAAATAAAGTTCGAACACCTTGCGCCTTGTGCCTTGAACCTTTGATTAAAGGTATTGCAGCAGATCCAAGGGTTTTTCAAGCAGGGCCTTGGCCCCATGGGCCATAAGTTCCTGAGCGGTGCGAAAGCCCCACAAGGCCCCCAGGGGAAACATGCCTGCCGCTACGGCTGTTTGCATATCCGTGCTGGTATCTCCAAGGTATAAAAATTGAACAGGGGTGAGGTCCATGGCTTCGGCGATCTCCAGGGCCGCCGTGGGGTCCGGCTTTTTGGGGACTTTGGGGCGGGCCCCCAGGATGATTTGAAAAGACCACTTGGGCAGCAGCTTGGAGACGCATATCTCGGTGAAGTCCTGGACCTTGTTGGACAGGATGGCCATGGGGATCCCCCTTTGACAGAGGGCGTCCAGGAGTTCCGGTATCCCCGGATAGGGCCGGGTCTTCTTGTCCCAATGCCGGCCGTATTCTTCCCGCATGGCCGCAACGCATTGGGCGACCATCTTCTCGTCAACCCGGTCCGCCGGTAAGGCTCGCCGGACCAGGGACTCCACCCCATCACCGACGAAATATTTGTAAGCCTCCTGATCATGCCCCGAAAAGCCGAAGCGGCTCAACGCCTGGTTCATGGAATCGGTCAAGTCTTCTATGGTATTTAGTAAGGTCCCGTCCAGATCAAAAATGATCGCCTTAAAATTCATGGTGCCCGCCTAAGTCTGA
>CAWIRY010000172.1:0-4085 GCA_963838485.1 uncultured delta proteobacterium | reverse complement strand
TTGCCGTCATCGGGTGGCCCATGGGTGCCGTCCAAATCCTCTGGCAGGCTGGCAGCATGGTCCTTTTTCTGATCATCAGTGAATTGCCCGAAAACAGGGTGGAGATCCTGGCGGCCCTGACCGCCGGCCTGCGAATAGAGTCGGCCATCTATCTGCCGGCCTTTGCCTTCAACATGGCCAATGCCGTGATCGTGGGAAATCTGTTGGGGGAAAAGAAACAGGAAGAGGCCTATCGGAGCGGGTTGGTGACGGCCTTGATCGGGGTTTCCGTGGTCGCCTTTATGGTCCTTCTGGTTGTGGTCAATGCCTGGTGGATCGCCTCTTTTCTCTCCACCAGCCCGATCGTCATCCGGGAGAGCGTCCGGTACATCTATATCGCCATGATCAGCGAGCCTTTTATGGCCTCGGGCATTATTCTCGGAGGCGGACTCAGCGGGGCCGGTGACACTAAGAGTGTCATGGTCCGCGTCGCGGTGAGCATCTGGTTTGTCCGCTTACCCCTGGCTTATTTTTTTGTAGTCGTCCTCGGCTATGGAGCCGCCTCGGTCTGGTGGTGCATGAATATTTCCCAGTTCGTCCAATGTGTTCTCCTCTACCACCGGTACGCCAAAAAACGTTGGCTTTCCGTTTCGACCCCCGATCTGGTATAGGCGGAAACCAGGCCGGCCGTTGCATACGAAACCGCCTGCCCGGCTTGCTTGATCCGGGCCTCTTGCTCGGTAGGCAGTTGTTCTGGGAAGGGAGCGCTGGGACCGTGGGTAGGATAGACCACATAAGAGGGCTATAGAGAACTTTTTTGGAGCGGCGGGGGTTTACAAAGGAGGGCGGCGGAGATGATGATCAGTGGCCCGCTCAAAGGCATGGCCGGCCAGAAGGACCTTTTCCTCCTCAAAATGGTTTCCCAGGATCTGCAATCCTATGGGGAGCCCCTGGCCGCTGAAACCGCAGGGTAAAGACATCCCCGGGATCCCCGCTAGGTTGACCGAGATGGTGAAGATGTCGGTCAAATACATCTCCAAGGGATCGAAAGATTTTTCTCCCCGTGGAAAGGCCGGAGTAGGGGCCACCGGGGTTATGATCAAATCGCAGTTTTTGAAGGCCTTTTGGAAATCCTGATGGATCAGGGTCCGGACTTGGGAGGCCTTTCTATAATAAGCATCGTAATAACCGGCCGAGAGGACATAAGTTCCCAGCATGATTCGCCGGATGACCTCGGGTCCGAATCCTTTGGAACGGGTCTGTTGATACATCTCCATCAGGGTCCGCTCTTGAGGGTCCCGGAATCCATATTTGACCCCGTCATATCGGGCCAGGTTGGAACTGGCTTCGGCCGTGGCGATGATATAGTAGGTGGCAACCGCATATTCCGTGTGGGGTAGTGAGACTTCCAGACATTGGGCCCCCAGATTTTCAAAGACGGAAACGGCCTTATGAATAGCCTGCTCCACTTCCGGATTCATCCCGGCTATAAGATATTCCTTGGGGATACCCAGGCGTAAACCTTTTACCTCTTTTTGCAAGGCCTGGGTATAATCCGGCTTTTCCCGGGGGACCGAGGTAGAATCTTTCGGATCGTACCCGCAAAGGGCGTTCAACATAAAGGCGCAATCAGTCACATCCCGGGTCAAAGGCCCGATCTGATCCAGGGAAGAGGCGAAGGCCACCAGTCCGTACCGGGATATGCGGCCGTAAGTGGGTTTCATCCCCACGACCCCGCAGTGGGAAGCAGGCTGCCGTATGGAGCCCCCTGTATCCGATCCTATAGCGGCCAGACATTCCCCGGCGGCTACGGCCGCAGCCGATCCCCCGCTGGAGCCGCCGGGGATATGGGAAAGGTTCCAAGGGTTATGGGTCATCTGCAAGGCCGAATTTTCCGTCGAAGAGCCCATGGCGAATTCATCCATGTTGACCTTGCCGAGCATAATGATTCCCTCGGCCTTAAGCCTGGTCATGATGGTGGCGTCATAAGGAGGGGTGTAGTTTTCCAGGATCCTGGAGGCACAGGTGGTCTTTACGCCTTTGGTGGAAATCAAATCTTTAATGGCCAAAGGGATACCGGTTAAGGGATTAATTTTGCCTTCGGCGATCCTTTTATCCGCCTGCCTGGCTTGCTCTTTGGCCGACTCCGCGGTCAGGGTAATATAGGCCCCCACTTCAGGTTCGACCTGTTCAATCCGAGTCAATACCGATCGCGTCAATTCTTGGGAACTGATTTCTTTGGTTTTTAATTTCTCATGGGCCTGGGCAACGGTTAATTGATAGAGTTCCATACTACTCCTGTCAGTTCGAAAATAGCGGTCAGCGTTCAGCTTTCAGCGATTAGCATTCAGCAAGAATATATTTTCATGTCCCCCGGTAATCAGAGGCATGAGGAAAAAAGCAACACAAAAATGAAGCTTCAAGTTCCAATGCTATAAACCCTGAACCCTGAACCTTGGACCTTGAACCTTTGACCTTATTATAGCACTTTAGGCACCACAAAAGCCGAACATCCCTGCTCCGGGGCAAGGCCCAGGGCCTCTTCCCGTGGCAAGGAAGGAAAGACCCGATCTTCCCGAAAAGCATTAGACAGGTGCAGGGCGTGGGTGGTCGGTTGTATGTCTTTGGTGTCGAGTTCCGATAATTTTTCCATATAAAGAAGGATATTGTTGATCTGCTGGGTAAAGGTTTCTATTTCTTCCGGGGCCAGCTTCAACCGGGCCAGGGAGGCCACGTGCTCTATCTCCGATTGTGAAAGGCTCATGACGACTCAATCCTTTTTCCAAAAATGTTTTTGAATGGACCAGACTTTTTCGACAATGGGCAGGTCAGGACGGTTATCGGGTTGTTGGTGCTTGACCGAAAGGATAGATTCTCCTAAAAGCTCCTTGAGTACGGCCGAGACCGAAAGGCGTAGCCCCTCGAGGTGATAGCCTCCTTCCAGGGTCAGCAATAACCGGCCCTGGCAAACCTCCTTGGCCAACCGGAGAAGGATCTCGGTCATACGGGCAAATCCCCCGGGGGTTACCTGTTGGGCACCCAGGGGGTCCTGATAATAGGTATCAAACCCGGCTGAAACCAGGATCAGATCGGGTTTGAATTGGTGTCGAATGGGGGAAAGGACCCTTTCAAAAATCTGGGCGAAATCTTCGTCCTGATAACAACTGGAAAGGGGGCAATTGACCGTATATCCTTGAGCCGTTTTCCCGCCCACCTCATTTAAGGCCCCGGTGCCGGGATAATAAGGAGATTGATGGGTGGAAAAATACAAAACCTGTTTATTGTCCCAAAAAGAATGCTGGGTGCCATTGCCGTGATGAAGGTCCCAGTCGACGATCAAGATATTCTCCAATCCATAACATACCCGCGCATGCTCGGCGGCCAGGGCCACATTGTTGAACAGGCAAAAACCCATGGCCCGATTGGCCTCGGCGTGATGGCCGGGGGGTCTGGTGAGGGCGAATCCATTATCGATCTTCCCGGCCACCAGGGCATCTACTAAAGCGAAGAGCCCCCCGGCGGCCATAATCGCGGCCTCATAGGACTTCGGGGAGGTCTGGGTGTCCGGGTCCAGAGAGACATAAGCCTTGCCTGACGTGGAGGCTACTCGCTCAATATAATCCGCTGTATGAATATAGCCTAATTCCTGACGGGTAGCCGGACGGGGAATGATTGTTTCCAGCCGGCCGCAAAAGGTGTCTTCCACTGTCTCATAAATGACTTCTAAGCGTTGTGGGCTTTCCACATGATGAAATCCTTTGATATGTTCCAGGAAAATTGGGTCCTGAATGATACCGGTTTTCAAAGGAAACCCTCCATTAAATTTTATTTAACACGAAAATAGATTTTAAACAGCCCTTAATCTTTGTCGAGGCTTTGTAGGGGCGGGTTTAAAACCCTCCTCTACGGTTATTTTCATTCTTCGTAGTGCCCCAAAGGGGCATGAGAGCTTAGTTAAGTATGACGGCTTCGTAAAAAGTCGTCATTCCCGCGCAGGCGGGAATCCAGGCCAGGCGTAACTAATTAAAAACACTGGATTCCCGTTTCCACGGGAATGACTAAAATGGGGGCTTGCGGATTTTTTACTGTGCCATCCCATTTGATGA
>CAWIRY010000171.1:0-8782 GCA_963838485.1 uncultured delta proteobacterium | reverse complement strand
CTTCACGGAAATGCTGGGCGAAATCACTATCGGTCACATGTTTGTCGGCGGCGGGGACATCCCAGAGCCCAAGCGCGTCAAGACCGGGCTCCTCGGCGCTGACTATTCCGTCGAGAATGGCCTTTACGTTGACTCCCGGCTGGGTAAGCGGCGCGCGGAGCTTGGGATTCCAGTTTTCGCCGTCTAAACACGCGCGAAACGGTAGCGGCCATTCTCGACGGAATAGTCAGCGCCGAGGAGCCCGGTCTTGACGCGCTTGGGCTCTGGGATGTCCCCGCCGCCGACAAACATGTGACCGATAGTGATTTCGCCCAGCATTTCCGTGAAGAGGTAATTGAGGAGCCATGCCGATACCCTTGGGAATCCGACCATTAACACCAAAGAAACTGAAACGGAAATGATGGTCAATGACAGCGACACGGTAGTCATCGGCGGTATCCTCTCTAAAAAGGAAACCTATCTGGAAAATCGGGTCCCCGGTCTGGCGGATATCCCTATCTTAGGTTGGCTTTTCAAAACACGGTCCAAGTCCACCACGGACACCGAACTGCTTATTTCTCATCACCCCCAAAATCCTGAAAACCTCACTTGCTGAACGTTTCGGGGGAGAAAATTGAAGATTCCCTGCACCAAGGTCCAGGGAATCTTCCCGGCAAGGTAAGTTTCTATTGTTTGAAGCTCGCTCGCTTACCCACGCCGCAAGCTGCCGGGAATGTGCTCGCTGCGCCCCTGTTAAAAGGGTAAGGGTCGATTTTGAGAATCAACGATATGCCGAACCCGAACAACAGGTTCTCCCTGGGAATCTGAATAAAAGGTAAAAAACAGGTAGTTTGAGGTCCCCGGCTTAATGGAAAAAGAGTTTAAAAATGTCTTATACTGGTTTTTAGCGGGCTCTTTAGCAAAGCTGAAAAAAATCGCGTGCGGTCCTTCTTCGATTAAATTGTCAAACCAAATCGTATCGGCTGCAAATCCACTTAAAATATCGTAATACTCCTTTTTTCTCTGGTCCTTCCACTCCGTGAATACGGACAAAGATTGGTCATCCAACCAACAGCTTAGGTCATTGTATGATTTTAACTTCCGTGGTTCCCCTGGAGAATTCCCGCTGGTAACTCTGGTCATCGTATTCAAAGATGCCCTCCGGGCACGACCCGAACTTTTTCCTTTTTCAAAATTAATCAAGGAAACAATAACCAAATGCCCTTTCGGAATAGGGGGTTTTTGGATAACGGTTAAGGCCTCAGTGATCTCCTGGGGAGAAAGGACGGGGCTGAGGAATTGCTCGCTATGGATATCCGTTCTTCCGCTTTCTGTTTCGACTAAATTTATCCCCTCAAAAAAGGGAATGAAGTTTACTATTACGCGTAACTGGTCTTCCGCCACTTTACTGACTTGACCGGTAACCACGAGATCAACCGGGAATGGCTTGAATTTTGTCAACAGCTCTTGTTGAAATTTTCTCTGGGAGGGGACGCTCCAGAAAAAATCGAAGGCCAGGCTTTGTCTCAAATTTTGGCTGAGGGGATCCTCTTTTCCATAGACATGAAATTGTTTTTGTTTATTAAGGGCCGCCCGAATTCCCCGTGAAATCTCATCCCCGAATGCGATCTCTTTCCCTGAGCTGTTGCAAAAATCAGAAACCAGGATCCCCATGACCGGCCTTCGTTGGTAATCAAAGGCCATCTGAGCGGACCAAAAGCAAACCGATGGTATGATGCCCTGGATGAATTCTTTTTTTTGACCGGTAGAATTGGTTGCTTGAGAGGAACTTTCTATTATTTGGGAAAAACCGGATTGAATTGTTCCCGGCCATGAAACCGAGATGAGAATCATGGAAAAAACGAGGAGTTTTTTCACCGGAACTCGCATGGGTTTTAACCTCTCTGGGTTCAATTTTCGGAAAAATATATGCGATCCCCCACGGCAATTTCTTTTTTACTGGTATGAATGATACAGAGTAACAGATGCTCGTTGATGATTTCCAGAACAATGGCCTGCCCATCCTGGTAAAGAAAAAATCTTTGCTTTCATTGCCGGGCAAAATAGTGGGTTGAAAAATCTCGAGGAGATCCCCTTTCTTAACCAGACGGGGCCTATCCAAGGACACAAAAATCTTATCTCCCGATGAAAGGGCCTGCTTTCTTTCCTCCATTGGCCCGACAATGATGCCGGTCAATTGAGCAGCCGTCCGTATTTCCTGGGAGGCCCCTAAGGCCCAGGGCAAAAAGGTAAATAAAGAAACCAGGATAAAAAACAGCGTTAAGACCCGGTGTGTTTTGAAGATCATCTTTTCCCCTCTCCTCTCTCCGGGATAAGCGGGTGTTTACATCTGCTTTGTTCTTTTCAGACACTCGGTCAATTCTGCAAAACCCTGAACACGAAAATCCGCGAATAGTCCTTCATTTTTATAGGCCACAAAAGGCACGCCGGCCCTTAAAGCAGTTTGGGCATCAATCTCCGAATCTCCGATATAGAGGCAGCATTCGGGATTCGCTTCAAAATGGGTCATAATTTTAAACACCGATTCCGGGTCCGGTTTGGGACGTTCGACATCCAAGGCACTGACCACCAGGTCAAAATAAGAGTTCAAGCCAAAGGTCTTTAAAACTTGATCGATGGTGTTCGTCCGATTGGTAGAAATCGCCGTCTTGGCCCAGGGACGGATAAATTCCAAAAAATCAACCAACCCCGGTTCCATATCCATCATGTCGATAAAGGGGGTATAGTCCAAAGTTTTCCGGTAAAGATGAACTTGATCCCGTGTAGAAGATTCCGGAAACAAAAACGCGATCGATTCGGTGACGGTGTGCATATGGACATAACCCAGATCCTCTTCAGTCAAGAGCGGCTTTCCAAAATGCCTTAACAGATAATTATAAAAAAATTGATTGGCCCTTCGGGAGTCAAAGAGGACTCCGTCACAATCAAATATGATCACATTTAAATGTGTGGAGGAATTCAGGGGCATGTCCATAAAAACGAATGTGCATTTCCGGTTTTTGGGGGTCGTTGCTGACCACCGTCAGCAGTCTTTCAAATTTTCCGTTCAAACGATTGGGCTCCAATTGAACCACGATTTCACCCCGGCCGCCGGCAGGGATGTACGGGTCCCACCGTACCAAATCGACGCCTCAGGTATATTTGATCTTCGAGATATAGAGAAATGATTTTCCGAAATTGTTAATGGTAATATTGTAGACGATCGGCTCGGGGGTTATCAGGTCACCGGTATTGATATTGGTAGGCTGCAAGAAAATAGAAGGGCCCGGGTGTCCTCTGTCCTGGGCAAATATATAAGATGCCGAACCGAACAGGAAGAGAAAGGCCGTTAATAAAAGGATCCTTTGGAACATGTATAAATTGTGTCCTTTTCAGGGCCATATGTCAAGAAAAAACCGCTTGTTAATTGAGTTCCTTCTCCTGCGGAAAGACCGGCAGGTAGCGATAAGAAAGGGAGATAATCAAACCCCCATAAGCCAGGACGGCCATAGTTGTGGCCCATTCCTGCCAACTGGGGAAATAAGTCACAAAGCGGTCAAAGGGCATTACCGGGATAGCCAGGGTAACCACGGTAAAGACAAACCGGTTAAAGACAATACCCGCACAATCCAACAGACAGGCAAAGGCCAACCACCCGGGACTCATCCTGACCTTTTCGTTCCAGAGTAAAAGGGCCGGAAGAATTCCAAAAACTCCCAATTCGGCCACCACCAGCCAAAATCCATAGGGGTTATGATATTGATCCATAAAGCGGATCCCTCGGGCCGGCAGAATTGAGACCGCCCAATAAATCGTATCGGCGAATTTTAAAACAAGATAGAGTGCCAAGAATCCGCCGGCAATCTTCCCCATCAAGGCCAATACCTCTTGCTTGACCAATCTTTTTCCGGAAATTTTTTGGACCAGGGAGGTGATTAAAACCGTGAAGGCTGGCCCGGAAGCAATGGCCGAAAGGATAAACAGAAAGAAGGTCCGGGGCCAGATAAAAACCCCTTCTCGAAAGGCAAAGGGCCGGGCATAGAGGACCCCGTACATACCGCCCAAAGAACCTTGATGGAAAAAGGACAAAAAGGTGCCGGTCCCGGCAAAGATAAACATCAGTTCGTGGAGATTATGAGCAAAATAGGTTGGCCCGGGAAGGGCATTGATCTTCCGGTTTTCCAATACCAGGGGGGCATATTCAATCATCAAAACCCCCAAATAAAGGGTGATACAGAACATCACCTCGGTCAGCATGGAATGGATATTGGGATGCCAGAAACCATACCAGGAGCGAAGCGGCTGGCCCACATCCAGGGTAAGAATCAAAATGGCCCCGCTATAGCAGATGAACCCGATGATCACTGCAAAATTAATAATCGCCTTCAGTTCTTTTTTCCCCCAGATATAGGTCAAGAAGCCGGTAAAAAAGGCCCCGGCCCCCAGGGCGATGATCGCCAGGTCAAAGGTGATCCAAAGGGCAAACCCGAAATATTCATTCATATTGGTCTGGTTTAATCCTTTCCAGAGGACCAGGAAGGCCGCCAATAACCCCGCGCCTAAAAGTAATAGCAAGAAAAAAATCCAAAGAGAGAATCTGACCAGGGAGCATCTTTCCACCCCTTCGGGAAAGAGGGGGGTGTCTATGGGAAACCGGTTAAAATTCATATCCTACCTCGTCATATTAGGGTTTAAGGGGTCTTAAGAGATCTTTTCCCGGGCCTCTTTTTCCAAATAATGATCGCCCTGCTTCCGGACCCAATCCTGAGTCGTCAGGTAATAAACCTTGGGTTGGGTGCCTAATTTTTCCAGGAGGCGAAAAGCCAGGGGATTTTTACTCAGCTTGGAGACCTGACTCTGTGGGTCCTTCAGGTTGCCAAAGGTAATGGCCTTGGTCGGGCAGGCTTCGGCACAGGCCGTTATGTATTCCCCCTCTTTGAGGTCCCGCCTTTCTTCCATAAAGGCCTTGTCCTTGGCCCGCTGATAACGGTGGTTGCAAAAAGTACATTTACTGACTACGCCGCGCATGGCCACCGAGACATCGGGATTCAAATAATCTTCCATCCCTTTAGGAAAAACCGGATCCCACCAACTGAAATAGCGGACATGGTAGGGACAGGCGGCCATGCAATACCGACACCCGATGCACCGGGGATAAATTTGGCTGACCACCCCTTTTTCATCAATCTTGGTGGCCGTGACCGGACAGACCGAGACACATGGGGTATGGTGTTGGCAGTGCATGCACGGTCTGGGCAGATAAACCACCCGGGTCCGGGGAAAAGGTTGACCGTTGTTCAGCCGATAGAGCCGCATCCAGGTGATCGTCCTCAGCTTGTCGGTTTCGTCATCCCGAAAGGCAACGTTGTTTTCGGCCATACAGGCAATGGCACAAGCCCCGCACCCGGTGCACTTATCCAGATCAATGGCCATGCCGTATAATTCTTTTCCGCCTAATACCTCTTCCATGGGCGCCCTCTACACTTTTTTAATTTTTACTCGAGTGGCCCAGGCAACCTCCAAACCAGTTACCGGATCCACCGTGGTATCTAAAATGGGATACAAGTTAGCCCCCCGGTCTTTCAAAGTCGGGTCGAAGGCCGTGTGCCCAAGCCCTAAGGGGACGAAAAAACAATCGGGTCTGGCCCCTTCAAAGAGATGGATCTGGGCCGTAATCTTTCCTTTCGCCGATTGAATCTCGGCCATGTCTCCTTCCCGTAAAGAAAAATCCCGGGCCGTATGGGGATGAACCTGGGCGACTGAAACCTCCTTCCTCAAAGTTTCTTCACCCAGGTATTTGGTCAGAAAGGGCGGGTTGGGCCAGTATCCGGATTGGAGCAGAATCAAAGACTGGGGAATCATCCAAAGGGGATTTTCGTTTACGGCTTGGCCCTTGCCCGGGACACCGGCCTGGAGGGTGGTTGGAGAAACGTCCCATTTCCCTTTGCTTTCTTCGGTCTCATTCTCCCCATGGTACCAGGTTCCCTGAGCGACTAATTGTCCCCAAAACTGATCAAAAGACTCGAATGAGGCCGGACTGGTCTTTCCCATTTCGGAAGGAGGACCATCGGCCAGCCGTCCTTTTTTGGAATCATATAATCCTTTGGCCGCCTGTTTGATCACCCCTTCCATTGTTTCAAAGGGAAGGGCCTCCCGGACCTTGCCTCCCAAATCTTTAGCCAGGTCCAGGAGGACCTCTCCCAGGGATTTGCTTCCATAGAGGGGAGGCAAAACCGGTTTAGTCAGGCCATAGACAGGAAAAGGCACCCCCTGACAATAATAACTATCATCCCACCGCTCCAAAAAAGTTGGAACTGGCAGGATCAGGTCGGCTAAGGAATTGGTTTCATCCATAAAGGGGGAAAAACTGACGATGAAAGGAATCTCCTCTATCGCGGCCTTAAAAGGCTTTTCCCCCATGGAAAAAAAAGGATTGACCTCATTGAGAAAAAGACAATTGATGGGATAGGGTTTTTTAAGACCGGTTTTGGCAAACAAATTTCCGGCTATATTGCCGGTATGAGGGTATTGAGAAGATAAAGCCTGATCAAGTCTGGGTTGGGAAAAACCCTTTTCAGCCGTTTTATCCAGGGAGATTTTGGGTTGGGTGACATAAGGGAATTCGGGTTGCAAATAGACACCCCCCGGGCGGTTGATCGAACCGGCCAGCACATTCAGGAGATGAACGGCCTGGGCCTCAATGAAACCGACGGGCAATTCCCCCTTGCCTTTGCCCCAAAGGGCCACCGATTGCTTTGAGGCCATAAAATCTTTTCCCAGCCTTTGAATCGTCTCTTGGGAGACACCGGTTGTTTTAGCCACCTGTTCCGGGGTGTATTCTTTATTCAACAGATCTTTTAGTCCTTCAAGTTCCGAAAAATGAACCCGAAGGGATTCTTGATCGGTCCAGCCCTTATCGATGATGACCTGGGCCAGACCAAGGGCTAGGGTCCCTTCCGTCCCCGGATTGATAGCGATCCATTCATCGGCCAATGAAGCCGTCGTGTTGGCCATGGTATCGATCTGAACTATTTTGGCCCTTTCCTTTAAAGAATTCTGCCTCCATTGTTGATAGGCCTGGGCAACCCAGACCGGATTTCCCCAGCCTTCCATCAAGGCGCAGCCGAAGCTTAAGATGTATTGAGCCCTGGGAAAATCATAGCTTAGGTGGGCCTTAACCCCATGAAGGGTTTTTATCAGGGCTTCTTCCAAGTCGGTGGATTGATAGGATCGAATATAATTAGGGGAGCCAAAGGCCTTTAGAAATCGGGCTACCAAATGGACCTGGCTTCCCATTCCTTCTCCATCAAGCAGGGCTACCGTATGGGAAAGATCTTTTTGTCTGAGGTCCTTCAATCTGGAGCTTATTTGGGTAATGGCCTCTTCCCAGGTAACGGGTTTCCAGTCTCCCTGGCCCCGGGCCCCCTCTCTCTTTAAAGGATGTTTGACCCTGATTTCTTCATGGTAAAGATATTGAAGACTGGCCAGACCCAGGGGACACATCCCGCCCCGGTTGACCGGATGGAAGGGATTGCCATCGATCTTGACGGCCCTTCTCTCTTCAATCAGCCTGACGCGGATCCCGCAACCGCCGGGACAGAGTTTGCAGGTGGAATTGAGATAAGAGGTTCCTCCCTTTCCCGGAATGGGTGCCCAGCGCTGGCTCCATTTGGCGACTTCATTCATGGAAATCCAGGGCAATGGAGAAAAAACAGTCCCCACTCCACCTCCAACCACAAACTTCAGAAAATCTCTTCGATCAATGGCCATCTTTCTTTCCTTTGTTCATTAAACACACTCCGTAAATTGAATGCTAACTCTCAATGAATTCGCAAAAATTCGTCATTCCCCCGCAGAGCCTGTCCTCGACCCGATCGGGTACGGGAATCCAGACGATTCACAACAGGTTAAAAACACTGGATTCCCGTTCCCCGATTAAGGCCTCCGGGGACAAGCTTCACGAATGACCTAAATGTGTGCTTTCGCACTTATTACGATTTCATCGCTATAATCAAGCATCAAGCAAGTGATTTTATTTATGACAAACAAAACAAGCGTTGCTTTTTCCTTTTTCTTCATGGCAGGTTTCACAAACTTCCATGGACATCACCTCCGGGGCATACCCTGAAATCCATTTATAGCGGTAGGGTGGATTCTTATCCGTCTTACCACCCACCGATTTATGGCAGGTGGCACATTCCATTTTGGCCATTTTGACGTGGGCCCCATGGGAGAAAAATACATGATCGGGTTGTTGGGAATAGACGAGCCAGGGGATGTTCTTGTTTTCCTTTTTCAGCTTATCGGCCAGTTTGATCAGAACGGCTTCTTCTTTGGAACTACCTTGAGCCGTGGCATGGCATTCCAGGCATTTGCTCAGACTGGGAATCCCGGCGAAACTTCCGTCATTCCGGAAATGATGACAATCTTCACATTTTAAGGAGACGTCATCCACGTGCCTGAGGTGACTGAAATGAACCGGTTGCTCTTGCCTGGATTGGATAAGCACCGGGAAGACGACCCAGCCTAAAATTAACGAAGCGCATAACCCGATCCAGAAAAACAACCACTTGCCTTTGGCTTTATGTTCTTTTTCCATACACTCCGCCCTGATCGTATTGAAAAATTCTCTGCCTTATTATTGACGGCTTCGTAAAAAGTCCATCTGCTGTGTTGCGCGGCATCCTTCGTCGTTGCAGCGTACATATAAGTACGCCTCACTCCTCAGAATTTGCGCGCCTTGCATCTGGAGCTTTTTACTGTGCCGTCTCTTTGATGACTTTTTACGAGTTCATCATGATTG
>CAWIRY010000170.1:0-6818 GCA_963838485.1 uncultured delta proteobacterium | reverse complement strand
TGATCTTCACGTGTGAGTCTCACCCGGGCTCCGGTAACGGCGGTTCCAGTTCGATCAACAACTTTTCCGCTGATGCTTCCTGACAATAGCTGATCAGGCAGCTGCTTGCCGGCTGATGCCCCTGTTCCCAGTGCTTCAGGTAGACCCCTCTCCACTCCCAGGACGATAGGGGGCTGCTGAGATTGAGCCAGAGCTGGAAAACCGCAGAGCAGGACACTTAGGCTTAGCCAGATTAAGCGCTCAGGGCCAAGGACTCAGCTCCTGGTGTCTCGCCCGAGATTTCTTGCACGAGTCTTTTTTCGCAGAATTCACAATTCTTATTTTACAGCCTTCCCTCCTTCTTCCAGCAAGGGTTAACTGTGTGTAGTTGGCTAAGGCTGGCAGCGGAGGGCTGAGTCCTGATGAGTCTATAAGGGAGAAGTCAAGAAAAAACACCCCTGCGCTGGCTGGAACTTTTCTTGCTTCTCAGCCCCCTGGATGGAGCAGGATCTGTTCTGACCGCCCGCGCCAGGTGCTCGGTTGCTGGGCACGGTGGCCCGGCGGTTGGCGTTTTTCTCGACCAGCGGTTTCTATTGCCTGTTCGCAACGAAGCCTGTCAGTTCCGAAACCAGCAAAGCAGAACGGCGGTCAAGTGGTGACCATAGTTCTATCCGGGACTCGTGGCCCATGGCTTTTTCTGGTTATCCGAGAGGGCCTAGCCTGGTTAATTCATCAGCGGTCAGGATCGTAGCGCAAGAAGCGTACTTGTGACGCAAATACGAATTGCCTGCTGATGGTGACGCTCATGTAGGTCTGTGGCGCGATTTTTTGAGCCCACGAAGCTTTTTTCGGTGACAGCTCCGCCTGGCCCTTCCGAGAGTGTGTTGTCGAACGGCCCCAATGAACTAAGAGGAGTTGCAGAACGAGGCGGCTTGTCCCGATGAACGGCCATATTGATCTTCTCCAAAAGCTCTTCGGCTTTTTTATTGACCGTTTTCAGCCTTCCGCAAAGATGCCAGAAGGAATATCGGTAGCCCATGGGCCAGAGCAAGGCGCAGCGGATATTCTCGAAAACGCTCATCTTGGGGAAAATATTGGTTACCTGAAAACTCCGGGAAAGGCCGCTTCGGTTGATTTGATGGGAAGGCCGGTTGGTGATATCATGCCCGTTCAATTCAATCTTACCGGAACTCAGCGGATAAAAGCCGCTGATCAGGTTAAACAGAGTGGATTTGCCGGCGCCGTTGGGTCCGATGATGGCATGACGTTCACCGCTTGGAATCTCCAGATTCACCCCATTGATGATTTCGCTGCTGCCGAAACTTTTATGGACCTCGGTCAGTTTAAGGGCAATGGCCGTCATCACGAGGCTCCCTTCTTCATTTCAACCGTTACCTCCTGCCAGCTCTGGTTGATCCGCCTAATGGCCCGGCGTAAAAACACAAACCCGATCACGACCAATCCCAGGGCCAGGCCCCAGGGTATGGGAGACTGGGCGCTGAAGGTAATTTTAAATAATTTCATGGGTGTCGTTGGGTCGGTACTCAGGGAAAGGTGGTAATTGATTTCGATCAGAATCATGGCCCCTAAGAACAGAATCAACGCCGGCAGGGCCGCCCGGGCATAAGCGGGAAGAAGCCGCTTCATCAGCCCGGCCTTCCAGACCGGTTCATGGAGCATGATGAGGCCGGCCAGGCCGTTGGGGGCCCAGAGCACCATGCCCATGAAAAGAAGACCGAAATAGAGCAGCCAGGCATGGGTAATATTGGCTAAGGAAAGCTGCATAAAAGTGACCAGCACGGCCCCCAAAATAGGTCCGAAAAAATGACCCACCCCGCCGATATAGGTCATCATCAATACGTTGGCGGAGGGAATTTGTCCGATGGTCTCGGCGGTGACCAGTTCGTAGTTGATGGCAAACAGTCCCCCGGCGATACCGGCAAAAAAGGAGGCCAGGGTGTATTGCAAGGTCCGCACCCGATGGGTGTCGTAGCCGACAAAGGGGGCCCGTTCCGGGTTGTCCCGGACGGCATTGGCTAAACGTCCCAGGGGCGTCTGGGTCAGCAGATACATGAGGATGGTACTGACTATGGTCCAAAAGGCAATCAGATAATAGACCGAAATTTGTCTTCCGAATTCTATTCCGGTTAGGGTGGGGATGGACATGCGGTTCCCGGAGATCCCCTGTTCCCCGCCGAAAAAATTGGGCAGCATCAGGGCGCTGGAGGCGATCAATTCGCCGATGCCCAGGGTGATCAGGGCAAAGGTCGTCCCGGCCCGTTTGGTGGCCAGCCAGCCGAAGATCAGACCGAAGACAACCGACCCCACTCCCCCGACTAAGGGCATCAGCTCCAGAGGAATGGGCAGCACCCCGGCGGTGACCAGATTAAGGACATGAATGGAAATGAATCCCCCCAGTCCGTAAAAAACGGCATGCCCGAAAGACAGCAACCCCCCTTCTCCGAAGAGCATATTGTAGGAAAGGGCAAAAATAATGGCGATGCCCATCTGACTCAGCATGGAACGGGAAAAACTGGAGCGGAAGATGAGCGGTAAGAGCACGGCGATGAGAATCGCCGCGATCCAAAAGCCGTAGCGGCCCCACCGGGAAGGCAATTTCGATTTTTTTTCGCTTTGGTTCATGACTCCCGTTTCCCCATCAGTCCTTTCGGCCGGAATATGAGCATTAAGACCATAAACAGGTACGGCAGAATAGGGCCGGTCTGGGAAATCTGAATTTTTAAGAAATCATTTAAGAGACCGCTGGATTGAAGGCTGATCCCGAAGAGGCCCAAGAGGTCGGTCAACGAAACCTGGATCCCGACGGCGAAGGTTTGAATGGCGCCCAAGAGCAGAGAGGCGATAAAGGCCCCGGTCAACGATCCCATACCGCCGACGACAATTACCACAAAGACGATGGGACCCAAATGGGTGGCCATGGAGGGTTCGGTGATCAGATAATTGCCACCGATCACCCCGGCCAGACCGGCCAGGGCTGAGCCGCCGCCGAAAACCAACATAAAGACCCCAGGCACATTATGGCCCAGCGTGCTGACTCCGTCCGGATGGGTCAAGGCCGCCTGGATAATCAGTCCGATACGGCTGCGGGTTAATACAAGGAAGAGGGCCGCGAACATACCCACCGAAATGACCAGCATAAAGGCCCGATAGGCTGAAAAATCGGTGCCAAAAAAGGTAACTAAGGGGAAATCCAAAACGGCCGGGATTTTATAGGCTACGGCATTGCGACCCCAGATGAGATTGACGACTTCCTCGATGAGATAGGCCAGACCTACGGTGAACAGCAGTTCGGCCGCGTGGCCGTACTTGTGAACCGTTCTAAGGCCGTAGCGTTCGACCATGGCCCCCAGGGCACCGACGATCAGCGGGGCCACCACCAGCCCCGGCCAGAAGCCGACATATTCGCTGATCTGAAAGGCAAAGTAGGCCCCCAGCATGAAGAAACTGGCGTGGGCGAAATTGAGGACCCCCATCATACTGAAGATAAGGGTGAGCCCGCTGGAAAGCATAAACAGAAGGAGGCCGTAAAGAAGGCTGTTTATGGAGGAAACGACGATATATTCAAGCATGGTGTTAAGCCCTCATGCCCACCCGGGTCGGGCGCCATGATTCATGGAAATAACCGTATGGGCGGATTTAAAACCCGCCCCTACAGAGCCCTGACCAAAATTAAGGGCGGTTTAAAATCTATTTTCAAACTAAACCGCCCGCCCGAAGAAACGGGCGGGCGGTTAATTAAACAATTTCCCTATTTCTTATTTGGGAGGTCTTTTCATTTTACAGGTAGTCGGCATAGCCGTAGCATTGGCCTCAACCCGCATGTCAGTTTTAAAGCCAAACCCGGTATTTTCCACGTCGTATTTGACGCCTTTGGTGCCGACCTTGGTCATGGTGGATATGAACAGGGGCTGGATCAATTGATGGTCCTCAGCCCGCATGGTGACCATGCCGTAAGGGGTTTGGTATTGCATCCCTTCCAGGGCATAGGCCACGGCCTTGGCCTCGGTGCTGCCGGCCTTATCGATAGCCTTGGCCAGCATTTCCATTTCGGTCCGGATACGGCCGTAATAAAAGGGGTTTTTGCCGCCGTCGGAGTATTTCGCGTTATAGCCCAGCAAAAATTTCTCGTCCTCCGGTTTCTTAAATTCAACGCAGAGGTTGCTATGCCACTCGGTCACCTGCTTGACATGGCCTTCACCGGCGGCCCCGATAGCGGTCGGGCTGCCGGCCATTCCGGCGTAAAAAGTGAAATACTGGACGTTGAGTCCCGCTTCCTTACTCGCCTTCACCAGCAGGGCCATATCGTTACCCCAGTTGCCGGTTATGACCGTATCAGCCCCGGAGGCCTTGATCATGGCGACGTAGGGGGAGAAATCCTTGATTTTTCCAATAGGATGAAAGACATTGCCCACGATCTGGATATCCGGACGCTTGGCCTTCAACATGGCAACGGAGGCGTCCGCCACGGCATGACCGAAGACATAATCCATGTTGATGAGATAAACCTTTTTGATGTTTTTCTGGGCCTTGATGTAGTCGGTAACGGCCGCCAACTTCATATCCGCATGGGCGTCGAAGCGAAAGTGCCAGAAGCTGCACAGCTCATTGGTAAAGGCCGGCGTGACAGCGGCGTAATTGAGATAAAGCACCTGCTTGTCGGGATACCGTTCATTGTGTTTATTGACGGCATCGATTAAGGCCCCGGCCACATTGGAACCATTGCCCTGGGTAATGATCCGAATTCCCTGATCGATGGCGCTCTGAAGCTGCACCACGCTGTCGTTGGGGCTGGTTTTGTTGTCGAAGGGGACGATCTCCAGTTTTTTTCCGCCTAAAACGCCTCCACTGGCGTTGATCAATTCGGCCATGTACTTAAAATGTCTTAGGCCGATATCCCCGACATTGGCAAAGGCCCCGGAAAGCGGATCGATATAGGCGATCTTGATCGTATCGGCCGCCATGGCCCTCCCGCAAACCGTTGTCAAAAGCCCCACACAAGCCACCAGCACAAAAATTTTTTTAAGCATCATCCATTTCTCCTTTCGTTTGGTTGACTATCAATAAATGCCTATTATTTCGGAGTTTATATCTATATGAAGCCCTCACCATAGTCAAGAAAAAAATAATTCAAATGTCGGAGTTAAAATTTTTAAACCACTTCCGCTTTTTCTCCGATCCGTTCTAAAAATTTTTTCTGCCGGGTCTTGTTCCATTGGGAGCAAAAGACCGGTTTGCCTTTCGTCACCCGTTTCATACATAAAGAGCAGGCGGCCTCGCAGGAGACAAAAGGCTCGGCGACCAACCCCTGGGCCTTTTTGGGCCAGAGCGGATCGGCCAACAAGACCCTGGCCAGGCCGATCAAATCGGCCTGTTTATCTTGGATGATGCAGTTGGCCGTGGCCGGGGTTTGAATCCTTCCGGCCGTAATGACCGGTATCTCCGGAACAGCCTCTTTGATCCGGGCGGCGAAGGATACCATATACCCTTCCTTCTTTTCTTCTTTCAGATATTCAGGAAGGGAAAAGGAATCGTAGGTGCCGGCCATCACCGAGAGATAGGCCAGGCCGCGTTTTACCAGTTCCTTGGCATAAGGAACCGTCTCTTCCAGATGAAGCCCCTCGGGAAGCCATTCATCGGCTAAAAATCGATAGCCCACCGGGAAGCCCGGACCCACGGCCTTCAAAACCGCATCCGCCACTTGCAAAGGAAAACGCATCCGGTTTTCCAGCGAGCCGCCGTAGGCATCGCTTCGTTTATTGGTCCGGGATGACAAAAATTGGACCAGCAGATAGCCGGTACCGCCGTGGAGTTCCACCCCGTCAAACCCGGCCTCCTTGACTCTTTGGGCAGCGGTGACATAGGCCGCGATGACCCGTTCGATGTCTTCCCCATTCATCTCCCGGGGAGTAACGCCATAGGTTTCGATAGGAGAAGGGGCGATCTTATTGGACCCATAGGCATAACGCCCGCCATGATTGATCTGGAGAAAGGCCAGAGGCCCTTGTTGATGGATAGTCTTGGCCAGCCCGGAGAGGCCGAAAAGAAACCGTTCTTCATCGATGCGCATGGTAAAGGGGGAACCCAGGCCGAGGGGATCGACAGCCACATTTTCCACGACGATCAGCGAGGCCCCGGAGGCGGCCATTTCCTGGTAATGATCCAGGATCAGGGAACTAACCGTGCCGTCGGGATTGGCATAGCCCAAAAAAAAGTGGGGCCATGGTAATACGATTTTTTAAGGTCAGACCTTTGATCTGAATGGGCGATAAGAGGAAGGGATAGTCAGTACTCATAATGGACTCCTTTCATTTTTTCACAAATCTGATGCCCGTGATGTGCTCCAATTCAAAGTCAAACAACACTTTCCTATGTTCCCCGTCTTTTAGAACGACTTGAGGGAAAAAGGTCACCTTGCCGATAACCGCGGCCTCAATATCCCGTTCCTTGAACAGGGCACACACCCGGCATGAATTTCCCTTCGGCACCGAGAGGATAAAACTGAAACTTTGAAAGGCCAGCAGCCATTCGGCCAGATCGATACCGGCTGGTCTGGGAATGGAAGGCAAATCGATAATCGCTCCCTTCCCGGAATTTTCCATCATAATGGCCGTGGTACCCAATATCCCGGCGTTGCTGATGTCCTTGGCCGCATAGGCCAATTCGCTTTCGGCGATCATGGGCAGGGCGTCCAGGCGAAAAAGAATCTCCTCCGAAGTCTTCCCCGAATTGGCATCCCAACTGACTATTGACTGACAACCCTTCTGTCCTTGAAGATCCACGGCCAGAACCAGGTCGTCCCCTTCTTCGGCCAGGTGGAG
>CAWIRY010000169.1:0-27874 GCA_963838485.1 uncultured delta proteobacterium | reverse complement strand
TGAGACTATTGCGACTCGGAGTGGATTGGCCCTGCAGGTCGGCAAGTAGGTCACGCAGGACACCGTCGAGGCGGATTTGCCTGGTTCGATGGCCGGCGGACAGGGCGTGCTGCACTGGGGACTGCGGGAGCCAGGGCAGGATGCGTGGCGGCTTCCGCCGCAGCCCTCTTGGCCGGCGGAAACCCGGGCGGTGGGACCGGCGGTGCAGACGCCCTTCACGGCCGAGGACGGCCGCCAGTCCGTTCACATCAGCCTCCCCGCGTCAGCCGGCTATGCCTTGCTCGACTTTGCGCTCTTCTTCCCCGACCAGCGGACCTGGGACAACAACGGCGGCCGGAATTACCGGATCGAGATTCCGCCCGCCAAAGCGAACCGGCCAGCCCCGCGCTCGATGCCGCCCTCCAGGAGTATATCGGCCAAAAAAAGTCCTCTTCCAGCGCCTCTTCCAGGTCGAGCCGTCCGGGCGCCTGGCGGCCGTGGTCACCCGCGAGGACGACCGATTCAGGCTCCTGTTGCTGAGCGAGTCCCCGGCTTGGTGCTGCACTGGGGGATTTCCGCGGTATTCGTCCAACGAGTGGTTCGCCCCGCCGCAGGCGCTTCAGCCGCCGGGCACGGTGCTCTGCGAGGGCCACACCGCACAGACCCCGTTTTCCGCCCAGGAGGGCCTGAGCCGCTTGCCGCTCGAGATACCCAAGGCCGGCGCCCCCATGGGCCTCCAATTCGTCCTCAAGCAGCCGCAGTCCAATCGTTGGCTCCGCTTCCGGGGCGGCAATTTCTTCGTCCCGGTGCGCGCCGATTACGAACAGAAGGCCGGCATCAGCTCCGCAGCTTGCGGGCATGGCGGACCAAATCGTCCGGGCGGAGGTGAACTCCAATTCCTGGACCCTCATGCACCGCTTTAATCTCTGCTACGACCTGATGGACCAGGCGGCAGCCTCGGCCGACGGCCTGGCGCTCCTGTTCGTGTGGCTGCGCTATTCGGCCCTGCGCCAACTGACCTGGCAGCGCCAATACAACACCCAGCCCCGCGAACTCAGCCACGCCCAGGACCGGCTCACGCGCAAGATGGCTCAATGCTACGGCCAGGACCCGGCCAACCGGCCGCTGCTCCGGCTCCTGCTGGCAAGTGTCGGCCCCGGCGGCGACGGCCAGCGCATCCGCGACGAAATCCTCAACATCATGCACCGCCATCACCTCAAGGAGGTCTCCCGGGCACTTCCTCGAAGAATGGCACCAGAAACTCCATAACAACGCCACGCCGGACGACATCGTCCTCTGCGAGGCCTATCTTGAGTCCCTTTACTCGAACGGGGACCTGAACCGGTTTTACGAGAAGCTCGAGCAGGGCGGGGTCACCCGGCAGCGCCTTGAGACCTTCGAGCGGCCGATCCGCAGTGACCCGGTGTTTGTCCCGCATCTCAAGGACGCCCTGATTTACGACTTCCAGCAGGACCCGCGCATCCTGCGCGCGGTCCACGCCGGCACCGATTTGGAGACCGCCATCCACGCCGCCCAATCCCGCCTGGATGGCGACACCCAGGGCCTGCTCTGGCGGATTTGGGACCACCGGCACGGCCAAATCGCCTTCACCGATGCGGTGGGCGAGATCACCGAGGCCCGCCGCCGCTTGGCGCCGAGTCTGGCCGCCGGGGTCCAATAACTCCCGGGAAGTTTTTAAATCGCCGATGATCTCTAAGAATAACCGGCTGACTTCTTCCGATCGTTGAAAATTCTCATCCGCTAAAAACAGGCATTGCTTGACCAGACGGATAGTCTCCTGGCTTAGACGGGCCTCTTTCTTTAAGGCATACCAGAAGATCTTCATCAAGAGCGGCGGGTTGTCCCTCAGGACCTTGGCCGAATCCAGATAGAGCCGTCCCTCGACCATATAGATCCCCGGCTCCAGGAGCTCCCGGTGCTTTTCCCCCTTCTGCCCCCGCTCGGCCATGTGCTCAAAAAAATTCTGATGGATGGTTCGGATCCCTGCAAGTGCTGGTAAACTTCCTGCATGAAGACTTCAACGGGCAGGATATCTCCCCTGGCCTTGACCCCGGACCATTCGGCCATGGCTTCCTGGAATTCGAAAGAGAGCCGGTCATCTTTTCTTCCGGCCAGGAAATGCAATTGATTGCGGAGCCGATGGAGATAATCATGGGAATCGGAAAGGACCTTTCGGTCCTCTTCGGACAAGAGGCCGATTTTTTCCAGGGAATAGAGATCAGGGGCTTCAAAAAGGGCCTTCCCAATCCAAAGAAGGACATGGATATCCCGCAGTCCACCCAGGCCTTCTTTTAAGTGAGGTTCCAGGAAAAAAGCTGAATCCCCATAGCGCAAATGTCTTTTTTCCTGTTCCGCAAGAAGCCATTCCTGCCAGAGACGGCCCTGGCCTTTTTTAAGAAGGGCCCCGATTTTCGATTGAAGGGCGGAAGCCAAAAGCGTGCTGCCGGTAATCCGTCTGGCATCCAGCAGGGCGGTTAGGAAAGACGGGTCCGAAGAGGCCATTTCCAGACAATCTTCAAAGGATTGAACAGTGTAACCTAATTCATAACCCACATCCCAAAGGGGATATAGGATCTTCCGGATGACCTCTTCCACTTGGGGTTCGATCTTTCCCGAGCAGAGGAAAAGCAAGTCGATATCGGAGAAAGGGGCCAGTTCTTTCCGGCCGTATCCTCCCAGACCCAGGGTAACACAAGCCTGTTCCTCCCCGCCCAATCCCAAGGAGGTCCGGGCCTCCATGCTGTTAAAAATCGAGATGATGAACACATCGATAAAGGAGGCATGCCAGCCGGCGACCTGCAGACCGGCCTCTCCCTGGTCATGGCGCTCCTTCAGTTTTTGGCGCTGATCGAGGAGATATTTTTTGTGAAGGGTATCGGGCATAAATAAAAAAAGGATTCCAGGGTTCGAGGGGTCAGGGATTCAAGTGAACGGCTTGGAAACAACCCACTTGAACCCTTGAATCCTCGAATCCTTGCACCCTTATCTTGACCTAAATCGCTTCTTTCCCCCGTTCTCCTGTCCGGATGCGGATGACATCTTCCACCGGAAGAATAAATATTTTCCCGTCTCCGATCTTTCCGGTTTTGGCCGCCTTTTGAATCACCTCGACGACCTTTTCGGCCAGTTCCGTTTCAACCACGATCTCGACCTTGACCTTGGGCAAAAAATCAATCACATATTCCGCCCCCCGATAAATCTCGGTGTGCCCTTTCTGCCGGCCGAATCCTTTTACTTCGGATATGGTCATTCCTTTAATACCCAGATCGTTCAAGGCGTCTTTGACCTCATCCAACTTAAAAGGCTTGATAACTGCTTCTATTTTTTTTAGCATCCGATCCTCCCCGCCAAGCATTAAGCTCCTCATTCATTTAAATTGTTCGCAATGGCTATGCCATGAAGGGCTTTTTTATTATTACGTTTTTTCAGTTAGTTAAGGAAACATTCCGCAGGTCTGCCAAAATAAACAACATTTTTGTCTAAAATTAAAAAAAAATTCTTGCAAAATTGTATGATCCATTTTACCGCAAACGGCCTTTTTCCACAAGGGATAAATAACCGGAGAAAAACCGATGGGCTTGGGCCTGAAGACGATCCAAATAGATATGGGCATCCTCAAAGATTTCCCGGGCCGTCAGCGGCTGGGGCTTGGCCTCCTTGATTTCATCGGACCAAGCTGACAGCCAGGCCTCGATCATCGGTTCCGTGACCTCCAGATGAAATTGCAACCCGTACATCAACTCCCCGATCCGAAAGGCTTGATTGGGATAGGCCATGTTCCCCGCCAGCCCGACAGCCTCCGGAGGGAGATCAAAGGTCTCCCCATGCCACTGAAAAACCAAAAAATGGGGGTCCAACTGGGAAAAAATCGGGTCGGATCGGGCTGACGGGGTTTGGCTGAGCCAGTACCAGCCGATTTCTTTATGAGGGCCGGGATAGACCTTGGCTCCGATGGCCTTGGCCATGAGCTGGGCACCGAGACAGACCCCTAAAACCGGATGGCCTATTTTGAGGGCCATGCGAATAAAGGGAATTTCATTTTTTAAAAAAGGATGGCCCTGTTCGTCATTGGCGCTCATGGGTCCTCCCATGACCAGGATCAGCCCGAATTCTTTGATCGAAGGAGGCAAAGAAGACCCTGAAAACAGGGGCAAGGCCTCTAACTTCCAGCCCTGTTCAAGAAGGATCTCCTCAAAAAGCCCCCCTCGTTCTTCCTGGGTATGCTGTAATATAAGAGCGGTCTTTGACATAGATCTCTTACTTAGTTCAAAAATAAGATTAAAAACCTTCGGTCTAAGGTTCAAGGTACACGGTATACGGTTTTTTCTAAAACCTTGAACCCTGTACCTTGAACCTTGAACCTATTTGCAGGATGTCCTTGACCTCGTCGAGTTTGAAGGGCTTGATGATGGCCTCGATCTTCTTCATGATAAACCCTCCTATAAATTATAGCCTACTTCGCTATGTTGGCTGAGGTCCAAACCGGCTTCCTCGTCTTCATGTTCAACCCGAAGACCCATGGTCCAATCCAGAACCTTAAGGATGATCAAGGTCAGCACAAAGGAATAAACCAGGGTCACGCCGACGGCCACGGCCTGTATGCCCAACTGGCCGGGGTTGCCGAAAAACAACCCGTTATTCCCAGCGTCATTAATGAGCTTGCTGGCAAAAAGCCCGGTGGCCAGGGCACCGAAGGTCCCGCCGACCCCATGGACACCGACCACGTCGAGGGCATCGTCATAGCCGAATTTGTGTTTCAGAAAGATGGCAAAGTAACAGAGCACTCCGGCGGCTAATCCGATAATCAGGGCCGACAGGGGACCCACAAACCCGGCGGCCGGGGTTATGGCCACCAGACCGGCCACACAGCCGCTGGCTGCCCCTAAGGTGGTGGGTCTCCCGCGATACATCCACTCGGTGAAGACCCAGGAGAAGGTGGCCGCCGCCGCCGCAATGTGGGTGGCCGTAAAGGCCGAAACAGCCAGGCCATTAGCGGCCAGGGCACTGCCGGCATTGAAGCCGAACCAGCCGAACCAGAGAATGGCCGCTCCGGTAATGGTCATGGGCAGGTTGTGGGGGTGAAAGGGTTCGTGGCCGTATCCCTTGCGTTTACCGATGACCAGAGCGGCCGCCAGGGCGGCAATCCCGGAATTGATATGAACCACGGTCCCGCCGGCGAAATCCAGGGCCCCCAGGTCACGGATCCAACCGCCGACACCCCAGACCCAGTGGGCCACCGGATTATAGACCAGTGTACACCATAAGAGGGTGAAGACCACGAAGGTGGAAAATTTCATCCTCTCGGCAAAGGTCCCGGTGATCAGGGCCGGGGTGATAATAGCGAACATCATTTGAAACACCATAAAAGCTTGATGGGGGATGGAGGCCGCATAACCTTTAAAGGGAGCGGCCCCGCACTCCGCAGAGTCCGAACCAATTCAGGCTGCCGATAATGCCCCCCACGTCAGGACCGAAGGCATTGCTGTAGCCCCAGAGGACCCATTCGACGGTGACCAACCCCAGGATAAAAAAGCTGTGCATGATGGTCCCCAGCACATTCTTGTTTCGGACCATCCCGCCGTAAAAAAGGGCCAAGCCCGGAGTCATAAACATGACCAGCGCGGCCGAAATCAAGACAAAGGCCGTATCCCCAGCGTTAATGGCATTCATGGTGTTTGCCCCCCCTGTCATAGAATTTTTCTTATATGACAAGGGCACAAATCATGCCACGTTCCTTAATTTCTATTTTTTTTCATAATAACAAAATATTACACTAAGACTTTCTGGTCACCGGTCGTCCTTTTATTTCCCATAATTGTAATTTAATAATTTTTTTTTTACAATTTTGTGTTTTTAGGTTGAATGCGGGATAGTGGTGGACCCAGCCGTCAACAGACGGTCCTGCCTTAAACAGGAACAGACCCGCATAATCCATCGGAGGCTTTAACATAAGACTCAGGACTACCGATGCACTTTGCGGATGTTAAAATCCGGGTAGGCGGTAACGGCCACCTCGGCCTGGTCAAGTCCTTCAAATTCCACTTCCGGCGATACCCTCAAACCCACGATCCTGTCAAGGATCTTGAAGAAGAGATAGGACAGGGCGAAGACGTAAATAATGTTGGTCAGCATTCCGATACACTGGGCGACGAACTGGGAGGAATCGCCATAGAAAAGCCCCTTGACCGTCCCGGCCACGCCGTTGAACCCTTCACCGTACGTGCCGTCCGCCAGAAGCCCGAGGGCGAGCACGCCCCAGGCACCGCTAACACCGTGAACCGAAAAAGCCCCCACAGGGTCATCGACTTTAAGGGTCCGCTCCACGAAGAATACGGAAAGGCAGACCAAAAGGCCGGCCACCAACCCGATCAATACCGCCGAAGGGGTGGTGACGAAGGCACAGGGCGCAGTAATGGCCACCAACCCCGCCAACATCCCGTTGCACATAAGGCTGATATCGGGCTTGCCGTATTTCATCCACATGTAGAGCATGGAGGAAAAAGCCCCTCCGGCCGAGGCCAACATGGTATTTACGGCTATGACGCTGATCCGCAAGTCGGTACCGGCCAGAGAGGAACCGGCATTAAGCCCGAACCATCCGAAGGCCAGGATAAGGGTGCCCACCACCGCCATGGGGATATGATGCCCGGGTATGGCAATAATCCTTCCGTCTTTATATTTTCCGATTCTCGGCCCAAGCACCATTGCGCCGGCCAGGGACGCAACACCGCCCGTCATATGAACCACGGAAGAACCGGCGAAATCTACGTGACCATGTCCCAGTCCGAAATTCCTGCCTAATTGCGACAGCCAGCCGCCTCCCCACACCCAGTTGGCGTAAAGGGGGTAGAGAAGGGCGCTTACAAAAAAGGCATAGATAACGAAGGATTTGAAGTTCCATCTTTCGGCCATGGCGCCTATGGGGATGGTGGCCGTAATGTTCATGAGCACCATCTGGAACAGGAAGAGGGCGAAGATCGCCGCGTCATAGGTCTGGCCGGAAAGGAAAAATCCCTTGGCCCCCAAAAGGCCGAAGTCTTTTCCGAAGATCTTGGCGACGAACTCATTGTCAAGGAGGGCCGTTCCGCCGCCTAAGGGTCCAGCGCCCGCGCCGCCCATCTGAAGGGCAAAGCCGCAAATCCAGTAACCGAGCAGGCCTATCCCGTAGATCATGAAATTCATGGCTATGGTGTGTCCGGCATTTTTCGCCTGAGTGAACCCGGTCCCGACCATGGCGAACCCGGCCTGCATGAACATGACCAGAAAACCAGCCATGAGGGTCCAGATTATATTGAGGGCAATCCGGTTATGGCCCACCACGTCGGCGAGCTTGGCCGCCAGAGGCTCGTTCGGAGCCAGTTTCTTCAGGTCCTCCGCCGTCGGAGCACCGGCCGACGCACTGACTACGTCGGCCGCTCCGCCGGTGCGTGCACCTGAAGGATCCGGCTTGAGGGCAGGAGTTTCAACCAGGGCAGCCGCTTCGGCGTTCGGGGCTTGTGAAACGGCTTGAGCATCGACAGGAACAAGACTGCCGATAAGCGCCATCAGAAGAGACAAAAGCAAGGCCCATGTAAAGCGTTTCTTGTTTTTAATAATCTCCATGACAAACCTCCCGTTGCCCGCGCCGATAAAATGGATAATAGCCATGAATCTCTTTATGTCGGATTCCCGAACTGAATGATCATACCGCCGCCAATAATGACTATCAGCCCTATCCAGGTGGCGGTTGGAATATTTTCGTTAAACACGAATCGCCCGAACAAGATACTGATCAGGGCAAAGACGGCTACATATACACCGAGCAGTTTTGAAAAATCCCATCTCACCATGTTGACCACCAAGCCGTAACACCCCAACATGAGTCCCCCCGTCACTATGATAAGGAGACCGCTTCCACGAAGCCCTTTGCGGACAACCGCGTCACCACCGACCTCCAGAAGAGCCGCCCCAATGAAAACCAGCCAGGCGATATAGGTCAAAGTCTAACCTCCGATTGAATCCTCTTAATCCTTATTTAGAATTCGTAAAAAGTTCGAAAGAACCCATTTTCGTCATTCTCGTAAAAACGGGAATCCAGTGTTTTTATTTCGTTAGGCATGGTCTGGATTCCCGCCTGCGCGGGAATGACGATTTTTTATGAGACCATCGTGTTTTATCAAAATTAATTGTTTAATCCAAGGAACCAAGTCGCACAGAATCTTCGAGTCTTCAATGCGAAGGGCCGCGGTGGATGATCAACAACACCAACAGGACAAAGAGGCCCAATCCGATGGCGGCCCCCAGCACAATCCAGAAGACCTTTTTCCAGCCGCGCTTCCAGGGCGTCGGTGTCTGAAGACGATCACAGCGGCCGGTCAATTCCACTGCGCTTGGGTTGTCCAGTTCCGCCTTCATGGCTGCGGCCGTGGGATAGCGATTCTTGGGGTCCCGTTCCAGGGTATGGAGGATGATCTCTTCGACCTGGGGCGAGACCTTCGGATTGACTTTTCGGGGGGCCATCGGGTCCCCGGCGACCCGAGCGTTCATGATGACGAACAGATTTTCATTCTCCGACTCGAAGGGTGTCCGGCCGACCACCATTTCGTAGAGAATAGCTCCAAGACTGTAAATATCGGTTCGCTCGTCCCCGCGTTTGCCCTTGACCTGTTCGGGGGCCATGTAATCGGGTGTGCCCACCGACGGCGTAAAACCGGTGAAAGTGATCCGTCTTCCCTCGGCGGCCTTGGCGATACCGAAGTCCATGATCCGGATCGTGCCGTCGTAACAGATCATGATGTTCTGGGGCTTCAAGTCGCGATGGATGACGCCTTGCCCATGCATGTAAGACAAGGCTTCACAGACGCGGCCGGCCAGTTTGACGCGTCCTTTTCCGGCATGGGGCGGATGCTGTTCAACAGATGGGCCAGTGTATAGCCGCTGAGATACTCAGTGACGATGTAGGGCCGGCTGCGCTGTTCTTCCTCCACGGGGATGAATTTTAAGAGGTAGGGATGGTTCAATCGGCTTCCGATCTCCTGCTCCCGTTGGAACCGGGAGTAGAAACCCGGATCGCTCTCGAACTCCATCAAGGGCACTTTAACGGCCACGGTTTCCTTGGTTTTCAAGTCGGTGGCCTTGAAAATGGTGGCCATGCCGCTGCGGCTGATGGTCTCATTGATGAGAAAACGGTTGTCGAGGGTTTGTCCCGGCCGGAGTTCGTAACGGGTCGTCGGGTCCGTCGTTTCATCATACATCGGAACGCCACGGTAATAGGTGATCTTCTCGACATCGTTTATTTGGATGACCTGTACCGAAAGATTATCGTCGGTGCCCCGTTGCTCCGCCAGGGCAACTAATTGACGGCAGGCCTGGGCCGGAGAAAGGCGCGATACAATGTCGGCGATCTCGCTGTCGGCCACATAACTATACAATCCGTCGGAACACAGCACGACCCGGTCGCCCCTGAAAACCATAGTGTTTTCCACATCGACCCGGATCATCGGCTCCTGGCCGACGCTGCGGGTCAGGACTGAGCGCTTTTCGCTGGTCTTGGCCTCCTGCTCGGAAATCAATCCCAACTTTTGTTGCATGCCGATGTAGGTGTGATCCGTGGATAATTGCTTGATCTCGGCCTTGCGGACCAGGTAGACCCGTGAATCTCCCACATTGCCCACGACGATTTCGTTGTCGCGAAAGACGACGATATTCAAGGTTGTGGCCATGCGGGACTTGCCGTGGTCCTCCATGCCTTTGTCGTAGACCGCCAGATTGGCCGCATTGAACATCTGGGTGAGCATTTGCTGTGGAGTCTGTCCCTCCGGAGTCTGGCAGAAGGTCTTCAAGGCCGTCTCCACCGCCAGACGGCTGGCTACTTCACCATGGTTAAGCCCACCGACACCGTCGGCCAGCACCGCCACCGCGCCGCGGCTGCGCTTCTCCTCCAGCGTTTCCGGCTGCCAGAAGCCCACGAAATCCTCGTTGTTCTCGCGGGCCGGTCCGGGTGAAGAGAGTTCGGCGTAGGTCAGTTCCATAATGGCCATACAGTAACATTTTTTTTATAAAATTAAAAGCCTTGGAGCCATTCCGGTCGGTCACGCCTGCCGGTGTCCGTCCGGAATGGCTCCTTTCGAAAGATGGTGCTTACCAAACCGATCCGTCTATGATCTTACCGGGCTGGTGAGCAATATCTCCTTTCCTTTGACCTTGCTGGTCTTAAGGAAGTAGTAGATCCCATATACCCCCCACAGGGTGCAGAAACCCAGGGCGATGTACGGTTCTTTCCAGCTCATGCCGGCGACCGTGAAAGGGCCCGACTAAGTAGAAGAGCATGATCACCAGGTTGGCCAACAAACCAAGGATCGGAACAACGAAGTGCTTGAAGCCATTGAAGCTTTTGTGCTCTTTGAAAGCCACCATGGCGATCCAGCAGGTCATCATATAAAGCAGGAAGGTGCCGAAGTTGCTGACCAGGGTAACGATGAGCAGCGTGTTGGGTAGCTTCGTGTACGTCTCCGGCGAGAAGATGCCGAAGCTGTACCAGAAATTGTGTTTGTCCAGCGCAGCCGGCGTCTGCGCCGCCCAGGTACACCATCACGGTGACGATGCCGATGATGGCCGAGATCACGCCCAGGGACCAGATGGCCCGGTAGGGCGACATGGTCTTGCCGTGCAGAAGACCGAAGTGTGACGGTACTTCCTCGTCGCGGCCCATGGCGTAGGTGACGCGGGCGCCGGTGCTCAGGCAGGAGAGGGTCGTACCAATCAGGGCCAGGAAACCGTGAAGGCCTGGACCAGCATGAAGGCCCTGCCGGCCGCATAGCTGCCGAAAAGCCAGGTGCCGACGATGACCATCATGTCCCCGAGCGGCGCCCCTGAGGCGCCGGCGTTCGCGCATGGTGTAGCCGTTATGCAGCAGATAGTTGGCGCCGAAGTACTCGATCAGGTAGCAGACCGCCCCCTGGATGGCCAGTGACAGGAGCACGGCCCGCGGGATGTCTCTTTTCGGATGCTTGGCTTCATCCCCCATGGCAGTGACGGATTCGAAGCCGACCAGGATCAGGATGGCGATGGCCGCTTGGATGAAGATGAAGTTGAACCCATGGGGATGGACGACCAAGCCGGCCGACGAATGGTAGTTGAACACTTCGTTCCCCTTATCATCCTTGGTAATCGCTCCATCTTTATAATCGACCGTGAAGGGTACGGCCAGCTTCAGATCGTTTACCGGTTTGCCCTCCTTGTCGGCCGGTACCGGCATACTGGTCTTCTCATCCATGGCGTCCTGCATTTGAAAGACCGGTTTGCCCTCTTTGTCCATGGTCGGCTTGCCATCGGCGTCGAGCATTGGCAGCGGACTGCCCTTGGCGTCCTTCTGCGGCACCTGGGCGACTTGGTAGTTCACGGCGATGCCGTTGGACAAATGGTAGCCGGTCGATCCTTGGGGATGCTGAACACGATAACCGATAGCCATCAAGGAGAAAATAATCAAGGCCGTGATCTGGACGATATTGATCACCATATTGACGGCCGTGGTGCCCGTCACGCCCCGGAAGGCGATGTAAGATACGCCGAGGGCGAAGGCAATGCAAAAGAGAAACATGAACAGCGGGCTGTTATAGGTGCTGCTGAAGGTATCCGGGAAAAACTGGCTGAGTAAAAATCCGCCCAGGATGGCCGTTACACCGACCATGACCCCAGGATACATCCAGTAATATAAATGACTCGCCCAGCCGGTAAAAAATTTGGCTATCCGGGCGAACTTGTAGGCGTGGGTCTTTGAAAGAAAGGCCTGCTCCGCATACAGGTAGGACGAACCGGGCCCGGGATAGAGTTTGGCTAATTCGGCATAACTCATGGCCGTGGCGAAACACAGTAAAAGGGCAAAGAGAATGCCGAACCACATAGCGATGCCGGCCATCGGTGCCCCGTAAAGCGATTGCATTTGGAAGGTCAGCCACAAGAATGCGCCGGGCGCGATCAGCGCCATGGCGTTGATCGTCAGACCCGTCAGACCGAGCGTTCCCCTGGTGACTGGTGGTTGTTCGTTTGTCATAATGTCCTCCTTTTGTACCTGACCTTTCAGGTACCGGTTCTTGGTTTTTATTTTTGTATTAAGCCCACATGCGCCCTTTGGGGCGCCACGAATCATGAAAAACAGGGTTCAAGGGGCCGGGGGTCAAGGATTCAAGTGAAAGGCAAGGAAGTAAAACCCTTGAACCCTCGAATCCTGGAATCCTTGAACCCTGGTTTCGTACTAAATAGGTCTCTCATAAGAGCTTGGACCTGTGCTGGGGACATGAGCGGCTAAGGCCGCATGGTCAAGGTTCGTAGAAAATATATTGACTACCAGGTATACATGACGCCCAGGGCGATGGTGTCCTGGTTTTTATCCTTGCCGCCGTTGAAGCTGTTCTGGTCCGACCAGTCATGGCGGTATTCCGGCCGGATGATCAGTCCTTTGGCTATCCTGAATTCCGGGGTAAAGGTGATTTCCTTCAGCGCCTGGGCCGTTCCGGTCCTGGCCCCGTCCGGGTCGTTAAAATATTCACCCCGCAAGGCCAGGCTAAAAAGATTGGTAAAATCATATTTGACGATCCCTGCTGCGCCGTACCATTTCGAATCCGCTCCACTGGCATTGGGGTCCTGTTGTTCGGCGCCGTAATCGGTGTTCAGGATGAAGCTTAGGTTCTTAACTGGTTTGACGGTCCCCACCCAGTCGAAGAGGAACCGGTTGTTGGAGTTGTTGTTTTTCTGCTCCGGCCCATACATAAAGTTGAAATTCATGGCTAATTGCTCAAGGGGCGTCCAGGCAAAACCAAGCCCGGCGGTCTTACCCGTGTTGTTGTCATCGGTGTTGTCCCAGCCGTTGACGATATAAAGGCTGGTGGTCAGGGCATCCGCAAAAGGATAGGCCATTGACAGCCCGGTATGGGTAAAGGGGATGGCATAGTTGAATAAAAAGGACCGGGAATAGTTGGGGTTGTCCCTGGCCTCGATGACCTCGGCCCCGAGATAGGTGGCAAACTTACCGAAGGTGAACTTCAGTCCCTTGCCCAGGGGGGCGTTGTACTGGAGATAGGCCTCGGTCAGGTCAAAGGCCTCGGTATCCGCCGGAGCCTGACCGTCCTTGATACCCAGCCCAAGGGAGTGGATAAACTTGGCCGTCTCTCCGGCCGACAACTTCAGTTTATAACCCATACCCCCTATCGGCGCATCTTTCAAAAACTGCAGTTCAGCCAAATCCAGGGTGAAGCTGTTGGCCTTATGGTCAAAGAGCCTCAACTCATTTTCCTGGGAATCGGGGTTCCGGAAGTTATAGGTGTATCCCCCCTGCAAATAGATGCTCATCCCCAGGAGATCCTTTATTTGATCGACGGTTATGGCCGCCGGCTTGGCGGCCTCGGCCTTGGTCTCCTCTGATTTGAGTGTTTCGGGCTTGGCTTCATCGGCCATGGCCGTCAGGCCAAGGCCCAAAAACATAAATACGGCCAGGGTTGCACTCAATACTTGTTTTTTCATTCTCCTTTTCCTTTCTTACCTTGGTGATTAACGGTGGATGTTTTGGTTTCAATCGTTTTTCCCATACATGAGCAGAATTCATGCCAATAAAGGATGAAGATAATTTTTTGCAGTATTTCAATTGGTTATATAAACGTCGGGGGGGATGTGCGAAAATAAAATAAATAACAAAAAAGTAATTTATTTTTTTATTATTTCATTTTTGTCATATTTTATTACGAGACTTCTCCTTTTTTACAAGATCATCACGCTGGATGGGCTCGATGTAATTAAACGGCAGACTTATAATTTTTATGGTTCTTCTCCCTATCAGTTAGGAGAAAGGGGACGAGGATTTAAACAACCAAGTGGAGAATAGTGGGTGATTCTGGTAGGATGTCTTATCGATCGTTTTCGATAGTTCTCGCGGAGGGCCCCGGCCAGCAGTTCGACTTGGCAAGAATTTTTTTATTTTTCTATTTTTTCAATAAATGTCCTGGCAGACCTTAAGGCATCTTTGACTACGATCTCCGCTACTGCATAGCCATAAAATTGCATATGGTAATTGGACTGTCAAAATTTTTTTTGAAAGGACCAGCAAGCCATCTTTCAGGTCTTCTGTTGAAGGGTGGTCAAAAAAGACCTCTGGCAGGGAGGTGGAATTTATGCTATAGGAACCGTAATCGGAACCCCATTGAAGAATAGGGAGGCTATCGGATCTTGAAAACATTACAGACCATCCAATCAGAAAGAAAAAAAATAACTCAAAAAATGCGTAACCGACGGAAAAGAAAACCGATCCAACCCAAAATCTCCAGGATTTACAAGCCCGAGCATCTGGAGCTGGAAGAATGGCAGCGACTGCTCCGGAAAGAATACGGGGAGAAACAGGCCTTTATAATTAAAAATCTGGGCGATCATCCTCTATTTTCGGAATTTTCGGTCACCAATCCGGAGACCGAAAAAACCTACAAGGTGGCCGTCCGCGGGGTGGATGCGGGGCTGAATTATTGTTCCTGTCCGGACTACAGCATCAATAATCTAGGGACCTGTAAGCATATTGAATTCACCTTGGCCCACTTGATGAAAAAAAGGGGGGCCAAAAAGACCTTTCAAAAGGGTTATACCCCCGCCTATTCCGAAATCTTTTTGGCCTATGGGCTGGAACGGGAGATCCGCTTCAAGGTCGGGAGGGATGCCCCGTCTGAGTTGCTCACCTGGGCCAAAAAACTCTTTGACCCCGAGGGGAGACTCAAAGAAGAATTTGTACTGGATTTCCCCAAATACTTAGACCGGCTTCCCTCAAAAAACGGGCATGAAGTACGCTGTTATGACGATGTCATGGCCTATATTGCCGAACATCAGGATCGGGAATACCGGCAACAGATCATCCGATCCCAATTCCGTCAGGGAATCAACAGCCCCATATTTAAAGATATTATCAAAACCCGGTTATACCCTTATCAGAAGGAGGGGGCTTTGTTTGCCCTTAAGGCCGGCCGCTGCCTGATCGGCGATGATATGGGACTGGGGAAAACCATCCAGGCCATAACCGCCACTGAATTAATGGCTAAACTCTTTCGGATAGCCAAAATCTTAATCGTTTCCCCAACTACCCTGAAATACCAGTGGAAAGGGGAGATCGAAAAATTTTCCTCCCGGCAGGTGGAGGTGATCGAAGGGTTCAACGATCAACGGGGGCAACAATACCGGAAGGAATCATTTTATAAAATCATCAATTATGAATTGGTCTTCCGAGACCTGGAAAAAATCAAAGCCTGGTCCCCGGACCTGATCATTCTTGATGAAGCCCAACGAATCAAGAACTGGAAAACTCGGACCGCCCGAACCGTCAAACAACTCGAATCCCCCTTTGCCCTGGTGCTGACTGGCACCCCTATAGAAAATAAAATCGAAGAACTGCATTCGATAGCGGAATTTATCGACCGAAGACCCCTGGGGCCGTTGTATCGTTTTCTCCATAATCACCGGATCGTAGATGATGGGGGCAAGGTGGTCGGCTATAAGGATTTGCAGGCCGTCGGGAAAAGGTTGCGAACCATCATGATCCGCCGGAAGAAAGGAGAGGTCCTGGAGCAGCTTCCTGAACGAATCGATAAAAATTTATTTGTCCCTCTGACCAAAGAACAAGGGATCATCCATGATGAAAATTATGAGATCGTGGTTAAACTGGTGGCCAAATGGCGGCACTATAAGTTCCTCTGCGAAGCGGACCAGAGACGGCTGATGATCGCCTTAACCAGGATGCGCATGGCGGCTGATAATACCTACCTGGTGGATAAGAAGACCGTTCATGGCCCCAAGATTAAAGAATTGGAAATTATCTTGGAGGAGGTCCTTGGGGAAGATGGCGAAAAAGTGGTCATCTTCAGCCAGTGGCTGCGCATGACCGAGTTGGTGGAGCGGATTCTGGAGCGGAACCAAATCGGCTATGTCCACTTAAACGGCAGTGTCCCCGCCAAACAGAGAAAAAATTTGCTGGTCCGCTTTAAAGAAGATCAGACCTGCCGGGTCTTTTTGTCCACCGACGCCGGCGGGGTGGGATTGAACCTGCAGAGCGGGTCGGTGGTGATCAACATGGATATCCCCTGGAATCCGGCTGTCCTGGAACAACGCATCGGCCGGGTCCATCGGCTGGGCCAGCACCGACAGGTCCGGGTCATCAACTTTGTTTCCTCGGCCTCCATTGAAGAAAGGATTCTGGATCTCCTCAAATTCAAGAAATCCCTATTTGCCGGGGCCCTGGATCGGGATGGGGAAAATGTGGTCATGATCGGCGAATCCCAGCTCAAGCGGTTTATGAAATCCGTGGAAACCCTGACTGAAGATCTGGAGAAGGCTGGTCCCTCCATAGTCAGGCAGCAGGAAACGGAAAAAGAATCGGAGCAAAAGGTGATCCTTCCGGAGGGCATTGATTCGGGAGAAAGTCAACCGGCGTCTGTTTGGGGAGGTAGGACCGAAACCGGGCTGGAACTTTTAAAACCCTTATTAGCCAGCGGAGCGGAATTTTTGATGAATCTGAGCAAAAGCATCGGCCAGCCTGCATCCGGAGAAATCCAGGCAGCCTTAGACCCAGCAGGCCCCCGGATCAGCCAGGATCCGGAAACTGGAGAATCATTCCTTAAAATCCCGCTTCCAGAAACAGAGACGATTCAAAAAATCCTTTCGGTCTTAACCGGGGTAATGATGAACTTTCAAACCAATAGCCTCTCGAAATCCGGCAAGGGGTCAAATTGAAGTCGCCCAACTTTCTTATTCACCTTCTTGTCTGGTCTCTTTTCTTTCTCATGTTTATTCCTTCAACCTTTGCCCAATTGAAATTCCGCCCCTTCTTCCTGATGGGGGACGGCCGGATCCATATTCAAAACGTTCAGACCAAAGAGGAAGCCGATGTGGATCTCCTCAACCCGGACGGCTTTATCAACGAACCGGCCTTTGACCGGATCGATGCCGTCTTCGGCTTTTCCGGCCAAGGCAGGGGAGAGCACATTTCGCCCCGGTTGATTTTTATGCTGAATTATTTTTCCAACCTGGTGGCCCCCGGCCGGACCATATTTCTGACTTCCGGCTACCGGAGTCCGGAATATAATACCCGCTTAAGAGAAGCCGGCAGGCTTGCAGCCAAAACCAGCACCCATATGGACGGACTGGCCCTGGATTTTTATATCGAAGGAGTAAACGGTAAGGAACTCTGGGAGATCATTCGTCAAAAAAATTGTGGCGGCGTGGGGAATTATGGAGGGAAGGAAATCCATCTGGATGCCGACCGGCCCAGGTTCTGGGAGGCGGCCACTTCCAAGGTAGGAACTAACGAAAGCGATTATAATCGGCGAATTTATCTTTCAACGGATTTCGACCGCTATCGGCCCGGGCAAGCCTTGCGGCTTTCTTTTTCTTCAGTCAGCGACTTCGGATTCGGGGTCCAAAAGAAAGCCTTCCTGGTGGCCGATTCTGAAGGGGGAAAGCCGCTGACAGGAATTGACATTCGGGGCCCGGAAACTTTGGGCTGCCTTCCCATCAAAGACCGGGCGGCCTCCCACGCCATCGACCTTACCCTCCCCCAAAACATCAAGGAAGGACTTTACCGGATCCGTCTGGATTTCTGTCAACGGCCTTTTGAACAGATGCCTTCAAAAATAGTTTCAAACGAAATCGAGATCATTTCTACCGGGAACTAATTCGTTTACCCCTCATTTAAAATTGCTGCAATCCGATTACGAACCTCTTTACTTTTTTCATCGCCGGCGATCAGCGTAACGGCCGCCGGGGATGAAGCCCCCAGATCAATCTCCACGGCCCTTTTGATCTGCTCCTGATCAAAAATTTTCGTGTTCATGATGGCCGGGTTGCTTCCCAGATGTTTTAAAACCGCCACTCCAACGGCATCGACGGCCACCCGGTCGGCGGAAGCCAAAAAGATCTCTCCCTTGGCCAACTTTCCGGTCATCGGTCCCTCATCGACAAAGGCTACCACGCCGTCGAGGACAACTAATGCGGGAGAAAAAGGCTGATTGATCTCAGCGATCATTTTTCGTTGATGGGGGGAGCTATGCAATTCACTCATATAGGTAAACCCATGGCGGCTGGTGGGCACCACACCCACATGGAGCTTCAAGGACATGGTAAAGATTCCCCCGTACTGATGGGTTTTAAGACAGCAGGTGGAGACCAGGCACTCGGCCTCCAAAACCGGCCGGGCGACCCGAAATCCCTCCTTCCAGTGGCTGTTGTTGGGCTTTATTAGCACCCAGTCCTTTTTTTCCAGGTCATCAAAGTTGATGATCTGAACATTTAATTTTTTCATCAAAGGCAAAATTCCTTTTTGATCCATGACCTCTCGAGTGGGTGGATAGCTTCTCTCTCCCAGGCTGATCGTCTTGGCCCCCATGGCCCAGATCTCCTCCACCAAGGCCGTTAAGGTATCATTATGCGTCGAACCGGGGGTGACGTCGGCGGTGTTGAAGTTCGGTTTGATAAGGACCGCTTTGCCTTTAACCGGATTGATCCCCAGGGCTTTTATCGAGGCCCTTACCCCTGCCTTACGATCGCTGGTCTTTATTAGAGCCACCCGGCTTTTCGTCTCGGCCATAGTTTCCTCCTTTGTAATTCCCAATAAGACGGCCCCTCCGGCCATCCCGGAAAGTTTTAGAAAATCTCTGCGGTTCATGGGAGACATAATAAACCTCCGGACGGAAGTTTTATCGGTGTCAAATCCAACCTGTTTCCTTGCTTAGTATAATCGCAACAAGTGGACGAGTACAACTCTTTTTGAAGCCCTTTTTTTATCTTGATTCAATGTTGCCGTAGCTAATGAAGTTTTATGGTTAATGCCCCGTGCTTAGCTTCTTAATCTTATTTTTTAGTTTGACCTGAAAGTACTCATTTGCTATGAGTAGATATTTCAAAATTAGAGGAGAGAAATTTTGCTATTAATGGGTCTCAATATCGGTCTGGTGGCGTCTTCTATTGTGTCATTATGGATCAGTCATTCTGTTCCCGGCATCTTGGCTATTTCTTGTGGGACAGTAGGAGGCGTTACGCTCTATTCAAGGGTTAAGGTTTGGAAAACCGGGAGGGCAAAATACTTTTATGATTTAGTACAAGACAATGAAAAAGAAATAAAAAAATTGAGAAATATCGACTCTATGTTTTGGGCCGCATCGGTGTTCAATTCAGGAGTCTTCCTTTGGTACGTGGCCAGGCATGCGGCAGGAAACATTTAGTCATATTAAGCAGATTGTCAACAACGAAAATTTGACCACCACCCATAGGGAAAGGAAAAGATTTCCACTTTAAGCTTAAAAATGGTCCTTGACCTCCTGCCTTTAAAAATGTATAATTGTATTATACATTATGTGGGAGGTGTTTTTAATGGAAGCGTCGGTTGTTGATTTGAGGTATAAGATGAAAGACGTCCTGGCAGCCCTGGAAAGGCGGGAAGCGATTCGGATTTTGTACCACGGCCAGGTCAAGGGAGCCATTGTCCCCCTATCGGGTACGGGGACAATAAAAATGGCCGATCATCCCTTCTTCGGCATGAGAAAGGGAGAACAAACGAGTGTATCGGAATTAATGGACCGCCTCCGCGGGGGGAGATATGGTTCTCTTTGATACGGACATCTTTATATGGGTCCAAAGGGGGAATGCCAAGGCCGTAAGACTCATGGAACGGACCGAAGAACGATATTTGTCCGTTCAGACCTACCTGGAGCTTTTACAGAACGCTCAGAACAAGAAGCAACACCAACAAACCAAGGATTTCCTGCGAACCTTCCAGTTCACTATCCTGCCGTTCACCGAAAACATCGGCCACCGGGCCTGCGTTTACATCGAGGAATATGCCCTTTCCCATGGGCTTCGTGCCGGAGATGCCATTGTTGCAGCCACTGCCGCAGAAAGTAACCTTACTTTGATTACCTCCAATGCAAAACATTTTAAATCGATCAAAGATTTAAAGTTGAAACTATTCAGGCCCTAAGTGAGAAAAGGCAATTGCGGAAAATGTCATTCAGCGACCATTTCATCCGATGGGGGTTAGTCTCTTTAATCCTTCTTCTGCTGATATTTCTTCCCCCGATGATCGGGTCCAGAGTCACTGCCGTGGCAGATTCGTTGTTGGGCGATAAACATCAGGCCAAGGGGCTCCATTGCGCTTCCTGCCACAGGGAAGACCCGCCCCCAAAAGGCCCCCCCAATGAGATTTGTGTGGCCTGTCATGGAAACCAGCAAAAATTGAGCGAAAAAACGAGCCAGGCAGTACCGAACCCCCATGCCTCGCCCCATCTGGAACCTGGCGCTCCGCTTGCCTGTGATGAGTGTCATCATATCCATAAAGCTTCTAAAACTTCCTGTCTCCAATGTCATCAGGAATTCAAGTTTAGGGACATTTGAAAAATAAAATCCTAAAAAGGAGGAGCCCCATGGATCAAAAGAAGAGTAAATCCATCAGCAGAAGGCAATTCATCAAAGGCATAGGTGTCGGAGCAGGGGTCCTAACCATAGGCCAATGGGATATGGTCCAGGCCGCTTTATTGCCGACGGCAAAAAGAAAGGAAAAATTCAACGTGGTGGTGATCGGCACGGGACTCTCAGGTCTGGCTGCCGCCCTGGAGGCCCAAAACGCCGGCGCAAAAGTGGCTGTCTTGGATAAAATGGCTGAAGAATACAGCAGCGGGAACTCACGATTTTCCGCGGGCATGATTGCCATTCCCTCGGATAACTCCCCCAAAGCCCAGGAGGATTATTATGAGGATTTCATGAAAAAAAGTATGGGCAACGGCAATTCCGTTCTCTACAAAGTCTTGGCCGCCCAAAGCTTGGAGGGTGTGGAATGGCTGAAAGGGCAGGGGCTTGAATTAACACCCCCCGTCAACGTGCCTGGTTTTCGCCTTAAAGCAGTGGTCTTTGCTCCCGGATTATACAAAGGGATGCCCAGGGCACTGGAAACCCTTAAACAGAATTTGGAAAAGAAAGGCGGAAAGATCTTTTACCAGAGCAAAGCCAAACAACTGATCATGGATACCTCCGGCAGGGTGATCGGGGTCAGAACCCTGGACTCCAAAGGCCTCAAGGACTACCTGGCCGAGGCCGTGGTTATCGCCTCGGGCGGGTATGGTGCCAATGGCCAGATGCTGGAAACCTATGTGGACCCCAACGCCGACCAGATGATGGTCAGGGGGGTTAAATGGGCCACCGGCGACGGGCTCAGGATGGCCGAAGAGGCGGGGGCCATGCTGGTCAACATGGGTGGAATGGTTTCCATCCATGTAGCCGCGGTAAGCCCCGAAAAGACGGCCTCCGGAAATCCTTTTCCGGCCATTCCCTTTACGGTGGGTATCAACCGGGACGGGAAACGGTACGTAGACGAATCCAAGGGATACGTGGCCAATGGAAAGGCCGTCATGAAACAGCCGGGGCAGACGGTGGCCATGATCTTTGATGAAGAAATCAAGAAACAACCCGGAGTGGCCATATCCTGCAAGCTGTTTCAGGATCTCAAACTGGGGGTGGTCGAGGCGGATTCCATAAGTGCGTTGGCCTCGAAGATTCAAGTACCGCCGGCGGCCCTGGAACAGACCATTTCTGAATACAATGCCGCCATCAAAGATGGAAAGGCCCTGGAGGCCAAACCGCCGAAAGCGGCCTTCGCCTTCAAGATCGCCTCCCCTAAATTTTATGCCTTCTATCCTTTGGTCCCTGGAATCACCCTGACCTTCGGGGGCATCAAAATCAACGAAAAAGCCCAAGTCCAGGAAGCGGACGGTCAGGTCATCGGGGGACTCTATGCGGGCGGGGAATGTGCCGGGGGACTCTATTACGATGATTATATCGGAGGGGGCTCCCTGGTCAACTGTCTGGTGATGGGCCGGATGGCCGGAAAACAGGCCGCCGGTGAAAAAGCCACTATGAAGAAGGTAGCCCAATCAAAAAGTTGATCCGATCTCCAAACCTCTCTGCCGCTAACAACGGAGGCCCGTGATTGTTTCCGGGCCTCCGTCTCTATGAAGGAGGTTCCCTATGGACAGTATTGTGGCCATTTATGGGCCGAGCGATCCGGAATCGGTGAATAAAACCTTTTTGGCCACCAGGGCCTGCCAGCACCGGCCTGTAAAATAAAATGTGGGAAGGCTTTCATCATTTCGTGTGGCATTTGCGTGACCGGCAGCGGATACTTCTCTGCGCCCCCCTGGGAATCGGGGCGGGAATTATCGGCTGGAAGCTGTTCGACTGGATAGGAGAAGTGGCAATTCTTGTCGGCTGGATTTTGGGAGGGGGCAGTTATCTGGTTCTTCTGGGATTCGTCATTTTCATGGCCGACGCGTCTATGACCCAACGTCGTGTTTCCAAAGACGATCCCAGCCCCAAATACTTGCTGATCGTAGTCACCGCGGTGGCTTTGCTGGGAAATGCCACGCTGGGCGTCTTCCTCACTTCCGTCGGTAACCGACCCCGGGCCCACGCCAGCTCCTTGATTATATTGAGTTTGTTGTCCGGCGTGTTGTCCTGGTTTCTCCTGCATACCGCCTTTGGCCAGCAATATGCCCGCCTCTATTATGATGACTTCGATGAACACGGCCAGCCTTTCCCCGGAGGGATGCGTGGAGGTTTAACCTTCCCTGGGACTGGCCTGCCCAATTACCTGGACTTTCTCTATGTTTCCTTTACCGTCGGCTTGACCTACGCCATGAGCGACGTCAATGTCACCTCCGACCGATTACGCCGCCTGGTCCTCATCCACAGCGTGGTCTCCTTCTTCTTTTATTCGACGGTACTGGGGGTGATTTTGAACGCCATCGTGACATTTTGAGACCACGCGCGGATCCGGAATAACGAGGCGGCGGACACCATTTGAAACGTGTCTCCCGCCAAGGCGCTGTTCATCTTCGGTTACTACGCGACCGGGCGACGGCGGGGGGTGCGGTTAGAGACACCGAATATCCGGCCGTGGTGATTTCCTCTAAATTATAACCCACTCCAGAAAAAAATCCCCCTGTTTACTATTCCTAAAATTGTGTATAATGGATTTACATAAACTCAGATAATAAGTTAACCCGTCTTCCAGCAACGCCACTTTACCCTAAAAGGGGGCAAGCCAATGGAGGAATTCAGGAGACCCCATTTCTCAACCGAGAGGTGGGGTTTTTTGTCTTGATAAGAGTCAAAATAAATTAAAATGTTTCGGCCCATAAGCGGTTGCATCAAGAATCCAATAAATCAAAGGAGAATTCGTCATGAGAATATATTGTCGTGTCATCGCATTAATGCTTTTTGTCTTCCTGGGTCGGGCTTACGCAGAGGCATCACTGCCTTCCCAGCAGGAATATAAACCGCCAAATGGGAAAGGGCGAGTGGTCGTTGTCGTCTCCGGACATTCGGGTCCCGGCAACTATGCATACGTCGCGGAAGACTTTGCCGAACAAGGCTATTATGCAGTTCTTGTCGACGGTAACGACTTCTGGATAACGGGTGGCCGTGGCTGGATAAGGGGTGGCCGTGGCGCAATAAAAATTGACGATGGCGAGGCTCTCTTAAAGGGTGTCATTACCCGCTCACAACAGTCGCCGCACGCTTTGCCCGGCAAGGTGGCGGTGGTAGGCTTTTCGCTCGGTGGGGCCTCTACCCTAACCTATGCAACACGAATGCCTGAATTGGTTTCCGCGGTGGTGGTTTACTATCCAAGGACTTCCGACATTACGAATCCAGACGACTTTGTCTCAAAAATTAAGGTGCCAACGCTGATGTTTGCCGGGGGGCGTGATACCTACAGGGATTGCTGCCGAATTCAAACGGCCCGGAAGTTGGCTGATGCGGCTAAGAAGAGCGAAGGCAAAGGCATGTTGGAAGTCTTCGAGTATCCCGATGCCCAGCATGGCTTTACTATAAAATCTTCAAAGGCGTGGTCACCTACCGATGCGGCCAATGCGTTCCGCCGGACCCTCGACCATTTACGCCAATATTCTGGTGAATAACTCCCAGCAAACGCTTATTTCATTTTTCGAGGCAACTCTCGGCAATGAGTAATTAGGCACGATCCGCCTACCAGCGTCGCTGATTTCGACCGTTACCAATTTCAACCCCATAATCATTCGTTTTCAGTTCAGTTCCTAATCAAGATTTGTGATACTTAAAAAGTCCGTGCAACGAGGCGTTTTTTAAATAAAATCATATATATCTTCCTGAAAGCCGCAGGATATGGGATTAGCACCAAATGGGGGTTCGACAACTTCTTTCTGAAGTCCTCAAACTTCCATTTTTGGAGAAAGACAAGAGTTCAGTAATCGTTATCAAGTTGGCGGAAAATTAAACCAATGGTAAGCTAACCATAGATCTCTACCTAACCAAGTGTCTCTAAATTCGGATAGACTGCTCAGGCTCCCATCTTCCTTCTATGAGGAAGTCATTACCTAGGATTTCAGGGCTTCCAGCCATCACAGAATCGCCCCTTCATCTAACCTTTTATTTTTATTTTATTTTTCTCCTTGACCCCAATTTTTTCTTATTTTATACTCCTTTCATCCACGAGAAAATTCTTATCATTATTAAAATAGCCCAATATGATTGATAACCTACGTTCAGTCATTGCCGCCTGCCTTTCGGATAGCAATTCAGGTGCTTGGAGGTCCTTGGTTGACGATTTTGGTGCTATTGCCATCAATATTCTTAGTCACAAATTTGGAAATTTTTCTCAAGACGAAAAAGAAGATGTCGTTCAAGACAGTTTTATAAAACTGATAAAAGGAGGCCTCCAGAATTTTCGGGGTACTTCCGATTATGAGTTTCTGGCCTATTTTAAAAGGATCGTTGTGAATGAGGCATATACATATCTGAAATTAGTAAAATCACGGAAAGGGTACGGTTACAGCAGCCGCCAAACGGACCACGACGAGAGAGATCAGATATTTGAAATACCGGACAACCAGCCCTTGCCGAGCGATAAAGCAGAAAAAAACGAATTGATTCATCTCCTTCAATCGGCACTTAAAGATTTTTCTCCGGAGGCAAAAGGAATATTCTTAATGAAAGCTGATGGTTATAAAGACAAGGACGTTGCTGATATTTTGGGGGTTCCTATGGGGACTGTGGCATCGACGTATTTCAGAATGAAAGAAAAGATGAAACGGATTCTTGGTGAATAAATATATGGAAGAAAACTACATCAATTAAAGTCCTTAGGATTATGCCATGGATTCATTATTAGAAAATAAAATTAGAGAGGCATTAAAAGATATTGAAAGCCTGAAGACCCCGGCATGTCTTGATTTCCACATTATTGGCCTCTATGCCGAGAAGAAGCTTTCGGAAGAAGAGAGACGCAGGGCAGAAGAACATCTAACTGGTTGTCTTTATTGTGTGAAGCAACTCAATGACATAAAGGAAATGCTGCACTATCAGAAACATCCGGCCCATCTTGCTCCTGCACTAAATGAGCGGCTGAATGCATTATGTCCGATGCAAAAAGTGGCGCAAGAAAACCGAAGCTTCGCCGGATCCTTACTAAAAAGTTTAAAAGCCTTTTTAATTTTTCCAATAACACAGTGGAGATATTCTGCGGTCGGTCTTGGTTCTGCATGTGCTGCAATACTGTTTATCCTTTTCTTCCTGAAGCCAGAGGCTCACGTTGTTGCGACCCCTCATATCAATGCTGATTCCTTAGTCAATATTAGCGCACTGAGTGACAGGGGGAAGGTGCTGAGTGAAGCTCAGGGCGTGGTTATCGACTCAAAAGGGCTTGTAGCGTCAAACCTTTATCAACTGGCGGGAGCCAGTGCCATTCAAATTACGCTGAGGAACGGAAGGATCTTCAAAACAAAACATTTGTGGATGGACGAGGACAAGAATATCGCCGTCATGAAGGTAGACGATAACTCACTCCCTGCCATACCAAAAGCCGATATAGCCCGAATCAGCGTTGGAGAAAGGGTTTTTATTATACCTGGTCATAATGGGATGGACCGAAGTTTCAAACAGTCTCTTATAAGTGATTTCAAGCAGATGCCTAGCAGGCACAGAACAGGTTCAATTCAGTACATTCAACTCGCAACTTTTACGACAAATACGACGAGGGGCGCAATAGTGGATAACCAGGGCAGACTTGTAGGCCTTGTTATAACCGAGGAGAAGAACATTAATCTCGCCGTTCCCATCGCTGAGGCTGAACGGCTTGTCAAGGAAGGCATGGCAAAACCTGTAAGTAAAGTGAAGACCCTGAGATTTTCAACCCAAGCGCTTAATTATTACTTGAAAGGCATTCTCGCCCGCGATGCACAACGCTGGGATGAAGCAATGAGTTATTTCAAAAAAGCAGTGGAGTTTAATCCCAATCTGGATGGCGCCCACCTTGAACTTGGTTATGTGTACTACAAGAAACGTTTATATGATCTCGAAGCCCAGGAATATGAAAAAGCACTTAGGATCAATCCAGACAACCCGGACACCTTGTATTCACTGGCAGCGAACCTCGAAACTAGGGGATTTTACGAGCAAGCAATAACAAAATACGAAAAAGCAATAGCCCTCGATCCACAAGATGCCGAGACGCTCTATGCTCTTGGCCTTGCCTACCTGGGACAGGGCAGGAAGGAAAAGACAGCTGAGATTTATACCAGATTGAAAAAGCTGGACCCGGGGAATAGCGAACTTTTAAAGAGATTGAGCAGATAAAATATTTTTGAAAAGCCCGGAAGAAAACCTGCCCTCCTTTAGTCTTTATTAGTAAAAACTATATTGGAGGTTGACCATGACAGAATCAAAAACCCATGAACGTGCCAAGAATCGGGCTGCCGGACAGTCAGGAGAAACCGAAGTTGAGATTTCTGGTGGACGTCGTCTTGACGCATTGACATTAAAAAGAGCCACAGAGATCGAGCGCAGTGGAACTGGTGAAGGGTTACGAAGGGCAGCACAAAGACTAAAGGCAAGCGGAGCACCTCAAAAAGTTCTCCAGGTACCACAGAAGGATATGCCAAAGGCTGCTGAGGCCATGAAAAGGGTTGACATAGGAGGTACTATAAAGAACATGGGAGGAACAAAGAGCAAATCTGTTCCAAAGAAATACTAATAAAACAAAGGTCTTAGAAATTAAATCCATGGATGAGTTGGGCCAGCGGTTGATTTTCATAAACCTCTTCGCGAAAATATTGTTGAATCGTAGAGTTTGAACAGGCCCAAACCCTCGATTGGTGATAGATGATGAGTTGGCCTATATACCGAATCTTTGGTCGTCGTTATTAAGTGAGCTCAGGGAGGGATATAGAGTTTATTTTCTGCAAACTGGCGGGCCTGATTACTGTTGAAATAGGGTACTGACATGATTTCAAACGACAAAATACGGTTGAAAGACACCAAAAAGTTATTCCGTGTTCTTTCTCTGGATGGGGGTGGTGCTAAAGGCGTTTACACATTAGGGGTTTTAAAAGAAGTAGAGGCAGTGGCAAAGGTACCATTGTATGAGGTTTTTGATTTAATCTTCGGCACAAGCACTGGCTCGATAATTGCTGCACTAATTGCATTGGGCTATAAAATCGAGGAAATAGAAAACCTTTATTTCGAAATTATTCCAAAAATTATGCAGCACCGTTTTAGCAGGGGAAGGACTCTGGCTTTGAAAGCTGAAGCGGAAAAACTCTTCAAAAAACAAGATTTTTCGGCATTCAAAAAGCCTATCGGGATAGTCTGCACCAATTACGATTTTGAGCGCCCAATGGTTTTTAACTTTAGAGTACCGAATACTCGCCGTTACTCTACCCGAAATTACCGATAGAATCAAGAAATACCCTCTATTGATTAAGCTGCCAACAAGCGCAATCCTTCTTTCCGGTCCAAATCGATTTTTTGTCGAATGAAATTCACCAGGATTTGATCATCTGGGGGTCTGGCG
>CAWIRY010000168.1:0-10164 GCA_963838485.1 uncultured delta proteobacterium | reverse complement strand
CCATTCGGGCCTTTCTCCATGGCCGCCACCCAACCGTTTGGAGTCCCGGCAGTTTTTTCGCTGGCCTTCTGGGGTGGGATTTGGGGGATCTTGTTTGCCCTGATCCACGGCAGCTTTCCCCGTAGAGGTTACTGGGTAATCGCTTTTCTTTTTGGGGCCGTTCTACCTTCCTTGGTCGCCCTTTTGGTGGTGCTTCCGCTTAAAGGACGACCCTTGGCCGGCGGCGGACACCTCCCTCTGTTACTGACCGCTTTCTTGATCAACGGTGCCTGGGGGATCGGCACTGGATTGATCCTTAAAATCCTGTCGAGTCGGTTCAGTAAGGGGGCGTTGCAATAATGACTATTAGGGCTTATGTTAAAACAACCCTGCTCATCGCCCAGCAGGTGCTCTCGCTCGTTGCTTCCCTGCTGGTATCAGGCTTCACCATATCCGGCTGGCTGGCCGCCGCCATTTACGCCTAACGAGGCCGAATCAGGTTCACTTTCGTTAGGGCTCGCGCCTTCGTTGTCCAGGGGGTCCTTCCCCCTTTCACCTCGTCCTTCTTTCCAATTTTCCCATATTTTTTTCAAAAAAATCATGGGTTTTTTTTAGAAGAGATTTGAAGGGCTTTCCTTAGGGGGGAGTTATCTCATTTTTAAAGGGCTCCTCATATCGCCTCACCCTCTCGTCAGCCTCACTTTGATATCTTTTAGCCACCTCTTCCAAGAGATTCGGTTCATAAAAAAATATCCCTCTTTCGGTGGTAAAGACGTAGATTTTATCCGACTTAAATTCAAATATAGAGGGAGAACGAGTCGTGCCAAAGGTTCGATATACCCTTCCCTGGGGATATGATTCTTTTAAGCGATTATTGATCGATTCCGGAAAAAACTCCGGATGGTCTTTGAAGAGAATGACCCGGCCAAAAAATTTCCCCTCATAGGCGTAACCGAAGAGGCGGCCTGGGGTGGAAGAGTCCGTCGAGCTCATCAGGGCCATCAGCTTTCCACTGTTGACCTTTACCGACTTGTTGGGGGAATACTGAAATTCAATTTCGGTCCGTTGCTTGTCTTCCTGGATCTGGCCGGTTTTATATTTCTCTTTGAAGACCCGGTTTAATTCTTCCAGATTCAATTTCCAGGGAAGAAGACCCCAGTCATTGCCCTGGCTAAAACCCACTCCGCCGAGGAAAAGAATAAAACCCACCCCGAAAATCAGTCCGATCCTTCCGGTCCATTTTTTTCGATTTTTATCCGTCTTTTGTTTATTCATGCCCTCTCCTGACCCGAATAAGTCTGAAAACTACATTGACAATCACAGAAGGCTCCCCCCTGCCGATTTATTCTAATTTTACTTCATTACTTTTGGCCGTGCAACAACAAGTTAAAGCCAAGCCTGACAGTCCTATAAATACTCTTAGTATTGCCAGAAGGAAATGTCCATTGATCCCCACGGGCGGATCGAAGAGGATTAGCAATCCATTATCCATAGCGCTTTTTTTATTAACCTTGAGAAAAAATTAATTTTCGGTTAAATTAGTTATTTGGCTTTTTAAAAATATAAAAGCTTTTTTAGACTGAATTTACCGGATTATCTGAATTATTTTGCCCTTCCGAAAGAAAGACAAGATAAAATCATCCTACGGACGGAATCTCTCTTGAAGACGGACTGAGGTTATGAAAAAACCCTTGATTGCCATTACCATGGGAGATCCGGCCGGGATCGGGCCGGAGATCATCATCAAAGCCCTGGATCATCCCCGGGTCCTTCGGACCTGTTGTCCTTTAGTCATCGGAGATCGAAAGGTACTGGAGAAGACCGCTCAACGAATGGGAAAAGCCTATCCCCTGAAATCGATTCAAGGGATAGACCAGATAGAAGAATACCAGGAATCAGGCTATTTGGTTGAGGCTTCCGATTTACCGGCGGATCAAGTCATCCCCGGACAACCCGATCGCCGGTGGGGTCCACCGACCCTGGAGTATATCCGGCTGGCTGCCGAGTGGGCCTTGATAGGGAAGGTGGCGGCCATGGTCACATGCCCCATAAGCAAAGAGATCATCCGATCCTTTGTCCCTTCGTTTACCGGCCATACCGAATTCCTGGCCCGGCAGGCCCGTACCCGATCCTTCGGCATGATGCTGGCTGGGGAGCGGTTAAAGGTCAGTCTGGCGACGGTCCATCTCCCTCTCAAAAAAGCACTTAGGATTCTGAACAGCGACAGGATTCTGAAGACCATCGAACTCTCTCACCAGACCCTGACCCGCTGGTTTGGGGTAAGAGAACCCAGGATAGCCGTGGCCGGTCTTAACCCCCACGCCGGTGAACAGGGGGCTTTCGGCTCGGAAGAAGAGACCATGGTCCTTCCGGCCGTTCAGGCCGCCCGACGAAGAGGGATTCAGGCCACCGGCCCTTATCCGCCGGATACCCTTTTTTATTGGGCCGCCCAAGGCCGTTACGATACGGTGGTAGCCTTATACCATGATCAGGGGCTGATTCCCTTGAAACTGCTTCATTTTGATAAGGCCGTCAATATCACCATGGGACTGCCCTTTATTCGCACCTCGGTCGACCACGGCACGGCCTTTGATATTGCCGGAAGGGGCATTGCCAACCCGGACAGTCTGATAGCGGCAGTCAGGATGGCCGTCCGATTTTCCGGAGGAGAGGGTTGAAGTAAAAAATGGCCTTAAACCAAATCCTGGTCAAAGGGGCCAGGGAACACAACCTGAAAAATATTGATGTGGCCATTCCCCGGGATAAATTGGTGGTCATCACCGGTCTTTCCGGGTCCGGGAAATCCACCCTGGCCTTTGACACCATCTACGCCGAAGGACAGCGGCGTTATGTGGAGTCCCTTTCGGCTTACGCCCGGCAGTTCCTGGAACAGATGGACAAGCCCGACGTGGATTATATCGAAGGCCTCTCACCGGCCATTTCCATCGAGCAGAAGACGACCAGTAAAAATCCCCGTTCTACCGTGGGAACGGTCACCGAAATATACGATTTTCTTCGGGTCCTTTTTGCCCGCATCGGAGAACCCTATTGCTACCAGTGCGGACAGAAGATCTCTTCCCAGTCGGTCCAGGAAATCGTCGACCAACTGCTGACCTTCCCGGCGGGGACCCGGTTTCAACTCCTGGCCCCTATGGTCACCGGCCGCAAAGGGGAGCACCAAAAACTCTTGGAACAGTTAAAACGGGAAGGCTTTGTCCGGGTCAGGATCAACGGGGAATTCCTGGAACTGGAAGAAGACATCTCGCTGGACAAAAAAAAGAAACATTCTATTGAGGCCGTAGTGGACCGTTTGGTAGTCAAAGAGGGTCTGAGGCGGCGTCTGACCGATTCGGTGGAACTGGCCCTGAAGCTGTCTCAGGGATTTTTAAGGGTCCTTTTAAGCGGTGGGGAAGAGATCCTCTTCAGCGAGCGTTTTTCCTGCGACCGGTGCGACATCAGCCTGCCCGAGCTGACCCCCCAGCTTTTTTCCTTCAATAATCCCCAGGGGGCCTGTCCGACCTGCGACGGCCTGGGCACCAAAATGTATTTCGACCCCGAACTGGTGGTGCCCAATCCGAACCTCACCCTTCGGGAAGGGGCCATCGTCCCCTGGGAAAACAGGTCCTCGGTCTATTTCCAGCAGATGCTGGAGGCCCTGATCGGCCATTACCATTTTGATCTTTATACCCCTTTTAAAGACTTGCCCGCCCAGGTTAGGGAGGTCCTCTTATACGGCTCCAAGAACGAAGCCATCCGTTTTTATTTTGAAAAAGAAGGACGGAGACATTTTTACGAACGTCCCTTTGAAGGGGTCATCCCCAACCTGGACCGGCGTTACCGAGAAACCGATTCCACCATGATCCGGGAGGAATTAGAACGGTTTATGAATGTCCGGTCCTGTCCCACCTGTAAAGGGACGCGGTTGAAAAAGGAAAGCCTGGCCGTCAAGGTCCAGGACCTTTCCATCCATCAGGTCACATCCTTTTCCGTCAAAGAGGCCAGAATCTGGTTTGACAGCCTGCAACTCAACGACCGCCAGTCTCAGATCGCCCGACGGATATTGAAAGAGATCAATGACCGTCTGGAGTTTCTGGTCAACGTCGGGCTGGATTACCTGACCCTCAACCGGACCTCGGCCACCCTCTCGGGCGGTGAAGGGCAGCGGATCCGGTTGGCCACCCAGATCGGCTCCCAATTAATGGGGGTCCTTTACGTCCTGGACGAACCCAGCATCGGACTCCATTCCCGGGACAATCTGCGGCTCTTGCAGACCCTCAAATCCCTCCGGGATATTGGGAACACCGTCCTGGTAGTGGAGCACGATGCCAACACCATCCTGGCTTCCGACTATGTCATCGATATGGGACCCGGGGCCGGAGAACATGGCGGGCAGGTGGTCTTCAGCGGGACACCGGAGGAATTGCTTAAGGATCAACAGTCCCTGACCAGCCAATTTTTATCCGGCCGCCGCGGCATCGCTATCCCTTCCCAACGCCGCCCTCATCGGAAAGGCACCATCCAGATAAAAGGGGCCTCGGAAAATAATCTCAAACAAATCGATGTCTCTATTCCCCTGGGGGTCTTTACCTGCGTTACCGGTGTTTCCGGCTCCGGGAAAAGCACCTTGATTATCGACACCCTCTATCAGACCCTGGCCCAGCGCCTCTTCCGCTCCAAAGCACGGGCCGGCCGGGTCCAGGAAATGAAAGGGGTCAGACTGATCGACAAGGTGATCAACATCGATCAATCCCCCATCGGGCGGACCCCCAGGTCCAATCCGGCCACATACACCGGGCTCTTTACCACCATCCGCGACCTCTTTGCCAAAACCCCCGAGGCCCGAGCCCGAGGCTACAAGCCCGGCCGTTTCAGTTTTAATGTCCGCGGAGGGCGCTGTCCGGCCTGCAACGGGGACGGTCTGATGAAGATAGAAATGCATTTCCTGCCCGATGTTTACGTCACCTGCGAAGTCTGTCAGGGAAGCCGCTACAACAGGGACACCCTGGAAATTTTTTATAAAGGAATGACCATCGCCCAGGTCCTGGACCTGACGGTCGACCAGGCCCTGATCCTTTTTGAAGCCATTCCGGCCCTTCGAGAAAAATTGGAAACTTTGAGTCAAGTAGGCTTAGGCTATATCCGGTTGGGCCAGCCGGCCACCACCCTCTCCGGGGGGGAGGCCCAGCGGATCAAATTGTCCCGGGAATTAAGCAAAAGATCGACCGGGAAGACCCTTTATATTCTGGACGAACCGACTACGGGTCTGCATTTCGCCGACATCGAAAAATTATTGGAAGTCCTCAATCGCCTGGTGGAAATGGGTAATTCCGTTATCGTTATCGAGCACAATTTGGATGTCATCAAGACCGCCGATCATATCATAGACCTGGGTCCGGAGGGCGGTGACGAGGGAGGGCAGGTGATCGGGGTGGGAACACCCGAGGAAATGGCCGGGAATTCCAAGTCCTATACCGGTCAATTTTTAAGGAAAGCTCTTGGAAGAATTTAAAGGAGTTTCATTTTCCGGATAGTGAAGGCTGAGGTTTTTTAGTACCCAAACGGTAGGCCAATTTGTCTAACTTTACTGTAAAATCGATATGGTGAACAACGACCCCCTCCGGCACATGCAATTGGGCCGGGGAAAAATTTAAGATCCCGCGGATAGGGGTCTCCCCGATCAGATTGGCCACGTCCTGGGCTTTACTGGCCGGGGTAGCGATCACGGCGATTTCAATCTCCCGCTCCAGGGCCGTTTTCCTAAGATCCGACAGGGGGGAAATAGAAAACCCCTGGGGCAACATCCTGCCGATCTTTAAGGGGTCGATATCAAAAGCGGCTACAAAATGATAGCCCTGTCTGGGGAAATTACTGTGGGCTATCAAGGCATATCCCAGATTTCCCATGCCGATAAGGCCCAAGTGCCATTTTTTATTCAAACCAAGGATCTTCTTGATCTCAAAAAGGAGTTCCTTGACGACGTAACCGACCCCCCGGACACCAAATTCTCCGAAGTAGGCCAGGTCCTTCCGGATCTGAGCAGAATTCACTTCGCAATAATGAGCTAATTTTTCAGAAGAGATTACCTTTAAGTCCTGTTGGTCCAGTTCTTCCAAGGCCCGGGAATAGCGGGATAAGCGGGTTATGGTCGCAGTAGGGATCTTGGGAAATTTCAAAACTAACCTCTCAATATTCTTGTGAAGCATAGTACATGTTATTTCAAAAAAAGGGCTATTGATTAAAACCAATAGCCCTTTTTTCATTCATTACATCGGCAGACCGATCATCTTTGCAATCGGTGTAGCCATAGGATAGGCATACAACAGGATCAAAGAAACCACTAGGGCGTAGATACAAAGAGACTCGATCATAGCCAAGCCGATCAGCATAGTAACTGTGATCTTCCCCGAAGCCTCCGGGTTCCTGGCTACCCCTTCCACAGCGCTCTTTAATCCCAAGCCTTGACCGATACCGGTTCCCAGGGCAGCGATAGCAATTCCCAACCCAGCGGCCAGAACAACGCCAAAATAGACGTTCAACCCGGCAGCCGCCACCTGGGGATTGGTTTCGGCAAAGGCCATAGCCACCATGCTCAGCAGGGATACCATCGTCAACAAAGCTACTCTTTTTACCATTTACTCATCCTCCTTTCTATATATGATTCGCCTTCTTCCCAAAGTTAATAAAAAACTGGGTTCAAGGATTCCAGGATTCAAGGGTTTTAAATTCCATGCCTTTCACTTGAACCCTTGACCCCCCGGCCCCTTGAATCCTTAAGTCACATTTAGTGCGATTCCTCCATGGAGCCGGCAATATACATCATGGACAACAAGGCAAAAATAAAGGCCTGTACAAAGCTGGTGAATACCGCTAAGAACATCATCGGCAGAGGGGCCAGAAACTTTCCGGCCAACAGAAGCAGGATGCCCAGAACCAGGTCTTCTCCCATGATATTCCCGAACAATCGAAGGGTCAGAGAAAGGACACGGGAGAGATGACCGATAATTTCAATGGGGAGCATCAAAGGGGCCATCCACCAAATAGGCCCGAGAAAATGTTTGATATATTTAAACCCATGAAATTTAATCCCCACAATGTGGGTGGTGCAGAAAACAATCAAGGCACAGGCCAGGGTGGTGTTGATGGAAGCCGTGGGGGAATAAAAACCCGGGATCAGGCCCATGACATTAGAAAAGAATATAAAGAGGCCCAAGGTGGCGATGAGGGGAAACATAGAGCGCCCGTGTTCGCCCATGACCTCCACCTGGAAGTTTTCAATTCCTGAAATGACCACCTCAAAAAAATTCTGCCCCCCTTCAGGGATCATCTTGATCGACCGTACGGCCAGGAGGGAAAAGATGATCAAAAGCACCATGATCAACCAAGTATAAGTAACATGGGGATAGGCATGGGCAAAATGGCCTAAACCGACGGATTCAAAAAGCTTGGTCATAAAAAAAATCGGGTGTTCCATGAACTAATTGGCCTCCTTAAAAAGGATTTTCCTCATTTCATTGCAACCCACGAGGGTCAAGTTGATTACCACCACCGACAAACCGACCACCAGACCCAAGGGATCGACCATCCTTTTGGCAATCAAAAAATACAGGAGAACGCCGGTCCCTAACAACCGCAGATAATATTTAATAATGACCACTTTGGGGCTGGCCAGCCGATCCGGAATAAAGGCCTTCTTTAAAATCCGGTAGAGCAGGAGGAAATTAATCAAGACGATTAAACCTCCCATAGCCACTCCCAGGGTAAAAAAAGGGGGCATGAGGGTCAGGCTTATCAGGAGGAGAAGGGTGAAGACAACCCCGTTCATGATCCGGACTCTTTTAAGCAGAGGGTCCTGATCCCCTATTCTTTTTCTCCAAATAGACAATCCCCGGGTCATCAAAGGTCTTTTTCTGTTCTTTTCATGATCACATAGATATTTCTAAAACCGGCTATGATCCCTAAAACCATAAAAATCAGAAAAAACCATGGATACTTGGTCTGAAACCATTTATCCAGATAAATGCCGATGGCAATACCGATGACGATAGCCAGAGCCATGGAGATTCCCATGGTACTGACTATGGCTAACAATTTGATATATTTTTTGGTCTCTTTCTGCACGAAGCCTCATCCCGATCCCAAAGATTCGGCAGGCTTCTCAACCCATCCATTTTTTTGGAAAACCTGGGTTGTGTAAAAGATCACATTCATCTATCATGGCCCAATTATAATGTCAACTTTTTTTTATCTTAAATTCTTCCTTTTCAATGGCCTGTTTAAAGCGTTTCTCCTGAGCCAGGTAATAGGAACGATTGGCCGGATTTTTGGCCAGTGCCTGTTGAATGACCTGGAGGGCCAGGTCAAAGCGCCCATTGGCAAAATAGGCCTCGGCCAAGGTATCTAAGATCATGGGGACGGGATTCAAGGCCGCCGCCTTCCGGGCCAAGGCCAGGGCCTTCTGAGGCTGATGAAAGTCCTGATCTTTTCCGGTGGCCAGCATCCAGGCCAGGTTGTTCATGGCCCATGCGTTTTGAGGATCCCCCTGTAAAATTTTTTCATAAATCTCCTTGGCCTGGCCGTAACGTTTTTGTTCATAATAGACCATGGCCAAGGCCATCATGATTTTGGTGTCTTCCGGCCGGGAGCGGAGTTCCCGGGTCAACAGAGTTTCCAATACCCGGGGGTCCTCGGCGGCCCCTGATGAAAACCAGATCCGTTCCTCAAAACCATAGACTCCCAAACCGACCAGCAGGAAAAAAAACAGGCCTACCGCCCAGGTCATCTTTTTTTTGTGCCGGCCGGCCAGGTCGGGGTGATGGCTGACTTGTTCCAAAAAGTCCACGCGCTGGGCGATGCTGAAATGGTGCCAACTGGGGAGGTCCCGGCCCTGTCCGGACGAATAACCGATCTTTTCCAGGGACCGGACCAAAGGCCGGGGAGAGCCGATGATTTCCAGGGAAAAAAGATCGGCATGTCGTTCAAAATTGCGCATAAAAAAGCCAAAGAGAAAGCGAAAATAAAGGATCAAACCAAGGGCCATGGGCAGGATCAGAACCACCGAAAACAGATCTTCGGAATAGCCTTTAAAGGAAGAGATAAAGCCGAGGAAAGCCGGATAGCGAAGGACTTGGCTGGAGATCCACTGGGAAAAGAAGACCGCCAGAAGGACATAACCGACGAAAAAAAACAGATAAAAAAGAAGGTGTTTTTTTCGTATGTGTCCTATTTCATGGGCTATGACCCCCACCAACTCATCGGGTTCCAGAAGATCCAGCAAGGCCGGAGTAATCAACAGGTATCGAAACCGTCTGACTAAGCCCATGACTCCGGCGGTCAACATCCGGCCGCCAAAGGCCGGCCAGAGAAAAATCTGTCGAAAGGGAGAACCCATCTCCTGACAAAAGGCCAAAAGGATTTTTTGCTTGGACCCCTCCGGAAGAGGCCGGCATTGCCACCAGGTCTTGATCAGAAAGGGGAAAAAAATCGATAAGACGATTAAAAAAATGAGGACAAAGGTCATTTCACCCAAAGGCTGATTTAGAAAATTTCGCAGCCCCGGACCGGCAAACAATTCGATTAAGTCCGAAAGTAAAGTAATCAAGAACCAAGGGAACAGGATAGGCAGATTAAACTGGAATTGGGACCGGAGATAGGGACCCTTGGGCTGGCTGGAATGGAGTATCGATTTCTGGGCCGGATAACCCAACACCCAGATCAGGGCCACATGGATGAGATACAGGCTGATGCCCAGCCCCCCTTCCAACGAGGAAAAACGGCTGATCCCTGGAATCAAGGCGACTAACGATTTGAAATTCAGAAGGTAGATTTCCGAGGCAAAAAAAACTAAGGAAAGGATCATTAAATATTGGGTGGCCTGCTGGAGCCCCCGCTGCAAGACATAGGATTCCTGCCGGTTATGGAGGGACAGGAGATAAAGCCGATGGAACCGTCTCCAGGTTTCCATCCCATAGATGGCCACAAAAATCAAGACCATGCCGGCATTGACCCAAAGGTTGAAGGCCGGGAGTCTCGGCCCCAAAGAACGGGTTTGATAGATCAACAGAGCTAAAATAAAAAAGATGATGTTGGTAAACATAGGTATCTCTAAAGGTACAGACAAGCGGGTAAGATGTCAAGCCAGGGGGTCTTGCCCCCCTTGTTCCGATTAGTTAGGATGGGGGGGAGGAC
>CAWIRY010000167.1:0-62645 GCA_963838485.1 uncultured delta proteobacterium | reverse complement strand
GTTGAGACTTCCGGTTAACCGGGAAAAGAGCCAAGTCGCGCTGATTAAAGATATTCCCTTCCTGGGGTTTCAAATACTCAGAGGAAAAATCCGAGTCAGGGACAAGGCCCGGGTTAAATTCAAGAATAGAATACGAGAATTAACCCGGAGAAACAACCCCTTATCTATGAACCGGGTGATCCGGGAACTCAACGAATACTTACGAGGGTGGATGGCCTACTTTCGGGTCCAGGAGTTCAGCAGACCAATTGCGGAACTCGATGGCTGGGTTCGGAATCGGCTTAGATCCATGCAACTAAAGAAATGGAAAAGACCCCGCAAGTTTCAAAGGATGCTAACCCGGTCCGATTATAAAGGCCGGGAGGCTAACCGAGTCTGGGTCAAGATGAACAAATGGCAATCGGTCAATCGACGGGAGGTTCGTTGTGTGATGAATCTCCAATGGTTCAGAAGGCAAAGGTTGACCTTTCTAAGTGACTTCATCCAGAGGCAACTACCTCTTGAACTGAAGTTCAGTCGCTAATCGAAGAGCGGCTTACCTGGCCGGTACGAGCCGTTCTGTTGGGAGGGGGTAGGCCATCTCGGCTACCTCCTACCAGATTGGGCGGGATCTCTGTTTCCGGATTTACTCCAATTTAAATCCCTTCTCCCGGAAGAGCCTGAGGCAGGCATTGACAACTTCGGGATCGTAGAGAATGCCTTTGTTTTTAGAGATTTCATCCAGGGCCGCATCAATGCCATAAGCCGCGCGATAGGGACGGTGCGAGGCAACGGCCTCGACCACATCGGCTACCATTAAAATCTTGGCTTCTGGGAGTATTTCTTGGTCCTTAAGACCCGAGGGATACCCTGAACCATTGATCCTCTCATGATGTTGGGAAACGATCCGGGCAATGGGCCAGGGGAAATCGATATCTTTTAAGATGTCATAACTGGTTTGGGGGTGGACTTTGATCAGGCTGAATTCGAGAGCGGTTAGTTTGGTGGGTTTACTAAGGATCTCGGCCGGTATGGATATCTTTCCTAAATCATGAACCATCCCGGCCATACGGATGGCCTCCACCTGGTCTTTGGCCAGCCCCATTTCCTGGCCGATGGAACGGGCCAGGTTGGCGACCCGACGCTGATGGCCGGCCGTGTAGGGGTCCCTGGTTTCCACGGCCAGGGCCATGGCCTGAATGATCCCGCCCATGGCTTTATGCAGTTTATCCAAGCTTTGTTTGAGTTCCTCTTCCTTTTTTTTGCGCTCGGTGATGTCGGTTAAGGCCCCGATCCATTTATAAGGTTTCCCTTTTTCATCCCAGAGGCTGATGCCTTGGCTGAGCAGGTCAAGGATGTTTCCGTCCTTCCCGATAAGCCGATATTCCTCCCGAAACGGTTCCCGGCTTCAGATATGTTTTTTGACCTCCTCCACAATGCGGTCGCGGTCTTCAGGGTGGATCATCTTTTCAAAAGCGGTTTCAGTATAAGGAATTTCTCCTAACAGATCTCTCAATTTTTCAATCGCTTTGCCGAACCATTCCAATTGACCTGTCTTGAAATTCTCTTCAAAGATAAAATCATTGGTGCTTTCAGCAGCGACCCGAAACCGTTCTTCGCTCTTTAATAAGGCCCTTTCGGTCCGCTTACGTTCGGCAATGTCCATTCCAACACCAATAAGGTAGGTTTTTTTTTCGATATGGATCTTCCGCCCAGTAAAATAATAGGGTGTCCTTTCCCCGCTTTTTGAGATCAGTTCCGCCTCCATATCGCAAATGCCCTTGTCAAAGCCCTCCTGAATTTTTTCCTGGATCAAGACCCTGTCCGGGCCGATAAAAAAGTCGAGCAGGCCCATTTCTTCAATTTCCTCGCCGGAATATCCGGAGATTTGTTCCAAATTTTTATTCCAACTCAAAAATTTTCCGGCTTGATCGAAAACATAAAAAATGTCCGGCAGGCTGTTCAGAATGACATTAGAGAAATCCCGTTCGCGCAATATCGCTTTCGTTGACTCGCGCAATTCGGCTGTTTTTTTCGCTACCTGGGTTTCGAGACTTTTCCTCAACCGGCTCAATTCCAGATGCGTGCGCACCCGGGCTAAGAGTTCTTCGCGCTGGAAGGGCTTGGTGATAAAATCGACTGCCCCGAGTCCAAAACCTCTCACCTTGACGTCGAGGTCGTCAAGGCCGCTGATAAACAGGATCGGGATTTCGCGGCTTTCTTTCCGGGCTTTGAGCCGCCGACAGACTTCGAATCCATCCATGCCCGGCAGCTTGATATCCAGCAAAATCAGCCCGGGCGGCTTGGCGGCCACGGAGCGAAGCGCCAGTTCCCCGGTCTCGGCGGATCGCACCTGGAAACCCTCAGCCGCCAGAATATCCGTTAGCAGCTTCACCACTACCGGAGAGTCGTCGATAACCAAAATCTCATCCTGCGCGGCCATAGATCCTGTCCTTATTCACCATCGTTTGTTTTTTTAGAGAAGTCACCCAAAATATCTTAATTCTTTTTAGGTGATATAAGGTGACCTAAAGTTTTTTATATTTTCATGGTTGAAAAGTCAATTTAATAATCCTCTTTGGTGAGATCCTTTCTCCCTCTGCAGTCGCTTGGGGAAGGTGATCTAATAAGCTAAAATGGTCGATTTTTAAGCGCTCCGGGGGCGGCACTCTTTTTGACCATGGGTTAAAGAATGGACGAGAATCTTTCAGGGTTGTTGGGGAAAAGTCTTCCCCCCCCCGGCGAGCTTTCGCCGGGGGAAGATCAGGCAAGAAATGAATTGCCTCTGGATTCGATGAATAAAGATGACACCGGTGTCTCTTGAGAGGCCCGGAGATTATTTTTCACTGGTCGCCTTGGACACTTCTTCAATCAACTCCTTGGCTTGAGGATTGGTAACCGATTTCCCAATCAGGATATCACTGGGTCGAACTTTTTGGTTATAATAGGCTTCGTTCAAAGAATCCCTGACCGCGACCACCGCCCCATCCAAAGAAAAGCCGGCGTAAAGGCCCTTGGAACGAGTATAGCTGATGATGTCGGCACTGAGATTGGCCGTTTCAGCAGAGGCCCCGGCCCCAACAGGACCCACGGCCACGCCCAGATCGGCCCCGAGTTTGACACTATTGGCCATCAACGAAGAAACGCCTCGATCCGTCAATATCAAAAGAACGACCTCGGCGGCGAGGCCACCGGCCTGAATACCGATGCTGACCCCTCCGATAGTATAAAAGGCCGGCCCGGTCCAGGTGCCGGTCTGTCTATCTTTGACCAGAAAGACCCCATTGCCCCCCGAAGCACCCACCACAAAGGCACCTTTAATCATCTCAGGGGCAATATACACGCCCTTGGCCTTTTTTATCAACTTGTGAAAATCGGAGTAATTCGGGTCAGCCATGAAGCTTTCTAACGTCAGCTTGCTCATTTCCACTAACTTTTCGGCTTCCAAGGCATCGTTGGCCGCCAGACAGGGGGTGATGAACTTTGACATTCCCAAGGGTAGAACGAGGATGGCCATAAAGAAAAAAACTCCAGTGGAAAGCGAAAATAGTCTCTGCGTTTTCATAATTCCTCCTTTCCTTGATCTGTTTGAGAAAACCACAATAACCACGGCTTTGTGAGCTTTCTACAAATTCAGTTTACCCGAGCCCCCGGATCAATAAAATAAGGTATAAGCTGTATATTGTTGTTCCTATGGCGGTATTTTCTCGCCCAAATCCTCCTCGATCCTCTATTCTATCCCCTGGTTAAATGCCGGTACTTGATCCTGTGAGGCTGATCGGCGGCGGCCCCCAGGCGGGCCTTTCGGTCGGCTTCATACTCGGAGTAGTTTCCGTCAAACCAGAGGACCTTGCTTTCCCCTTCAAAGGCCAGGATATGGGTGACGATACGGTCCAGAAACCAGCGGTCATGGCTGATGACCATGACGCACCCGCCGAAATTCTCCAGGGCCTCCTCCATGGCCCTCATGGTATTGACATCCAGATCATTGGTCGGTTCATCCAAAAGAAGCACATTGGCCTCTTCTTTCAACATGCGCGCTAAATGGACCCGGTTGCGTTCCCCGCCGGAAAGGAGCCCCACTTTTTTTTGTTGATCGCTGCCGGAGAAGTTGAATCTGGCCACATAAGCCCGGGAATTGACTTCCCGCGTCCCCAGCTTAAGGGTGTCCTGGCCGCCGGAAATCATTTCCCAGATGGTTTTTTCCGGGTCGAGCACATCGCGGCTTTGGTCCACATAAGCCAACCTGACCGTTTCCCCGATCTTAAGCATGCCTGCGTCCGGCGTTTCCTGGCCATTAATCAGGCGGAAGAGTGTGGTCTTGCCGGCACCGTTGGATCCGATGACCCCGACGATCCCGCCCGGCGGGATGGTAAAAGAAACCTGATCCATCAGCAGGTTGTCGCCGTAAGACTTGCTCACATTATCCGCTTGTATGACCAAGTTCCCCAGATGCGGTCCTGGAGGAATGTAGATTTCCAGGTCTTTTTCTCTTTTTTCGCTCTCTTGATTGACTAAGGATTCATAGGAGTTAATACGCGCCTTGGCTTTAGCATGACGACCCTTGGGGGACATACGGATCCATTCCAATTCGTGCTCAAGGGTCCTTTGACGTTTGCTTTCGCTTTTTTCTTCCAGGCGCAACCGGTTCTGCTTCTGCTCCAGCCAGGAAGAATAATTTCCCTTCCAGGGAATCCCCTCCCCTCTATCCAGCTCCAGGATCCAGCCGGCCACATTATCCAGAAAATACCGGTCATGGGTTACGGCAATGACGGTCCCGGCATAGCGCTGCAGATGTCTTTCCAGCCAGGCCACGGATTCAGCGTCAAGGTGGTTGGTGGGCTCATCCAAAAGGAGAATGTCCGGTTTTTGAAGCAAGAGCCGGCAAAGGGCCACCCGCCGTCTTTCTCCTCCGGATAATACCTTGACCGATGTATCGCCGGGAGGACAACGCAGGGCCTCCATGGCCATATCCAGTCGGGAATCCAACTCCCAGGCCTCCAGGGCATCCAGTTTTTCCTGCACCCGGCCCTGGCGCTCGATGAGCTTGTCCATGGCCTCATCGGACATGGGCTCGGCAAACTGTTCGTTGATCCGGTTGAACTCATTTAACAGGTCGACCGTTTCCTGGACCCCTTGTTCGACGATTTCCTTCACGGTCTTGCTGTCATCCAATTGAGGCTCCTGCTCCAGAAAACCCACGGAAAGGCCCGGGGAAAGGATGGTCTGGCCGTTAAACTCTGGGTCGACGCCAGCCAGGATCCGAAGAAGGGAACTCTTACCCGACCCGTTGAGACCCAGGACTCCGATTTTGGCCCCGTAAAAATAGGACAGGGAGATATTTTTCAATACCGGTTTCTTATCATAATATTTGCTGACCTGAATCATGGTATAGATGACTTTATTCGGTTCCGTGGCCATAGAATTGAATGCCTCTCTCTCTTGATTCCTTTACGAGCTAAACCTTTATGCCTCTTTGGGGCACCCGCGACATCAACAAAGCATGAAAAGGTTTCTCCAAACTCCGAACTCTTCACTCCGAACTATTCTATTACTATACCCCGTGAGTTTGTTTTCAGGCAAGGATTATATGCAAGGCGATTCAAGGGCGTTCAACCTTTCCTGGGAATTCCATTGCGCCTATTTTCAACAATCCTTCATTTCTGGCGATCTTTAAAAAAGCCATCATTTTTTCTTGACATTCAATTCCAGAAGGAATATCAAAAAGAAAAATACGGAATTTGATTTCTTAATACGGAATTATCTGGAGTTCATTAGGTATGATGGTGGCGTCCAGGTATTGTGGGGGGCGGGCCTCACGGCCCGGGAGGGCGAGAGTGTAGTGCTGCTCGGGTCCAATGGAGCGGGGAAGACAACGTTCCTTAAGGTATTGATGGGTCTGATCCCGGTCTGGCGGGGCGAGATCCGTTTTTCAGGCCACGACATCACCCGGTTACGCACCGATGGGCGGGTGCGCAGGGGTGTGGCCTATATGTCTGAGACCGGATGCTTTCCCGGCTTGACGGTCGAAGAGAACCTCCGTATCGGGGGCCAGTTCTCTCCTGCCTCCGAGTTGCGCCAATGCATGGAAACACTCTATGGGGCTTTCCCCCGACTGGGCGAACGTCGCCGGTCGCTGGCGGGCAGCCTCTCCGGTGGCGAACGCAAGATGCTCGGCATAGCCAAAGCACTTGCCGGTAACCCGCGTTTAGTTGTAATGGACGAACCCTCGGCCGGGCTCTCGCCCCTTTCGGTTAAAGAATTCATCCGGATCCTCGGCCAGTTTCACGGACAGGGGTTGTCGTTCATAATCGCCGAACAGAATATCAAGTTCCTCGAACTTGCCGACCGCGTTTACACCCTCGAGGGGGGACGCATCGGTTTTGAAGGAACTGTCACTGCCTTGCATGAAAATGATGCCCTGCGCCGTGCCTATTTTGGATTAAAATAACTCTCCGGGGCACATCCAGGGGTACTGGAATGAAACCGCTTCTTTTCCCCATGGGGAAGCGCGGGATTACTTGATCGGGGATATTTGATGGAAGATAAAGACTATATTAAATCCCTGGAAAAGGCGGTGAATCTGATCTGCTTCCTATCCCAGCATGGGTCTCCCCTCAAACTGGAAGACTTGGTGAAGATCTCCGGGGTGAAAAAAACCTCCTGTTTCCGTATCCTCCAGACGCTCACCAAGGTGGGCTTTATCTCCAAAGACCCGGAAACTAGCGGATATTTTATAGGCCCGAAGATGATTTCCATCGGGTTATCCGCTGCAAGAAAAAGCAGCATTCGAGAATTGGCCCTGCCTTTTATGAAAGAAATCCGAGAAAAGACCGGAACGACCGTGAACCTGGCCATCCTCAGCGGACCGGAGGTTATTTTTGTGGAACGCCTTCAGTCCGCACATATTTTAGAAGCGAACCTACGGATCGGCAGCCGTCTCTCTGCCCATCTGTCTTCCATGGGGAAAGCTATGCTGGCCTATCTTTCGGAGGTCCAATTGGAAGATATCCTCAGACAAATTCACTTCGAAAAGAAGACAGGGAAAACGATCTCATCGATCAAGGTCCTCAAGGATGAACTGAAAAATATTCGTCAAAAAGGATTCGCTCTGAACGATGAAGAGTTGGAGGCCGGGCTTTTCGCCATTGCCGCTCCTTTGCGCAATCAGGCCGGAATGGCCATAGCGGCTATGAATATATCCTTCCCGCTCATACGCCATTCCAGGCAGGAGGCCTTAAAAACCTTTTGTCCCTTGCTCCTGGAAGCTTGCAGAAATATTTCATCCCTCCTGGGTTTTGCCGGGCGAAAGGAATAAAAAATGAACCTCCCCAGCTCCGTTACCATTGTCGAAGTCGGACCCCGGGACGGGCTCCAGAATGAAGCCGAATTCGTTCCTACCGATCAGAAGATCGCCTTGATCGAATGTCTTTCCGAAACCGGTCTCAAAAGAATCGAGATCACATCCTTTGTCCATCCCAAGGCCATTCCGCAACTCCGGGATTCGGAAGAGGTAGTGAAACGAATTCGAAGTAGACCCGGCCTCACTTATTCCGCATTGGTCCCTAACGAGAAAGGGCTGGAGAGGGCCTTAATGGCCGGTGTACAGGAGATCGGTTTGTTTGTTTCTGCTTCGGAAACACACAATCAGAAAAACGTCCGCATGTCGATCGCTGATTCCCTGAAGGGATTTCGTAATATTGCCGAAAAGGCGCTGGCCAACAAGGTCCGGATGAGGGGATACATTGTCACGGCCTTTGGTTGTCCCTATGAAGGGAAGATTGGTCCGGAGAAGGTTGAATTTATCATCGATGAATACCAGGCCCTGGGAATACACGAAATCGCCCTGGGGGATACCACGGGGATGGCCAATCCTTTGACGGTCAGTTGTCTGCTTGAACGGATCAAACCCCGATTCGGCCAAACAGGACTGGCCCTTCACTTTCACGATACCCGGGGACTGGCCCTGTCCAATATCCTGGCCTCACTCCAGCAGGGAATTCAAATATTTGACGGCTCCATCGGAGGATTGGGCGGCTGTCCTTACGCTCCGGGGGCCTCCGGAAATGTGGCTACGGAAGATCTGGTCAATATGCTGGAGGAGATGGGGATTGAAAGCGGTGTTGATTTCCAGAAATTGATCAAGTGTGCCCGATTGGCCGGGGAGATGATTAATAAAGACCTTCCCGGCCACCTCATCCAGGCCGGCAAGATCTGTTGGGACGGTTCTGAGATGTCCTGACGAAGGGCTTCCGCCTTGAGGGATTTTTTATGCCCTTTACCCAACCATCCTCGTTTGACAAGCCCAATAAAAAGTGATAATTTAAAAATATGCTTAAGGTGCAAAAAAAACGTCTGTCCTTGGAGACGGGCCAATACAAGTAAAAGGAGTTACTATGAAATTAAAATGGATTGGATTGATGGGGTTGGTGTTTTTGGCGACATCGGTCTTTGCCGCGGAGAACAGCGTGCCCAAAAGTCAGAAAGACAAACTTAGCTACACCATCGGAGTCAATGTGGGCAGAAACATGAAACAGTTGCCGACGGAAATAGACCCGGAACAATTTGCCAAGGGGTTCAAGGATGCCCTTTCCGGCGCCAAAACCATGCTCTCCGAAGAAGAAATGCATACGGTTATGACCGCTTTTCAAAAAGAAATGGCGGCCAAACAGGCCGAAAAGATGAAAGCAGCCGGCGAAAAAAATAAAAAGGAAGGGGAGGCCTTCCTGGCCGCGAATAAAAAGAAAGAGGGGGTCAAAACCCTTCCCAGCGGCTTACAATACAAGATTATTAAAGAAGGCACCGGGAAAAAACCCAAGGCCACCGACAAGGTAACTTGCCAATACGAAGGCACCCTCATCGACGGCACCGTATTCGATTCCTCATACAAAAGGGGAGAACCGGCCACTTTTACGGTCAATGGGGTAATTCCCGGCTGGACCGAAGCGCTCCAAATGATGAAGGTTGGCTCCAAGTGGCAACTGTTCGTACCTTCAAAGCTGGCCTACGGCGAACGAGGGGCCGGACCTCAAATAGGTCCGAATGCGGTGCTTATTTTTACTGTAGAGCTTATCTCTGTTTTGTAAATTCGGACCCCGACACCTTTCCACTGGCACCTATGGACCCAAAGGGGATTTCCTTACCGGAAGTCCCTTTTTGATCTGTTAAGGTAAAAATATGAAAAAGACCGGAAGATTCCATGTCCTGACGGATACCCGGCTTCAAACCCGTTTTTCTCATCCCAAGCTGGTTGAGCTGGCCATTACCGGCGGGGCCGATACGATCCAATTTCGCCAGAAAGCCGGGACTACCAGAGAGATGATCTTGATCGCCCGACAGATGCAGGCCTTATGCCGAAAGGCCGGGGTGACCTTTATTGTCAATGACCGTATAGATGTGGCCCTGGCCGCTCAGGCCGACGGGGTTCATCTTGGGCAGGAGGATTTTCCCATCCCCTTAGCCAGAAAACTTCTGGGAGAAGAGGCCGTCATCGGCGGGTCGGCCAGCACCCTGGAAGAGGCCCGCAAGTGTTTCCTGGAAGGTGCGGACTATATCGGGTTCGGCCCTGTCTTTCCTACGGCCTCTAAGGAGGACGCCGGCCCGGTGAGCGGACTTTCCCTCCTGAAGCAAGTCGTCAAAGAGATCCCTTTGCCGATCATTGCCATCGGCGGTATCACCCAAAATAATACCCTTCAGGTGATGGAGGCCGGGGCCTATGGTATTGCCGTGATCTCGGCGGTCTGTTGTCAAGAAGACCCCAAGACGGCGGCCGAATGGTTTCGAGGCCTGGTGATTCGATAGACGAGCCTCTTTGAGGGCATAAAGATTAAAGAAGAAGACGCCACTATGCCTCAACGAATAACGGATATTGGAGAATTCGGGCTGATTCGGAGAATCAACGATCTCCTGATCAGGGAAGGCATTCGGTCCGAAAGGGTGACCCTGGGAATCGGCGATGACACGGCCTCCTTTCTCCCCCGCCCGGGATATGAAATTTTGGTCACCTGTGATTCCCTGTTAGAAGGCCGCCACTATTTGCCCGGTCATATTTCTCCCCTGGATTTAGGGCGCCGGGCTATGACCCTCAACATCAGCGACATCGGGGCCATGGGAGGCCGGCCCCTTTATGCCCTCGTCTCGCTTGGGTTAAAGGCCGACTTTCCTGTCCGGGATGTCGAAGAGATGTACCGCGGATTCCTCTTAGAACTTAACCCTTTCAATGCCTCGATCATCGGGGGCAATCTTACCCGATCGGGCAATGGTCTGTTCATCGACATCACTTTGATCGGGGAAGTCGAACAAGGGAAGGGGGTTCGCCGCTCCGGGGCCAGGCCGGGGGACGTCATCCTGGTTACCGGATATCCGGGCCAGGCGGCGGCCGGGCTTAGGCTTTTGCTTCAGGCCCAAAATGACCCCAAAATAATGGATCATCCCTTAATCAAAATCTTTAACACCCCTTCGCACCGGGCTTCATTGGGGGCGACACTTGCCCAAGCCGGTTTGGCCACGGCCATGATCGATACCAGCGATGGACTTTTAGCCGACCTGGGGCATATCTGCCAGGAAAGCCAGGTGGGGGCCGATTTAGGCAAAGAAAAACTCCCCATAAGTGAAGCGCTTCGCCGGGCGGCTGCCCTGTTAAACCAGGACCCGTACGAATTTTTGTTGGGCGAGAGTGATGATTACGAACTGGTGATCACCTGCAGGTCGGAAGATGTCGCCTTGCTTCTTTCCAAAAGCGCCCAATGCTGCCCTGTTCCCGTAACGGAAATAGGCAGGATCATCGAACGTCCCGGAGAGATTACCTTGCTCCTGTCTGACGGCCAAAGGCGCCCCATTAAGCCCTCGGGATGGGATCATTTTCGTTTAAGCGATAGGCCCTGATTTATTACCGTCTCATAATAATGACTACTTGACACCGGCAGGCGATAGCCATGACTATTTTTGTCCGGCCAAAGCTGTCCCGGAAGTCATTTATCTGGAATCGGCCGGGATAAAATGTCCCTATGGGTCCCTCTGGGTCTGAAGCCAAAAAAAGTTTTCAAGGAGAATAAAGGGGTATGTTCAACCAGGAAATGGCCCGGAAGGCCGCAGAGAATTTGAGGGAAGTGCGCGAAAGAAAACCGCTGATCCACAACATCACCAACTACGTAGTCATGAACGTTACCGCCAATGCCCTGTTGGCCTGCGGTGCCTCGCCAGTCATGGCCCATGCCGCCGAAGAGGTGGAAGAAATGGTTTCTTATGCCGGAGCCTTGGTGCTCAATATCGGCACATTGAGTCCCCCCTGGATTGAGTCTATGCTCAAGGCTGGCAAAAAGGCCAATGCCCTTAAGGTCCCGGTGATCCTTGATCCGGTGGGTTCCGGGGCCACCCGGATGCGCACCGACACGGCCAAGCGGCTTATTGAAGAGATCTCTATCCAGGTGATCCGTGGAAATGCCTCGGAGGTCCTCTCCCTGGCGAAAGAAGGTCCAGAGGTCACTACCAAAGGGGTAGATTCCGTCCATACCGTGGATCAGGCCACCCAGACGGCCATGGCCCTGGCCAGGGAACTCAAGACCGTCCTGGCCATCACCGGGGCCGTGGACTTGGTCACCGACGGGAAGCGGGTCGCCCGGGTGATGAACGGACATGAGATGATGAGCACCGTTACCGGATCGGGGTGTACGGCCACCGCGATCATAGGGGCCTTCCTGGCCGTTGATCCCGATCCTTTTCAAGCCGCCACCACCGCCCTGGCCTATTTTGGTTTGGCCGGTGAAAAGGCAGCCATCAAGGGTCTGGGTCCCGGCAGCTTTCAAACCGAACTTTTAGACGCCCTTTTTTGATGAAGGAAGAAGACCTGAAAGCCGGGGCCAGGATTCAGGTTTGAGTGGGGCTACGTCATCTTTAACAAACCTGGAAGGTTTCTCTCTGAGTCCCCCGCGATCTCGAGCGAAGCGGGCGAGAGTCGGTACTAAATATCAGGTTTCGTAGCAGGCCAGTATCTCGCCAAAGTAAAGGGTATGGTAATCTTTTTGTGGATAAAGGGACGTATCATATCCTTTGTCCAGATAGGCTGGGTTCATGGCGGACTTGTAGACTATTTTGCACTCGTAATGATGCCCCGGGGTTTTGATAATAGGCGAAACAACCTTACTACCGGGGAATAATTCCAGGTTGCACACTTTAAACTTGTCCACGTCCCGGCCGGATTTCGATCCGCAAAAGGTCGTTTCTTCGCCCATATCACCCGCCGGCACAGTAACGGTAAAATCCTCTGCCGCTTCCATAATACCAGAGGTATGCCTCGAAGACCGTACTGCTACCATCATGATCGGCTTTTGCCAGATAAACCCGAAAGCAGCCCAACCAATGGTCATGGTGTTGAGCGCCTTGCCGGCTTTTACCGTTAAAAAGGCCCCCTTTCTGATTTTTTTGATGCTTTCCTCAGCAATGGTCATATAATTTAAATCTTTCATGGCAATCTCCTTAGGTTAAATGATCCAGTCCGCTTTCTCCCTTTCGCCTTTGTGGACGTCCATTTTTAACTTATAACTTTTCCCTTCCGACCTTTCACTTTTTACTCTCAATAAATTCTGCTGCTTGCTCGAAAATTAATTCGGCATCGTTGTCCAGGGTAGCCACGTGATAGGAATTCTCCAGCCACAGCAGCTTCTTGTCCTTCGAGCCGAGTTTGGCCATGATGTATTCGGCGTTGGCCGGCTCCCGCACCACGTGGTCCTCGCGGGAGGCGATGACCAGGGCAGGCACCCTGACGCGCGGCAGGCCTTCCCTTGTCACCTTTAACAGCCTGGTCAGCTCATATGCAGCGGCAACAGGCACCTGGTCGTAACACGATTCCTTGGCCTCCGGCTTTTTGATGTCGCTTCCTACTCCCGGCCGCGTCTTCAATAGATATTGGAGTATGGAGGTTAACCGCAGCAAGGGCTCGGTAAGGACCAGGGCGTTTAAGGGAATGATGCCGGCGATCTCATCACCAAAGTTAGCTGCAAGGAATAGGGTGATGGTGCCCCCCATGGAGAGACCGGTTACGAAAACCTGGTCACACTGGCCACGCAGCTTATGCAAAGCCTGCTCCGCCTCACCGGTCCACTCGGTGTACTTTCGGAAGGCCATGTCTTTCACCGTGGTGCCGTGCCCCGGCAGGCGCGGTCCTATCACCGTGTAGCCCCTGGCCGCCAGTGCTTTCCCGTAAGGCAGCATGCTCTGGGTGCTGCCGGTGAAGCCATGGATCACCAGGGCCCCCGTGGAGTTCCCCTTGAAGTAAAAGGGTTGTGCGTCGTCCCATACCTTCGGATCAGCCATTTTCCTCACCTCTCCCTATATTTTTTATTGGTTAGGAAGTTTCAAGCCCTTCGACTGGCCCGCTCCTTTTTAACTTTTTACTATTACCTTTTTTCAGATCTTAATATTAGGAGTATAAGGCAAGAAAAAGACCGGAGCAAGGAGAAAAGCAGGACGGAAAACAGGGTGCGGGAAACATTCCCTTCTCACTTCCAATCTGCTATTATTTATACTTAGAATTAGGAATTCCGATGGCCGAGATCGCCCGTCAGGTTAGGGATTGGGACAACAGGAGTGGCCATGGCGATTAACAGGATGGAAGCAGCCAGAAAAACTGAATGAGGTGGACAACGTCCCCTTGAGGCCTGTTTACTTGCCCGACTTTTTTATTGTAAACAAAAGAGATTTAAGCTAAGGGTGAAAAAAGGTTCAAATGAATAAAGCATTCTCACCGGCTAACATTTTGAAGGAGGAACCGATGATTTTTCTGAAAAGTTTTAAAATAGCCGCCTATGCATTCTTGTTTTTTGGGGTACCCTTTGTTTTGGGCTTCGGCGGACAGGCCGCGGCCGCCGCCCTGATTGAAACCCCGCAAATGAATGGTTCCCTGGGGACCCTGGCGCAATGGGACCCTAATTTCTCTCCCTATCCACCCGGTTATTCTCCCCCTTCACAGGAGCCCTCAGGGCCTCATAATGTCAAACCATCCGGTTTTATCTTTATCGAAGTGGATCCCCCGGATGCGACGGTATTCATCGACGGAAACAAAGTGGAGCCGTCGAAAGATAATACCTATGAGGAGGGGGTCCTTACCGGCATGCATAAGGTGGTGGTTAAAAAATCAGGGTATCAGGATCATCTGGAGATCGTTACCGTTTCAACCGGTGCCACCCAGAGGCTGACAATCCGGTTGAAACAGATGAAATAGGCCGATATTATCCCTTTAGGCCGTAAAGGTATATTGCGTGCCCGCCGTATTCAGAACGAATTCGCCCGGCATCTCATTGGCGAAGGCTAAAATGGCCTCAAAACCGGTGCAATGGGTCGGCACAATGTACTCGGGCTTCAGATCTTTGATGTCCGACACGGTCCTTTGAATAATCTCCGGCTTGGCGTTGATCAGGTGGAAGCCGCCCAGGACCGCGTGGATCTTTTGGATGCCGGCGCATTTCTGCGCCTGTTTGACCGTATTGACGATGCCGACATGGGCACAGCCGGAAAGGACCACCAGTCCTTTCCCTTTCAAGTTAAAGAAAAAGGCCTGCTCCCCCCGAAAATCATCGGGTTCGGGTTTTTCTCCCCGCTTGATAAGCAGACTGGGCGGCACCTTTTCATAGGCCGTAGCCCGCTCGATGTTCCCGGTGAAATAAGCCCCTGGAATGATCTGCGTCGGTCTCTTAACCTCCATCACCTCCAGTCCGAAGGCTTCAATATCCTCTTTCCTCAATTGCCCGATGTCCATGGCCTCATTGGTCCCGGGGCGCAGAGAATATCTCCGGTAAAAGGCCTCATCGCCCACGTAAAAGGGGGTCCCTTTGGCGATCCGTTCCTGGTTTTGTTTCAGGATTTCCGCGGCGGCCATAAAGTGATCGAAGTGCCCGTGGCTCAGGCTGAAGGCCTTGGCTTTTCCCAGGTCGAGTCCCAGCAGCCTTAGGTTATTCATTACCCCATGGGGGTCCAACCCGTAATCGAACATGCAAGAGACGGCCTTCCCGTCAATGACGGTCTCAATAAAATAAGCCAGGCCGTGTTCCGCATGGATCGATTTTCCCGGCACTACCCGGTAGCGCTTGGAGATCTTACTGTCCGGCCGCAGGGTATCGAAATAATTGTCCGTCAGCACCCAAATGGTTAGTTTGTCGACTTCGGTAATCCTTGTTGTTTCTGTTGCCATCAGGCCTCCTTTGGTTCATGGAAGATTTCAAAACTCTCTAAGCCCAAGCAATGAACATTTTACAAAAAAGCGACGGTTTGATCGTTGGGGATTTCAAACCGGTGACGACAGCGGGGGTTGGGGCAATTGAGATAATCGTCTACCCGCACCAGATAGTCACGGGCTTTGGCGAATTTGGCCCGGTCGAGGTCGCTGGCCCCGGCGGGAAGGCCCTTCTTCTTGGTGCGCTTCAGCCAGCGGACCGGAAATTCGGACGGCCGGCGACATTTTGGACAGGTGTAAGGAGTCTTCTTCGTAACGGGGGATTCGGTGTAAAAATCTCTTTCATCCATGATGGACTCGTAAAAAGTCGTCATTCCCGCGCAGGCGGGAATCCAGGCCAGGCGTAACCAATTAAAAACACTGGATTCCCGTTTCCACGGGAATGACAAAAATGGGGGCTTGCGGACTTTTTACGAAGCCGTCATCCATGATGATCTTCTAAAAAATCTTAGTACGAAAATAACCTTTGTCCACCCCCACCCCTTCCCTCCCCCCTCCGAGGGGGAGGGTGAGGGAGGGGGGGAGATTTTCATGTTTCATGGTGCCCGCTTCAGGCGGGCATGAGAGCTTAGTACGAAAATAGGGTTCCAGGATTCCAGGATTCCAGGGATCAAGGGTTTTACTTCCTTGCCTTTCACTTGAATCCTTGACCCCCCGGCCCCTTGAACCCTTTTTCACGTTTCTTGGTGCCCAGTTCATAAGTTATGGCCCGACAACAGCATAAGCGCTGCTGATTACCACTGCCCGCTCGGTGCGGGCCTGGATGATAAAGCGTCCCTCCGCCACTTTCCAGCCTTCGGTAGTCAGGGTATCGCCCGGAAAGACCACATCGGAGAAGCGGGCCTTGAATTCCTTGAATCGCCCCACATCTCCATGGCAAAGGCCGTATAGGATAGCCCGGGTGGCGTAACCATAGGTGCACAGACCGTGCAAAATGGGCCGGGGAAAGCCCCCGCGTTTGGCATATTCCGGGTCTATATGCAGATAGTTCAGGTCCCCGCTCAATCGATACAAGGCAGCCTGGTTCTCCGGGATCGGATAGGAAAGGCTGAAGCTGGGCCTGGTCCCCTCAGGTGGGTTCAAAGGGGCCGACCTGGGGCCCGGGTCTCCACCGAAGCCACCGGCGCCGACATGAAAGGCCACATGTTCGATATCAAAGAGGTGGGTCCCGTCTTCGGTGTGACCTTGTGACAGGAAGTGGATAACCGCGGCCTTGCCCTTGTCGAAGACGTCGGCCACCCGGCCGGTGGAGATAATCTTCCCTTGAGCGGGGATGGGATGACGAAGGCGGATCATCTGTTCCCCGTGCAGAAAGCGGTTTCCTTCCACCTGTTTGGCGAAATGTCCGATCAGCCAGCGCTCGGCCATGACCGCGAAGCTGGGGAAAACTTTGAGCCCACCAGGGGCATTTTCATAGATAAAAGGGAGTTCATCGATCTGGGCGCCGATGCCCAGGGCATAGAGGACCGCGTCCTTCCATGTGTATTGAACCTCATAGGTCATCGGTTCCCTATCCACGGTACTCCAATCCAATTCCTTCATTTGGTATCCTTTCTAATGGTGAGACAGGATGCGGACCTGTTGTGATTTCATCTTATCGCCTTCGCCTTTTTATAAAAGACTCGGAGGTCAGGATTATAAATGGGGAAAAGAACCGGGGTCAAGTAGAAAAAGGGAAGCGAAAGGACATTTTTCACTTGACATTAAAGAGGGACTTCTCAAATAATAGTAGATTATTATCAAAATAAAAGGAGGACCAAAATGAAATTGATCGGTAGGTTGGGTATGGGAATTCTCGTTCTTGTCTTTGCTTTTTCTTTTTTCTCCGTGATGGTCTTTAGTCCGTCTAAGGCCATGGTGGCCAATGCAAAATTTGACGTCAACAAAATGGGCGATATGTCCGATTTCGATCCCAATAGCCCGGCCATGATTCCCACGGGGGACACCATCAAGATCGCCATCGTAGCCTCTTTTTCCGGACCGGCGGCCGGTGTGGGAGAGATATACTGGGCTTGCGTCCTCTGGGCCGCCCATGACATCAACAAGAGGGGCGGGCTGATGGTGGACGGCAAGAAAAAACTGGTTCAGGTCATCAAGGCCGATACCATGTCCAAGCCGGACCAGGCCAAGAAGATCTGCGAAAGGATGGCCCTGCAGGAAAAGGTCAACGTTTTCTGGGGCACCGACGGCAGCAACATTATGAAAATCATCAACGAAGTGGCCAATAAATATCATATTATTACCATCGATGCCGCCGCTTTGTCCGATGAACTCTACGACGCCACCAGCTTCAGTCGCTATTCCTTCATGACCTCCTTTTCCACCGGCGTCATCGGAAAGGGTCTGGCCTATTATTACGGACAGATTCGAAAAAAAGAAAAGAAGTTTTATATCCTTTGCCAGGATTACATGTTCGGCCATGCCATGGCCGATGGGTTCAAGCTGGGTCTGAAGGAATATTATCCGACGGCCCAGATCGTGGGCGAGGATTATCACAAGCTGTTTCTGACCGACTTTGCCCCTTACCTGACCAAGATCAAGGCCTCCGGCGCCGAGGTGATTTACACCGGCGACTGGATCCCCGACGCCGCCAATCTGGTTAAGCAGGCCAGACAGATGGGGATCATGCTGCCATTCGCCCACATCTTTCTGAATGATCCCAATTTCCTGGAGGAAGTCGGGATCGAGGGCTCCAAAGGGCTGGTTGAGCTGAGCCAGTACACCGCCACCAGTCCTTTTTTCAAAACCCCGGAGCAGATCAAGTACTACAAGACCTGGAACAATCTCTGGAAAACCAAATGGAAGGCTCCTTTTAATACCCTTCGTTACGAGCACGGCATTGGAACGGAAGGGGCCTATACCATGCAGACCTACTGGCTCTTGAGCGTCATCGAGCGGGCAGCCAGCCTTGATCCGGAGAAGATCATCAAGGTCTGGGAAGGGGACACCTATCAGGATGTCATGGGGACAGTCATGAAGATGCGACCCTGCGACCACAAGGTCATTCAGGATTATTATGTGAGTGATTATGTGCCGCCGGCTCAGCAGAAGGCCTCTTTTAATATCCCTCCCTATTATTGGGACAATAAATTTTCTTTTACCGGCCCGACCGTTGCAATTCCCGCTGCCAAGGACCTGCCGATTATGGATCAGAAGCTGGATCGCTGTAAAGGGAAGAGCCCGGCGGGAGACTGAAAGCAATCAGCGATTAGCTATCAGCTTTCAGGGGGAACCCTTTAAAAATAGTTTGTGCTGACTGCCAACAGATGGTCGCTCCATCCGGAACCCCAAAGGTTCCGGATGGAGCGTAGTTACTTGAATTTCCTGTCTCCCAGGGCGGTCGCAAAAGGGTTGTTGGTAAAGGTGCTTTTGGGTTTCTTATTCTTTTCCGGCCTCTTTTCTTCTTTCTTTTTCTCCTGTCCTTTTGAAGCATCCTTTGGCTGAGAACGGCCGCCTTTCATGGAAAGGGAAATCCGTTTTCGGGCCAAGTCCACTTCCAGCACCGTCACCGATACCGGTTGATGAACTTTAACAACCTCGGCCGGGTTTTTTATATACCGGTCGGAGAGTTCGCTGATATGGACCAGCCCGTCCTGGTGGACCCCGATGTCGACAAAGACGCCAAAGGCCGTGATGTTGGTCACGATGCCGGGGAGCTTCAGGCCGGGCTTTACATCTTCTATCTTTTCGATCCCTTCTGTGAAGCGGAAGTCCTCGAACTGCTCCCGGGGATCGCGGCCGGGCTTGGAGAGCTCCGCCAGGATATCCTTAAGGGTCGGCAGGCCCGCCTTTTCCGAGACATAGTTCACCAGATCGATTTTCTTCCGGAGCAGATCATCGCGCATCAGGTCCAGGACCGAGCAGCCCAGGTCCTTAGCCATGGCATCGACAATGGGGTAGCTTTCCGGATGAACGGCGCTCCCGTCTAAGGGATTTTCTCCATCCCGGATGCGTAGAAAACCGGCGGCCTGTTCGAAGGCCTTGGGTCCCAGGCGGGGCACCTGCTTCAATCCTTCCCTGGATCGGTACGGGCCGTGGTCATTTCGGTATTCCACGATCCCTTTGGCCAACTGAGGTCCTAATCCCGAGACATAGGCCAGCAGTTGTTTGCTGGCCGTATTGACTTCCACGCCGACTCGATTAACCGAGTTGATCACCACATCGTCCAGGCTTTTTTTCAAGTCACCCTGGTCCACGTCATGCTGGTATTGCCCGACACCGATGGCCTTGGGATCGATCTTGACCAATTCGGCCAGAGGGTCCATCAATCTCCGGCCGATGGAGATTGATCCCCGAACGGTCACATCCTGGTCCGGAAATTCCTCCCGGGCCGATTCGGAGGCCGAATAAACCGAGGCGCCGCTTTCATTGACCATGACTACTTGAACGGCCTTGGAAAGGTCGAGACTGCGGATGAAAGTCTCGGTCTCCCGGCCGGCCGTGCCGTTCCCTATGGCAATGGCCTCAATACCGAACCGTTTGCACAGGTCGAGTATTTTTGAGCCGGCCTCGGCAATGCCTTTTTCAGAAAGCAGAAAAATCGTTTCATGATGCAGGAGCTTGCCTTGACGGTCAAGGCAGACCACCTTACATCCGGTCCGGAAGCCGGGATCAATGGCCAGCACATTTTTCTGACCCAGGGGCGGGGCCAGAAGCAGTTGCCGGAGGTTCTCGGCAAAGACCCTTATGGCCCCTTCATCGGCCCGCTTTTTGGCGGCCAGACGGATTTCAGTTTCCATGGAAGGGGAGAGCAGTCTTTTATAGCTGTCATACACGGCCATTTTGACCTGCTCGGAAGCCGGACCTTCTCCTTTGACAAAAAGGCCGTCAAGTATAACGATGGCCTCCTCTTCAGGAGGCAAGACCCGCAGGAGAAGAAAGCCTTCTTTTTCCCCCCGCCTCATGGCCAGGATACGATGGGATGGGGCCTTTGCCGCCGCCTCCTCCCACTCAAAGTAATCTTTGTATTTGACCCCCTCCGCCGCTTTATCCGGGATGACCCGGGACATAAAAACCGCCCTGGAAGCATAGAAATCACGCATAAGGGTACGGGCAGTCTGGTCTTCATTGACCCATTCGGCGATGATGTCCCGGCCTCCGCTCAGGGCATCTTCGGCGTTTTCCACCCCTTTTTCCGGATCGACAAAGGCCGCGGCCGCGGATAAGGGATCTGTCTCTTCCTGGGCAAAAAGCAAATGGGCCAGGGGCTCCAAGCCCCTTTCCCTGGCGATGGTTGCCCTGGTCCGTCGTTTGGGCCGATAGGGCAGATAGATATCTTCCAGGGCGACCATGGTCTCCGCCGCCAGGATTTTCTCCTTTAACTCATCGGTAAGCTGCCCCCGTTCTTCCAAAGAGCTGAGGATGGCTTTACGGCGTTTGTCCCGTTCCTGGAGTTGGGTCAGGCGGTCGCGAACCGTTGTTACGGCCACTTCGTCCATAGAGCCCGTAGCTTCTTTTCGATACCGGGCGATAAAAGGGACCGTGGCCCCTTCGTTCAATAAGTCGGTGGCGGCCTGGACTTGCTTGGGGGTAAGGTTTAATTCCCGGGCTATTTTTAACAAATGGGTTTGGTCCATAAACTTCCTCTCAATTTTATTCCTCAAAGGGACCCTCAGGCCTGGGAAGGATTTATATGAAGACCCTTGAAATGTCAAGGGCAAGATCTTGGACATCCTTCTCGGTGGGCTATGGGAGATTAATGTCCTGTTGTCAAAATACTTTCCTATAAATAGCAAAATACAGGCTATACCCTATTTTCAATAACCAAGTGTTTCTTTAAAATCAGATAAAAAGAATAATAGTATCGAGATTCCTTTGATTTCCCGAACCTTTTTCTTTGATAGCATTGAAAAAATAGTCACCCCTGTGAAGCCTGCCCCGGAATGATTAAATCGAGGTCCGGGTCAGGAAGGATTATAATTGTTTACTAACGAGGCATTGCTGATGAAAAAAGCCCATTTTGATGAAAAGTTAGAGGTGTCCAGCCTGGGATTGAAAGAACTTAGCATCCTTTCCCGTTCCTATTCCAAGCCTATATTGACCAAGGTCCTTAATGAATTCTCGACCATCGCGGAAGAGCTGCACGTGGCCGGGGAGGAAATTCGCCAGCAAAATGAAGAATTATTGGCCACCCGCAAAGACTTGGAGGCCGAGCGACATCGATATGCCGATTTATTCGAGTTTGCCCCGGACGGCTATTTTGTCTTGACCCCCCAGGGCGTCATTCAAGAGGCCAACCGGGCAGCGACGGTCTTGTTTTCCTTGTCTCAATCCAACCTGAAAGACAAGCCCTTTACGATTTTTGTGGAGAAAGAGGAACTGAAAAAATTCCGGCTTTTTTTGAATCGAGCGTCCCGAACGGATGGGGTCTCAAATTGGGAAGGTTTTTTGAAACCCAAAAAAGGGGCGGCCTTCCCGGCCATGGTCAGTCTGGCCGTGGCCGGGAATCCACAGAAGGAAGTTACGGGTTTGCGCTGCCTGGTGCGGGATATTACGCCCCAAAAGAAAATCGAAGAAACCCTTCAAAAAGCCCGGGACGAACTCGAAGAACGGATTAAAGAACGGACCGCCGATTTAATTAAGATCAACAAGCGTCTTCAGCAAGAGATCAACGAGCGAAAGCAGGCTGAGACGTCCTTACAGGAATCCGAAAAACGCCTTCGATATCTTTCCTCTCATATCCTGGACGTCCAGGAAAATGAAAGAAAACGGGTCTCCCAAGAACTCCATGACGGTATCGGCCAATATTTCAGCGCCGTTAAATACAGGGTGGAAGATGCTATCCAAAGGCTCGACCAGGAAAGTGTCGGGAAGATTAAGGGAAACCTGAAGGGAATTATTCCTATTATTCAGGAGGGGGTGGGAGAAGTCCGGAAAATCTGCTCGGAATTGCGGCCCCTTTCTCTGGATAACTTAGGAATTGCGGCTACTATTTCCTGGGTTTGCCGGGAATTCCAAAAGAATTTTCCCGGCATTCACTGTGACCAGGGAACTCTCATCGAAGAAACCGAGATACCGGAGTCGTTGAGGACCGTAATCTATCGAATTATCCAGGAGGCCTTGAGCAACGTTGCCAAGTACAGCGGAGCGGATTCGGTCTCCTTGCGCCTCAGTAGAAGCGGGGATCGATTGGTTTTAAAAATCAAGGATAACGGACAGGGATTTGATCCGAAGAAAGCCTATTCCATCGTCGGGTTCGGCCGGGGCTTAGGTCTGACCAGCATGAAGGAAAGGGCCAATCTTTCGGGCGGAAATTTGATCATAAACTCCCGTCCCGGAGCCGGGACCGAGATAAGGGCAGAGTGGAAAATTTTCTCCTAAGCCATCCATATTGAAGGGCAAGAAGTTTATTTGGAGATAAGTCCTTTTTCCAAAGCAAAAGTGGTCAAAGCCGAGGTACTATGAAGGTTTAATTTGCTCATAAGGTTGGAGCGATGTTTTTCCACGGTTTTGGGACTGATGCACAAGAAGTCGGCTATTTGTTTGTTTTTATAACCTTCACCGATCAGTTTGAGGATCCCTCTCTCCCGTTGGGTAAGAGTCTCCCAGGAAGATTTGGTTTTTAAGGTCTCTTTTCCTTCCAGATATCCTTCAATGACCAGTTTTGATATTCCCGGGCTAAGATAGCGTTTCCCGTTGAGGACACTTTTTATGGCGACGATCAAATCGCCGTGAGTGGAATCCTTTAAGATATAGCCGTCTGCCCCGGCCTTCAGGGTAGCCAAAACGTATTCTTCTGTTTTGTGAACTGTCAAGGCAATGATTTTCGTCGCGGACTGCCGTTTCTTGATTTCCCTGATGGATTCGATTCCGTCCATTCTGGGCATGGAAAGGTCTATCAAGATCAGATCAGGAGAGAATTTCTCTATTCCGGAAATAGCCTCCAGACCGTCCGCTGCCTCTCCGACAATTTCAAAATCTGGGTTTCCAGACAAAAGGACCTTTAATCCCTCTCTCAGGATGGTATGGTCTTCGGCAATAAATATTCGCTTTTTGTCCCCCATGTCCCACGCTCCTCGTTATTAAAATACAGCCTATTGAATGGGAATATACACTATTTGCCTTATTTATTATTATAAATTTTTTTTTCTTAGAATTTTTAACAAAAGATATACCCTAAAAATATTTTCCTGGCAAAAGAAATCTTTTCGAGGCGGAGTGAATTTATTATTAAGAATTAATTAGGAAGTGCCTAAAATAGAACCGACAACAAAAGAAGAAGATTTACAACTGGAAACCTTAAACAGCCTGATATCAGCCCTGGGACGGCCATGTCTATGATAGGCGATTCCTGATAATTTCTTTAGTTACTTAATTGAATTTATTGAAAAAGGGTATATACGGAGAAATAAAATGGGGGTAGAGGAAAAACTAAATGAAATGTCCCCAAAGGGAACCATGATGCTCGACATGACCGAGGACTATTTAAGGAAGGCCATTGGGGTCCAGGTTTAAGATCGAAAGGCAATCGCTGATCCTCCCGGATTCGAAAAAGGCCCGGAAATCCATGGCTGGGAGACAGATTCCACGAGCAGGATTATCCGGGCCTTCTTGATATTATTTCATACCCCCTATCATATCATATTTTTTGTGAATGCTTTCCAGACTGGGGAATGGTCTTTCTTGTCAGCCCGAGGCCGTCTTGAGCGATTTAAATCTGGCGTAATGGTCATGGAGACGTTTTCTCAGGGCCTTAATTTTTTGGGAATATTCTTCCGGGGCCCCTCGAGGTTCGCTGATTGAAAAAGCGAAATTAGACAAATCATCGATTACATGTTCAATGGCCCTGGCCCATTCCCCGGTTACCTGGGTGGACATATTCTCTGCCTCGGTTATTTTTTCATCAAGCATTTGGATGGATTTTTCCAGAGAATCGATAAAACCCTTCCAGGCATCGGTTACACAGCATTGAAGATCGATATGCCCCATCACAGTGTCCATACTTTTCCTCCTTTTTTTATTTTATTTTTCAACCTTTATTTTCAACCAAAGGGAGGGATAAGTAAATAGGGTCAATCCTGTATATTTTTTTAAAACGACAGTAGGTTGAAGGGATTTAACCGGTCTGTGAGGGATTGAGGACGAGGAAGTATCGTTCTCATTATTGAATAAACGGGATAACCTGTTCCCGCCTACTGGGGGATGAGCCGAACCTTCAACTTGGATGGAGATCTTCTCAAAAAAAAGGAAAAATATAAACAAACTATTTGAATTGACTTGCTTTCCTTTTACCGGCATGATATTAATAAAAAAATGATCTATTCGATGAATTATCAGGTAGTCATAAATTACAGTTTTTTTCTAAAAAAAATACAGGGTTCAACGTATTTATTTAATAAGCTAAGTTATTTATTTTATAATTAAAATCGGTTAAATCCTTTTTTTTTGAATCTTCAGGTGAATATGAAGAAGGTGAGAAAAGTTCTTGACAAAAAGGGAGATATTAAGAATAATTCCCAATATATCAACATGGTGAGTTTTTTTATTTTTTACCCGCAGGTTGCTTAGCGGAGTTGCTTAAAAGAGAGGAGGTGAAACAATGATCAATTTCAAAAAGTATTGTTTGTTTTTGGTCGTATTGGTAGTGTTAATGGTTTGTGCTCTGGCAGCCAGTGCCGAAATGGCCACAGTAACGGGCAAGATTACCGGGTACACTTGCCTGACGAAGGGGTATATTTGCCCCATCGACAAAGCTGATCCTATGATCAATTTAGAAACCGATTTCGTGCTGGTTACGGCGAAAGGTGATTATTATTTCATGCCGAATATCAGCGTCGGTCTCAAAGCCAGACATGCGTTGGAAGTGGTGACCGTTACAGGGACCGTGAATGCTAAGTACAAATCCATTATGGTCAATACGATGTCGGTAGGTGGCAAAGAGGTTTATAGTAAAGCCGCCGAAGATCGATTGAAACAAGAAATCTATAGACCTGCTGGTTGAGCCTATGCAGTGAGCCCATTATTAATAAGAGGTGGCGGTGCACGCCGTCACCTCTTAAACATCAAATCCTAACTACCCGATCGGTTCCAAACCTTATCCGTACCAAATTTTCACACCATTACTGACTTTATTAACACGCCATCTCCGGCTTAACAGGAGGACAAACCATGAAAAATTTTATGGACCGCCGGGCTTTTATCCAAAGCCTGTTTATCCTAAGTGCCGGTTGGGCCGCCAAAGGCTGGGCGGCGCCGATGAACACGGTTTCCTTTTCGCCATCCTTGATTCAAGTCTCCGAGACCAGAAATCTGATGGGCACCTTTGTGACCATTACCCTTTTGCATCCTTCTTCTGATCAGGCCCAGACCGTCCTCGGGGAGGCTTTTCAAAAGATGGAAGATTGGATTCATATATTCAATCGCCATGAAAATGACTCGCCCATCAGTTATTTAAACGAACGAGGTTTCTTGCCTAATCCCCCACCTGAGCTTCTACGGGTACTGCGCCATTCAGTGGCCTTCCATTCCCAGACACGGGGATTATTTGATGTTACCATAAAACCTGTCCTCGATCTTTATGAATCCCAAAATGAAATGGGCCGACTCCCTTCCACAGGTGCCATTCAGGAGGCCTTAAGCCTGGTTGGAGTTTTTGGAGTAAACTTGGATCACAAAAAAATCTCCTTTTCCAAAGAGGGGATGGGGATCACTCTCGACGGGATAGCCAAAGGGACTATTGTGGACAAGACCATCAACTTCATTAAAGAGAAAGGGATTCGCCATGCCCTGGTGGCCGCAAGCGGAGACATAAGGGTCTTCGGAGGGCGCAACATGGAGATGCCCTGGAAAATTGCCGTTTATGATCCCAAAAATGAGAACGAATTTTCCGAGACTATCTCCCTGAGTGACGGGGCCGTTTCCACTTCGGGGAACTATATGGTCTATTTTGACCGGGAAAAGGTCCACTACCATATCCTCTCACCGGAAAACGGGGTATCTCCCTGCTGGTCGGTAAGTTCCACCATCTTGGCCTCTGTGTCCGAAGACGCCGATGCCCTGGCTACCTCTCTTATGCTGCTAAGCCCGGAAGAGGGGATGGCCCTGATCAATAAAGACAGGAGTCTGGCGGCCATGCTGATAACCAGAGAAGGGAAGAAAATTCATTCGCTGAGGTGGACGAGAACCTCTGAACCAGGGGAAGGGAGAAACGGCCATGCTTAAGAGATCCTTCTTTATACCGATCCTGTCAGGGATAATTTTATTTGCCCCGGGATGGCTATTCCACCTTCAAGCCCAGGAAAAATTGATCAAGGAAGGGGATTTATTCCCGAAAATTGCCATGGAAACTCCGACTAATGCCAAGGATAGGGCCTACTTGGGAATTTCGGGGGGCAACTTTTTTTCTATAAAAGACATCAAGGCCAAGGTCATTTTAGTAGAAATTATGAACGTCTATTGTGCCAGTTGCCAGAATATGGCCCCTATTTACAATAAATTATTTACCCTGATCGAGTCAAAAGCGGATATCAAAAAACAAATAAAAATGATAGGGATCGGTGCCGGAGATAATGACGAGGAGATCAAAACTTTTCGTGATCATTTCCGGGTGCCCTTTCCCATAGTTCCGGATGCCCAATATGCCATGCACAAGGCCATAGGCGGGAGTCCGACCCCTTTCTCTATTTTGGTCAGACGAGGACCGAAAGGAAAAACGGTCGTAGTGGCCTCGACCCACCTGGGTTTCAACAAGCATTATAAAGAGTTGTTTTCCGAATTAAAAATGCTGATGGCGGCTAATCCGGAAACCATTCGAGAAAAAGGGGCAAAAATCGAGACCAAAGTCTTATTGGCCAAGCCAATTTTAAATGAAGAAGAGCTTAAGGGCAGGATCGAAACGGCTTTTACCGAAGCAGGCGGGATATTAACCGGTTTTGAGAAAGTTCACATTAGTAAAGAAAAAGTCATATATACCGGCCTTGTTGAAAATGATGGGCAGGCCACTCGTCTCTTTGCCGAGGTGGTCAGCCTTCTCCCCACCTGTGATGTCTGTCATGATGTTCATTTTATATATACCTTCGAAAGCAGTGGAAAGATCCTTCAGTTTATCCCCCTTCAATTAACCAAATACGGAAATGAAAACTGGAACGAGGCCGATATCGCCAAGATGCGCAGCAAGATCGTCGGCCGGTATATTTATTCTCCCTTTTCTTTCAATGCCAAGGTGGATGCCGTCACTTCGGCCACCATTACCTCGGCCGCCATCTACAGGGGCTTAAATGAGGGGCAGGTGATCTTTAAGGAACTGAAAGAGAAAGGGCTGATTTAGGGGATCATTATCTGACCTTCTCCTGAATATAATTGATGATGTCCGTGGTATAAGTCCCCGGACCGAAGATTTCACTGATGCCGGCCACCTTCAGGGCCGGGATATCTTCTTCCGGAATGACTCCGCCACCGAGGACCAAAACATCCTTTAGACCTTTTTCCTTGACTAATTCCATGACCCTGGGAAAGAGATAATCATGGGCACCGGAAAGGACGCTCATGGCAATAACATCCACGTCTTCCTGAACGGCGGTGGCCGTAATCTGCTCCGGGGTTTGACGCAGACCCGTATAGATCACCTCCATGCCGGCGTCCCGTAAGGCATGGCAGATAACCTTGATTCCGCGATCATGCCCGTCCAGGCCGGGTTTGGCGGCCAGAACTCGAATTTTTCTTCCTGCACCCATAAGACAAGACCTCCTATAAGGTTGAGACTGCGGTGTATTCTCCGAAAATCGACCGCAAGGTATCGCAAATTTCTCCGAGGGTAGCGTAGACCCGAACCGCCTCCAGTATGGGAGGCATCAGATTTTTTTGGCCTTCGGCGCTTTTTTTCAGGTCGGCCAAACAAGATTTCACCTTTAAATTGTCCCGAGACTGTTTCAGCCGGTCGATCTTCTGGATCTGCTGCTGGCGAACCGCCGGATTAACCCGTAGCAGTCCGGAGGGCGGCGGTTCTTTGACTTGAAATTTGTTCAGGCCCACGACGATTCGGTCCCCGGTTTCCACCGCCTTTTGGTAATGATAGGCGCTCTCCTGGATCTCTTTTTGAATGAATCCTTTTTCAATGGCCATGGCGGCACCGCCCAATTCATCGATCTGGTTTATATAATCCATGGCCTTTCCTTCGATGGTTTTGGTCAAATGTTCGAGATAAAAAGAACCGGCCAGGGGATCGATGGTCTCCGTGACGCCGGTCTCGTGGGCGATTATTTGCTGGGTGCGCAAGGCGATCTGGACCGCCTCCTCGGTCGGCAGCGACAGGGCCTCATCCATGGAATTGGTATGCAAGGATTGGGTCCCTCCCAAGACCGCCGACAGGGCCTGAAAGGCCACCCGGACGATATTATTTTTGGGCTGCTGGGCGGTCAGGGAACAACCTGCCGTTTGGGTGTGGAACCGAACCATCAGGGAACGGGGGTCTTTGGCCCCAAACCGTTCTTTCATGATACGCGCCCAGAGACGACGGGCAGCCCGATATTTGGCGATTTCTTCCAGGAAATCCAAATGGGCATTAAAAAAGAAAGACAAGCGAGGCCCGATGGTATCCACGGAGAGTCCGGCCTTTTGGGCGGCTTCCACGTAGGCGATTCCGTTGGCCAGGGTAAAGGCCACCTCTTGGACGGCCGTGGAGCCCGCTTCCCGGATATGGTATCCGCTGATACTGATGGTATTCCACTTGGGGACCTCTTTGGAACAATACTCGAAGATGTTGGTAATGATGCGCAGCGATGGCTGGGGTGGAAAAATATAAGTCCCCCTGGAAGAATATTCTTTCAGGATATCGTTTTGGATGGTCCCGTTCAGATCCTTCGAGGAAACCCCCTGTTTTTCAGCCACACCGATGTACATGGCCAGCAGGATCGCCGCCGGGGCATTGATGGTCATGGAGGTGCTGACCTTGTTCTAAGGGGATGCCTTCAAAAAGGATCTCCATATCCTGAAGGGAATCAATGGCCACCCCGACCTTCCCCACCTCGCCCTGTGACAGCGGATGATCGGAATCATAACCGATCTGAGTGGGCAGGTCAAAGGCTACGGAAAGACCGGTCTGGCCTTGCTCCAACAAATATTTGTAACGACGGTTGGATTCCTCGGCGCTGGCAAAACCGGCGTATTGGCGCATGGTCCAGAAACGGCCCCGGTACATGGTTGGCTGGACTCCGCGAGTAAAAGGGAATTCTCCGGGGAAGGAGAGATCCCGGTCATATTCCAAATCAGCAACATCGGCCGGGGTGTAGACCCGCTCGACGGGGATCTCCGAAAGGGTAGAAAAGGCCTTTTTCCTTTCCGGTGATTTGGCCAGCCTGGCTTCGGTTTTTTCCTGCCAGGCGGTCTGCTCTTTCTTCAGACGGGCGATTTTTTCCGGATCAAACATCATTCAACTCCAAATTAGTGGGTTAAAGAGAATCTGGTATAAGGTATAAGGTTCAAGGTACAACGTATAAGGTGATAAGACTTAAGACTTAAACCTTAAACCTTGAACCTTGCACCCTGTACCTCGTACCTTCACAGCGGTATATTCCCGTGCCTCCTGGGCAGGGGGCGCACATCAGACTTGGTTTTCAAAGACTCCAGGGCCCGAATCAACTTGGGCCGGGTAAACTCCGGCAGGATAATTTCATCGATATAACCCAACTCGGCCGCCTTATAAGGGCTGGCAAAGGTCCGGCGATAGTCATCGATCAATTCCTGACGGGTTTTTTCCGGATCGGCGGCTAAGTTGATCTGGTTGCGGAAGACGATAGGTACGGCCCCTTCAGGCCCCATGACCGCGATTTCAGCCATGGGATAGGCCAGATTAATGTCTGCCCCGTGATGTTTGCTGCCCATGACGTCGTAGGCCCCGCCATAGGCCTTGCGGGTAATCAGTGTTACCTTGGGTACGCAGGCATCGCAATAGGCATAAATGATCTTGGCCCCATGGCGGATGATCCCCCCATGTTCCTGGGCCACTCCGGGCAGGAAGCCGGGCACATCGACAAAGGTGACAATGGGGAGGTTAAAGCAATCGCAGAAGCGGACAAAGCGGGCGCACTTGTCGGAGGCATTGATGTCCAGACATCCGGCCAAGGCCCGGGGTTGATTGGCCACGATTCCCACCGGCATCCCGTTAAAACGAGCAAAACCGACGATCATGTTGGGGGCATAGGCCTTCTGGACTTCGAAAAAGTGGTGGTCATCCACCGAGGAAAGGATGATCTTTTTCATGTCGTAGGGGGTGCGGGGATTATCCGGAATAACGGACCTTAGATTGATGTCCGTGCGGTCGGGATCGTCTTTGGGTTCGATTTGAGGGGGTTTCTCATTACAGTTTTGCGGTAGGAAAGACAAGAGCTCCCTGATCAGGTCCAAGGCCTTTCTGTCGTCTTTGGCCGAGAAATGGGCTACCCCACTGGTGGTGTTGTGCCTGGTCGCCCCACCTAAGGCCTCGGGTTCCACTTCTTCATGGGTAGTGGCTTTAATGACCTGGGGGCCGGTAATAAACATATGGCTGGTCTTTTCTACCATAATGATGAAATCGGTTATGGCCGGCGAATAAACCGCGCCTCCGGCACAAGGCCCCATGATAGCTGAAATTTGAGGGATGATTCCCGAGCATTGGACATTGCGCCGGAAGATATCCCCGTAACTGCCCAGGCTGACCACGCCCTCCTGGATACGGGCCCCCCCGGAATCATTGAGCCCGATCATCGGCGCCCCGTTCCTTCACGGCCAGGTCCATGATCTTACAGACCTTTTCTCCGAAAGGCCCACTCAGGCTCCCGCCGAAGACGGTGAAGTCCTGGGAAAAGACATAAACCAGCCGACCGTTGATCCGTCCATATCCGGTCACAACGCCGTCCCCGAAAATCTTTTGTTTTTCCATGCCGAAATCATGACAGCGATGGACCACAAATTTATCCAGTTCCTCAAAGGAGTCTTTATCTAAAAGATGTTCGATCCGTTCCCGAGCAGTCAGTTTGCCTTTGTTATGCTGGCTGTCAATTTTATCCTGGCCGCCTCCCAATTCGGCTTGGGCATTGAGCTCAATCAATTGCTTAATCCGATCTTCGTTTGTCATGCCTCACCTGTCCAGTAAAAATTTGGTAGCGTTTGTCAATGGGTGTAAATTTGGAAGTTCTTTATAGGGCGACCTTCCCAAGTTTCATTTTAAGCCTGGAGCAGGGTGAAGAGGATACGAATGCAAGACTCTTCATTAGGGAACTGCTCCATGACTTTGACCCGTCTTTTGACTTCTTTAAAACTTCTTTCGATAAGGTTAGTCGTTCGTATATGCTTCCAGCGGTTAGGCGGATGCCCCATATAAGCCAGGCAGTTATCCAGGTCCTTTTCCAGACAATCCACCAAAGCTGGGAAAACAGATCGATATTCCCGGCAGAAACTTTCGGCTTGGGCCTTAGCTTCCATGAGGTTCAGGGCATAATAGATGCGATCCAATCGGGCCTTGACCAAAGGCCACTCGCCCTTGGGACATTTGACCTTGAGATTGCCCATCTTGTGGAAAAGGCAGCGTTGATGCTCACTATAAGGCAGGATCGTTCGAATAGCCGCAATCATGCCAGGACAACCGTCCGAGGTGACCGACAAAACTTCCTTGGGGTTCAGGCCTCGACGGACCAGATGAGTCAACAAGAATTCCCAGGCCTGCTGGGATTCCCGCTGGCCTTGGATAAAACCCAGGAACTCCCTTTCTCCCTCCTCAGTAATCCCGATCGCACACAAGGCGGCCTCTCGGCCCAAACGTTTCCGCCGGACCTTGAAGTAAGCCCCGTCCACGATCAGATAAGCGATCTTTTTGGTGATGGGCCGATTCAGCCAGCGGACCAACTCTTTTCTGACCCGCTTGTTCATGCGGCTAACCTCAGCCGGGCTGATTTCCTCTCCCCACAGGAGACGAGAAATCTTGCCCACTTTCCGGGTAGAAACGCCTCTCAGAAATATCTCCGAAACGACTTCTTCGATCCGCTCGTCTTGCCTCCGGTAGCGGGACTGGATCTGGCTGTAGGAGATCCCAGCTTTTCGCCCCCGGGGCAGAGACGAGTCATCGATCAAACCGAAACGGGTTCCCAGCTTCTTCGTCCGATGCCCGTTGCGCTGGTCCCGTCGGTTATCGGTACGTTCATAGCGTTTGGCGCCGATATAACGCAAGAATTCATCTTCGGCATAGGTTTGCAGCATGGCCTTTACGAACCCCCTAACCCCCAACTCAACGTGGTCCAAGAAGGCGCTGAGGTCTTTAAAAGGGCTCCCGGTGTGGACTGTCTCATTAATACTTTGGGCTTGATCAATGGATTCTCTTTTTGCTAACGTTCGCATAGGGCTTCTCCTTCCTGTTTGGGGTCCCCTAAGACCCCTGGGTTTTTGGTTCACCAGGAAGGTTAAGCCCTTATTTTTTAAACATCAACCAATTTACACCAGATAGGAAATACTACCAAAAATTTTGAGTTTGAATTAAAGCCACCCACTGGATTCTGTTTTCACGGAAATGATTAAAATGAATTTACTAAAAATTTCACAATGGTCTTCAAAGAAAACTTTCGAGAGAACGAACCATCCCCGGGAATAATCCTCTTAGCTAATTTTAACCATAACTTAGAGCCTAATCATTTTTCCCAGGCAGTTGCTACTCGATCGGCCGCTTCGGACCGAGTGGCCTCTGCCTGCGTTTATTAATCGGTTTGATTTTTGAATTTATTCGATCACCATCAAGACTTGATCGGCCTCGACCGAATCCCCCTTGGTTACCCTGACCTCCTTTACCGTCCCGTCCGAGTAAGTCAGGATAGGCATTTCCATTTTCATGGCTTCAAGGACAGCCACTTCGTCTTCTTCATGAACCGAATCGCCCACATTCACTTTAACGTCGATGACCTTTCCGGCCATAGGTGCCAATACTTCTGCCACGATAAATCCTCCTTTTGATTAAAAATTACTCCCCAAGGAACAACTTGAAGTTTTTAATAAGTCTGACTTAATTTGTCAAGTCCAAAGCGTCGGGGATTGCCTGATTACAATTCCCCATCCTGGTCCATCTTGGCCAGGTCCTCAAATTTAATATCTATCCCCAAGACCCCTAAGATTTCATCTCCCACGTTTCGTATGGGCCCGGAAACGGTGATGCACAAGGCCCCGGTGATTTTGGAGGTATAAAAGTCGGTAATATGGATCTTCCCGTCTTTAATGGGCTGGGTGAACCAGGAACGGTCGGAAAAGTCTTCGTCTAATTTGAAGACCTGATATTTGGCCCGATCAATGATGCGGGTAATATTTTTGGTGATTTTTTTCCCTTCCAGGTTGGTGATGTAAATAAACTGAATGAAAGGATTGAGTTCGATAAAGTTTTCCATCACCGGTTCCTGGATATTCGGATTCATACTGCGGATCTCTTCCCGCTCCAAGATTTCCTCAACAATGTGGAAGGCCAGATGATAGGCCTTTTGTTTGAGTTCATCAAACTCGGAAACAAAGTATTCCGGAAGATATTTCCGGCTGATCCGTTCCATTTCCTGGGCGGAAATGGAGGTAACACGCCCTTCTTCATATTGCTTCATGACCCATTTGTTTATCTTTATCACCCCCGGGTGGTGTTTGTCCACGGCCCTTGGACCGGTCAGATTGAGTCGTTTGTTCAACCAGTGGAGGATGCCAGCCGTCCCTGATTTGTCCGTGATAATAATACTGATCGGCCGGCCGAGAATTTTTTCCGTATCGAAAATATTATAGATTTCTTCATTTTTAATCAGGCCGTCGGCATGGATTCCGGCGCTGGTGGCATTGAAGTCCACCCCGACAAAGGGGTAATTGGCCGGTATGACGTGGTGGATCTCCTGCTCAAAATACTCGGCCATTTCGGTAATGGCCCGGGTGTCGATAGCGTTATCCTGGCCCTGGAGGTTGATATATTCGATCAACAGGCCCTCGACCGGTGTGTTGCCGGTCCTCTCCCCGAAACCCAGGAGTGCCCCGTTTACGGCGGCGCAACCATAAAGCCAGGAGGTAGTGGCATTGATAAATCCTTTATGAAAATCATTGTGGCCATGCCATTCCAAGAGCCTGCCCGGCACCCCGGCGTCATCGATCAAGGCCCTGACCAGTTTGGCCACACTGCGGGGCAGGGCCGATCCGGGATAGGTCACCCCATAGCCCATGGTGTCACAAAGACGAATTTTGATGTCTATGCCCGAGGCTTCTCTTAGCTTCATCAGTTCAATGGCCAGGGGGACGCAAAATCCGTAGATATCGGCCCGAGTCAGGTCTTCGAAATGGCAGCGCGGGATGATCCCCAGGTCCAGGGCGCTCTGAACGATGGAAATGTATTGGGCAAAGGCCTGGGATCGGGTCAGATTCAATTTATAAAATATATGATAGTCGGAGACCGAAGTGAGTATCCCGGTTTCTTTAAGCCCCATCTCCTTGACCAAGCTTAAGTCTTTGGGGTGGGCGCGGATCCAGCCGGTAATCTCTGGATAGGGGTAGCCCTTTTCCTGGCATTTACGGACCGCCTCTTTGTCTCTGTTGCTGTAAAGGAAGAATTCGGTCTGCCGGATAACCCCGTAGGGACCGCCCAAACGATGCAGGAAATCGAATATCTTGAGGATTTGATCCAAGGTATAGGGCGGACGGGCCTGCTGGCCGTCACGAAAGGTGGTATCGGTAATCCAGATTTCCTCGCTTGGATCGATGGGTAAGATTTTATGGTCGAAGTCGATGCGGCAAACACGGTCGTAGGGAAAGATGTCCCGTTGCAGGTTCGGCTCACTGACCTCTTTCAGTTCATAACGCCAGAACGGGGTGTGTTCATGGTCTAAGACTCTTTTATTGGGGTTCCAGCGGGCCATAGGGTGCCTCCAAACTTTCTTTATTTTTTCACATCCAACCTCAGCCCCAATTCATTCAACTGGATCCGGCTGACACTGCTGGGGGCGTTGGTCATGGGACAAACCGCCTTTTGGGTCTTTGGAAAGGCGATCACTTCCCGCAGAGAGGGGGCACCGGTCATGAGCATGATCAGGCGGTCCATTCCGAAGGCGATCCCGCCGTGGGGCGGGGCCCCCATTTCCAGGGCTTCCAAAAGAAAACCGAATTTTTCCTCAGCCTCTTCCTGTGAAATTTTTAGGGCCTGGAAGATCCTTTCCTGCACCCTCCGTTGGTGGATACGGATACTGCCTCCGCCGATCTCGTTACCATTCAGGACCAGATCGTAGGCCCGGGAACGGACCTTTTCGGGCTGGGATTCCAAGAAAGAAAGCTCTTCTTCCAGGGGGGCGGTGAAGGGATGGTGCACCGCACCGTAACGGCCTTCTTCGGCCCGGTACTCCAGGAGGGGAAAACGGTCGACCCAGGTAAATTCGAATTGATTTTTGGGTAGGTCTTGACGGGTCCCCAAATGGAGGCGGATCTTGCCCAGGACCTCATGGACCAGGGAGGGGGTGTCTGCCTGGAAAAGAATCAGGTCCCCCGGGCCGGCCTTAAGGACCCGGTCAATGGCCTTGCGCTCCTTCTCTTTAAAAAACTTGGCTAAAGGGGATTGCCACCCTTCGGAAAGGACTTTAGCCCAAGCCAGGCCTTTGGCTCCCCAATCCATGGCCAAAGCAGTCAGGTCATCCAGCTCTTTCCGTGAAAATACAGCCCCGCCCGGAACACGGAGGCCCTTGATGCATCCTCCCTTGTGGGCCGCTTCAGCAAAGACCTTCACCTCCGATTGTCCGGCCGAGGCGGTCAGATCCACAATTTCCAGATCAAAGCGCAGGTCCGGTCGGTCCGTCCCATAGCGGTTCATGGCCTCTTCGTAGGAGAGACGACGGAAAGGAATAGGGATTTCCATTCCAAGAATCTGTTTGAACAATTTAGAGATAAGTTCTTCAATTAAAATAAAAACATCTTCTTCCTGAATAAAAGACATCTCCATGTCCAACTGGGTGAATTCCGGCTGCCGGTCGGCCCGCAGGTCCTCATCCCGGAAACAGCGGACCACCTGATAATAGCGATCGAAGCCGGCCACCATCAGGAGCTGTTTGAAAAGCTGAGGGGATTGGGGCAGGGCGTAGAATTTTCCCTCCTGGACCCGGCTGGGCACCAGATAGTCCCGGGCCCCTTCCGGGGTGCTCTTGGTCAGAAAAGGAGTTTCCACGTCACAAAATCCTTTTTGGTTCAAAAAATTTCGGATGAACTGAATGGCCTGATGGCGTATAAAAAAATTTTTTTGCAGGCTTGGGCGGCGTAAGTCTAAATACCGGTAACGGAGGCGAACCGTTTCCGAGACTTCAATGGTTTCCTCAAGGGTAAAGGGAGGGGTCTTGGAGGCGTTGAGTAACTGATATTCATCCACCAAGACTTCGATTTCTCCGGTCTTCAGGTTAGGGTTGGCCATGCCTTCGGGTCTGGCCCGGACTTTTCCGTGGATGGAAATGACATATTCGCTCCGCAGTTGATGGGCCTGCTGATGGGCAGTGCTGTTGATCTCCGGGTTGAAAACCACCTGAGTGACTCCGGCCCGATCCCTCAGGTCGATAAAAATAAGTCCACCGTGATCCCGGCGGGTGTCCACCCAGCCGGCCAAATGGACTAATTGTCCTATATCCTTGGCAGTGAGGGTCCCGCAATCATGGGTCCGCTGCCAGAACGGTTTGTTTTCTGTCAAAAGTTTCTCCTAAATTTCAAATAGTTTTAGTTAGTCTTTAAACTCTAACCTTAAGCTCCTTACCAGATACCTTACGCCACTCGCCCTGAGCCTCGGCATATTTTTCTAAAAAATAATTCAAAAATTGAGGGATCGGGATTTCTTCCTGATTCTGGGTGTTCAGATTACGGATCAGTATCCGATCCCTGTTCAACTCCTCGGTGCCCAGGATGGCTGCATAGGGACTCCTGGTCTTGTCGGCCCGCTTGAGCTGACTCTTAAGACTTTTGTCCTCATATTCCATGAGGGCCGGAATTTCTTTTTTAACCAAGGTCCTTAAAAGGCCAAAGGCCTTGTCACGGGCTGCTGCTCCCAAGGGGACCAGAAAGACAAATGGCCGGTGGCTCCACTCCTCCTGGGAAGCCAACAAAAGGGCCGCCCGTTCCATGCCGATGGCAAACCCGATGGCCGGCAGGTCGGGGCCGCCCATGTTACGAATAAGGTTGTCGTAACGTCCTCCGCCAGCCACGGCATCCTGGGCCCCCAGGTGGCTGGCATTTATCTCGAAGGTGGTCCGGCAGTAATAATCCAGTCCCCGTACCAGACGGGGATCCAAGTGGATCTCAATGGCAAGTCCTTCAATGAGTTCCTGGACCTGATCGAAGTGCCTTTGACATTCGAGGCAATTAAAGGCCGTGATCTTCGGGGATGTGCTTAGGACTTCCTGGCACCGTTCCACCTTGCAGTCAAAGACCCTCAGGGGGTTCCTTTCCATCCTGCGCCGGCAGTCCGGACAGAGGATTTCCTTATGCTTTTCCAAAAATTCCTGCAGGGCCGAGCTGAAGGTCGGCCGGCAGAGGGGGCAGCCTAAGGAGTTTATTTTCAGACGGGTTTCCTGAAGGCCGAGCCGATCCAGAATCTGGATCAATAAATAAATAAGCTCGGCATCGGCATAAGGGCTGGGGGTCCCGATATATTCGGCGTTGACCTGGTGGAACTGACGCAGACGCCCTTTTTGGGGGCGCTCATGGCGGAACATGGGACCGATGGAAAAAAGCTTATGGACCGGCTGCAGGCCCTGAAGATTATGCTCGATGAAGGCCCTGAGGACCGAGGCCGTGGCCTCGGGCCTCAGGGTAATCGAATCGCCGCTTCGGTCCGTTAAAGTATACATCTCCTTTTCAACGATATCCGTATAGGACCCGATGGACCGGACAAAGAGTTCCGTCTTTTCCAGGATGGGGGTCCTGATTTCGGAAAAGCCGAAAGTTTGGAAAACCCGGCGGGCCGTTTCTTCCATGAAGACCCACTTCTCCGATTCTCCGGGAAGGATGTCTTTAAACCCCTTTAAGGCTTGAATGATCATGAAATCCTTTTTGATTCAGTACGAAAATACCGTTTGTTCACCCCCCCCTTTCCTCCCCCCTTGGAGGGGGAGGGTGAGGGAGGGGGATTTCTATGTTTCGCGGCGTCCACGGAGCCTGAGGGTTTGTAAAACAAGATCAGGCCATGGTTAAAGGAGGCCAAATTTTTATTTATATAAAAATTTTTCCTTTTTGTCCAGCCTTTGTTAATTTTGTTAATTTTCTTGTAAACTTAAGAAGATCTGGTCTGTAATGGATTGCCCGATGTGGAGGAGAAGGATAAAAGCTTACTATGGTTTCTTCAGGTTGACCTGGTTAAGATGTTTATCCGGTAACCAGTATCAAGCAGCCGGCATCCTCAATGCATCCTGGCCCCGCCATCCACATTGATGGCCTGGCCGGATATGTTTTTGGCTTCCCCGGAGACCAGGAAGGCCACCAAGGCGGCGATATCCTCTCCGTCCTGGGGCCGGCCCAGGGGTGTCACGGACTTGACCCGGGCCTCGAAGATTTCTCTGGGGCTTTTGTTTTTCAGGGCAGGAAAGGTTTCTTTGAACCAAACAGCCATTTTTTCCCACATGGGGGTCCAGATATACCCCGGACAAACGGCGTTGACGGTGATCAGGTGACGCCCCAATTCCTTGGCCAAAACCTGGGTCAGACCGATGACCCCGAATTTGGAGGCACAGTATCCGCCGATAAATTCCTCTCCCTCTTTCCCCCCGATGGAAGCGATATTGATGATCCTCCCGCTTTTACGAGGAATCATCTTTTTGGCCACCTCCCGGGAACATAAGAAGGTCCCTCTCAAGTTGACCTTCATGGATTTTTCCCAGTCCTCCACGGTATGGTCGACGATCCGACCGGTGGTCCCGATACCGGCATTATTGACTAAGATGTCGATCCGATCGAATTTTTGCAGACTTTCCTGAACCATCCGCGCTGTATCTTTTTCATCGGAGACATCCATCTCCAAAGCCAACCCGCGTCCTCCTTGATTGACGATTTGCTGAACCAAACCTTCAACGGCCTTTCTATCGAGATCCGCCGCGACCACGGCCGCCCCCTCTTTGTAGAGACGCAGGGCAATGGCCCGACCGATTCCGCTGGCTGATCCGGTGATAATGGCCACTTGATTTTCAAGATGATACATGGGTGCTCTCCTTTTCCTTTAATTTTAAGGCCCCCGAATGTGAATACTCCAAGATGTTCCAAGTATAAAATCTGGTACGAGTTAATAAAGATGGACTGGTAAAAAGTCGTCATTCCCGCGCAGAGCCTATCCTCGACCCGATCGGGGACGGGAATCCAGGCCCGGCGTAACCAATTAAAAACACTGGATTCCCATTTCCACGGGAATGACTAAAATGGGTGCTTGCGGACTTTTTACGAGTTCATCAATTAATGTAATCTAATCAATCTTTGTCGTCAATATGTAAGGGAGGTAAGTTATTGACAGGTCGGGAGGTTTTATCTATACTATTAATAGCGAACCCTTTCCGGCCTGGGAATGCCCGGAGCCAGAAATATCTTTATCCAGATTGGAAAAGGGGAGCTGCATCTCTATGATCAATCGCCCAAGCATCCGATGAGGGACAATAATCCATTATATCGAAATCCAAACCGTGATTAGAAAGGAGTCAAAATGGACCTTTTTACGGCCATAAAGGAGAGACGGAGTTGCCGTAATTTTTTGCCCGACCCAGTCGATGAGGCCACCCTTGAAAAGATCCTGGAGGCCGCCACCTGGGCGCCGCCCCCTTTGAATGCCCAGCCTTGGGAGTTTATTGTGGTTACCAGCCAGGAGATGAAGGAAAAGATTTTTGCCGAGGCCGACTATCGCCGGAAATGGATTTTTGAAAAGAGCGGCTGGAAATGGATGGACCGCTATCAAGTGGATTTTCTCAAAACCGCGCCTGCCCTGATCGTTGTAACCGGGGATCCCACAAAGACCGGGGCCGATTCATTTATGGAGGGCGGGGGAGTGGCCTATCAATTGGCCTGTGCCGCGGCGATCCAAAATATGATGCTGGCCGCCCAGGCCCTGGGTCTGGGGAGTTTGTGGTACACCCTGTTCGACCGAAAGGCCATGGGAGAGATCCTGGGAAACCCCCCCTTTCGATCGTCTGTCTGGGGAAGGCGGCCGGCTCACCTTCGGCCATGGCCAGAAAAGATGTTAAGGAGAAAACAAGCACCATCCGTTAGAGGTTTTATTTTTTAACCGATTTTGCCTGGAGAAAAAACCCGATGAAAAATTTATTGGAAGGCATTGAGGAAGTCCTGCTTATGGGCCCTGGTCCATCGTGTGTGCCGCCGGAAGTCTATTGGGCCTTAAGCCAAAAGACCCTGGGACATCTGGACCCTTATTTCTTGGATATCATGGAAGAACTCAAGGCCCTGCTCCGCCGGATTATGAATACTAAAAATACCCTGACCATCCCCATCTCCGGAACGGGTTCTGCGGGCATGGAAGCCGCTTTTGTCAATCTGGTGGAACCGGGTGACCGGGTCCTGATCCTGATAAACGGCGTCTTCGGCCTGAGGATGCAGGACGTGGCCGGCCGGCTGGGTGCCCGGGTTGATGTCCTGGAGTTTCCCTGGGGCACTCCGGTTGAGCCTGAGGCGGTTGGGAAAAAGATCCAGCAGGAATCCTATAAAATCATTGCCATAGTCCATGCCGAGACTTCCACCGGTGTGAGAAATCCCGTTACCGAAATCGGCAGTTTTCTTAAAGATCAGGAGGCCATTTACCTGGTGGATACCGTCACCAGTCTGGGCGGCCTGGAGGTCCTCATGGACGGCTGGAATATCGATGTCCTTTACAGCGGCACACAGAAATGTCTCTCCTGTCCCCCGGGCCTGGCGCCCCTGTCATTTTCCGAGAAGGCCATGACCAAGTTGAAAGGACGTAAAACAAAAGTGCCCAACTGGTATCTGGACCTTACTCTTATTGCGGAGTATTGGGGACGGAACCGGGTTTACCACCACACGGCACCGGTGAATATGCTTTATGGCCTCTATCAGGCCCTCTTGCTGATATTGGAGGAAGGGCCGGAAAAGGTCTTTCAGCGGCACAGGGAAAACCACTTGGACTTGGTTAAAGAGTTGGAAGGGTTGGGAATGAAGATGCTGGTGGAAGAACTTTTTCGTCTTCCCATGCTGAACGCCGTTTGCGTTCCGGATGGGGTGGATGAACTTTCCGTCAGGAAGCGATTGCGCAGCGAATTTAAGATCGAGATCGGCGGCGGACTGGGACCCTTGGCTGGGAAGATCTGGCGCATTGGGCTCATGGGGCATACGGCCAGGAAGGAGAATGTGGACAGGCTGATAGCTGCGCTTAAAAAGGTGCTACGGTAAGAATAAAAAATAAAGTTCGGAGTTTAGAGTTCGGAGTTCGGTGATTGGGAAAAGCTCAAACCCGTGAACCCTCATCCCCCAAGCCCTGACTCCTGAACCCTGAACCCTTTATAAAGGAGGAATAATGAAACTGCAGGGAATAATGCCCCCGATCACCACGCCCTTTACCGGAGGTGAAGTGGACTATGACGGACTGAAAAAGAACTTCCGCAAATGGAACCAAACCGGACTCTCCGGATACCTGGTCCTGGGGTCGAACGGAGAGGCGGTCTATCTGAGCGAAACGGAAAAGATCAAGATGATCCAGGTCTCCCGGGAGGCCATTCCGAAGGAAAAGATCATGATGGTGGGCACAGGGATGGAATCGACAGCAGAGACCATCCGGTTCACCAACGAAGCCGCCCGGCTTGGGGTCGATATGGCCTTAGTGTTGACACCCCATTATTTCAAGGGTTCCATGAAGCCCCAGGTTCTTTACGATCATTTCATGGCCGTGGCCGAGGCCTCCCATATTCCCATACTGGTCTATAACGTCCCCCAATTTACCGGGGTCAACATGGAGCCGTCTCTGGTGGCCAAGCTCTCCCAGCATTCGAACATCATCGGCGCCAAAGACAGCTCTGGTAATATCGACCAACTCACACAGATCGTCCATCAGTCGGCCAAGGATTTCGGGGTCTTCGTCGGCTCCGCTCCCGTCCTTTTCCCGGCCCTGTGCGTCGGGGCCATAGGCGGCATCCTGGCCGTAGCCAACGCCCTCCCGGAATTATGCATCCGGATTACCGTTCTTTATGCCGAGGGAAAGTATGCCCTGGCACGAGATCTCCAGAACAGACTCACCCCCATGTCTAAGGCCGTAACTGCCACATACGGCATAGGTGGCTTGAAAGCGGCCATGGACATGATTGGCTACTTCGGCGGGGAGCCAAGGACACCTTTAAAAAAAGTGGGTCCTGAAGCCGAGAAGGCCCTGAGAGGACTTCTGGAGGAATTGAAAGACCTTGGTTAACTTCTTTGAAAAAAATTATTTAAGGATGCGCATCATCGGTCGGGGTGCAACACCTTTCGGGCCTCATGTCTTTTCCGTCCCTCCTCGAAGAGCCTTTCTCCTTCTTCGGTAGTGATGAGCAGGGGAGGAACCGGAAGGGATTTCCCGTTCTGATCCAGGGAAATATAGATGAATGAAGCGGTCAGGGCTTTATGCCTTTTTTCGGTAACCAGACTTTCGGTTTCCACTTCTACCCGAACCTCCATGGAAGTCCGGCCCACAAAGACCAGCCTGGCGTGGGCGAAAACCAGTTCCCCAATGTGGACCGGTCGTAAAAAATTCAATTCCTCCACTTTAGCCGTCACCACATTGGAATGGGCATGGCGGGCGGCGACGACTCCGGCGGCCGTATCCATCATTTTCATGATTTCTCCTCCATGGACGTTACCGGAGATATTGCCTTGGTGAGGGTACATCACCTGAACCAGGGTCATAGAGGAATGTCCAGAGGTCCTTTCTTCCGGCGTAGACTGCTCCTTTAAATGATGGATGAGGTTTTTGATTATGGTCTCGTGCCGGGCTTCCACTTTAGCCATTCGTTCAAAATAGTCCCCGATTTCCGGGAACCCTTCTTCCCGGGCGGTTTTGGCAAACTCGGGATAGATGGTGGCATATTCGTAATGCTCTCCATGGACCGCCGTCTCCAGGTTGGTCCGGGTATCCTGAATTTTCCCTAAAAGTTCAAAATGACCCCTGGCATGTTCTTCTTCATTTTTGGCAATCTCCAGGAAGGCGTCGGAAACAAAGGCCTGACCCAATTTTTCCGCGGCAGCGGCATAATAGGTGTAGGCATTTCGGGCCTTCGATTCAGCGACGAAGGCCGCCTCTAAGTTTTTTTCGGTTTGACTTCCCTTTAAATCCATCCCGGTCTCCCTCTCTGTATAGGTATAAGGTGCAAGGTAAAAGAAACGAGGTATAAGGTAAAGGATTTTTCCTTAAACCTTGAACCTCGTGCCTTGAACCTTGTCTTTACAAGGACCCATCCAGTTCATCGGCCACTGGTTTTTTGCAGGCCCGGCAGTGCTGGGCCCCTCTGAAAAGAGGATTGCCGCAGTTCGGACAGTGATAGCGTTCCAACTCCTGGCGGGCCCATTCGACGCTGCCCTTCTCATGGCCAAGCTCGGCCACCTTTGTCCGCCAGATGGGGATCGTTCTTTTCATGACCCTTTGGCCGGTGGCGAAGCCGAAATTTTCCGTCTTGCTGCAAGGCCACTCCGCACATTGATGACAAGAATAATAGGCTTTTGATTTTACGCAATCCCTGATCGGGCAGGCACCGCAAAACTTATAGATTTTTTTTGCAGGCTCCGGCTGCATACATCCTAAACACTCGGTTTCCTCGGGCTTGGTTCCATAAAGGTTTCCCATAACGGCCTTGAATTTTTCATTACCGTCCCTGGTTGAAATGTACACTCCGCAGGCCCCACAGTATAAGCCGCAGGGTGCCATTAAATCTTTATTTCTAATCTCTTCTTCGGTCCATCCTTGCATATTTATAGTTCCTTCCTGGAGTAAAAAAATGCTGGTTTTGAAAGAAATAGGCCTGCATTTTAAAGCCCCACGTAATATGAAATTTTTCCAAATCGCTTGTAGGGGCCGGTTTAAAACCGGCCCCTACCGTTCGGTCACTCATCCTTTATAGGCCCGAAAGGTCTGAAACACCCTTCAAAAAGGCGATAATCCGTTCAAAAGCCCGGGGGTCTTGCATGAAAAAAAGATGACCTCCTTCGAATAATTCCAAGCGTGCCCCGGGGATCTGTTTCTGCATGGCCCTGAGATTGACAGGGGAGGCGATGCCGTCGTACCGGCCGCCGCAAAGGTATACCGGTATCTTTAAAGCCGGAAGCCGATCATAGGTGTCATGACCTATCCTGGCCTCAAGCTGCCTTCGTGCGCCGGTTCGGCGTCCTGGTTCGTTCGCCCCAACTTGAAGACTCGCCAGGGTCAGATCGATCATGGCCAGGAATTGGACGGGGTTGGCGGCCTGCCAGGCCGGGTCCCGGCGGGTATCGCTTAAAACCAGGAGACGGCGCACATATTCATCCCTCGGAAGGTCGAAGAGTTCGTGTAAGGGATAGGATGCCCCGCCGGCCCCGCCGCTGCTGGTGCAGGCCAGGACCAGGCGCTCGACACGATGAGGATAACAAAGGGCCAACTCCTGGGCCACCATCCCCCCAAAGGAGATCCCTATGATCGAACAACGGTCCCATCCTACGGCCTTCAGTAACCCTTCGGCATCGGCCGCATAGTCGGCCATGGTGTAAGGGATATCCGGCCTGGAAGTTCGACCCAGACCGCGTTGGTCATAGGCCAGGATCTCGAAGTATCGGGCCAAAGGTGAGTCAAAAATCGTGGGCGAACGGCGCAAGTCTCCACCCGTACCGCTGATGCATAGGAGGCGTGGACCGGTGCCCTGCATGTCGTAATAGACCTGGATGTCCCGGACCATAACAAAGGGCATCGTTATTTCTTTTTCCCCTTGCTTAAGATATCCTCGGCCCAGCGCATGGCCGCCGAAGTGCGAGGAAATCCGATGGTCGAGATCAGCAAGAGTAAGGTGTGATAGACCTCCAAAGGTGTGGCCCCTTCCTGGATGGCTCGACGGGTATGGGAGTGAACCGCGCCCTCGGACTGCACCGCCGCCGCTCCGGCTAATTGAATCAGTTCAACGGTCTTTCCCTCTAAGGGACCGGCATCCCGAACGGCCGAGCCAAGATCCTCCAGGGCGGAGATGGTCCCGGGAAAGAGTTTGGCTATTTGCTGATAATGTTTGACGTGTACTTTTTGTTGAGCCATAAGCGCCTCCTTTCTTAATTTTTTTCAAAATCGTTTTCGACGGCAGGATCTTCAGGCCCCGATGTTTCAACGACCCGTTGATAAGGGTTCTTATTTACCCTCAGTTGGAACAGGTCGGGACGGGAGTAATGTCCGGCCACATCGCAGGCCCACTTGGCGGCCAAAATGTGTTCCATCGAACCTTCAGCCACAAGGATGGCCTCACCCTTGGCCGGCCCGGCAATAACTTCGCCCCTGGGATCGATAATAAAGCTGTCTCCGGACGCAGGATAAGCCCACTCTCGATAAGCCTCAGGGACATCTTCGGCAGAAAGCAAACCGCCCACTAAGATCACATAAGCGGCGGCTTGGGAAGCAAAGGCCCTGGACAAAAGAAGCTGGCGTTCCCAGACCGAGATGGGTGGGGGAGGGGCCTGGGCCTCCGAGCCGGGCCAGGCGGCAATGTGGATTTGTGTGCCCTGAGACATCAAGACATAACCGGGAAGGACCATGTTGTGTTCCCAGCAATTGAGACCGCTGATGTTTCCGTAAGGACGCTCATAGACCATAAGCCCGGAACCGTCTCCCTCGCCCCAAACCGTGCGTTCCTTATGGGTGGGTTTGAGTTTTCGATGACGTCCCAGGATATGACCGTCTTTGGAGATGAACAGCAGGGTGCAATAAGCCGTTCCGTGGGTCCGGTTATCACGCTCGACCAAGCCGATGACCACATCGATATGGGCACTGCGGGCGGCTTCGCACAACAGGTCGGTAGTCGGCCCGGGAATCTCGACGGCGTTGGCCAGGTATTCCGCCGAAGCCTTCCAAAGAAGCCGGCCTGAGGGCGCCCCCCAGACAAAAAAGGGATAACCGGGGAGCCAGGTTTCGCTAAAGGCCGCGATGGTAGCGCCCTGTGCGCCTGCTTCCCGGATCAGGCGGCAAGCCTTGCGGGTGGAAGCTTCAAGGTCGAAATAGACCGGAGCGGCCTGGATGGCCGCCAACTTGAACGTGGAATAGGTGGTCATGAATCATCTCCTGAATTAGGTTTTAAAGTATTATTTTACTATAGAAGAAGCTCATTTTGTCAAAAATTAGGGCTTGTTGGTTCAGGGTGATTTTGACGCCAGCGCTGATAACGATAGACAAGGGCATAGGTTCGCACAGCCCGCTCCACCGAATCGAAGAAGGGGATCCCGGCCTCACAAAATTGTCGGTCTAATTTGGGATCCCGGCTGGGTATCCTGACCATCATCAGCGGTTTTTGGGTTTCCCGCAGGACTGCAACCATGTCCTGAAGAAAAACCTGATCATTCTCCGGAATCAAAGTGCCTCCAATGATGACCAGGGCATCGACGCCCGGGTCTGCGGCCACGATTTTGGCCGATTTTTTAAACATGGACCGATCAAAAAAGGCGGACAGGCTGACATCAACGGGGTTTCGCAAACTGGTGCCGGTTGGGGGAACAAAACCATTCAGCCGGTCTTGGGTCTGTTCGGACAGGGAAGCCAGGCTGAGTCCTTCATTGCCCAAAGCCTCGGCGGCCGATACGGCCAGACCGCCGGGACCGGATATAATGGCCACTTTCCGGCCGAGGCCGGTCGGCAGCAAGGAAAAGCCCATCAAGGCATCGAACCAGGCCTCAAACCCGAAAACGGGAATGGCCCCGGTCTGGGATTGTACGGCCTGCCATATCTTTTGAGATCCCGCCATGGCGCCGGTATGGGAGGCTGAGGCCTGGGAGCCTTCGGGCGTCAACCCCACCTTCCAGAGAATGACCGGTTTTTTGAGGGAGGCCTGTTTAAGGGCCCTTAGAAAATAGGAGCCGTCTTTGATGCCTTCAATATGGCCGCCGATAAGCCCGGTGTCCGGATCATGGCCCAGGTAGGTTAGAAAATCGGCGGCCGTCAGGTCGCAGTCGTTTCCCGAGCTGATGACCTTGCTGAAACGGAGCCCTTTCTGGGGGGCTATATTTCCCAAAATATTGGTCAGAGATCCGCTATGAGAAATGATGCCCACCGGACCGGGATCTTTAGACACCCCGGGAAAAAAAGAAAGGCCTGTCTTCGGACAATAGAGACCCATACCGTTTGGACCCACAAGCCGCATACCGGCCGAGCGGGCCACCCGGACCACTTCCTCCTCCAGGGCCTTGCCTTCCTCTGTCCCGGTTTCTTTGAATCCGGAGGTAAAGAGGACCACTCCTTTTACCCCCTTGGCGGCACATTCCTTGACCACAGAAAGGGAGTGCGCGACTGGCACAAGGATAATCGCCAGGTCCACCGGCCCGGGTATGTCTTTAATTTTTGGGTAGGCCTTGAGCCCGCTGATCTCTCCGGCCTCGGGGTTCACGGGGTAAATCGGGCCGGGAAATCCTTGTTCTAAAAGTCCCACGAGAAAAACAGAGCCGGTCTTCACCTCTCGGGGTGCGCCGACGATAGCGATTGAACGGGGATGGAAAAGACCGTCGATTTGGGCGATTAATGCCTGATGGGATTCCAAATGATGGGTACTCCTCGGTTATATTGGGAAGAGTATAAGATAGGAAGGGGCGAGGGTCAAGAAGAAAAAAAATAAGACAAAAAGAGAAAAGCAAAGAAAATAAGGGAGTTGACCTTGCCTAAAAGAGTATATTATCTGGGCCACGGCCCCCTTTATTGCGATTCGTTCCTCTTTTTAATTCTGGCTCCTGGATTCTGAATTCCCCAATTTCAAATATATTTGGTTAGATTTATTGCTTGACAAGTAAATACAAGACTGTAATTTTAGGGGTACAAAATACACTGAGGGTCAAAATCGTGGAGAGAAATTTATCTCTCGAAAGAAGATTAGGAAGAAAGGTATGAGACCGGACTATTATTTGTGTTCAGGCCGGGGCCAAAAGGTTTATTTTTCACTGCCTCCGCAATGGACCCCCACCCATTTCATAGAAAACGAAGAAGATGTCCCCCGACCCTCCGTCTTCCAGATGACCGAGGAGGCGCTCACCACACCCCTTGGAACTCCTCCTCTTAAAAACCTGATCTCAGGGGCCCACAGCATCGCGATTATCATGGACGATTGGACTCGTCCTACCTCCCGTTGCCGAAATCCTGCAAGTTCTGCTCCCTTATTTAGTCCGTAATGGCTTTCCCAGAAAAAAAGTCACCATCGTTGTTGCCCTTGGAACCCATTCAGCTATGACCGGGGACGAACTTGAAGCCCGAGTGGGAAGGGAGACGGCATCCTTCTACAAGATTATCCAGCACAACGCCTGGCAAAGCGATCTTGTGCCTGTTACACTACCGGAAGACGGCCGGGTTGTAAAAATTAATCCGGAAGTCGCTCAGGCCGACATGAAAATAGGGATCAGTTCCATCTTACCACATCCAATGGCCGGTTTCGGGGGGGGACCCAAAATTTTGATGCCTGGAGTGTCCGATTTTGAGTTTGTCAGGGACCACCACATGCGATATACCATACACCCTCGTTCCATAGCCGGGGTTACCAAAGGGAACCCGTTCCATGAGAGTTGTCTAAGGGCCGCTCAGGCCATTGGCCTCGATTTTTCCATAAACTGTGTCTATAACCAAGAGGGTGAGATTTTCCGCATAATGGGAGGAAGTCTCGAGACGACCTTTGCCAGCGCGGTGGAGGTGTGTTACCAGAAACTCGGGGTTAGGTTCGAGGAGAAGGTGGATATAACGATCACCTCGACCTATCCCCACACCCATGGTCACCAATTCTGCAAAGGGTTGAATGCCCCTGATCTCATCACCAAAGAAAATGGGGCCATTTTGCTGGTAGCCCCCACCGTGCTGCCCATATCCGGTGAATTCGTCCATTCCTTTGATCTGGTGAGAGAGAGGTCGAATGACAACCCGGCCGGATATGTGAAGGAGGCCATGTCCAAGGGCCGGCCTTTTTTATCGGATAAGCCGGTAGAGTTTAATATGGCCATGTCCTGCGTGATCCTGCGGCCAAAGATAAGGACCGTGCTGGTATCCCCCATGGTTTCAAAGGACGAAGCCCGCACCATGGGCTTTGAGTATGCCCCCTCCGTGGAAGAAGGGGTGAGGTTGCTTGGAGGCGACTATTCCCAGGCGCGTGTGGCCATATTTCCGTCAGGCGGCCTTATTCTTCCCATAACGGCCTGGGCGTCATGAAGATTTTGGAATTCCTGTCCCACGGGATGGGATTTTGCAACAGGAGATCGAGGGATGGCTAAAACCAGGATCATCGTGATCGATAAAAAGGATAACGTGGCCACGGCCCTCGAACCAATCAAGAAAGGCACAGAAATCTCTTTGGAGATTCAAGGCAACCCGGAGAAGATCAGACTTTTATCGGATATTCCCCTGGGGCACAAATTGGCCCTGCGGGATATAAAAAAGGGCGATTTCGTGATCAAATATGGGGAACCTATCGGGCAGAGCCTGACAAAAATTACCCGTGGAGAACTGGTCCACGTCCACAACGTAGTCAGTAAGCCGCGATTGAGAGGAGGGCGATGAATTTCCAGGGATATCGCCGGGCAAACGGGAGAGTCGGGACGAGAAACAGCGTACTGGTTATTCCCAGTGTCGGTTGTTCGCAGGAAGCCGCCCGGGCCATCGCCCAAGGCCTCAAGGGGGCCGTCTATCTTCCCAACATTTTGGGATGCGGCCAAATGGGAGAAGATCGCCGGCTGGTCAGGAGGACCTTGGTCGGTTTTGGCACCAACCCGAATGTTTTTGGCGTACTGATCGTCGGGCTCGGATGTGAGGAACTGGCCGCCGAGGAGGTCGCCAAAGAGATTAGACCGAACGGCAAGCGGGTGGAAACAATCGTGGTCCAGGAAGCCGGGGGAACGAAGAAAACCATTTCACGGGGTAGGGGCATCGTAGAGGAGATGCTCGCCGACGCGGCCGCACTCCATCGTGAGCCGATTCCCTTGGGCAAGCTGATCCTCGGCACGGAATGCGGCGGGTCCGACTACACCTCCGGCTTGGCCTCCAATCCGGCAGTAGGCAAGGCCTGCGACCTGCTCATGGCCGAAGGCGGTACGGTGATCCTCTCCGAGACCCCCGAGCTGATCGGCGCAGAACATCTCCTGGCCAGGAGGGCCAAGACCCCAGAGATCGCCCGGCAGCTTCTGAAGGCCGTTGCCTGGTGGGAGAAGAGGGCGATTACGGCCGGGCAGGACATCCGCCAGGGCAATCCCGCGCCTGGTAATATCGCCGGAGGGATAACGACTCTTGAGGAGAAATCTCTGGGATGCATTTACAAAGCCGGGACAGGGTCTCTTGAAGAGGTGATCACTTACGGGTCTCACCCGACGAAAAAAGGACTGGTATTTATGGATACCCCGGCCCATGATATTGAGCAACTCACCGGCATGGTGGCCGGAGGGGCCCAGATCGTTCTCTTCACTACCGGCCGGGGAACTCCGGTAGGATCGCCCATTGCGCCGGTCGTCAAGATTACCGGTAACAGGAATACCGGTCTCCGGATGAAAGACCACCTGGATATCGATGTGAGCACCATCCTTGAAGGAAAGGAGGGGCTGGCAGAAGCCGGAAAGCGGATCTTTGAAGAAATGATTTCAGTCGCTTCCGGCAAACTGACCAGGGCGGAAAAGCTGGGCCAGAAGGATTTTTGTATATTCAAAATGAACCCCAATATTTAAGGGGAGACCATCGTAAGCGCCGACAAAGGGGCTTACCTCGAATAGGAATAGCAGGCAGAACAAATAAATCAGAGGAGGCATTTCAATGAAAAGGATAAATTATCTTTCTGTTTTCATGGTCGGATGTGTTGGGTCTTTTTCTCTTCACCCCTTTCTCCTACGGGGCAGACGTTATTAAAGTAGGTATTGTGGACACCTATTCCGGTCCTGCGGCCACCCTGTCCCAGGACGTTCTCGATGGGTTTAAGATGGCGGTTAACGAGATCAATGCCAAGGGCGGGATTTTGGGAAGAAAGATTGAATTCTTTACCAGGGATGAGAAATTCAAACCGGACGTCGGCCTGGCCATGGCCAAGGAACTGGTCTTGAAAGAACACGTCGATATATTAATGGGGACCATCAACAGTGCCACGGCCCTGGCCGTATCGGATTTGGCCAGGAAAGAAAAAATTCCCTTCCTGGTCACCAATGCCCGGACGGAAAAGATCACCGGTGAAATGGGCCACCGCTATGTTTTCGGCATTTGCGAGAATACGGCCATGGCCGGAAGGGCGGCGGCCTTTGCCCTGGCCAAGAAACCCTTCGTTAAGTACTGGATCGCCGGTGATGATTACGAATACGGCCATGCCCTGGCCGAATCCGTCTGGAACAGACTAAAAGTCCTGAAGCCCAATGTGCAGCTCCTTGGGCAGACCTGGTGGAAGGTGGGAGAATCCGATTTTACCCCCTACATCACCCAGATTATGAGTGCCAAACCCGATTTCCTTATCGCCGCTACCGGGGGCGCCACCATGGTCACTTTTGCCAAGGCGGCCAAGGCCACGGGCCTACTGGCCAAGATCCCCATATATCAGCATACGGTCATCGACTATGGGATTTTGGGACCTCTCGGTGCGGATGGACCTGAAGGTGTTTATGGAACGGCTCCTTACCTCTTCTATCACCCCAACACACCGGCCAACAAGGCCTATGTTCAGGAATTTAGGAAAGCCTATGGCCGATACCCTCAGATGTTCGCCCTCTTCGGTTATTCTGCCGGACAGCTCATTGAACAGGGTTTTAAGAAAGCAGGGTCCATAGACAAGGAGAAGTTTGTCAACGCCTTGGAAGGGCTGGTGATCGACAGCCCCGTAGGCAAGTTGGAGATGCGCGCCTGCGACCATCAGCTTCAACTGCCCATGATGTTCGGGAAGGTGATCAAAAGCCCCGAATTCAAAGACTTTCTCATTGCCGGCGATATTGTGACCATACCCTTTAAGGACTATATGCCGACCTGTGAAGAGGTGCTGAAAACCCGTAAGCATTAAACCTCTTAAAAGGGTCCCTCAATGGGCTTTTTATACACCATCTTTCCGCCTGCGTTATTGGGCCAGATCTTTGTCGGTTTAAGCCGTACCGTTGTCCTCTTTATTGTGGCTTCCGGATTAAGCCTCATATTGGGTGTACTCAGAATCCCCAATATCTGGCACGGCTCCCTGTATATGGTCGGGGCTTTTATGACCTTTACCGTTGCCACCGCCTTTGGCGGCGGATCCATCGGTTTTTGGATGGCCATAATCATCGCACCGCTGGGTGTCGCCCTGGTGAGCCTTATCGCCGAAAGAGGTTTTTTTCAACATCTCTATGAGCGGGAACACCTCATGCTCCTTTTACTCACCTTTGCCTTTTCCCTCGTCTTCGGTGATCTGGTCAAAATGGTCTGGGGCACGGAGTATAAATCCGTACCCGTGCCCCGGCTCTTCGAAGGATCGGTGGATTTGTTTAAAGGGCTGTCCTTTCCCCGTTACAACCTGTTCCTCCTGATGATCGGCCCGGTTGTAGCGGTTGCTTTGTGGTTTATCGTGAACAAGACAAAAATAGGTAAGATCGCCAGGGCGGCTGCGGTCGACAGGGAAATGGTGGGTGCGGTGGGCATCAATGTAAGCTGGGTATTCGCCATTGTTTTTGTGATCGGCTGTTTTTTGGCAGGACTGGGTGGGGCCTTGGTGGCGCCGACAGTCAGTGTCAGCCTGGGGATGGACCATACGCTCATTATGGAAGCCTTTCTCATCGTGATTATCGGGGGTTTGGGTAATATGTGGGGGGCCCTGCTGGGGTCTCTGATATTTGGCCTGACCCAATCGCTGGGCATCTTGGTCTGGCCTCAATTTGGGATCGTCTTTCCTTATGCCGCCGTGATCGTAGTCTTATTGTTCAGGCCTACGGGACTTCTCAAATCTACCTGGTGATCAAGGGGTCAGGGGGACCTATGCTTAAAGGGGCTTTACAAGGAAAGGGCCGCATCTGGATGGGGGCAGGACTCGTCCTCCTTTTTCTGTTCCCACTCTTTCTGCCACGTTTTTATATTTATTTAATCTCGATTATTTTACTCACCGGTCTTCTGGCGACGAGCCTTAATCTTCCTCTCGGTTATGGGGGGATCTTTCAGTTTCACCATGCCGTATTTTACGGGGTGGGGGCCTATGCCACGGCCCTGATAATCCTAAAAAGCGGGCTTTCCCCATGGCTGAGTTTTGTTGGCGGGCCTTTGGCTGCAGCGCTTCTAAGCTTTATTATGGGCCTCATCTGTATCCGCCTTTCAAAACTTTATTTCGGAATGCTTCAGATTTCCCTCGGATCTCTGGTTTGGATTATTGTTTACCGGTGGTACTCCTTCACCGGGGGCGATAACGGCATAAACGGCATTCCCTTACCGGATGTCCTTTCATCCCAGAATAGGGCTTACTATTTCACGCTTTTGGTTACATCGCTATGTCTCTTGATCATGTATAAAATCGTGAAATCCCCCTTTGGCAGCGCCCTCCAGGGCATTCGCGATAACCCGGTCCGCACCGCCATGATCGGTATCAATGTCAAGGGCCACCTACTCTTAGTCTTGGTCATTGCCGGATTTTTTGCAGGGGTTGCCGGTTCTCTTTTTGTGGTCGTCGAAACGGCCGTTTTTCCCGACATGCTCTTTTGGACCCTCTCCCTGGAAATTCTGATCATGTGCTTACTCGGGGGGTGGTTTACTTTTTTAGGTCCCCTCCTTGGTGCCGCCATCATCATCTCCCTGAGAACGTTTGTAAGTGGCTTTACGGATTATTGGACAATGCCCCTGGGTATCTTAATGATGCTGGTGATCTTCTTCCTGCCCAACGGAATACTCGGTTATGTGGAGGAAAAGCTGCATAAAGGCCTTATAGCGCCGGTCATAAAGGAGTCCTGAGTTGTTAGAGGTAAAATCATTATCAAAATCGTTTGATGGATTCCTGGCAGTCCATGGGGCCGACCTTGAGGTGGAAAAGGGTGAGATTGTCGCCATCATCGGTCCCAACGGCGCCGGAAAAACAACCTTCTTTAATCTCATTACCGGCCTATTAAAACCTGAGGGCGGGAAAGTTTTTTTTAAAGGCCAAGATATAACCGGACTCCCGCCCCATGAGATTTGCCGGAAAGGGATTTCCCGTTCTTTTCAGGTCGTTAATATATTTCAGAGATTGTCCATTTTTGAGAATATACAGATCTCGGTCTTGTCCCGGGAAAAAGGACCTGGAACCTTTTCACCCCTTCGGCTAAATTGGCCGTCGAGGAAACCAATGAGATCCTTAAGAGTGTCGGCCTCATGGATAAAAAGGATCTCAAAACCGGACTGATTTCCCATGGCGATTGTAAAGTTCTGGAGATCGCCATGGCCCTCGGCGGGAATCCCGAGCTCTTAATCCTCGACGAACCGACCGCCGGCATGGCTCCCGAAGAAACCTCCCGCTGTATCGAGTTGATCAGGCACCTGTCTGAAAAGCGCGGCCTGACCATCCTGTTCTGTGAGCACGACATGGAAATTGTTTTTGGTATTGCCAATAGAGTCATGGTCATGGTTAGGGGGGGCTCGATTATCCAGGGCACCTGCGAGGAAGTGCGCTGCAACCAGGCGGTCCAGGACGCCTATCTCGGGGGGAGCGACGTATGCTCGATGTAAGGAATATCCATACCTATTACGGCTTGAGTCACATCCTTTTCGATATCTCGCTGACGGTCTCCAAGGGAGAGGTGGTGGGACTCCTGGGTAGAAACGGCGCCGGTAAGAGCACCACTATGCGAAGCATTATGGGTCTTACCCCTCCCAGGGAAGGGTCCATCTCTTTCAAGGGGGAAGACCTGAGGGGTATAAAGCCCTATGCCCTTTTCCGCAAAGGGATCGGCTATGTGCCTGACGACCGCCGGGTCTTCGCCGACCTGTCCGTGGAAGACAACCTGGAGATTGTCCATCCCCGTTCCCTCCAATGGAACAAGGACCGGGTCTATGGCCTCTTTCCAGCCCTCCGGGAGATCAGGGCCAGACGGGCCGGTCACCTTTCAGGAGGCGAGCAGCAGATGCTGACCATCGCCAGGGCCCTCATGGGAAGTCCTGACCTCCTCCTCCTGGATGAGCCGACCGAGGGGCTGGCCCCGTTTATCGTCAAAGACCTGGAGGAGCAGATCTTGCGGCTCAAAGAGGCGGGTATCTCGCTTCTCCTTTCCGAGCAGAACATCCGGTCGGCCCTGAAGATGATCAGTCGGGCCTACGTGATCGACAATGGTCACATTCGCTTCGAAGGAACCGTGGCCGAGCTCGAGGCCAATGAAGAGGTGAAGAAAAAGTATTTGATGGTGTAAAAAATAAGGACCATCATCCGGTTACTCTTTTCAAAACCTCCCGGGCAGCGACGACCCCGGAAATCGAGGCCTGGATCAGGCCCCGGGTTACTCCCGCACCGTCACCTGCGGCGAAAAGATTCTTTGCTTTCATTTCAAATGAGGACATGGTATTCTTTAGACAGGGTTAATCACGATTCCCGGACCATAATAGGGGATGACTGTTTCAAGTAGGCCTCCACCAGCCGTTTCAGCAGGGTGGGCCTGTTCGAGTATATTCCATCGACGCCCAAGGCGATGAATTTTTTTATCTCCTCTTCCCTGTCCAGGGTCCAGACAAAGACTTTAATCTTTTTCTCATGACAGACCTCAACGAGCTCTTCATTGACCGTTTTTCCCCTGAGACTGATGACGCGAAACCCCTTGGCTTTATATTCCTTCACCTCCTTGAGGGAAAAGGAATCGAATATCTGAGACGTCAAAAGCTCCGGGTTAACCCGCCGGGCCTCTAAAACCTCTTTTTCTTTGAAGGAAGAAAGGAGGATCCGGCCGCGATAGCCGGCCTGGAGGATCTCTTCGGCGCACAAACCGCCGGCATCATCACTCTTGATCTCCATATTCAAATCCGCTTTGCCGGACACCAGTCTGAGGATATCCCTAAGAGTGGGGACCGCCTCGCCGTTATTGAGCCTTACCTGGGCGATCTTGTCCGATCGGGACTGTTCGATATCCATTTTTCGGTCGGCGGTTCTGCCCGTGTCTTTGTCGTGCATCAGGTAAAGCCCATTATCTCTGCTCTTGCGGATGTCGATCTCGATCATATCCACGGGTATGGAAAGGGCGAGTCTGACGGCTGCTAAAGAATTTTCAAGGGCCCGGGAGGAATCGCCGCGATGGGCAATGACGAGTGGTGCAGGCATGGGTCGCTTACCGCCGAATTGTTAAAATCAGCCTACTTCCTTTCTGAAAAGGTTTCTCTAATCTTATCTTTAATCGTCTTGAATCGATCCCCCAGGGTCTTCCGGGAAACAGCCGGCTTTTGGATGGCCCTATGAATGGCGGAGAGGCTTTCGTGAGCGGCCTTCTCTCCCGCCCTGAACAGCTCCCGGGGACCGCTGAAATCGGCCCATTGACACCCGCAGACGTCGGGGCGAATAAGCACATCGGCATCGGCCAGCAAAAGGTCATTCAGATAAATCCTGGTGACGGTGTTCGAACGGAGGATGATATCTAACCCGGATCCGCTTGTGAAATTCGCGGTTTCACTCGACACGTCTACGCCTATGATGACTTGGGCCCCCATGTCCCTTGCCGCCCGGGCGGGCAAACACTCCACCCACCCTCCGTCCACCAGCAACTGGTCCCCGTCACTCACCGGGGGAAATATTCCGGGCAGCGCACAACTGGCCATGATCGCCCGCCTCAGGGAGCCCCGGGTATAGAGAACGCGGGCGGCCTTTCGGATGTCCGTAGCCACGCACCCGAAGGGAATCCTGGTCTCTTCGATGGCCATATCGGGGATTAGGGGATAGAGGAATTCTTCGTATTCTTTTTCGGAGATGAAGGCCGATTTGGTGGCCGTAACGCCCCAGAAAAAACTCTTGCGAACCAGGTTGGCCATGTCGGTAAAAAATCCGCAATTATCATCAACCTCTTCCAGCTTGCGGATGAACTCCAGGCGGTTCCTTCGCGACTGGAAACCGGAGAGGAATTGTTCGACCCGCCCCATCCAATAGGTGGTGTCCGGTTGGGAAGCATAAAGTCCTCCGACCAGGGCACCGAGGCTGGTGCCGGTTATGATATGGAATGGTATCTTGGCCTCTTCTAATACCTTAAGGACGCCCAGATGGGCGAGGCCCCTGGCCGCACCGCCGCCCAGGGCCAGACCTACTTTCGGGTTCATTAGGGCTCCTTGTCGAGAAGGGTGCGATCCCAATTGGGCATTTTTTTGATAATGTGAGGCATAACAATCAACGACCTCTCTTAACATTTTTTGATAAGATGTCCTGTGCTTTTTTTGCCTGCCAGAAGGGGCCAACATACCTCCCTTTTTCAGATAAAATACCATTTTTACCCTACGCACTTCCATAAAAATAACCCCTAAATTTGAAAAAAAATTGTTTAAAATTCTTGGTTGGCCTCAGGGAGACCTGAAACCTGTCTTACCTTAATTCACCATCAAAAAAAAATATAAACCCTCGTTGATCTCGATGGAACGAGGTGATAGAGTTTTTTTGCAAGAAAAAACTATCATCAACGAGGTGAAGGCAGTATGACACAAGGAGTTTTTTCATACAAGTACGAAGAAGAGAAAAAGAGACGGGGATGACGGGACTGGGGGGATTGCCGGTTTATCTGGATTTAGCATCGGTGATGGGGATAGCCGGGAGCATAGAGAAACATTTACACCTAAAGAAGCAAGGATGGACAGATGCCCAGACGGTACTCTCGCTGATATTGATGAATCTTGCGGGTGGGGATTGTGTGGAGGATTTACGCCGGTTGGAAGGGGATGAAGGATTTTGCCAGGTATTAAGGCGAATAGAGCATACAGGGATGAAACGGAAGGAGAGACGGGAGGTGGAGCGTCGTTGGCGAAAGGAACGGAGGCGAACGGTGCCTTCAGCCTCGGCAGTATTTCGATATTTGTCGTTATTCCACGATACGGAGCAGGAGAAGAAGCGAGTGGAGGGGAAGGCGTTCATACCGGACAAGAATGAGGCCCTGAAGGGATTAGAGAAGGTGAACGGGGATATGGTTGATTTTATGCAGAAGCAGAATCCCCAAAAGACAGCCACGTTGGATCAGGATGCGACCTTGGTTGAGACGGCGAAGCGGGATGCTTTATATGGCTATAAAGGATACAAGGCCTACCAGCCAGTTAACACGTGGTGGGCGGAACAGGAGATGGTTTTGCATACGGAGTTTCGGGATGGGAATGTTCCGGCGGGATATGAACAATTGCGGGTATTGAAGGAGGCCTTGGCTTTACTGCCGGAAGGGGTTGAGAAAGTGCGGTTACGTTCCGATACGGCTGGATATCAGCATGAGTTACTCCGATACTGTGAAGAAGGGAAAGATGAGCGATTTGGTCGGATCGAGTTTACGATTGGCAGTGATGTGACCCCGGAGTTTAAGAGGGCGGTTCTGGAAGTAGAGGAATCGGAATGGAGGGTGATTTATAAGGAAGTGGAAGGATACCGGATAAAGACGAATCAGGAATGGGCCGAGGTATGTTTTGTTCCTGGAAAGATGGGCTATAGTAAGAATTCCCCGGTGTATCGGTACTTGGCCATCCGGGAAGTGATGGGATCGATGACGCTGCCAGGGATGGTCCCATTACAGCAGTCGTTGCCTTTTCCGACGATGCAAATGGGCAGGCAAGGGTATAAGCTTTTTGGGGTGGTGACGAATATGAATTGGGATGGAGGGGCCTTGATTGACTGGCATCGAAAGCGTTGTGGGAAGTCCGAAGAGGCCCATTCGGTAATGAAAGGAGATTTGGGCGGAGGTCAATTACCTTCTGGTGATTTTGGTGAAAATGCCGCCTGGTTTTGGATTATGATTTTAGCCTTGAATCTTAATAGCGCCATGAAACAGCTGGTCTTAGGGAAGTCCTGGGTATCCAAGCGAATGAAGGCGATTCGGTTTTCGATTATTAACCTACCCGGGCGCATTGTTGAACGTTCCCGGGGGTTGATCATTCGGTTGGTGAAGGGGCACCCGGCGTTTGATCTCCTTCTTGAGGCCAGAGGCCGGATTATGGCCCTTAATCCGTTACTCTCAGGGTAATTGGGCCCAACAATGTAAATCAAAAGGATTCGTTTGGGATAGGAATATCGGGGTAAGTATCCACGAAAAGGATGACGTGTGCCCATCTTGGCAGTCCCGATCTGTTGGAGGGTGCTCTTTTCTGAAAAATTGATCAAGCAGGACCTCCTCCAAGGCCATAGGCTTTAAACGTCTGGAAAAATAGCGTTGAAAAGCAGAAAAATTAGCCTATCAAAATTTAGGTGGTGGATTTAGGTTATAATCTTTGTTGTAAAAAAAACTAAGATCATTTAAGATAATTTCTTGTTAATCAAACCAATTACTTGGGCCCTTGAATCCTCCCCTCCCTTCTTCCGGCTTATTGGGGGAAGGACCAAAAAATTTTTAATTTAACTTTTTAAAAACTTGGCTGTCTAATTTTTCCATGGGAGGAGAACTCAATAGCGAAAGGGCTGTTGTCCGTACTCTTGGGGACCAGGAAGAGTTTCAACCGTCCCTATCGGTGTCCAACCAGCCTCTGAAAAAGATTACCAACAGTTTTGTGGATGGTTTATTCTATCTGGCCATAATCGCCTCTCTCCTCTTTATCATTTATTTCAGTTTATCCGGCAAGGTATTCACCCCCCTAATTAAGGCTGGCCAACAGGGCCATTGGGCCACACTCATCCTGAGACCGAGCATGCTTTGGGCACTTATGGGGATGATATTCCTGGTCTTCCGAACTTTCCTCTGGATTTCTTATCGACCGTTTCCGCCGGCTTCCATGGACGACGCCCCGTCCCTTACGGTAATAATCCCGGCCTACAATGAAGGCCCCATGGTCAAAAAAGCCATTTATTCCGTATTGGCTGCCCATTATCCTTTGGAGAAATTAGAGGTCTTGGTCATTGACGATGGAAGCCGGGACGATACCTGGTCCTATATCAAAGCGGCCTTTATCGAAAATCCCAGTCTGATTTCGGCGATTCGTTTTCCCCACAACAAAGGGAAGCGGTCAGCCTTGGAAGAAGGCTTCCGCCGTGCACGCGGAGAGATTATCGTCACCCTTGACTCTGACAGCGTCATTGAAAGCCGTACTTTGCTCGAAATTGCTGGACCTTTTCGTGACCCCAAGATTGGTGCAGTAGCCGGGAGGGTGGCGGTCTTCAATCGAGAACAGGGTATCCTCCCTAAGATGCTGAAAGTCCGGTTCCTTTTTTCTTTCGATGTCCTCCGGTACGCCAGGACAAGCCTGGCTGATCTATATGAATGAAAGGTTTCATACTTGTTAATTGCTCGTTCAACAAGGAGTTGCGGCCTCCCGCCTGGGGTGACCGAAAGCGGGGAATAGGCCGGTCTCTATCCGACAAGATAGAGGCGAAAAGGGGAAGGACCCTCTGGACAACGAAGGCGTGAGCCCTAATGAAAGTGAACCTGATTCGGCCTCGTTACACGTAGATGACGGCGACCAGCCAGCCGGAGATGGTGAAGTCTGATACCAGCGGGGAAGCAACGAGCGAGGGCACCTGCTGGGCCGTCCGGGGTGATTGAGGAGAGCGCGCGCCGAAAGATCAGTCGAGGAACCTGGGAGACCCGACGGGGTATCGGTAAGAGGGGATAACGTTGTCAGGGAATCCATAACCTGGAAGACGGCCCCGGTCGGGAGTCGGAGCGGCCCATAGTAGCGAGGAAGTCCCGGAAACGGGATGGAGCGAAGGGGCCGTACTTCAGTCATGTTTTGATCGAAAGAGGGAGATCCCGCTTGAGTCAAAAAGGCTCTATTACGGAATGGATGGCCAAAGGGTTTCAACTGGAACCCGGGATGCCGGAGAAGGTCTCGCTTTTGCGATGGAAACTGAGCTGTAAGGCCAAGCAAGAAGGTCAGTTTCGATTTTATGCCCTGTACGACCGGGTGTATCGCCGGGATGTATTGGAAACGGCCTGGGCTCGGGTACGAGCGAACCGAGGGGCACCGGGTACGGATGGGGTGACCATTCGGCAGATAGAGGAAGGAGGGGTGTCCGGATTTCTGGAAACATTGGAAAAGGAACTGCGGACCAAGACCTACCGACCTTTGCCGGTGCGCCGGGTCTATATTCCCAAGGCTAATGGCAAGCTGAGGCCCTTGGGAATCCCCTGTGTACGAGACCGGGTGGTCCAGATGGCCGTATTGTTGGTTTTGGAGCCGATCTTTGAGGCAGACTTTCTGGATTGCTCTTACGGGTTTCGACCTGGGCGAAGAGCCTGGGGCGCCCTGGAACAGATCAGAAAGAACCTGCAAGAAGGACGGCGAGAGATCTATGATGCGGATCTGTCCAGCTACTTTGACAGCATTCCCCATGATCGACTGATGACCCTGGTAGAGAAAAGGATAGCCGATCGATCGGTGTTGAAACTGATCCGGATGTGGCTTCGGACAAAGGTAGTGGAAGAAGGAAGCCGGGGGGATGGAAAGAGACCCGACAAAGGGACTCCCCAAGGGGGAGTTATTTCTCCCCTGCTGGCCAACCTGTTCCTTCATGAGATGGATCGAACCTTCCATGAGGATAAAACCGGCCCTTACCGAGTGTCCGATGCCCGCCTGATTCGCTACGCCGATGATTTTGTGATTCTGGCCCGCTGCCAGGGAAAGCGAATACGGGAGTGGGTGGAAGGGAAGCTGGAAAGAGACCTTGGGTTGCGGATAAATCGAGACAAGACGAGCATCGTACGAATGAATAAACCTGGGGAAAGCCTGAACTTTCTGGGATATACCATGCGCTATGACCGGGACCTTCGAGGAGGGAAGCACAAGTATCTGAACGTCTTCCCCTCGGAAAAGGCGGTCAAGGGGCTCCGGGAGAAGATACGAGGGAAGACCTGTAGTGGATATAAGAAGCCGCTCATTGAAGTGATCGCCGAGACGAATGTCGTTCTCCGAGGATGGGCCAATTATTTTGGCTATGGTTATCCACGAAAGGTATTCCGTGACGTCAATCATTTCGTACGCTGTCGGTTTCAGAGATTTTTGAGAAACCGGAGCCAACGGCGGAGCCGGCCATTTAGACAGGGTGAAAGCTTGTATAGTGGGTTGAAACGCTATGGGCTTATCTATCTGTAATGCGGGCACGTCCTCAACTCCTTGCGCATGCCTTATGGCAAGAGACTGTCGGTGAGCCGGATGCGGGAAATCTGCATGTCCGGTTCGATGAGGAGGCGCTGGAAAGCCTTGTCCGCTGTGGTCCCAAGTAGATGCGTGCATCAAAAGGTTCAATAGTGGCTCCAGGTCAGTACCAGTGCC
>CAWIRY010000166.1:0-12508 GCA_963838485.1 uncultured delta proteobacterium | reverse complement strand
GAGATGCAATATCGCTCATGAGATTTTGTCCTAGGAAGTAGATGGTTGGCTGACCGAAGGAATGATGGGATAAGGCGCCACTGGAGTTTGCGGCTGCAGTTCGATCTCCAGTTCAAAGCCGCCCACCAGTTTGGCAAAGAGGTTATAGAGCAGGCCACCGATCGCACCGGTGACGAATCCAATCACCCCGTAGAGTACCGGCATGAATAGGGCAAAAAATACGCCAAACATGCCGGCAAATGGACTTCTGTGCTGGCCGGCCACGACCCCAGTACTCCGATGAGCAGGAAGAAAGGAGCGAAGATCAGGCCCAGGCAAGCCTGGACCAATGCCATGATTTTAGCAATCGAGAGTACTCCAACTGATTTGACGATGTGCATGGATCATCCTCGTTTCCTGTTGAAAACCGAAACGCCGACCTCAAATTCTTGAGTCGAAATACAGCCGCACGAAAGGTTTACTTTTCTCCGCGGGGCCCCAGACCACGAAACGACGGGCCTTTGGCCAACCATGGGGACGGTGCTCGAACTCGGCCATCTCCCACTTGCGATTGACCGGTTCATACGAGAGGCCTGACAGGAGTCGCTTGAACGCTGGGGTCAAACGAGCGACCACCGCATATTGTGCGGGCCGTTCTTCCAGGGCGACGAACACAGGATTGAAGCCAAAGCCGGCGTCGGCTCGGACTCGCAACTCGCGAATCTCCGGTGGAACATTGGCGAAGCTGGTGTCCAGCACTTCGATGCTGCCACCCCAAGTACCGGCATTCCCGGGTCGGAGTTCGGCGTCCCAGAGGTAGGACGAATTGGCTTCGATGCAGAGCAGTGGATCGTAGGATTTCTTTCCACGATAGCGGGGATTGTAACCGACGGCGGCATCTTCCTGGTTGCCGAATACCGTCACCACCGTGCTGTCCAAATCGAAGATCAATCTGGAGCGCTGAGCGGGCAAGTGGATGAACGTTTGCAGCAGTCGGTCGTTAACGCGGTGCATCTGTTGCCAGACGGCGTCAGGTGCGTGGTGCAAGAAGCGGCGCAAAGTCTGAGGGTCGGGGAAGCTCGGCAAGCCGGTGAGGTATTGGAAGGTGCCGTTGGAACGCAAGAATGACGCGGTTTCCAAGCGATCCAACCCCAGGACGATGGGGTACATCAGAGCCAATATCATTTGGGATAAGTGATACCGGTTGTTGCGTCTGGGGTAGGTCAAGTGCCTGGCCAGAAAATGGCGGAGCTGCAGCACTCGTAGAAATTCATGGAAGAAGTAAACACCGCCGTAATGAGTCAGACCGGCATGATTACAGGCGATTCTAATATTTCGTGGCGAATACGGCATTTCGCGAATTCCTAACCGAAGGTTAGGAATTGGCGGAATTCTACAATACGCACCCAGCGCCTGTCAACACGGCGTTTGGCGGCCTCCGGGGAGGCCGGAATGCGCCGGATCCAAGTGTCACCCGCCTGGTGCGCGCGCAGTTTCAGGCCAAGCAGGAGGGCGCGCTGGAGTGGCGCATCCGGCGCGCCAATCTACCCGAGCGCTGGACGCTGGAGACGTTTCCCTTCGCCCGCCAACCGGGCGTGAACCGCAAACAGATCCGCGGGTTTGCGGAGCTGGAGTTCATCGCCAAGGCGGAAAATATCGTGCTGGCCGGGACCCCCAGGCCTCTTCCATCCGTTTTCGGGTGTTGGGGATACTGGCCCCGGGTTCACCGGCGCAGACGATTTTGTTGATGGTCAAGTCCTTGGCCGGTTCGATGCTTAAACGGTTTCTGGCCGTATCGGCCATGGTCAGGACGTAGCTCGGGGTGGCCATCATGGCCGTAGCCTGAAGTTCCTGGATCTTGAGGATCCGGGCGGCCGTGTCCAATACCCCGCCGGGGACCACCTCACAACCCATTTTTTCCGCAGCGTAGTGGGCGGCCCAGAAGGCCACGAAGACATTATACCCAAAGGGCAAAAACACCCGGTCGGTCTTTCGAAAGCCCTGTGCATAGAGGATATAGGCCCAGGACTCGGACCACCACTCCCAATCCTGCCAGGTATCGGGTTGATAAACCGGCTGCCCAGTGGTGCCGCTGGTCTGCCGGAATTCGACCACCTCTTCCAAAGGAACGCAGAGGGCCTCCCCGTAAGGGAAGGGGTCTTTACGCTGGATGGAGCGCATCATGGCCTTTTCCACCTTGGGGACTCTTGGAATGTCCCCATAGGTCTTAATATCCCCTGGTTCCAACCCGGCTTCCTGATACAGGCGGCGATGAAACTTCGACCGCTCGTAGGCCCAGGAAACGATCTTTTTAAACTTTCGGAGCTGAAGGGCACGCAAGTGCTCCTGGGGAAGGCGTTCCATCAGAGGGTTCCAATATTTTCTCGCTTCTGCTTCTAAAAATGTCATCGTTACCTTTACCGGATTCGTTCAATTTTTCTTGTTTCACTTAATGAAACAATAGTTCGTTAAATGAATCCTATCATCATTTCCCCCGATCCTGTCAAGCAAAAAAAGAGGGATAGGGGAAAAAATAGCCTTCTGGCCGGACCCCAAATTCCTTTATATGGCCAGCTTCTTTTCGGGGTACCCTATTTCCCTGGAAATATTCAAAGCCGTTTTCTGGGCCTCTTGGACGATGCGCTTCAACTCCTTTGAATCCACGGCGGAGGTGATGAAACAGACTGCCAGACTGGCGACGACCTTTCCCCTGGAGTCATGAATAGGGACGGCCAGTCCGGTAATGCCATCAAAGGTCCTTTCCTCGTCGACGGCAAAACCGTCCTTCCGTATCTGTCCGAGCCATTTTTTAAAATCCTCTTTTTTGGTGAAAGATTTTTTGGTGGTGGCCGTCAGTGGATTTTTCTTCAGTAATTTTTCAACTTCGGAGTCGGGCAAATGGGCCATGAGCATGGGCCCCAGCATGCCCCAATAGGGAGGCCGGCGGGTGCCGATCTTCGAGGTAAAGGTAATCGGGTTATGAGAATCTTCCCGCTTGTCGATGTAGACCAATTGCCCCTGCTCCAGGATGGCCAGGAACAATGTTTTACCCAGCTTCTGGTGCAATTGATCTAAAAAGGGAGAGGCCGCTTTTCTCAGGGAAAAGGAATGAAAAACAATACTCCCCAACTCGAACAATCGGAGGCCCAGAGAATATTCTTTTGTGGCGAGGTCCTGATTGAGAAAGCCGTATTTAACCAGTGTTGAACACAACCTTAAAACCGTCGCCCTGGAGAGACTGAGGATCTCCGACAGGTGACTCAGGGTAAGCCGGTTTCTCTCGCAGGTAAAGGCGTTGAGGATTTGTAAGGCCCGTTCCAGGGACCGGTTATAAAAAGATTCTTTTTTATCCCCTGACATGGATGTTCACCAGATGAACTTTTTAGGAAAGGCTAATAATAACCGCCCCCTTTTGTCAACACAAAAATGACCCAACCCCTTTTTTCTCTTGACCCCGATCTCTTTTCTATTTTATACAAATATAAAGAAATTTACCTACTTGCCCCCAGCATCAATAACCGGTAAAACCCTTTTAAGGAATAAATAGTGAAACTTTCCACAAAAATTCGATACGGCGTTAGGGCGCTTTGCGATATGGTCGCAAACGAAACCGATTCCCCGGCACAAATAAAGGATATTTCTAAGAGGCAAACCATATCAGCAAGATATATTGAACAAATATTTCAAAAACTGAAAAAGGCCGGACTCATCAAAAGCGTTCGGGGTAGGTCGGGCGGGTATCTGCTTACCCAAAAACCCGATGAAATTAGCGTAGGGGATGTGATCAGGGCCATTGAGAGGAAAGATATACAATTGGTCGCTTGTTTTGGTAAGAATAAAGGAGCCATAAAAACATGCGAAAGATTTGGAAACTGTGCAGCCTCCAAGGTATGGGATGAGGCCTCAAAGCGGTTGATGGATTACTTTAATACAGTTACCATTAAACAAATTTGCGAAGGGCAGACAAAGCAGGAAGGAGAAACTTAGGAATTCCCTTCTTAAAAATCCTTCTAAACCAGCCGTCCATCTCCCTCTTTGCAATGTTTATAATTTCAAAAAAACTATAAAGAGGAGGTCCTTCAGAATCTGAGTGATCGGATACATTCCCGGAGAAACTAAGGGTTCGGATTATCGGGAGGGATTCATTTGGCTCAAGTCGGCATTTAACTAACCTCAATCCAATTATTCCTGGACGGGCTTCCAGGTTTCATCGGGATCAAAGTCCATTATGGTCCGGGCCACTTCTCTGGTTTTCTTGCCCAGGTCCTTTTGAAAAACGACCCCATTCTGGTTAACGATAAAGGTCATGACGCCCGAAGAGCCATACTTCGCCGGAAAGGCGATAAGGGCGAATCCTCCGATCATCTTGCCCTCGACCACATAGTCCCGGGCACCACCGGGGGCGTTCTTTCCCTGGGCCTTGAGAATCCGGTAAAGATACCCATGGTAAGGCGTCGGGGTCTCACCCAAAGGTTCTCCACCGTATCCGCTTTCGCGGGCAGCGGCAAACAGAGGTCCCATGGGACTTTGCTCCTGCCCCTCGTCGGCCTCCCAATAGAGGCCGTCCTGCTTGCCGGGCGTGCTTACAAAATCTTGGGCGTACTCCAGCAGGGCTTTTCCCTGACGGGCCTTCCTCTGGGCATACTCCTTCTGGGCGTCCACATAGGCCAGACACACCTGAATGGCGTTCAGCTCATTCCTGCCTACCCGGCGCGCCAATATCTCCTGCCTGCCCGCCTTGGCATCGAACTTCCAACCCTTCCCAGTTTTAACTAAAGGGATGGGAAAAGGCCAATCGTCATTCCCCAAATAGAGCAGGGCCTTGCCGGAGGCCTCTTCCAGCCGGCTCTTCTCTTCATAATGCTTGACGAACCGATCACGCCCCTCTTTATCCTGCACCGGATCTCCGCTCAGGATAAGGGCCTTGCTTCCGGGTCCGAAAATCTTCAACAGCAATTTGGTATTACCGGTCTTGACCGCCTCAACCATGGCCTTGACCGCCTCCTCGGGTGTCGAAAAGCTCTTCTGGTGTCGGGGTTTGGCACAAACGCTGCCGGCGGCGAAAATAAAGGCCAAAACAGCCGCTGCAATAAAGAGCCCCTTACTTTGGACCCGATCTTTTTCCTTGATACGATTGGATTGCAACATCACTCTATCCTCCATAGGGAATCAGTTCCCGACAATTGAGTATTCACTTGCCGCGTCCGCGTACGGGTCCATTGCCGGGATGTCCTCCCCCGGCGGTGGGTCTGTTGCCTGCGGGTCTTGGCCCGGACAGACTTTCATGGCCTCGCTGGCTGTCCTTTCGCATTTGATTGCCTGGGGCAATGCCGCCAAAGGCCGTAGGACCTTGGAGGCCTTGGCCTGTTGTTACCCGGGGCTGCTGCACTTCGGGACGGTTGGACCTCGGGACAACCCCCCCGCCCGTTACTGGTCGATCATATCCTCTGAAGCTGCGACGGGCGTCCGCCCCGGGAAGAGGTCCCCGTCCAAACTGCCGGGCAATAGCCGGAGTACGGTAGGCGATTCCCCGTCGGTGATCCGGGTCATGGGTCCAAATTCCCCGGCCGCCGATTCCTGTGGTCACATGACTGGCATACCGGTTCCGGTCGATCCGATTGTTGATGTAAATGTTCCTGTTAATATTGACCACTACCCTATGGTGATGCCAGTCACAGCCGCCCCAGGCATAGCCCCATGGAACACCGATCGCCACCCCGAATCCGAAGCCGATGAAACGACCGGAAGTGGTGACTCCCCGTGGATGATAGTAAAAAGGCGGGGAGGCCGGCCACCACCAGGGACCAAAGACGATCATCGGATCATATACCGGCACATAGAAAACCTGGGGGTTGGCCGGTTCGATGATGATCGTCCCGGTCTGAGGATCCTGAATCACCCGCAGTTCACTGGTGGTCCTCAAGCTGCCTTGGGCCTGGGCCTTCTCTCTGAGCTTTTGTACCGTATCCATCACCTGGTCCTCTTGAGCCAGGAAGGCGTCTCCCAGCATCTCCGTCCATTCGAGATTCTCACTCATCATTTGCAGAATGTCAGGAAAGTTTACCATTGATTTCACACTCGGGTCCCAATCCTGCTGTTCCAAGGCCGCTGCCAACTGGTCTCCCCGGAGGTTCGGATTCGCCTGGACCCAGCGGGCGGCCTCAACGACTTCCAGAGGATAAGTGGCTGACATCAGGACCTGCGACAGAAGGTCATCCGGATAAAGGGCGATGGGCGCCAGCATCTGGTCCAGCTCTTCCTGTCTGAAAGTCATTTGCCCTCCCGAGTCCGGGCCCTGGGCCATGATCCCCGTGGAAGGAAGGGCCGTCAGCAACACCAGTGACCACATCAACCAGTGGGTGCACATCCTTTTTTTAAATTTCATCTTTCTCCCCTGCGGTGTCCCTATCTATCCCTCCTGGGTCACCAGTCTTATAATCCTTAATCTGATGGACTTTTTATAACAAATTAAAATGGCCTTTTTAAAACAGACCCCTTCTATGATAATAGGTTAAAAATGACGGCTTCGCAAAAAATCCACCTGCTGTGTTGCGCGGCATCCTTCGTCGTTGCAGCGTACATATAAGTACGCCTCACTCCTCAGGATTTGCGCGCCTTGCATCTGGAGCTTTTTACTGTGCCGTCTCTTTGATGACTTTTTACGGGTTCATCAAAAATAATTTTGGATAAAAAGATTATAAAAGGAGATGGGCTCAGGGGTCAAGGATAAAACCGGTTGATGCAAATGAAGGCCCTTCTCAAAAAGAAGATAATCTCAAATCCGATGGGAGCTGCGAGAATAGGTTAACCTGAAGATTTATTTTAAATCCGCCCAATTATCTCCCCGGGAAATCTGGACCACCAAAGGCACGCTGAGGGTGATGACCTCCTCCATGATTTCCTGGACCAGTGTTTTAAGAAAGGAGATTTCCTTTTCCGGGCCTTCAAAGACCAGTTCGTCGTGGACCTGAAGGAGCATCCGGGATTGCATCCTTTCGGCGTGGAGGGCTTTATGAATCTCAATCATGGCCTTTTTGATCAGATCGGCGGCCGTCCCTTGAATCGGCGTATTGATGGCCGTCCTTTCGGCAAAGAGCCGGACCGCCCGGTTCGAACTGTTGATGTCCTCGATATATCGGCGGCGGTTAAACAGGGTGGTGACGCTTTTCATCCGTCGGGCCTCGGCCAGCGTATCTTCAATATACTGCTTGACCCCCTCGTATTTTAGAAAATACTGGTCGATCATGGCCTGGGCCTCCCGATTATTGATCCTCAATTCCTTGGAAAGCCCGAAGGCGCTCATCCCATAAAGGATCCCAAAATTGATCACCTTGGCCTGACGACGCATTTCGGAGGTGATGCCTTCCGGGGAGCAATTGAAAAGCTCGGCCGCGGTCCGGCTGTGAATGTCCTGGCCTTTCTGAAAGGCCTCGACCAGGGTTTCATCCTGGCTGTAATGGGCCAGGATACGGAGCTCGATCTGGGAATAGTCGGAAGAAAGCATCTTCCACCCCGGCTCGGGTATGAAGGCCTGGCGGATACGCCTTCCCTCCTCCGTTCGAATGGGAATGTTTTGCAGATTGGGCTTGCTGCTGCTCAACCGGCCGGTGGCGGTGACGGTCTGGTTGTAGGAGGTATGCAAGCGCCCGGTCCGGGGCAAGATCAATCGAGGCAGGGCATCGATGTAAGTGGACTTGAGCTTGTTCAAGGTGCGGTAATTCCAGACCTCTGCCGCCAGGGGATGGCTTAAGGACAACTCCTTGAGCACTTCGGCATCGGTGGAAAGGCGGGTCCGGCCCTTGGTCTTTTTTCCCTGGGGAAGCCTGAGTTTTTCAAAAAGGATATACCCTAATTGTTGGGGAGAATTGATATTGAAACGCTCTCCGGCCATCTGATAAATCCGCTCCTCAATCTGGAATAATTTGACCTCCACCTCTTTGGAGAATTGGGCCAGGGCCTGCCCATCCACCCTGACCCCGTGCATTTCCATCTCGGCCAGGACCGGGACCAAGGGCATTTCCATCTCGTCGAAAAGCTCATCCAATCCTTCCTGTCGAAGGAGGGGACCCAGTTTTCGGGCACAGGCCAGGGTGACCTCGGCATCTTCGGCCCCGTATTCAATGGCCTGTTCCACGGAAACCTCGCTGAAATTCTTGGCCTTGGCCCCGGTCCCGACCACTTCCTTATAGGTGGTCAGACGACGGTTGCATTGATCCAGGGCGATCTGGGTCAGATTGTGGGTCCTCCTGGAAGGATTCAAAAGATAGGAGGCAATCATGGTATCAAAGGCCTTGCCCAGGTAATTTAGGCCGTAGCGCTTAAGGATGATCCATTCATACTTGACATTCTGGCCGATCATTTCCATGTCCGGGTCTTCGACAATTCCCTTGAGCAGACCCAAGACCTCGGACAAGACTAATTGTTTGGGGGCCCCCAGATAGACGTGTCCCACCGGGACGTAAACCGCCATGCCTTCTTCATAGGCCAAGGCAATCCCCACGATCTCGGCCCGCATGGGATCTTCGGAGGTGGTCTCCAAATCCAGAGAGAGGCGCCCGGCCTTTTTTATCTTTTCCACAAAGGCGACCAGTTCCGGCCAATCGGTAATCCCTTTATAGGTTCTCGGAGAGGGTTCTTCCAAGACCTCCCCTCCCCCCAGGTCCTCGATAAATTTTTTAAAACCCAATTCCTGAAAAAGTTTTTTTAAATGGGGCCTGTCCTTGGGTTGAATTTGAAGGTCGGCGGGAGAAAGGCCTAAAGGGACCTGGGTATCCAGGGTGACCAATTCTCTGGAAAGCAAGGCCTGATCCTTATATTGGAGCAGTTTTTCTTTCAATTTGGGAGGCGTGACCGGTGTGGCCGGGTCCAGGAGCCTTTCCAGCGATCCATGGGCCTGGATCAGTCTTACGGCCGTCTTCTCCCCGATGCCGGGCACGCCGGGCACGTTATCGCTGCTATCGCCGGCCAGACCCATGATATCCACCCATTGTGCCGGGCTGGTACCGAACCGTTCCTTGACCGTTTTCAGATCGAAGACCTGATCTTTCAAGGTGTCCCACATCCGAATATGGGAAGAAATCATCTGCATCAGGTCTTTGTCACCGGAAACGATGACCACCTCAAATCCTTCGGCCTCGGCCGCCTTGGCCAGAGTGGCGATGACATCGTTGGCCTCAAAACCTTCTTTTTCCAGAATCGGCAAGCCGTAATAACGGCTGACCTCTTTAATGTAGGGAATCTGGACGATGAGGTCATCGGGCATGGAGGGCCGATGGGCCTTGTACTCGGTATAGAGTTCATGCCGGAAGGTCGGCCCCTTGGCATCAAAGATCATGGCCAGGTGATCGGGCTTTTCTTGTTCGACGATCTTTCGAATCATTTGGATAAAGCCGAATATGGCCTGGGTGGGCATTCCTTTGGGACTGGAAAGATGTCCGATGGCGAAAAAGGCCCGGTAAATATAAGAGCTGCCGTCGATCAGATAGAGTTTGGGTCGGTCGGTCATAGGAATCAATCCTTTTGGGGAACCCGTCGGTTAGCAGCCGTCTCCCTGATCCAATATTTTGAAGTAGTTGTATTTTATCTATTATCGGGTTATAATGAAAATACTAAATTAAGGGCGGCCGCTTCTCGGAACCATATCAAAAGGCACAGAATAAAGCAACAATCAACCAATTAACTCATCGCTTCAAGGGGCTTCCAAAAGGGAATACCATGCACATTATAAAAGTGATCAAAAAATATAAAATAGGCCAAGAGCCCAATGATTTTCCTTTCTGGCAATCGAAATCTTATGAAGAACGGATTGATGCCTTAGAACAAATCCGTCAGGAATATAATGAATGGAGATATCATGCTGAGCAAGGATTTCAACGAGTTTATAAAATCATCAAACAAAATAAGCGCTCTATCGGACGTGCGCAAGACGAGGCGGATATAGAAAACTTAAAATGAACTTTTGCTCGATCTGAAAAGATCCGGGAGCATAAGACAAAAAGAACGGAGGAACAAACATGGAAAATCGTTTCGAAGCCGGCCTGGCCTTTTCCACTGCCGCCTGGCTCCTGAATCCCCAAAAGTCAACGCTGGTCTTTATTCACGGCTCCGGCGGTTCAAACCTCCTTTGGGACAACCAAATAAAAACCTTCGGTGACCGGGCCAACATTCTGGCCCTGGATCTGCCCGGCCATGGGCGAAGTCCGGGAACTTCCTTCACATCCGTGCCCGAATATACCAATGCGGTTATGGCCTTTATTAATGAATTGAAAATCCCGAAACCTGTTCCGGCCGGCTTAAGCCTGGGGGGCGCCATTACGCTTCAACTTCTTCTTGATTTTGCCGAGCATTTTCCCGCCGGGGTGCTGATCTGCACCGGGGCCAAGTTGAGGGTCATGCCGGCGATTTTCGAAACCATTGAAAAAGATTTCCCGGCTCACGTGGAGTCGACGAAACGAATGGCCATCTCCCGGAAAACCGATCCGGCCCTCATCCAACCGCTGTTAGATAGCAACCTGAAAACCCCGCCCCAGGTAGCCTTCGGCGACTTCCAGGCCTGCGACCGTTTTGACGTTCGGGAACGGCTGACTGAAATCAAGGTCCCGATCCTGGTGGTAAGCGGTGAGGATGATCTGTACACCCCCCCCAAATATGCCGAGTACCTGGCCGATAAAATCGCCGGGGCCCGGCGTGCCCATATCCTGGATGCCGGCCACCTCTTGCCCCTGGAAAAACCCGGGGAATTAAATCAGGCCCTTCGTTCCTTTCTGGATGAAAACGGATTGTGAATAAATAGGCCCAAAGGCAAAGCTATGAACAACAATAAAGGTGTTGCCGAATACGTTCTAACGAAAATCCTTCGGGAGGGAAAAAGGGTGATGCGGTTGCGAATAATTCGGCCTTTATTTTTTGCCTTCATTTTGCTGGCCCTACCCATAGGTCTGAAAGCCGGGACTGGAAAAGAAATAGGGATGTGGGTTTGGTCGGCCTCATCCTTCTCAACAACGGAAGCGAGACAACGACTGATCCGATTTTGTCTAAAGCACGATATCCGTCATCTTGATGTCTACACCAGGATATCTTATGACCACAATCAACCCACCCTGCAAGACGCCGAGGCTTTTCGGGATCTCATCTTAGCTGCCGGACGGGTTCACATTACCATAGCCAGCCTTCGCGGCAAACCCAAGATGTTCTTCCCCGAGAGTCAGGAGCAGACCCTCCGGGAATTACAGGCCGTCATTGCTTTCAGCAAGACCTTGCCCGAGGACACCTTGTTCAAAGGTATCAAGTACGATGTCGAACCCTATTGTACTAAGGAATGGAAGACCGACAAGACGGCTCACCACGCCATCATGAGAGCTTACCTTTCTTTCCTCCGTCGGGCGCGATCCCTTTTACGGGAAGAAGCACCTCGTTTGTGGCTCGCCGTGGATAGCCCCTTTTGGTGGGATAAGGATGAATACCTGCTGGAGTTCGGGGGAAAAATAAAACGGTTCAGTGAACACATCCAGGATCTGACGGACTACATTGTTATCATGTCTTACCGGCGGAGTGCCCGGAAAGTCTTAAGCTGCGTGGAGGAAGAAAGAAATTACGCCCGGCGGATTCACAAGGTCATTTTCCCCTCACTTGAAACGGTCCGATTGAAGCAAGATCCGCAGATCAGCTTCTGGGGTTTACCCCGTGGGCAGGTTTGGGACGTCGCTTCACAACTCCTTGAAAATGCCAAAAATGACCCGCCCATAGGCGGGGTGATGATTCATTGTTACCGCAGCCTTTCCGAGAAACTCGACAATGACACGCCTGACCGAGCAGGGTCGATGACGCCCGAGTAAGCTTTCCCGCCGAAGAATCTCACCGCGCCGCCAAGTGGAAACCTATCTGAAAGAAGCGTTTTGATGTTGAAGAAGATTACCGGGTCATCCAGGACCGGGACCGAAGGGTAAACAAGGCATAAGGAAAAATCCAGAACAACGCCAAAAAGGAGAAGTAGGAATAGAGGATCCCGTAAAGGAAGTCCCAGGAGCGTTCGTTTTTCAAGTAGTACAGCATGTTCATTAGTGAAAACAAACCGATTACGCAAAAGAGACGGAGCACGGTGAACGGATGCTGCACTGAAAAAATAGCGAGCAGCACCAAATTCAAGTACCCGATTGGGTAGCGAAGGTTGGTAATGAAAAGATCGACCGCCGTCATGACCAGGGACCAGAGGGGCCGTTTCCAGACAATCTTAAAAAGACGTATGGTTTCCCGTACATAACTGCGATCCCAGCGCAGGTACATTTTCCAGAGCTTTTTGTAAGTCCAGGGAACGATGGTATAAACCTGGGCGCTCCGCTGATAGACCGTGTTGTATCCCTTAGACAAAATATAGTTCGTCATCGCCCGATCCTCACCGTATGTGCAGGTGGTGCCTAAGAAAGCCTGATTGACCCACTGGTCCAGGACTTGGCGGACAACCGAGGACCGGTAGGCGGAAAGGGCACCGGGACAGCAATAAACCGTTCGATAGGTGGACTGGACGGCAGTA
>CAWIRY010000165.1:0-61785 GCA_963838485.1 uncultured delta proteobacterium | reverse complement strand
CTGGGGATGTGTGCCGGTTTATCATCCTTTCCTCTGAAGCCTCCGTACCATATACACAACTATCCAAAGTTTATCTCGGCCGGGGCCGGGATCGACATGGATGAAGAAAAACTGACCCAGGCCGTTAAGAGATACCGCACTTTGGTCAGAGCCAATAATACCAGAAGAGGCATGAGGAGAAAAGACGAGAAGCCTCCTGAAGACCATTGGAAGAAAAGATTTCCCGAACTGGAAAAGGAGCTCTTGGATACGTATTACAAATTAAAGGGGTGGAATAGTGAGGGTATTCCCACCAAAGAGTCCTTACAGGAATTGGGTTTGGATTACGTGAGCGAAGACTTCGAAAAAAGAGGGATCTATTCGGATATGGACAAGACACCTTCCACTGAGACCTCGGCGGAAAAAGAGAAGGAGGTGTAGCTGTCATGGATGAGAAAAAAAAGAAAATAATCAAAACCATAAAAGTGGATGTGGATAAATGCAACGGTTGCCGGGCCTGTGAAGTCGTCTGCTCGGCCTTTCATGCTGCACCGAAATACAGTAGCAATAATCCGGCCAGGTCGCGTATTCGGGTGATTCGAGAACCGCTAAAAGATATCTATGTTCCTGTGTACGCCGGTGAAAATGCCAGGGCCGAATGTCTGGGCCGGGACAAATATGTGATTGACGGCAAGGAATACGAAGAGTGCGCCTTCTGCCGGGCTTCCTGTCCGTCCCGAGATCTTTTCAAGGAACCCGATTCCGGCCTCCCGCTGAAATGTGATATGTGTGAAGGAGAAGAAGAACCCCTGTGTGTTAAGTGGTGCCAGGTGGATGCCCTGACTTACGAAGCAAGGGAAGAGGAAGCCGAAGAAGAACCAAAGCCGGAGGACGTGGAGGTCGGGGTGGAATCATTGGTGGACACCTATGGATGGGAAAAGGTCATGGATACCGTTACCCGACTGTCCCTGTCCAAGAAGGGCTGAAATGCCTGAATCCAGAATCCAGGAGTCAGAATTCAGAAAGAGAACCATTAAAAGATATTTCGGTTTATATTAAGGACAAGGAAGACCGTGGAGACTGTAGCCCCCTATAAAGAGATCATAGAAGTCATCAAGACGAACGGTGGAGACGCCTTTAAGAGATGCTATCAATGTGGATTATGTGATGCGGTTTGTCCGTGGAACAGGGTTACCAAACTTTAGTATGCGCAAGATCGTCCGAGAAGCTACCTTCGGTTTAACGGAGATAGAAAGTGAAGATATCTGGCGTTGTACGACCTGCGGTAGATGTCCGCAGCGATGCCCCCGGGACGTAAGGCAGATAGAATCCGGGGTGGCCTTACGCCGGATTGCCACCGAGTATGGGGTCTTTCCGGCTTCGGTCAAGCCTGTCCGCACAGCCAGCGCCAGCCTCGTCGGTGAAGGCAACCCCTTGAATGAAGAACGAAAAAACAGGGCCAAGTGGGCGGAGGGTTTGTCTGTAAAACCCTTTACCCAGGGGATGGAAATTTGTTATTTCCCGGGCTGCTATTTAAGCTATGACCCGAGATTGAAAAAGGTGGCCAAGCCACTGCCGGCATCCTCAACAAGGCAGGAGTCGATTACGGGATACTGGGTCCCGAGGAGAATTGCTGCGGAGAAAGCATTCGCAAGACGGGCGACGAGGAATTATTCAGACGCCTGGCTAAGGAAAACATCAAAACTTTTATCGATCATGGGGTGAAAAAAATCCTGGTTTCTTCCCCTCATTGCTACCATACCTTCAAAAACGAATATCCTGAATTTATGGTGAACTTTGACATCGTTCATCTCTCCCAGTATTTATTGGAGCTTATTCATCAGGGAAGGCTTAAGCTTAACCGGGAGTTTAGGAAGAAGGTCACCTATCATGACCCCTGTTACCTGGGCCACCATAACGGCCTATTTGACGAGCCCCGAGAGGTCTTAAAGAAGGTCCCCGGTTTGGAACTGACCGAGATGCCGGATTCGCGCAAAGATAGCCTCTGCTGCGGAGGGGGAGGCGGCCGGATCTGGATGGAAACTCAAAAGGGGGAACGTTTTTCCGACCTCAGATTGGAACAGGCTATCGGGGTCGGGGCGGAGGTGCTGGCGACGGCCTGCCCCTACTGCATTACCATGTTGGAGGATAGCCGGTTGACCCTGGAGGTTACCGAACGCCTCGAAGTTAAGGACATTACGGAAATTATCCAGGAAGTGATTTAATATGAAAACAGGGTTCGAGGATTCCAGGATTCGAGGGTTCAAGGGTTTTACTTCCTTGCTTTTCACTTGAATCCTTGACCCCCCGGCCCCTTGAACCCTGTTTTTCATGATTCGTGGTGCCCTCTGGGGCATGAGGGCTTAATTCCATATAGAGCTTCCAGCGGACAGCATTCAGCCCAACTCCCCAATGATTAAGGGTTTTGCTGAAAGCAAAAAGCTGGAGGCAGAACAGCTAATCGTTAAGACCTAATTAAGGACCCTAATTAAGGACGCAATAAGTGGAAAAAGAACAGATGGAACAGCTTAGTGGCGGTCTCGCGGACGGTAATATTGGCGATGTCATGATTGTCGGTGGAGGGATCAGCGGTATTCAAGCCTCGCTGGATCTGGCCACGGCTGGTTTTAAGGTTTACTTGGTTGAGAAATCCCCGAGCATCGGGGGCCACATGGCCCAGTTGGACAAGACCTTTCCGACCAATGACTGTTCCATGTGAATCCTCTCGCCTAAACTGGTCGAGGTCGGCCGGCATCCGAACATAGAGGTCCTGACCTATACTGAAGTGGACAGTGTAGCCGGGGAGGCAGGAAATTTCAGGGTCACGCTGATTAAAAAGCCCAGATATATCTTGGAGGACAAATGCACGGGTTGTACGACCTGCGCAGAATACTGCCCGGTCAATTTCCCTGATCCATTTAATCAGGAAATATCGCAGAATAAAGCCGTCCATATCTACTTTTCCCAGGCCATTCCGCTGGTCGCCTATATTGATGAAAGCTGTCTTTACCTTAAAGAGAAGAAGTGCCGGATTTGCGAAGGCGTATGTAAAAATGAGGCCATAGATTTCAGTCAAAAGGCGGAGAAGCAAGAAATCAGTGTCGGGGCCATCATTCTGTCTTCCGGCCTGGAGCCCTTTGACCCTAAGGGGAGGGAAGACTATCACTACGGTCAGTTTCAAAACGTGGTGACCAGCATGGACTTTGAGCGGCTGTTAGCCTCCACCGGGGCCTACGGTGGTGAGATACGGCGTGCTTCTGACCTGAAGCATCCCCGGAAAGTGGCCTGGATCCAGTGCGTCGGTTCCAGACAGGTCAACCCTCCAGGTGGTAACAGCTATTGTTCCGCCGTGTGCTGTACCTATACCCAGAAACAGGTGATTTTGACCAAGGATCATCACCCGGAGGCCGAGTGTACCATATTCCATAACGATATCCGTTCCCACGGCAAGGATTTTGAAAGATACTACCAAAGGGCCGAGAAACTTCCCGGGGTTCGATTTATAAGAAGCTACGTAGCTATAGAAAAAGAGAACCCGGAAACCAAGAATGTCACCATACGGTATTCAACCCCCGGCGAGGGCGTAAAAGAGGAAGAATTCGATATGGTGGTATTATCCGTTGGATTGAATCCTCCTGCGGATGTATTGGGCCTGGCCAAGCAATTCGGTATTGAGCTTAATCAACACCATTTTTGCAAGCTCAATCCGGTTAATCCTATGGAGACCAACAGGCCCGGGATCTTTGTCAGCGGCGCCTTCCAGGGGCCGGTAGATATTCCCGAGTCGGTTTTTAGCGCCAGTGGGGCCGGCTCCCAATGCGGTCAATTCTTAGACTACCGGCGAGGGAAGCTGACCAAGGAAAGGATCTATCCGCCGGAAAGGGACGTCTCCCGGGAGGAGCCGCGGATAGGCGTCTTTGTCTGTCATTGCGGGGCTAACATCTCCGCCGTAGTGAATGTCCCTGAAACAGTGGAGTATTGCAAAACCCTGCCTAATGTGGTCTACGCTCAGAACCAGGTGTTTTCCTGTGCCACGAATTCGGCCAAAGAAATAACCGACGTGACCAAGGAAAAGGGGCTCAATCGCGTGATTGTGGCTGCCTGCAGCCCCAGGACCCTTGAGCCCTTATTCCGGGACACCCTGCGGGAGGCGGGAATCAACCCCTATTACCTGGAAATGGCGAATATCAGGGAGCAAGACTCCTGGGTCCACTCCAAAGAAAAGGAAGATGCCACCCAAAAGGCCAAGGATATCATCCGCATGTCCGTAGCCCGCTCTTGTCACCTGGAGCCATTAAAGGAATTTGATCTGCCGGTGAACAAGACGGCCTTGGTCGTCGGCGGCGGGATAGCCGGCATGACCTGTGCGCTCTCCATAGCCAACCAGGGACATGAGGTGTCCCTGGTGGAAAAAGAATCCGATTTAGGGGGCATAGCACGAAAGATTCATTATACCCTGGAAGGGCTTGACGTTCAGGCCTATGTGGGTGATCTTGCGCGCCAGGTCTATGAACACCCCTTAATCCATGTCTATACCGATGCGGCTATCACGGAGGCGGGCGGTTATATCGGGAATTTTGTAACCAAAGTAAAATCCGATAGGGGGGTCACAGAGATAAAGCATGGCGCAGCCGTCATCGCCATAGGTGCCGAGGTCTACACACCGGCTGAATACAAGTATGGAGCCGATGACCGGGTTATGACCAATCTGGAGTTGGAGGAGAAAATCGCCCAAGGAGATGAAAGGGTCATTAACGCCCAGAGCCTGGTGATGATCCAATGCGTGGGCTGCAGAAACGAAGACCGGAATTACTGCAGCCGGATATGTTGCGGCGAATCGGTAAAGAATGCCTTGTTACTGAAAGAGAGAAATCCCCAGATGGATATCACCATCCTCTTCAGGGATATGAGGACCTATGGGTTCAAAGAGGATTACTACCGGGAAGCCTCAAACAAAGATGTCAAGTTCATCCGCTATGAGCCGCAGGATGCCCCTCAGGTGGAAACGGGTCAGGCGGAGGACGGCCGACCGGTTCTAAAGGTTACCGCCACGGATTTCATCCTTGGGAAGAAGCTTGAACTGGATGCCGATATTCTGGCCTTAGCGGCCGCTGTGATCCCTTCCGCGGCTACCAAGGAAGTAGCCGGACTCTTCAAGGTCACTTTAAGCCCTGACGGCTTCTTCAAAGAAGCCCATGTCAAATTAAGACCGGTTGAGTTTGCCACCGACGGTGTTTTTCTGTGCGGGATCGCTCACTATCCCAAGTTCATCCAGGAAACGATCAACCAGGCTTATGGGGCCGCCGGCCGGGTCTTGACGCTTCTCTCCAGTGATACCGTTAGCGCTTCCGGTTCGGTGTGCGAGGTGGATGAGGTTAAGTGCATTTCCTGCGGGGCCTGCATCACCGCCTGTACCTATGGGGCCATAGAGTTTTTAGAGACGCCGCAGGGCAGAAAGGCCAGGGTTAATCCCGTCCTCTGTAAAGGAGATGGTCTCTGCAACACGAAGTGCGCCACAGGAGCCATACAGTTGAAGCACTATACCGATGAAGAGATTATGGATCAAATTGATGCGGCGGCCTGATAGAAAGACGGTTCAAGGTCCAAGGTAAAACCGTATACCTTATACCGTGAACCTTATACCGTTACATAGAGGAGTTGAGAAAGAATGAGTACAGGACATAAATTCAAGCCCAGGATCATAGGGTTTGTCTGCCATTGGTGAGCCTATGGCGCTGCTGACCTGGCTGGAGTTTCCAGACTTCAATATACACCTGAAATGAGGCTGATTCGCGTCATGTGTTCCGGGAGAGTCGACCTGGAATTTGTACTCCGGGCCTTCTCCAAGGGAGCGGATGGCGTGTTTATCGGCGCCTGCCATTTAAATGAATGTAACTATATGACCCATGGAAATTACCATACTTTAAACATGGTGCTTCTACTCCGAAAGATACTGGAGCACCTGGGGATCAATCCGGAAAGGTTGCGGATGGCCTTCATGTCCGGCGCCGAAGCAAACCTTTTTGTCGAAAGTGTCAATGATTTCGTTAAGAAGGTAAAGGAGTTAGGGCCGCTCGGCCAGGGTGAAGGCCTCGATGAAAAGGGACTGAAGCGCCGGCTGGGGGCGGTTACCGAACTCATCCCCTACATCAGGCTTGTGGAAAGGGAGCGGCTGAGGGCGCCCGTTATGTCGGAAGAAGAGTATTATAAATTTTTCGCCAGTGACGAGCTGAAAAGGCTGTTTAATGAAACCATTGTAGAAAAACTGGACATCGGCCAAATCCTATCGCTCCTGCGGGAAGGCCCCCTGACCACCAGGGAGATCGCCAGCGGTTTAGGCCTCACCCCATCGGAAGTATCAAAACATCTGAGCACTTCGTCAAGGCATCGACTGGTGAGGTACGACGAAAGTCAGAAGCGCTATGCCCTCGCCAGAGGTCTAAATCCAGGCAAAGGGTGAGGGGAAAGAAGGAGATCAGGACAGAGGTATGGATAACGAAAGAATCGATCGGATCATCGATAAACATCACGGCGAGGCCAGTTCGCTCATTCAGGTCCTGCTGGAGATACAGGCTGAAAACCATTGGCTTCCCAAGGAAGCCTTGGAGAAGGTCGCCGAGAGATTGCAGGTTCCGATGACTCGGATACAGCATATCGCCACCTTTTACAAAGCCTTTAGTTTAGTCCCGAAAGGACGTCATGAAATTCATATTTGTGTGGGTACGGCCTGTCATGTTCGTGGTGCGACGCGAGTCCTCGACACGGTGCAAGACCTGACTGGAATCAGACCTGGCGAAACGGACTTGGATTTGAAGTTCAGCCTCCAGACCGTTAACTGCCTCGGCTGCTGTGCCTTGGGGCCGGTGATGGAAGTCGATGGAAAGACCCACGGTAAGATGGCGCCATCCAAGGCAGCCGAGGTGTTAAGAAACTATGAGTAGGATAGAATTATGCCGCGAATAAATTCACCCGCTGAATTAGAAGAATTCAGGAAGGGACTCTTGTCGACCAGAGACCCCAATAAACCTTGTATTACCCTCTGTTCCGGATCGGCTTGCCATGCTTCCGGCAGCGGAGAAGTCGCTGCGAGTATTGAAGAGGAGATTAAAAGACAAGGCTTAAGTGCTGAGGTGGACATCCGGAGGACGGGATGTCATGGTTTTTGTGAGAGGGGCCCGATTATCGTTATCCACCCTGAGGGAATATGTTATTTCCAGATAGAGCCTAAGGATGTTCCTGAAATTATCTCCCAGACTATAAAAGAGAAGAAGGTCATCGATCGGTTGCTCTATACCGATCCCAGCACCAATGAGAAGATCATTCATGAATCTGAAATCCCCTTCTATAAGTTTCAAGAGCGGCTTGTTTTCGGTTCCAACGGTCATATTGACCCCAAGAGTATTGACGACTATCTGGCCATCGGCGGTTATTCCGCTTTAGCCAAAGTCCTTTCCCAGATGACCCCCGAGCAGGTATTGGAGGAAGTCAAAAAATCCAACCTGAGGGGCAGGGGGGGGGGCGGCTTTCCCGCAGGGGTCAAGTGGGAAGGATCCCGCAATGCCCCCGGCGAAATTAAATATGTGATCGTCAATGCAGACGAGGGGGACCCGGGGGCCTATATGGACCGGAGCCTTCTCGAGGGGAATCCTCACTCCGTCCTCGAGGGGTTGACCATCGGAGCCTATACCATCGGCTCCCATGAGGGCTATATTTACGTTCGACAGGAATACCCCTTAGCGGTAGAGAATGTGAACATGGCTATCAAGCAGGCGGAGGAGTATGGTTTTCTTGGGAAAAATATCCTTGGCTCAGGCTTTGATTTCACTGTTAAAGTGCATCAGGGGGCCGGCGCTTTCGTTTGTGGCGAATCAACGGCCCTGATGACGGCCTTGGAAGGCAGGGCCGGAGAGCCCCGGCCAAAGTATATCCGTTCCAACATCGTCGGCCTTTGGGGTAGGCCCAGCGTTTTGAATAATGTCGAGACCTGGGCCAATGTGCCGCTGATCATCAATAAAGGCGCTGACTGGTTTGCTCAATTCGGAACGGAAAAAAGCAAAGGCACCAAGATTTTCTCCCTGGTCGGTAAGATAACCAACACCGGTCTGGTGGAAGTACCCATGGGTACGCCGCTCCGCGATATTATCTACAAGATAGGCGGTGGAATCCCTCGAGGCAAGAGGTTTAAAGCCGTACAGACCGGGGGGCCGTCCGGAGGATGTATCCCTGAGGACCTGTTGGACTTGAAAGTTGGTTTTGATGAACTTACCAAGGTCGGTTCCATGATGGGGTCAGGTGGGATGATTGTCATGGATGAAGATACCTGTATGGTCGATGTCTCCAGGTACTTCCTCGACTTCCTCACCGATGAATCGTGCGGCAAATGTGTCCCCTGTCGTGAAGGTATGAGACAGATGCTTAAGATTCTCACCAATATCACCCAGGGAAAGGGAAGAGAGGGCGACATCGAGCTTTTGGAGGAGCTGTCCGAGACAGCCCAGGAAGCCTCCCTTTGTGCTTTAGGTAAGAGCGCCCCTAACCCGTTTCTAAGCACGTTACATTACTTCCGAGATGAGTATGAGGCTCACATCAAGGAGAAGAGGTGCCCGGCTTTGTCCTGCAAGGAGTTGATCGCCTTCTCATATCGATCCGGCTAAGTGCCAGGCCTGTATGATCTGCCTTAAGAAATGCCCTGCCGGGGCGATTAGCAGGTGGTAAAAACCGGATCCATGTCGTTGACCAGGAGAAATGCACCAAGTGCGGAACTTGCTTTGAAGCTTGTCCCCCTCGTTTTGGTGCGGTGAAGAAGATTTCCGGCGAGCCTGTTCCGTCTCCTATCCCGGAAGAAGAAAGAATTATAATCAGAAAGAGCAAAGAAAAATGAGTCAAATTCTTTTACAGATTGACGGAAAAGAAGTTGGAGCAAGGGAAGGGATGACCATCTTAGAGGCAGCCCGAAGTGCCGGGATATCCATACCCACACTCTGTCACCACGAAAAATTGGAACCTTATGGGGGTTGTCGAATTTGTACGGTAGAAGTAGAGGTTCGCGGTCGGACAACCCTCGTGGTGGCCTGCGTTTACCCGGTAGAAAAAAACTTGGTCGTCAGAACCAGATCTGAGAAGGTCGATAGAATTCGCAAAATGATCTTAGAGCTATTGCTGGCTCATGCTCCGGATGCCTTTGAATTGCAGGATTTGGCTCAAGAGTATGGTGCAGACAAAAATCGTTTTGAAAAAGAGGCCTCATTTTGCATTCATTGTGGTCTGTGTGTAAGATACTGTGCTGAGGTCAAGAAGAAAAACGCCGTGGGATTTGTTGACAGAGGCATAAGGAAAGAAATCAGTTTTATTCCGGAAATAGCCTCCAAGGAGTGCTGGAACTGCAAAGAATGTTTCCCGCTTTGCCCTACAGAGGCCTTACAAGCCACTTATGTTTTAGTCGAAGCACTCGCCTTTCCCAAAGTTGGATCTCGAAGTGTGACCTCTAAGAAGTGAGGAGCCCGATGAACCAGAGCCCTATTAAATTTAGACTCATGAAGGTTGATGACTTTGCCGCTGTGACTCGGATTGACGAAAAAGTCCTTAAGGTTTTCCGGCCGGATTACTATCGGCTGAAATTTGAAGAGCTTGTTCAATCCACGGAACGCTTGCCAACGTCGCTTGTGGCCGAGGAAGAAGATGGAACGGTGGTAGGTTTTGTAATGGGGGAACTCTTTATAGGAGAATATGGTATTTCACGGGAGGCCACCCTGGACACCATCGGAGTTGATCCTGATTACCAGCATAAGGGTATTGGTGCCCGGTTGATCAAGGAGTTTATGGAACATTTGAAAGCACTCGGTGCTCGAAAAATAAGCACCTTGGTCGACTCGAATGATTCCCGAATGATGCATTTTTTTAATGCGAACCAATTTAGTCCCTCTAAAACCATCAACCTGGAACGAAGCCTTTGATGTATGGAGCATTCCAATTTGGGCTTTCTTTTTCCCCCAACTCATAGTACCTTTCTCGATGGGGCCTTCCCTTTATAAGAGTATGTTTTCCTCCCGAAAGCAGTTCTCTTAGGGGGCTCCTCTCAATTTCAATTATTTTTAGCACACAGTCTCTGCCTGGACGCGGCTGTCGGGCCGGCCATACCCTATCGGCCAGCCGACCAGACATTAAATCGATTGCGCGGCCAGCCAGATCCTGGACGGCATTGAGCGGGGCCGGAAAAAACTCCGGGATGAAGGAGAGCGTCATGATTACGGCAGGCGTGGATATTGGGGCCAGGACGGTTAAGATTGTAATTTTGAATGACGGGACTATTATCGGACAGTCTTTGGTTATGGCCGGGTACGATGTCCCTGAATCCTTAAGGAAGGCCTGGGAGGAGGTTCTGCCCAAGGCCGGTATTACTATGAATCAGATCGACCGGATCATCGCCACGGGAGCCGGCAAGAAAGAGGCGGATATGGCCCAGGACCAGGTCACCGAAGTTTCGTCAGCGGCCAGGGGGGCCATCTTTCTGGATAACCGGATCCGGACGGTGATTGATGTGGGGGCCGAAGAGGGAAGGGCCATCAAGGTCAACGCCAAGGGGAAAGTAGTGGATTTTGCCATCAATGAAAAATGTGCCGCCGGTGCCGGTGCCTTTGTCGAAGCCATGGCCCGGGCCTTGGAAGTCAATCTGGAAGAGCTCGGGCCTTTGTCCTTGCAATCCACTCAGGCCGTGGCCATAAACGCCCAGTGTGCGGTTTTTGCCGAATCGGAGCTAGTGACCCTGGTTCATGCCAAAACGGCCAAGCCGGACATGGCCAGGGCGGTGCACGATGCCATTGCCGATCGGATCGTATCCATGGTCCGCCGGGTCGGAATGGAAAAGGAAGTGATGCTCATTGGGGGCCTGGCCCAAAATGTGGGTTTTTTGAAATCCCTGAACAGGGAATTGGAAACGGAAGTGATCGTTCCGAAACATCCGGAATTTGTTAGTGCTTTGGGTGCGGCCTTACTGGCCGCCCGGGGGAAAGGACAGGTATAAGGTGCACGGTTCAAGGTCCACGGTTTATCCTTGCACCTTAAACCTTACACCTTGAACCCTTGCAGGAGGATAGATGGCAGAGGAATTTTGGAGATGGACGGAATCCCGGTGGACCGCACCGAATAAGGATTGGAAATCGGCCAAGACCATCACCGCTGGCGTGGATGTCGGATCGGTGAGTTCTCAGGCCGTTATTATGACTGATGGGGAATTGGTTGCTTACAGTAATATGAGGACCGGCTCGGACAGCCCGAACAGCGCTATTAATGCTATGAACTGGGCCTTGGAAGGGACCGGCCTGACCCTGGATAAAATTCAGTATACGGTCGGCACCGGTTACGGCCGGGTCAATGTGCCATTTGCCCAACGGGCCATTACTGAGATTGCCTGTCACGGCCAGGGGGCCAATTTTATGTACGGCTCGACCGTTCGGACGGTTTTGGATATGGGCGGCCAGGATTGCAAGGCCATTCACATCGATGAAAAAGGCAAGGTGACCAACTTTTTGATGAATGATAAATGTGCCGCCGGAACAGGCCGGGGCATGGAAGTCTTTGCCGATCTTTTAGGGGTTTCAATCAATGAAATCGGAGAGCTTTCCTTGATGGTGGAAGAAGAACCCTCTCCGGTGAGCAGTACCTGCGTGGTTTTTGCCAAATCGGAGGCCTCCGGGTTGTTACGGAAAGGCTGGCCCAAGGAAAAGGTCCTTGCTGCCTACACTTCGGCCATGGCCCATCGGGTGGTCACCCTGCTGGAACGGATCGGCATGGAACCGGATTTTGCCATCACCGGCGGGATTGCCAAAAATATCGGCGTCGTCTCCCGGTTGGAGAAGGAGTTGAAGATCAAGGCCCTAACACCCAAATACGATACCCAGATCGCCGGTGCGGTCGGGGCGGCCCTGTTTGCCAAGGCAATGGCAAAAAAAAATAAATAGAGGGTGCAAGGTGCAAGGTTTATGGTCCAAGGCCAAAACCTTTGATAAAATTCGTCCTTGACCCTTACCTTGTACCGTAAACCCTATACCTTGCACCGAGGTTTTTATCATGATTGCCAATTTCGGATACAAAGACGGCTCCGGCGAGTATATTATCAGCATAGACACCGACCTATGCGACGGCTGCGGGGATTGCCTGGCGGCTTGTCCGGCCCAAATTTTCGAAGTCCGTGACGAGGACCCTAATGACCCCTTTCGGGAAATACCGGTAGCCACGGTTAAGGAATCGGAACGAAATAAGATTAAATATGCCTGTAGCTCATGCAAGCCCCTTTCAGGACGACCGCCCTTGAGTTGTGTGGTTGTCTGTAAAAAAGGAGCCATCGGGCATTCTTGGTAGAAAAACAGCTAATAGCTTTCAGCGATTAGCTGTCAGCATCAATAGATTAATTTATCTAATTTTCGCTTAGACCTTAGACCTTGAACCTTGTACCTTATGCCAGGGGGTTATTATGACTAGACAGGAAAAATTGGAAAATGAAGGCTGGACAAGACAATTCACTGCCGATGAGCCCCGTCTATCCGAGGCCGTGGAGGAATATCGGGAGTTGGGGTTTGAGGTGCTTATCGAACCGATAGATCCCAAAGAAATGGAGGGAGAATGTTCGAGCTGTCTGATGGCCGCTTGCGATCAGTATAAAATCATTTACACCCGCCGAAAGCATTAAAACCCTTTCTTCCGGGGATCCGTTCTGAAGAACTTGTCGGAGTTGATCCGGGCTGACTATCAAAAGCCACTTATTAAAAAATATTGACTATCAAAAAATTGGATATATACTATTAGTATATACCAAAGAAGGAGCCCTTGATGACACCTAAAACAGCAAAGCTTTTTATGAATGGCAGAAGTCAGGCTGTTCGCTTGCCCAAGGAGTTTCGCCTGGAGGGGGATGAAGTATATGTCAGGGTGCAAGGGAAATGTGTTATTTTGACACCAAAACCTAAATCCTGGCACGATTTTTTTAAAAAGACCGCCCTTCCTTCCAAGGATTTCATGAAAGAAAGAGTTGATTTACCTCCCCAGCAAAGGGAAGGAATCTAATAATGTACATGTTGGATACCAATATGTGCATTTTCATTATTAAGAGACGGCCATTATCTGTTCTTGAAAAGCTGGAAAAAATCGGCGGAGATCAGATCTGCATTTCCGTGGTCACTTATGCAGAACTTGTGTATGGGGTAGAGCGCTCTTCTTCCAAAAAGCTGAACAAGGAAATACTGGATGAGTTTATATCTCATTTGGCGGTCTTGCCCTGGGGAACAGAAGAGGCACGGCAGTATGGCAAGATTCGCACATACCTTGAAAAAAACGGGACCCCGATAGGCAACATGGATCTTTTGATTGCAGCCCACGCTTTAAGTGAGAAACATGTATTGGCAACCAACAATCTTCGGGAATTCAAACGGGTCCCACACCTTAGATGTGAGGATTGGTCTCTGTAGAATACGGATGGTACGCTAATAGCGGTGGGAATGTATTACCGATCAGCTTCAAAAGGGACGGCTGGAAATTACCCCGCACAATTATTGAGAGGATTTATGAGATCAAGAGAACAAACCGAATTTGTACCGGCAAAACCACACGCCAAGTTGGCGACTGGCGAGGTCATCCGCATGCTTCGCGACTTAAAGGGCTGGACCCAGGCTGAGCTTGCCAAGCGTTCCGGAATTAGTGCTACCAATATCAGCCTTTTGGAAAACGACAAGGTGGAAATCGGGAAAAAAAGGGTTGAACAGATAGCCAAAGCTTTTTCCGTCCATCCGGCTATTATCATGTTCCCCGAGTACGAAGCCAAGGAAATCCAAAAGGCGGCCTGATCCGGTAGCCTGTGGGTTTTGTCTTATGTTATCTTGCCTTTTGTTAATTTTTTAGTGATTTTGGGATCTTAAGGCTGAGCGCACTCTCGAGGTTGGGGCAAGAGCCGGGGCTCGGTTGGAGCTGCAATCCACTCCTCTAACAAATCTGCTGTGAAGAGCAGGAGAGCACCTGAACGGCGCGGCTCTTATCCCTGAAGATGGTCGTTCCCTTAAGCCCCAAACGAAAGGCTTCCCGATAGAGTCTTAAAATGGTCGCCGGGGTGGCCGATTCAGGCAGATTGATGGTCTTGGAAACCGCATTGTCCACATAATTCTGGAAGGTCCGTTGAATCTTCAAGTGGATAAGGGGCTTTATCTGGTAGGCGTTACGGAAAAGCACCCCGCTCCTCGGCCAGCCGGCCCGAGGCGATCTTTGATTCCTGATACTATCTATTGGACCCGTACACGATACCGAGATGAATGATAATAAAGGCCGAGTCCCAATGTAAAAGCGAAAGAAGGAATTATTAAAAAGTTATTGACTTAATTAATTTTTTAAATTAAGATTGTATAATAAAATATTATAATAAATCAAGGAGATCCGGTAAATTATCGCCCACAGAATATGGGCGAGGGGAAAAGTTTCCTTTTTTATTTTAGATCGTAATTGACGAACCCATGGGATGGATATGTATTAAGCTCTCATGCCCGTCTGAAGCGGGCGCCACGAAGAATGAAAATAACCGTAGAGGCGGGTTTTAAACCCGCCCCTACAGAGCCTCGACAAAGATTAAGGGCGGTTTAAAATCTATTTTCGTTTTAAAGGGTTATGATAGGGAATGGGCCAACGGAGATAAAGGAATAAGTCCGGCCAACATTACCTGACCTGCAGAAAGATAATTAATTTTTGTTATAGTCCCCCATAGGGGTGCTAACCCCTCCAAAGTGGTAAGGTAATAGATTTTATCACTTGCCTTGGGGAAGGGAAGGTTTTTTGAGTATTGGAAAAAGTCGCCCATGACATCTAATACTATTTTAATTATTGATCCGGATCGAGAATTTGCCGAAAGCACCAAAAAATTTTTGCTCTCTCACGGATATCGGGTTTCCTTGGCCCTTAATGGGAACCAGGCCATTAAAGAGATATCCTCAGATCCCCCTCTATTAGCCCTTCTTAGCTCAGAACTACCCGGTATGGATAGCGGGAATTTATTAAAAAGAATCCATGAAATTGCCCCTCATCAGGTTATTCTGCTTACCGTCTCGGGTAAAAAAAATGAAGTTGCCGATTTTATAAATTATGGCGTGTTGGATTTTTTTTCAAAACCAATCGAAAATACAAACCTTTTAAGAGCCATCAAAAATGTCTCCACCCTTTTTAAGCCCATGATCAGCGATCCGGGGCTGGAGGAAAACTCTTTATTACATCAATTCTTCCCATTCCTTATCCATGAACTTCGAAACCCGCTTCAAGCCATTGGTGGGGCCGTCAGTATTATTGAAAAACGTTCCAATTCGAAAGATAAAGCCCTGATCCAATCTTTGAGGATTATCAGAGAGGAGGTTCAATATCTCAGCGGTTTCGTTCAGAAATGTTTGGATTTTATTCGCCCGCTCAATAAAAATTTTTGGACACAAGTCGATCTTAATGAGTTGATTTTGCAGAGTATCAGAATGATCACTTGTATGTATCATGAGACCATCGGGGATATTAAAATGGATACCCATTTTGATCCCTATTTGCCAAAGGTCTATGCCAATTATGAGGAAATAAAAGAGGTTTTGTTAAATCTTTTGAAAAACAGTATTGAGGCCATGGATCAAAGTCCCTCAAAAAAGATGACGATAAAAATGGTCAATAAGACCCTGCATGATTCGGGATGGGTGGATATTATTATAGGCGATACCGGTTCGGGGATCAAAAAAGAAAATATAAAAAACCTCGGCATTCCTTTTTTTACGACTAAATTAAGAGGGACCGGATTGGGCCTGGCCATTTGTCATAAAATTATTGTTGATCGCCACAAGGGGAAAATGATGATCGAGAGTGAAGAGGGTAAGGGGACCACCATTACACTTAGATTGCCCGTTAATCCATTACCCCGGAACCCGAAGGATAAGGAGTCATGATCAACCCGTCTATCCTGGTTGTTGATGATGACTCGAATGCCCTTTTTACTATTTCCCAAATGTTAAGTGATGAGGGCTATAAAGTACTCAACGCCTCCTATGGCCGGGAAGCCTTGGAAGTTTTCAAAAAAAATTTAATCAAATTAGTTATTTCAGATATTAAGATGCCGGACATTAACGGGATCGATCTATTGAGCGAACTTAAGAGTATTAATTCGAATATTCCGGTTATTCTTCTAACCGGCTATGGCTCTATTTCCTTGGCGGTAGAGGCCTTAAAGCAAGGGGCCTACTATTTCTTTGAAAAGCCCATCTTAGACAATAGGCTTCAATTTCTGGCCATTATTCAACAGGCCTTAAAAACGCAACAATTAGAAAAAGAAGTAATCGATCTTCGCAAGGAAGTAGTAGAAAAATATTCCTTTCCCAATATCATCGGTCGCGACCCAAAGATGCTGAGTATCTATGAGCTTATCGGTAAAATAAGCCAGACCGATAAAACGATTCTTATTCAAGGGGAAAGCGGCACAGGGAAAGACTTGATCGCCAAAACTATTCATTATAATAGCCCAAGAAGAAACAAGCCATTGGTTACGGTCAATTGTGGCGCCCTGACCGAGACGCTTCTGTCCAGCGAATTATTTGGGCATACCCGAGGCGCCTTTACCGGGGCGGTAAAAGATACGGTCGGCCGCTTCCAGGCCGCGGACGGGGGAACTTTGATTTTGGAGGAAATAGGCGAGGTGCCTCTCCAAACCCAAAAAGTCTATCTAAGGGTCTTAGAAGAGAAGAAATTAGAACCGGTGGGGAGTAATCGAACCCGGAAGGTGGATGTCCGCATCATAGTGACCACCAACCGAAATCTTCGAGAAGAAGTCATTAAGGGGACCTTTCGAAAAGATCTTTATTATCGATTAAGTATTCTCTCCTTGGTCGTTCCTTCCTTACGAGATCGAATCTCGGATCTCCCTTTTTTAGTGGATTATTTTTTGAAAAAATTTCAAGAAGGGGAAACCCTTTTCAAAATAGAGCCGAGGGTCCTGGAATATCTAAAAACACATTTATGGCCTGGAAATATAAGAGAATTGGCTAATGTTATCCAGCATATGATAACTTTTTGTAATAATAATCAAATTACCATGAACGACCTTCCTCCTTCTCTCTTTTCTTTGGATAAAGAGGTTGAAGAGATGACGAAGGGGGGAATAGATTTAATAAAAATGGTTTCCGACCTGGAAAAAAAATGGATTCTTAAAAAATTAGAAGAAACCGGTTGGAATAAGGAAAAGTCAAGAAGATTACTGGGTATTACCAGAAGGATGCTTATTGACCGAATGAAGAAATATGAGATTTCTATACCTCCCGGTTTTCTCAAAGAATAAGCTTGGATTAAAAACATGTTGAAGAAATCAATCTGTGTAATCGAGCCTATAAAAAATGTTCTTGATGTTTATCGGATGATTTTAGAAGAGAGGGGATATGCGGTCGACACGGCCATGGATTTAGACGAAGCTCTTCATTGTTGTTCTTTGAACTGTTACTCTGTTATTATTACTGAATATTTTACTCCCCTGGAGAAGATGCATCATTTTATCCGGTCGATAAAAAAGTCAACTCCAGAGACGTATCAGATCATGAGTACCAGCGTGACCATCGATGATTTAAATTATAAAAAATTATTTGATATGGGCTTAGATGATTTGTTGGTTAAACCCTATGGCCAGGAAAAACTATTGGCCCATATCGAAAAGGGAATAAAAAGACAGGAATTATATCGTGAGAATCAAAAAAATGAACAAAGGGTCTTGGTTGACCCTGCCAACCGTGAGGATTCTCCGGGAATCTTTGCCCCCCCTTATTTCAAAAGACTCATCCGACAGGAATTGAAGAAAGCCAGACGACATCAACAGGCGTTGTCCCTTATTTTATTAAAACTTCCACCGAAAGAGTTTATGGCTGAGGGGTTTGAACCCTTTTATTTTGAATTGATTCACCTTCTTCGAAAATCCCTGAGAGAAGAAGACCAGTTGGGTCAAGAAAACGGGAACCTCGGGATTCTTCTTCAACAAACGGATCAAGCAGGTTCTCAAAATTTGGGGAAGAGACTTTCAACACTCATTCAAACCCTCCCTTCATTTCAAACCAATTCATCGCTGCAAACCTTGTTCAATGAATCCGCTTTTCAATATTATACCTTTCCCCATCAATCGGATATTCCTGCCTTCGTAAGTCCCCTGTTGGAGGAGATTGACAAAGAATTTCCTTCTCCCTGATACAGTCTTTTTTTTGCAAAAATACTATTTCACCATTATTCTCTTTCCAAAAATTTTCGCTATGATTATTTTCTTCTATTGATGAAAATCGTAAAAAATCGGGTAATGCCCAATAGGACCAAAAAATCGAATATCTTTTTGATGTCATTCGGCGGAGTCTATCTGGGTCTGCTCCGGAATGTGAGTATCAAGACGGATTTTTTTATCCAATATTGTCCCAAAAAGTTCAATTTTAAAAAAAATAAACTTTCTCCATAAGGTCTGACGTGAAAAATAGATTTAAAATCGGTATGTTATAAAATAGAAATTTGGTCTGTAAATTGCAGTCTTGGAGGAGGTAATCAAAAAAATCTTAATTATTTTTTCACCAAAAAATGAATTCAAAAAAAATTCTTATCCTGGAAGAGGATCTTCACCTGCAATGGATCTTAAAAACTTTTTTGGAAAACAAAGGATTTTCCGTTATTGTTTCTGATACGATTGAAAAAGTATTAGAGATTATTTCAAAAGTGAAAATTTGTATATTCATAACCGAATATTGGGTCGATCATTCTAATACCCTTGAAATTATAAAAAAACTTAAAGAAATATCTCCTCAAGTTTATATTTTACTGAATACGAATCAGGTTATTGATGAAAAGGAATATCAACTGATTATCGATGCCGGCGTCGACGATTTATTTGAAAAACCTTTTTCTTTCGATAAGATGATGGTTCATTTGAAGAAAAGATCAGAAAAACGATCCCTTATACCCGCAAAGAACCGGCTCAAAAAGGATTTGTCCAAGAGTAAGCCGAGAATCAGGGCGGGTCTTTAAAACCTTTCAACAACACGGGAGGATAAATAATGAGAAAAAGTTTTACCCTGATAGTGACGTTAATGATCATTTTTTTAGGCCTGTCCCTTTCCAATTCTCAAGAAACAAAAGAAATCCTGGGCAAAGGTCTTCCTCAAAGCCAGGTTCCCCCTGATAGTGATAAGTATGTCATCGGACCGGAAGATGTTCTCCAAATCCTTGTTTGGAAAGAGGAGACCCTGTCACAATCGGTAATGGTCAGGAGCGACGGCAAGATCTCCCTGCCGCTTATTGATGAGGTCCAGGCCGCAGGCCTTACCCCCTTAAAATTAAAAGAGGTCTTGACCGAAAAATTTAAGAAATTTGTCGATAATCCTTTGGTCACGGTTATGGTTCGGGAGGCCAGGAGCTTTAAAGTCTATGTGAGCGGTCAGGTAGCCAAGCCCGGGGTTTTTACCCTGGTAGGGGAGACTACCATACTTCAAATTATTCCCATGGCCGGCGGTTTCACCGAATGGGCCAACCAGAGAAAAGTCATCCTCATCAGGCGGGAGAATGGCCGGGAGAGCCGGATGACGATTAATTATAAAAAAATTGTTTCCGGCGAGGCCGCTAACATTCTGGTCAAACCCGGAGATACGATCATTGTCTCCGATTGATGAAGTGATTGAGATCATATATGGGCCGGAACAATAATTAGAGCATTTAATTCACACCGGGTAAAAGGAGGGATTTACAGATGGAGATCAAAAGGACAGTTTGGCTAACCGGATCGATCTGGTTGATCGCTCTTACATTCGTGCCACTTGTTTTCGGAGAACAGTCGGACCTGTTACAGCAGTATTATGGGTTTCACCCTTACATCACCCTCAGTGAAACCTGGGACGATAACATCAACCTGACCCAGGACAATCGCATCAGCGACTTTATAACCACCATCTCTCCGGGATTCATATACAGGTCCAAAGGGGCAGGGTATGATTTTGACCTTGGTTATGAGCTGGGTTTCAACTCTTATGCTTCCCATTCGGATAATAATTATGTCGGTCAGGACGGACATTTAAGAGGTTTTTATGACATCGACCAGCTCTGGACGGTGCGATTGAATGAGGCCTTGACCTACACCCGTGAAGGTATTGGGACATATACAACCACCAGTCCAACCGGTCCGATAGTCACCTCATCCGCCAACCCGTACTCGACCCTTTATTGGAGGAACATCTTCGAGCCGGCGGTGGAGTATAAGTTCGGCCGGGAGGATCTGTTTTCTTTCCAGTACCGCAATAATATCTACCGGCCCGATAATAATAATTATGGATACGGAAACAGCACGGAAAATGCTTTCAGTCCCCATCTGGCCTATTGGTTCGATATCCGAAACGGGATTACCCTGGATTATACCTATTCAACCGGTACCTTTGAAGACTACCCCAATTATGTCGGCAATTTTATTGCTGGGCGGTACATTTATCGTTTCAACCCCAGGACCAAGATTTATGGAAATTTCAGTTACGAATTGAAAGATTTTGACTCTCCCGGGATAAATTACTCGGTATATTCGCCGACCGTCGGCCTGGAGCATGCCTTCACTGCTACGCTGATCGGCCGGGCTGAGGCCGGTGGTTTTTGGACGGTTGTAGACACCGGTCCTTCCTTAAGTGGTCCGGTCTATAATTTTTCAATAACCCAGACTGGCCCAAGAACAACTTATGCCCTGGCCATCCAGGGGGGATACCGGGAGCAGTATTTCACCACGGAAAATTTGGGGTTCTCTAAATATAATCAGATCGTAGCCAGTGTGACCCATAAACTTATGGAAAGGTTGAGTCTGGGCTTTTCCGGGATTCTGGCCCGTGATGAATACCAGTTCCCCAGTCGGACCGATGACAGCTGGGCACTGACCGGCAAACTATCCTATCAACCCCTCAAATGGTTGACCGTTTCCCTTGAAGCCTCTAATAATGCAAGGGATTCGGATTTGAATGGAGACAGCTTCCGGGAAAACAGGGGGATTTTGCGGTTAACAGCTGTATATTAGGCAGAGAGAAGAGGGACGAGGATAAAGGATCGAGGAACGAGGGAGAATGTTGGAATATTGGGCTAACCCGCAACAGATCCTTAGTCCTCGATTCTCGAACCTGATCAAACCAAACAGACGGAGTTTCAAAAATGATCAATTCACAGAAGGCGTTCAACAGCTACGAGTACATCGATATCTTTTTTAAACGGATCTGGTACTTCATCATCCCCATGGCGTTGGTAATTACCGGCACCGTGGTTTACCTGTTAACCGCTCCCAAGTGGTACCGTTCCAGCACCTTGGTTCTGGTTTCTCCCCAGAAGATCCCTGAGGCCTATGTCAAGGCCACGGTAACTTCTACCGTGGAGGACCGGCTCCAAGCCATCGCCCAGGAGATCATGAGCCGGACCCGACTGGAACAGGTGATTTCGGAGTATAAGCTTTACCCGGAAAGGGTGAAATCCTCACCTATGGAATCGGTGGTGGAGTCCATGCGTAAAGATATTGAGATTGATGTCCCCAAAAATGACAAGGAAAAAAACCACTTTTCCGTTTCCTATATAGGCAAGGATCCCAGGGTGGTGGCCGCGGTGACCGCCAAACTGGCTTCTCTGTTTATCGAGGAGAATTTGAAGATCCGGGAGCAGCAGTCCGAGGGGACAACTGAATTCCTGGGATCCGAGCTGAATGCCAAAAAGGAGAAAGTGGATAAGGCCCAGGAGGTAATCAGCAACTTCAAAAGGCGCTATATCAACGAATTGCCCGAAAACCGGGATGCCAACCTGAAGGTCCTGGAGCAACTCAATCTCGAGAGTCGGAAAATCAACGAAACCATCAAGGGCGATGAGGATCGGAAATTGATTATCCAAAGCCAGTTGACCAACATGCCCTATCCGGGGACCACGCCTTCCGGCACCGGCTTTTCCCGGGAAGAATTGCTCTCCCCCGCCACGAGCAAACCTCCGATGGAGCTCCAGTTGAGCCAGTTAAAGAGCCAATTAGAAGATCTGCAAGCCAAGTATACGGATAACTATCCGGACATCTTAGTCACCAAAAAGAAGATCGCCGAGCTGGAAAAAAAGGTGGCCGAAAGCCGGGTATCATCGGAAGGGTCCGGGGCCTCCAAAAAAGCCAAGGGGGGGGATTCGATTACGGACGAGTACAATTATATCCAGGGGCAGCGAAAGACCCAGTTGACCGTGTTGGACAAGGAGATCAGCCGGCTCAAGAAAGAGGATGAGCGGACCCGGGTCATGATCGCCGCCTACCAGGCCCGGATTGAAAACACGCCGATCCGGGAGTTGGCCCTGAGCTCCATGGTTCGGGATTTCAACAACCTTAATGACTCCTATCAGGTTTTGCTCAAGAAAAGCGCCGAAGCCCAGCAAGCCGAAAATCTGGAGCGCCGTCAGAAGGGGGAACAATTTCGGATCATTGACCCGGCCCAGGTTCCCGAAAAGCCTTTTAAACCCGATGTCATGAAGGTAATGCTCATCGGCTTGGTCTTGAGCCTCGGTTCAGGGTTGGGGACGACCTTTATCCGGGAGCAAATGGACCGCTCCTTCCGGGATGCGGAAGACCTTGAAGCGACGTTAGGATTAAAGGTTTTGGCCAATATCCCGATAATAGAAAAGGAGGCCGCCTGATGAAGTTTTTTCTGTCTATTCAGTCTAATAGACTGAACCCTATGAGCTAAAATGTATACCCGATTTTACGGTTTTAAAGAAAGGCCCTTTGAGATCAACCCCGACCCCGACTTTCTCTTTTTGAGTGAAAGCCATCGGGAGGCTTTGGCCCATTTGATTTATGCGGCCAAGGAACGGAAAGGGTTTACGGTGATCACCGGTGAAGTCGGAACCGGGAAGACCACGCTGGTGCGGGCCTTTTTAAGCCGCTTGAACGGGAAAGTTAAAACAGCCTATGTCTTTAATCCCAAATTAACCTCAATCGATTTTCTCCGTTATATCTGCGAGGATTTGGGACTGAAGGAGGAGAAGCTTTCCAAGGGCCAATACATTGCCCAACTGCATCATTTCTTGTTAGAACAATATAGCCGGAATGAACAGGTGATTTTGATTGTTGACGAGGCCCAAAGCCTTACCCCGGCCCTGTTGGAGGAAGTTCGTTTGCTGACGAATCTGGAAACCTCTAAAAGCAAGCTTCTACAGGTCATGCTGATCGGGCAACCGGAACTCAATAAGGTTTTGGATAATCATCAGTTCCGCCAGTTAAAGCAAAGGGTCAGCCTTCGTTATCACCTGCAATCTTTAGACAAAGAGGAGACCGAAAAGTATATTGAGAACAGGCTGACAGTGGCTGGTGCTGCGGACCTCCATATTTTTACCACTAAGGCCTTTGAAAAAATTTATGCTTATTCCAAAGGAATCCCCCGTTTGATCAACATAACCTGTGATAATGCCCTTCTGGCCGGCTTTACTGCCGGGCAGAAGGTTATCGGAGACCGAACCATAAGAGGGATCATTGACCAATTGGAGGGCCGGTCGGTCCCGGAAAAAAAGAGATCCCGCTTATTACTTATCGCGATCCTTATTCTGCTTTTGATTTTCGGGGGCTTGCTCCTCTGGCGGAGGGTTTTAGAATAAGGTCTTTTATTTGCTACGAGCTTTCAGCTATGAGCTATGAGCTATCAAACAATGAGCTAATTTGAAAGGATAGAAATGAGTAACATTTATGAGGCCTTAGAAAAGGCCGAAATAGAAAGAAATGTCCAAAAGATCAGAGAGAAAGAGGACCTGGACGGACCCAGAATCAAGAAAGAAATACTCAGTCTGCCTTCCAGACAATTTGACGTGCCCTCTTTCCCTCTTTTCAAAACGGGATCCCTGGCGGCGGAACAGTTTCGGAAGCTCAGGACGTACCTGATCAAATTGCAGCCCATGAATACGATCATGGTGACCAGCGCCCTCCAGGGAGAGGGGAAGAGCTTTGTTTCCGCCAACCTGGCGGTAGGCATCGCCTTTGACCTTTCTCTCCATGCCTTGCTGGTGGACTGTGATCTGAGGAATCCCACCCTGGGAAAACAATTCGGGCTGAACGACGGGAAAGGGCTTTCGGATTTTCTGGTCGGTGAGGAATCGATTCCCAATCTGATCACCCAGACTAAGATTGAAAAACTTAATTTGATACCGGGAGGGGGCATCCCGCTAAACCCGGCGGAATTGGTAGGATCGAAGAGAATGGAGGCCATGGTCGAGGAAATCAAAAATCGATATAACGATCGCTACATTATTTTCGACACCACCCCTATCCTGGCGACCTCTGAACCGGAGATTATGGCCAAGTGGGTGGACGGAATCATCCTGGTAGTCAGGGCAGGGGTCACTCCAAGGGAAACCGTCCAACAGGCGATTAATCTTTTAGGAAAGGAAAAACTCCTGGGGATTATCTTAAACCAGGTGGAATTCAAGTCTTCCGGCCTTTTCAAAAGATATTTCGGGTCGGATCGGTATTATCAGTCCTATGGATACGGACGGGATAATGAAAAAAAGAAAAAGAATTCGAAAGAAAAAACAAGGGCAACTATTAAGAGTTTCTTGTGAAAGTTTATGGTTGATCAAAAGAGGTGGGACAAACCCCTCTGACCATAAGTGGAACTCAAATTTTATTAACCATTTAATTACAAAAAGAGGACCTTTGGGTCGGTTTTGTTCTAATCGGGTATCCGGTCGGATAGTTAGTGTATCCGAAGGGGCGGTAGCTTAGCCAAAATTAATGAAAAAGATTCAAACCATTTCACCATTAGAGGAATTACAACTGCCGTTTCCTATGGGAACGGGGGCCATAACCCAAAGTAAAATGTTGGGGAAAAATGTCTTGGAAGAAAATCTAAAGGAAACCCGGTCCGTGGACAGCGTTTGGATTGATGATTGTTTTTTGTCCCCTGAAGATTTCAGGATGGAATTAAGAAGAGAAAAACGTCGGGTCGAACGTTCCGCGGTCCCCATGTCTATCGTTTTATTGGAATTACATGAATCGGTTTTGAACAATAAATATCAACTGAAGCAACTATTAAATTTTTTAAGAACCAAGACACGGGAAACGGACATAAAAGGCTGGGTCCATTCAAAAGCCATCGGAATGATTTTTTTGGATACCAATGACACCGGGCTGAAAAAGTGTGTTGATTTGATTGCCGAGGCCAATGGCGACGGACTTTTTTCTCTTGTTATGGGAACTTATCCGGATTCTCTCTTTGAAGAATTGTTGGATGAAACAAAAGCAGGGCCCGACTTTTTCCTCCATGATCTGGATCTGGCCTCTGAGGGTCGGACTTTTTCTCTTTTTTTTAAAAGGGGCCTGGATTTATTCGGCTCCCTGATCGGGTTGTTTCTTTTCTCACCCCTCATGGCCCTGACGGCCCTGGCTATCAAGGTATCTTCTCCTGGGCCGGTAATCTTTAAGCAAATCCGGTTAGGCCGCAAAGGAAGGCGCTTTCCTTTTTATAAGTTTCGTTCCATGGAGGTCAATAATGATGATCGTGTTCATCGGGAATATCTGGCCAATCTGATTGAGGGAAATCATAAGGCCCTCAACTCAGGGAATGGGAATGAGCGATTTTTTAAGATAAAAAATGATACCCGGATTACCACGGTGGGGAGAATTATCCGCAAACTAAGCATCGATGAACTCCCCCAATTTTTAAATGTCTTGAAAGGGGAAATGAGCTTGGTCGGTCCCAGACCCCCCATACCATATGAAGTAGAAAAGTATAAGTCTTGGCACCTTCGTCGTATTTTGGAGATTAAACCGGGAATCACGGGACTTTGGCAGGTGGATGGGAGAAGTAGAACCTCTTTCGATGAGATGGTTCGCCTGGATCTCCGTTATGTAAAGGACTGGTCGTTCTGGTTAGATATAAAAATTTTATTGAAAACGGTTTCGGCGGTCCTGAAAACAAAAGGCGCTGCCTAAGGGAGTCAAAATGAAGATTGCAGTAATCGGGTGCGGCTATTGGGGGCCGAACCTGGTTAGGAATTTTACCCAATTAAATAAGGTCGATGAATTATATTGCTGTGACTTGGACCCTAAAAAGCTGGAGCGGGTAAAGGCCCTTTTTCCCTCCGTTAGAGAAACACAGGATTACAAAGAACTGCTGAAAATACAGGACCTGGACGGGGTGGTTATTGCCACTCCGGTTTTCAGTCATTATCCCTTAGCCAAGGAATTTCTGGAGCAGGGCACCCATGTGATGGTGGAAAAACCCCTGACCCATTCCTTAGACAGCGGCCTGAACCTGATTAAATTGGCCGAAGAAAAAAACCGGATCCTGATGGTGGGCCATACTTTTGAATACACAGCGGCTGTAAACAAGATCAGAGAGATCGTTGAAAGCGGGGAATTGGGAAAAGTCCTCTATGTGAGTTGCACCCGAGTGAACCTGGGACTTTTTCAAAAGGACATCAACGTGGTTTGGGATCTGGCCCCCCACGATATTTCCATCATTCTTTATGTCCTGGGAGAATTCCCGGTTTCGGTCAACTGTCAAGGAAAAGCGCATTTTAAAACAGAGATGGAAGATGTGGCCACCACTACCCTTAATTTCAATAACGGCCTGATCGCCTTTATTCACAACAGTTGGCTTGACCCGAAAAAGATCCGGAAAACCACGATTGTCGGGACACGAAAAATGTTGGTTTATGATGACCTGGAATCCCAGGAAAAGATCAAGATATACGACAAAGGGTTGGAAATTCCCCCTTATTACGATACCTATGCCGAGTTTCATTTCTCCTACCGATCGGGAGATATGTATTGCCCGAGAATCGACGAATATGAACCGCTCAGGAAACAGTGCGATACCTTTTTGGAATGCATAAAAAGAGGGGCTAAGCCCAGCTCCGACGGGCATAACGGCCTGCGGGTCGTGACCATCCTGGAAGGGGCCTCAAAATCGTTAAAACTGGCCGGCCGGCAGGTCCAATTGCGGCTTCCCAAGAGGAAAATAAACGGCCGGCTGAATGGGGTTGAATACCCGGCTTATCCAAAGACTCCAATGGAGGTCAAAAGGGAAAGTTCATTAAGGGTGATGGGCTCGTAAAAAGACGTCATTCCCGCGCAGAGCCTGTCCTCGACCCGATCGGGTACGGGAATCCAGGTCAGTCGTAACCAATTAATCCCGCCAAGGGGCGGGATCCTTTTCCACGAGGATAACTAAAATGAGTACTTGCGGACTTTTTACGAGTTTATCAAGGGTGCGACTTTGAAGGGAGATCCTAAGGTAAAGTTAACGGCCATCGCCCCTGATGTTCAATTAGGAAAAGAGGTGAAAATAGCTCATTTTGTAAACCTCTATGGGTGTGCAATCGGGGACCGGACCAAAATAGGGGCCTTTGTGGAAATCCAAAAAAACACCCTGGTCGGGAAAAATTGCAAGATTCAGAGTCATAGCTTCATCTGCGAGGGCGTAACCATTGAGGATAATGTCTTTATCGGTCACAGCGTCACCTTTATCAACGACAAATATCCCCGGGCGACCAATGCCAAGGGGGAGCTTCAAGGCGAAGAGGATTGGAAGGTGGAACCGATCTTGGTCAAAAAAGGGGCCTCCATCGGCTTGGGTTCCACGATCCTGGGGAATGTCACCATCGGGGAGAATGCCCTGGTCGGCGCCGGAAGCTTAGTTAACCGGAATGTCCCCCCCAGCACCATCGTAGCCGGCAATCCCGCAAAAATTTTAAGAAAAATATAATCCACCATATTGATAAACCTTAACCGCCCGTTCCCTCTGGTCACTTGACAAAAGCAGGACAAAACCGAATGAAATTTTTCTCGGCATGACCATGTGCCGGGAAAAGACTCCGTTGCCTGACGGCGAACTGGGTTGATTGGCCGAAGGTCTGGAAGGTTGCCCGCGGGGAACATCGCCCGAGGGGCAAAAACGAACGTCCCGCTTGTGTCCCAGTAATCAAGTCCGCAAAGCGGACGGGAGGTTTCAAAAAAAATGAATTTTCGTGATTTGACCTATAAGATTAATGGAGCGATTTTTGAGGTCCATCAAACTCTGGGCGAGGGTTTCCTGGAGAAGGTCTACGAAAATGCCCTTCTGATCGAATTGCGAAACCAAGGTCTTCAAGCCGAATCTCAGGTTCCGGTATCCGTTTTTTTCAAGGGCAATTTAGTCGGGGATTATCGAGCCGTATCCGGATTATCCACGAGGCGCGAGTTGCCTGATTATGGGTTATTCAAACGAGGGAAGACCGCTACATGTGCTTTGCGGTAATTTGGCAGAGGAAGAACTGTTGATTATTACTGCTTACGAACCAAATCCGGACGAATGGGAAACAGATTTGAAGACAAGAAAACGAGGTGGATAGATTGGTTTCCAAGTGTTATTTTTGCCAAGGTAAGGTGCGACAGGAGCGGGTTACGATTGATTATCGCTGGGGAGATCACCTTTTCGTGATTGAAGATGTTCCTGCGGGACTGTGCGATCAATGTGGGGAAAAATACCTGGAGAGCACGGTTTATGAAGAGTTGGAGCGTCTGGTCAGAAAAGATGGCAAGCCAATGGAACGGGTGATTGTTGACGTGTTGGCTTATGAGGCCCAACCTGCTGCCTGAAGAAGATAGCCGACCCTTGCTCTTTACTGCTTTTTGACAAAATTATTCATCCGGTGCCTGTGTGGTGGAAATGTTCCGGTGAATTGATCAAGTCTTGGAGAAAAGATGATTTACCACAGAGGCAGTAGAGTAAGGCACTGGTACTGACCTGGAGCCACTATTGAACCTTTTGATGCACGCATCTACTTGGGACCACAGCGGACAAGGCTTTCCAGCGCCTCCTCATCGAACCGGACATGCAGATTTCCCGCATCCGGCTCACCGACAGTCTCTTGCCATAAGGCATGCGCAAGGAGTTGAGGACGTGCCCGCATTACAGATAGATAAGCCCATAGCGTTTCAACCCACTATACAAGCTTTCACCCTGTCTAAATGGCCGGCTCCGCCGTTGGCTCCGGTTTCTCAAAAATCTCTGAAACCGACAGCGTACGAAATGATTGACGTCACGGAATACCTTTCGTGGATAACCATAGCCAAAATAATTGGCCCATCCTCGGAGAACGACATTCGTCTCGGCGATCACTTCAATGAGCGGCTTCTTATATCCACTACAGGTCTTCCCTCGTATCTTCTCCCGGAGCCCCTTGACCGCCTTTTCCGAGGGGAAGACGTTCAGATACTTGTGCTTCCCTCCTCGAAGGTCCCGGTCATAGCGCATGGTATATCCCAGAAAGTTCAGGCTTTCCCCAGGTTTATTCATTCGTACGATGCTCGTCTTGTCTCGATTTATCCGCAACCCAAGGTCTCTTTCCAGCTTCCCTTCCACCCACTCCCGTATTCGCTTTCCCTGGCAGCGGGCCAGAATCACAAAATCATCGGCGTAGCGAATCAGGCGGGCATCGGACACTCGGTAAGGGCCGGTTTTATCCTCATGGAAGGTTCGATCCATCTCATGAAGGAACAGGTTGGCCAGCAGGGGAGAAATAACTCCCCCTTGGGGAGTCCCTTTGTCGGGTCTCTTTCCATCCCCCCGGCTTCCTTCTTCCACTACCTTTGTCCGAAGCCACATCCGGATCAGTTTCAACACCGATCGATCGGCTATCCTTTTCTCTACCAGGGTCATCAGTCGATCATGGGGAATGCTGTCAAAGTAGCTGGACAGATCCGCATCATAGATCTCTCGCCGTCCTTCTTGCAGGTTCTTTCTGATCTGTTCCAGGGCGCCCCAGGCTCTTCGCCCAGGTCGAAACCCGTAAGAGCAATCCAGAAAGTCTGCCTCAAAGATCGGCTCCAAAACCAACAATACGGCCATCTGGACCACCCGGTCTCGTACACAGGGGATTCCCAAGGGCCTCAGCTTGCCATTAGCCTTGGGAATATAGACCCGGCGCACCGGCAAAGGTCGGTAGGTCTTGGTCCGCAGTTCCTTTTCCAATGTTTCCAGAAATCCGGACACCCCTCCTTCCTCTATCTGCCGAATGGTCACCCCATCCGTACCCGGTGCCCCTCGGTTCGCTCGTACCCGAGCCCAGGCCGTTTCCAATACATCCCGGCGATACACCCGGTCGTACAGGGCATAAAATCGAAACTGACCTTCTTGCTTGGCCTTACAGCTCAGTTTCCATCGCAAAAGCGAGACCTTCTCCGGCATCCCGGGTTCCAGTTGAAACCCTTTGGCCATCCATTCCGTAATAGAGCCTTTTTGACTCAAGCGGGATCTCCCTCTTTCGATCAAAACATGACTGAAGTACGGCCCCTTCGCTCCATCCCGTTTCCGGGACTTCCTCGCTACTATGGGCCGCTCCGACTCCCGACCGGGGCCGTCTTCCAGGTTATGGATTCCCTGACAACGTTATCCCCTCTTACCGATACCCCGTCGGGTCTCCCAGGTTCCTCGACTGATCTTTCGGCGCGCGCTCTCCTCAATCACCCCGGACGGCCCAGCAGGTGCCCTCGCTCGTTGCTTCCCCGCTGGTATCAGACTTCACCATCTCCGGCTGGCTGGTCGCCGTCATCTACGTGTAACGAGGCCGAATCAGGTTCACTTTCATTAGGGCTCACGCCTTCGTTGTCCAGAGGGTCCTTCCCCTTTTCGCCTCTATCTTGTCGGATAGAGACCGGCCTACTCCCCGCTTTCGGTCACCCCAGGCGGGAGGCCGCAACTCCTTGTTGAACGAGCAATTAACAAGTATGAAACCTTTCATTCATATAGATCAGCCAGGCTTGTCCTGGCGTACCGGAGAACACAGAGAAAGACAGTCAGACGAGATTTTATGGATTACTACGGAAGGAAAATTTTATATTTTTCTTTTTCGGGAGTTACCGAAAAAGAAAAAAAACCTCATCGCTTCGCGAACTTAATATCCGGCGTTTCGCGCTCGACGTTCAGCGCCGCAGGCCAGGGGTTTTATAAAATCGGCCCCTCGCGATTTTATAAAAATATCATTCTCTGTGCCCTCGGTGTCTCTGTGGTGAAAAAACTCTTTCGTCTTCAATTTTTTAGGGGTTGACTTAATCATGGTAAGGAATATAATTATTGTAAGAAAAATTAAATTGTAAGGAAATGGAATCATGATTGCCGCCGCCAAGGTGACTTCTAAAGGTCAAGTGACCATCCCTAAGGAAATCAGAGAGTTTCTGTCCGTTAAGGCCGGAGCCGTCGTTTTTTTTGAACAAGAAAAAGACCAGGTCTTCATCAGACCCCATAAAACCCTGAAGGCTTATCGGGGAGTTTTAAAAGGTCTTGGGGAAAGGGTATCGTTTGAGGAGATGAGGAATACGGCCAAAAAGGCGATCGGGGAAAGGATCGGTGGAAAGAAAAAGTAGGGATACGGCTGTCCTGGATACCAACCTGCTGGTGCGCTACCTGACGGAAGACGATCCGGGCAAGGCGGATGCGGTGGAGGACCTGCTTGATAAGGCTTCACGCGGGGAAGGGCGGCTGATAATACCCTCCGTGGTCATAGCGGAGTTGGTCTGGGTCCTGGAAAGCTTTTATAAAATGGAAGGACCCAGGATAGCCGAACTCATCGAGTCGCTTTTACACACCCCTGGGTTGGTAGTTCAGGAAAATCGACTGATCCGCCAGGCACTGGAAATCTATAGACAGAAACAGATTGATTTTATCGATGCCTGGATTTTGACCTTTGCCCGCCAAAGATCCATTCCCCGTATTTATACCTTCGATAAAAGGCATTTTAAAAATATTCCTGACCTGGAGGTCAGCGAACCCCTGCCTTAACCTGAAAAACTTATCTCTCACAGAGCCCACAGAGGGCGCAGAGAGAATCCGAATTTATCATTGCGGTTGAGGGGACCGCAATGATAACCAGTCTGGCGCTGTCGCGCAACTTGGCCGACAGACTTGATCGGTTATGAAAAATCGGCCTCTCAGCGATTTTTCATAAACCATCTTGGTTCTCTCCGTGCTCTCTGAGGGCTCGAGCGAAGCGGGCGTGAGATAAGTCTTCGGCCCGAAGGGCCTGACGGTAGGAGGAAGGCAAAGTCGTCTTCCTCCTGTCTATCCGTTGTCGGTGGCAAGAGGAAAGGTATTTTAACCATGGGGAAAGGGGCATTAAGGAAACGTATTAATAGCTTGCTTAGAAGAGTAAAAGAGCATACCTTGAAAATTAAAAGGGAAAAGACGAAATTAAATCCAGACCTTAGTTTAATTAATCATTGGGAAGCCGAAGTAAAAGCTTTCCAAAAAAGTATTGAATCAGCTCAAAAGAGGTTAGGGGAATGAAAAAAATAATAAACCAAAAACCAAAGCGGATTTTACCCTTATTAGAAGAGTTGGAAAAAGAATGTTTAATCGCAGTGAAATATGTTGAAGCCCTGAAAGTAAAGGATCTTTCTGAAAGGCAGAAAGAGGATATTTTAGGAGAATTATCGGCGTCTATTACTCATCTAAGAATTCAAACAGAACAATTGGACAAAAGGATGGAGGAGATAGACCGGATATAATAACTCGAAACTCGCAGTGACCGAAGGGAAGGGGCGAGAGACAAGTTTTTGGGTGCCCGAAGGGCTTGGCGGTTAGGATGGCGGCAATGTCGCCGCCATCCTGTCCAGTCTTGTCTGTGGCAAAAAATGCTGTTAACAAAATATAATCACCTTTCTGTGCGCTCGAGTGAAGTGGGCGAGATATTAAGAGATTTGTCTCACCCAGAACCCCCAAACCCAAGTAACCCAATAAACCCAAGTGACTCAATGGACCGAATAGACCAACTCATCCGCCAGGTGTTGTCCGAAGACCCGAGGGTTGTTTTTGCCTACTTGTACGGTTCTTATACTGAGGATCCATCAAAGGCCCGGGATGTAGATCTCGCGGTTTACTCCACCTCCGAGGCTGAGCCCTTGGCCCTGGCTGCCGATCTTAAAATCGCTCTTTATTATGCCACAAAGATACCCGCGGATCACTTTGATGTCCAGGTGATCAATAATCTCGTCGAAAAAGGAGATCTCTTTAGCTTAATTTTTTTGAGGCGGCTTTTCGCTACCGGTATCATGCTGGTCGATCGGGATCGGGACAAGAAGGGGGATTTTTTTGAGAAATACGGCCTAAAATACAGGGAGTGCGAGGGATTGATCGGAGAATTGTTGGCATGAGCATAGATAAAGCCAGGGTAATAAAATATCTCCAGGAATTCACCAGAGGCAGCGAAGATCTAAAGGCTTTAGTCCGGGAGAACCGGTTGGTGCCCGACTCGATTCCCTTGAAAGCGGCCAAGTATCTTTTGGTCGAGCTGGCCGAAGCTATTTCGAATACCCTCCAGCATATTTTGGCCAAGGAAAAAGGAATTCCCGTCTCAGGTTATCTGGATACGATTGTTAAGGGATATGAACAGGGTCTAATCAGCGAAGATCTTTTTATCAAGCTAAAGCCTTTTTTTGAATTTCGGAACACCTTGGTCCATCGTTATTGGATAGTGGACGATGAACGCCTCATCGAAAATATCATTAGAGGCAAAAATGATTTTTCCCAATTTGTGTCCGAAATAGAAGCCTATCTCAAATCGATGAACCCTGAAGGATAAGTCGTTTCACCACTGAGGCACAGAGGACACAGAGAAGGACGGGCAGACAGGATTTTTGGATTACCACGGAAGGGAAATTTTTATGTTTTGCTTTTTCGGAAGATGCCGAAAAAGCAAAAGACCTCATCCTGCTGAAGCAGGAACGAAAACAGAATAGAGTGCCAAAGGCCAGGGATTTCATAAAATCGGCACCTTCCGATTTTATAAAATATCATTCTCTGGTCTCTCAGTGCCTCTGTGGTGAAGAGGCCTAAACCAAATGGACATTAATCAACTGACTGGTTTAGTGATAGGGGCTGCAATAGAAGTCCATAAATCATTAGGCGCCGGTTTACTGGAGTCGATATATGAAGAATGTCTATGCCATGAGCTTACCTTGCAGAAAATCCCTTTCGAAAGGCAAAAAGAACTCCCTGTAGACTATAAAGGAATAAAATTGTCCTGTGGGTATCGTATAGATGTATTGGTAAAGGACCAGCTAATCCTTGAATTAAAATCCTGTGATTTAATTCAGCCTATCCACGAAGCCCAACTCTTGACCTATTTAAAATTATCCGGGATTAAATACGGCCTACTCATTAATTTCAATACGCTTTATTTGAAAGATGGTATCAAACGGTTGGCCAATTAAACTGCATATTTACCACAGAGACACGGCCCGTGCACAGACTTACGGAGAGATGCCCGCAAATTAAAAAAATTTCATCCCTTCCCCGACAAAAAAAATAAAGCGCCGGAGGCCGGAGGGTTTTATAAAATCGGCACCTCGCGATTTTATAAAAATATCATTCTCTGTGCCCTCAGTGTCTCTGTGGTGAAGACGGCCAACCCAACGAACCCCAAAAACCCAATGACCCCAGTAACCCTTAAGGTTGTCAACCCTCTCGACATTCCCGACTGGGACGAATTAATCCTGGCTTTTCCCGAGGGTTCCGTTTTCCATTCCTCCGGCTGGGCCCGGGTGCTGCAGGATACCTACGGTTTTAAACCATTGTACGCCTGTGCCTTCAAGGGGGAAACCCTGTCCGCCTGCCTGCCCCTCATGGAAGTGGCAAGCTTCCTGACCGGGAAGCGCGGGATCGGCCTCCCCTTCACCGATTTCTGCGCCCCCCTGCTGAATGGGACCACACCTTTTCGGAACCTTTTCGACTTTGCCGTCAATCTCGGAAAAGACCGCCGCTGGAAATACCTCGAACTCCGCGGCGGAATCAATTCCAATATTCCATAATCCCATTCTTCCCTTGAACCCTTGGAACTCAACGAACTCAACGAACTCAACGAACCCAATAAACCCAATAAACCCACCAAACCCTATACCACCTTTTTCCATCACCTCCTTGACCTGTCTCCCGGAGTTGACAGGCTTTGTGAAAACCTCCGCGAATCCACCGGCCGCAACATACGAAAGGCTGAGAAGGAGGGAGTAACCGTTCGATTTGGCACCGACCTCGAGGCTGTCAAGACCTACTTCCGTCTCCATTGTCTGACCCGAAAGCGGCATGGGGTTCCCCCCCAGCCCTGGTTATTCTTCGAAAATATTTACAAAAACCTGATTTCCGCGGGCCAGGGTTTTGTGGCCTTGGCCGAATACCAGGGGAGAGAAATCGCCGGCGGGGTATACTTGACCTTGGGGAAGTCGGCCCTTTACAAATTCGGGGCCTCGGACCTGTCTTTCCAAAATCTTCGGGCCAACAACATGGTCATGTGGGCGGCCGTCGGCCGCCTGGCCGAAACTGGTTTTCGAACCCTGTCCTTCGGTCGGACCGAACCCGAAAACCAGGGCTTGATTCAGTTCAAGTCCGGCTGGGGGGCCGTTGAGAAAAGGCAGGATTATTTCCGGTATGATTTTAATACACAGAATTTCATCTCAAGAGATGGAAAAGGACTGGCGGGTTACGAAAAGGTTTTTCAGAAACTCCCCGAACCGGCCCTGAGGTTGACGGGGAAGGTACTTTACCGGCATTTTGGATCTTGACGTGAAACTTAAAATATCATTATTCATCACAGTGAAAGATGGTCAGACAGGATTTATAGGATGTTATAGATCACTGAGGGTTATCTTTTTTGCCACGGACGCACACAGACAAAACCTGGACAAGACCTTATCTCTCACTGAGCGCCCAGAGATCACTGAGAATAGATATTTTTTCCATTGCCGTTGAGAGGGGAAAGGTAAAAAGTAAAAGGAGAAATGGAAAAAGAACAAAGGCCGCATAAGAATCTCGAAGTTTGGAAAAACTCAATGGAGTTGGCCAAGAAAATTTATAAAATTACCGGTTCATTCCCGGCGTCTGAAATATATGGGTTAGTTTCCCAGATGCGGCGGGCGGTGGTCTCAATCCTAAGTAATATTGCGGAAGGGGCGGCCAGAACGGGCAAAAAAGAATTTTTGCAGTTCATTAACATTGCCCAAGGTTCGGCCAGCGAACTGGACACCCAAATTGAACTGGCAAAAGAATTGGAATTTATTACCCTGCAAAATTACGATGAGATGATTTCCCTGTTGACCATTATTTCAAAGCAGCTTTAAGGATTAGCTCGACGGGTCAAGGGTAAAATGTAAAATGTGAAAGGTGAAATGAATAACATTTTCCGCTTTCACGTTTTCCCGATACACCTTTTCCATTTTACTTCTCACGTTTTCCCTTTAACATTTCCCATTTGACAAGCAAAATGAACTTCTTAGACGTTTACTACCAAATCAAACCCCTCATCCCCCGCCGGTTCCAATTGGCCATCCGTAGGCAGATGGTCATTAGAAAGCTGCCGAAGGTAAAGCACATCTGGCCCATCGACCCCGAGGCCGGGAACCCGCCCCCGGGTTGGAAAGGATGGCCCGAGGGGAAGAAATTCGCCTTTATCCTGACGCATGACGTGGAAGGCCCAAGGGGAGTTGAGAGGTGTCAAAAGCTGGCCGACATTGACCGAGATCTGGGCTTTCGATCCTGCTTCAATTTTGTACCGGAGAGATGCAAAAACGCGGTTTTTTTGAACGACGACCTTATCGCAAATGGGTTTGAAGTGGGCGTTCATGGGCTTTGTCACAAAGGTAATCTTTTCGCCTCCAGGAAAAAATTCGTCAGAAAGGCCGACAAAATCAATACCCGTCTGAAAGAATGGCAGGCCGCTGGCTTCCGCTCGCCAAGTATGTATCACAACTTGGACTGGATTGGCGAGCTAGGCATTGAATACGACGGCTCCACTTTTGATACCGACCCCTTTGAACCTCAGCCCGACGGCATGGGTACGATATTCCCTTTTTGGGTACCTGCAAAGGGTGTTCCCTCCTCGAACCTCGGACCTCGTTCCTCGTTCCTCGCTTCTCGCTCCTCGCTCCTCGCTCCTCAGTCCTATGAGCATACGGCTACGAGCCATGAGCTACTCGCAACCCGCAACCCTGATTCCAATCAGCTAACAGCTAACAGCTATCAGCTATCCCCAGGTTACGTGGAACTCCCCTACACCCTTCCTCAGGATTTCACCTTGTTTGTTCTTATGGAAGAAAAAACCATCGATATATGGAAGAAGAAATTGGATTGGATCGTCGAGAAAGGCGGTATGGCTCTTTTGATTACCCATCCTGACTATGTGAACTGTAATAAAAATAGGCCCAAAATAGAAGAGTACCCGACAAGCCTCTATGAAGAATTTCTTGACTACGTAAAAAGCAATTACGAGGGTCAATATTGGCATGCATTGCCAAAAGAAATAGCACATTTCTGGAGACAAGAAATGGTCACTCAATCTATTAAATAAGCAGAGTAGCTTCAATGGTTTTCACCTTTTATCATTTATCTTCGATCTTCGATCCTTTTCTCTTTCAATTTCAATATCTAACCTGAAACCTGAAACCATTAATCTTGATCCTTTGTCCTCGATCCTTTTTCCTTTAACCTTTCACCTTTCCTGAAGTGAGTGAGGAAGCATTATGAAGATTTTGGTTACGGGGAATATGGGCTATATCGGCCCCTCCGTAGTCGATCAACTCCGAACATCTTATCCAGGGTTAACCCTTGTTGGATTTGATATCGGATACTTCGGCAATTGCATTACTAACCCCGTAGTACTTCCTGAATCCAGGATTGATATTCAGTATTTTGGAGATATTCGGAAATTCCCGGAAGAAGTCCTGAAGGATGTTGATTCGGTAGTGCACCTCGCCGGTATATCCAACGATCCGATCGGCAACCGGTTTGAAGAGGTGACCCTGGATATTAATTATCGCGCCAGCATCGATTTGGCCGGGAAGGCTAAGAAGGCCGGTGTGAAATCTTTTGTTTTTGCGTCCAGTTGTAGCATGTATGGGTCCGCCGAAGATAGCGCGCGCACGGAGAAATCCCCTTTGAATCCCCTGACCGCCTACGCCAAATCTAAGGTCCTGACTGAGGAGGGCCTACAGCCGTTAGCCGGGGAAAAGTTCAAGGTAACCTGCCTAAGATTTTCCACGGCCTGTGGATGGAGCGATCGATTGCGGTTGGATCTGGTCCTGAATGATTTCGTAGCCGGGGCCGTGGCTTCAGGACGGATTACTATTTTAAGCGACGGAACCCCTTGGCGACCATTGATCAATGTGAAAGATATGGCCCGGGCTATCGATTGGGCCATCGCCCGGGATGTGTCCAACGGGGGGAAATTCTTGTCGGTGAATGTGGGCAGCGATGAGTGGAATTACCAGGTTAAAGATTTAGCAGAGGCCGTTGCCAAGGTCATTCCCGGCATAGACGTTTCCATCAACAAGGATGCTCAACCGGATAAGCGTTCATATAGAGTCAATTTCGAGCTTTTCAGCAGGTTAGCCCCGGAATACCAACCGAGAGTGAGTTTGACGGAATCCATCAAGGAGCTAAAAAACGGCCTGGAGTCCATAGGGTTTAGGGACGGAGAGTTCCGGAATTCCCGGCACATGAGGCTTAAGGTCTTGATGGAGCTTCAGGAAAAAGGACTGCTGGACGAAAAGCTTCAATGGACAAAGACTAATTGACCACAGAGGCAGAGAGGACACGAAGAGGAAATTTAAGGACGGGAAGTTTCTATAAATCGGTATCTCCCGATTTATAGAGAATAATAATTCCTCTGTGTTCTCAGTGTCTCTGTGGTGAATAAAAAGTAGTTGGGGGCAATGTCGTCGTCACCCTGTCCTGCATTTGTCGGTGGCAAAAAGACTTTTTCGAATTTTAGGGGTCAGAAGGTAATAAAAGTGGGAAAAGGTCCAAACTGTAGATTTTGTAATTCACCTCTCCAGCGTACACTAGTCGATCTCGGCATGTCGCCGTTGTGTGAAAGCTTTCTTTCCAGGGAGCAGCTAAACCGAATGGAACCCTTTTATCCGCTTAAGGTTTATGTTTGCGGCCATTGTTTTCTGGCCCAACTGGAAGAATATGTCGCCCCGGAGAATATTTTTACTGAATACGCTTATTTTTCATCGTATTCGGATTCCTGGCTCCAGCATGCTAAAACCTACACGGAGTTGATGATCGAAAGATATAAGCTGGAGCAAGAATCACAGGTCATTGAGCTTGCCAGTAATGACGGCTATCTTTTGCAGTATTTTGTCCAAAAAGGGATACCGGCACTGGGGGTGGAACCGGCTAAAAATGTGGCCAAGGTGGCGATTGAAAAAGGAATTCCCACTATCACTGAGTTTTTTGGCGTCAAGCTGGCCCAACAAATGGCAGAAGACGGCATCCAGGCAGATCTGCTCCTGGGTAATAACGTCCTGGCTCAGGTGCCTAATATCAATGACTTTGTGGCTGGCATGAAAATATCTTTAAAGCCTGCCGGTGTAATTACCATGGAGTTCCCTCATTTGATGCGTCTTATTGAAGGCAATCAGTTCGATACCATCTACCATGAGCATTTCTCTTATTTTTCATTTTTGGCGGTGGACCGAATTTTTGCAACACACGGAATAATATTGTTTGACGTCGAAGAACTTAAAACGCATGGGGGCTCTATACGTATTTATGGGCGGCATGTGGAGGACGAAACCAAGCCCATATCCGATAGAGTCCTGGAAATGAAAAATCGGGAGATAGCCGCTGGCTACGATAAAATAAAAGTTTACGCCGCCTTTGCCGATCAGGTGGTGAACACCAAAAGAAAACTGCTTAAAATCCTGATCGAGGCCAAGGAGCGGAAGAAAATCATTGTGGGCTACGGTGCCCCTGGCAAAGGCACTACCCTTCTCAATTATTGCGGAATTCGCAACGATTTTTTGGAGTACACCGTTGACCGAAGCATTTATAAGCACGGGAGATTTACTCCGGGAACTCATATCGAAATATTTCCTCCGGACAGAATCCGGGAGGATCACCCGGATTATGTTTTCATACTGCCTTGGAATTTGAAAGATGAGATTATAAAACAAATGTCTTTCATCAGGGAATGGGGAGGGAAGTTTATCATTCCAATACCCGAACCGGCGGTGCTGGACTGATCGGGAGCTTGGATCGGATGGATAAGAAAGATTGAATTTATGGATCAATTTAGCTTTTTAAAATTCAAATACTATTTTTGACAGGATTGACAGGATTAACTTGATTTTTGTGCCTTTCCAGAAGAAAGGCACAAGCCGAATCGTCCTGTTCTCATAATTTCTAAATGGAATACGAGGAAATTACCCACAAAATTATCGGTTGCGCTTATCGTGTGTTTAACCAACTCGGGTTTGGATATCTCGAAAGTATTTATCAGAAGGCAATGGCAATTGAGCTGGGGAAAAGCAATCTGAATTTTCAGACCGAAGCACCTCTGGCGGTTTATTATGATGATCAGGTGATCGGCGAGTTCAAAGTCGATCTGGTAGTGGAACAAAGTATTATAGTCGAGCTCAAAGTTGTTCAGAATTTATTGAAAGAGCACGAGGTTCAATTAGTTAATTACCTTAATGGGTTAAAGAAAGAAATAGGGCTGCTCATTAATTTTGGTCCATCAGGTGTTGAGGTTAGGCGGAAGTATCGAAATCCTTTAAGGTAAATTGAGCTCGCCGACGGCGATTGAGTTTTCTTAGTTTCTTCTGGAAACTAAGAAAGCAAAAAATAAATCCAAAATATCCGGTAAATCCTGTCTAAGTTTTAATAGATTATTTTTCATTATGATATTTAACGAAACAAGATTAAAAGGCGCATACATCATCGACCTTCAGAAGCTTGAAGACGAGCGCGGCTTCTTTGCCCGCTCCTGGTGCCAAAGGGAATTCAAGGCCCACGGCCTGAACCCCAACCTCGTCCAATGCAACATTTCCTTCAACCTAAGAAAAGGTACCCTGAGGGGAATGCATTACCAGGTTGCTCCCTATGAAGAAGCTAAGCTGGTCCGATGTACGACGGGCTCCATTTATGACGTGATTGTTGATCTCCGTCTTGATTCTCTGACCTATTGTCAATGGATAGGGGTTGAACTAGCCGCTCCCTGCTCCCCGCTCGCTGCTCCCTACAAAATGCTCTATGTCCCCGAAGGCTTCGCCCACGGTTTCCTGACTCTGGAGGACAACACCGAGGTCATTTACCAAATGTCAGAGTTTTATGCCCCGGAATCCGCCAGGGGCTTCCGCTGGAATGATCCCGCGTTCGGGATCGACTGGCCATCGGGGGTAGCTGTAATCTCCGACCGTGACCGGAATTACCCAGATTTTTCTTTGTAAGCGGGAGTGGGAAGATGGAACCCGGAAGAGTGAAGACAATAGATAGAATAAAAAGTGTGAGAGATCTGATAGTTTATAGAAAAGCATTCGACGCAGCTATGCAGATTTTCGAGATAACCAAGACCTTTCCGAGAGAGGAACTTTACTCACTGACAGACCAAATTCGCATATCATCACGTTCCGTGTGTGCGAATCTTGCAGAGGCATGGCGAAAGAGGAAATATAAAGCAGTCTTTGTCAACAAGTTGAGCGACTCAGGGCAGGAAGCTGCCGAAACCCAAACATGGCTTGAATTCTCATTAGCCTGCAGTTACATAGATGAGGCAGTTTACGAAAAACGGTTCAATGAATATGAAGAGATCTTCGCAATGCTTCACGCTATGGCAGAGAAAGCTGACACGTTTTGCAGTGCGAAGTAGGCGCTTTGCCTCCATCTCCACTTTCCCACTTCAATCAGAAATGTAAATGAATGCTTCCCTCTTCCCTCTTCCCTCTTCCTTCTGACATAGGCCAGGAGATTTACGATCTGATAAAGGAGCTTTACCCGATCTGCCGCAGCATCACCGGAAACGGTGTGCGGGAGACCTTGCGGATCCTCCAGCGCTATATCCCGCTTGAAATAAAAGAAGTCCCCAGCGGCACCCAGGTTTTTGACTGGACTGTACCAAGGGAATGGAACATCAGGGACGCCTATGTAAAAAACTCCAGGGGTGAAAAAGTAATCGACTTCCAAAAATCCAACCTGCATGTATTGAATTACAGCATTCCAGTCCATAAAGTTGTCTCCCTGGGCGAATTAAGAGAGCATCTATTTACCTTGCCCGATCATCCGGATTGGATTCCCTATAAGACTTCTTATTATAAAGAAAATTGGGGCTTCTGCCTGAGTCATAACCAATTTTTGGAACTTGAAGAAGTCGATTATGAGGTTTTTATCGATTCCACGCTGGAGAATAGCTCACTGACTTATGGTGAGTTTTATCTGCCGGGAGAGAGACCGGATGAGATTTTAATCTCTTGCCATGTCTGCCATCCCTCTTTAGCCAACGACAACCTGTCCGGTGTCAGCCTTGCAACCTTATTAGCTAGGCAGCTCAACTCATTCGCACATCGCTATTCCTACCGGTTCCTTTTTATTCCGGGCACCATTGGCGCAATCACCTGGCTCTGCGCTAAATGAGGAAAAGACTTCGAGAATCAAGCATGGGCTGGTCATTACAGGAGTGGGAGATTCCGGAGACATCACCTACAAAAAAAGTCGTCGAGGAGACACCGAAACCGACAGGGCAGCATGCCATGTCCTAAAGCACTCAGGACAGACTTACCGCATTGAGGACTTCTCTCCCTACGGTTATGATGAGCGTCAATATTGTTCGCCGGGATTCAACCTCCCTGTCGGCAGATTCTCGAGAACGCCTCATGGAAAATACCCCGAATATCACACTTCCGCGGATAATCTGGAATTTGTGCATCCTGAATACCTGGCGGACAGCTTTTCCACGATTATGGAGATCCTCCATATCCTGGAATATAACCGGAGTTATATGAACTTAAATCCCAAATGTGAACCTCAATTAGGGAAGAGGGGGCTCTATTCTTCCGTTGGGAATGATGAGTTGGCGTTATTGTGGGTTCTGAATCTTTCTGATGGAAGCCATGACCTGCTGGATATATCCGAAAAATCAGGTTTTGGATTTTCTACTATCCACAGGGCGGCTTCAAATTTATACCGAAGCGGTCTTCTGAAAGAATGCTTAACGAACTGACTTTGCCATGACACCCCTTGATGGCCAGGTAGCTGTTGTAACCGGAGCGAGCAGCGGTATCGGAAGAGCTATAGCGCTGGAGCTTGCGGCTCAAGGGACAAAGCTTTGTCTTATTGGGCGCAAATCGGAAATATTAGGGGAAGTCACGGAACGGGCACGATTAATAACTATATGGGTAAAGGGATACCGGGTCGATTTGGCAGTGGAAAAAGAGATTGAGAAGTTGGCCTCTCATTTAAGGGAGGATGTCGGGCACATTGACATACTCATCCACAGCGCGGGGATTATCTCCTTGGGACCATTCGAGCAGGCCACAGCCGAAGATTTTGATAGGCAATACCAAATTAACCTTCGTGCTCCCTATATCCTGACTCAAGCCTTACTACCAATGATGAGGTCCTGCCAGGGACAAATTGTATTTATCAACTCCAGCGCAGGATTGAGCGCCAGAGCCAACGTGGGGCAGTATGCAGCCACCAAGCATGCCTTAAAGGCGATTGCCGACAGCCTTCGGGAAGAGGTCAATCCCGATGGGGTGAGAGTCTTAAGCGTTTTTCTCGGACGTACCGCCACTCCGATGCAGGCCGCCGTTTATGAAAATGAAGGGAGGACCTATCATCCCGAGCGGCTCATGCAGCCCGAAGATGTGGCCGCCATGGTGATCAGTTCCCTTTGTTTGCCCAAGACGGCGGAAGTAACCGATATCAGCATCAGGCCTTTAAAGAAATTTTAATAAGGCGAGGAGTAAGTAATGAAAGTAGTATTGTTCTGCGGTGGGCTGGGTATGAGATTGAGGGAGTATTCGGAGTTTATCCCAAAGCCCATGGTTGAGATCGGGTACAGGCCGATATTGTGGCATGTCATGAAATACTATGCCCATTATGGACATAAGGATTTTATTCTCTGCCTGGGACATAAAGCAGATGCGGTCAAACGATATTTTCTAAATTATAATGAGTGTGTCTCCAACAATTTCGTCCTGACCAATGGCGGCAAGGACTTACAATTGTTGAACAGCGATATCGGGGATTGGAGGATCACCTTTGTGGATACGGGACTCAATTCCAACATCGGTCAGCGTTTGCGGGCCGTCGAAAATTACCTGGAAGGTGAGGGCGTTTTCCTAGCGAATTACGCGGATGGTCTGACGGATCTTTTTTTCCCCGATTATCTGAATGGTTTTCTGGCCAGTAATAAGATTGGCGCCTTCCTATCCGTGAAACCGACCCAAAGCTTCCATGTCGTTACGGTTAATGGGGATCAGGAGGTGACCGGCATTCAACACATCGGAGATTCGGAAATATGGATCAACGGGGGATATTTCATTTTTAGAAGGGAGATCTTCCATTACATTAAAGGCGGGGAAGAGCTTGTCAATGAACCCTTCAGGAGGTTGATCGACGACAAGCAGCTTATAACCCAGAAGCATACCGGTTTCTGGGTCGCCATGGATACCTTTAAGGATAAACAATTCCTGGATGATTTGGTAGCCAGAGATAAAGGACCGTGGGAAGTATGGAAGAACGGTAAGTAAGGGCAAAGACTTTTATCTCTCGCCCGCTACGCTAGAGCCGCAGAGATCGCTGAGAAAGGCTTTTATCCTTCGTAGCCGTACATTGGGGAGACTGCTCCAATGTACGGCATGCGGTCCGGCCTGACTTCAGTAGGTTCAAGAAATCCGCCGGAGTTTAGAAACAAAAACTCTGCATTCTCTGGGCCTCGAACGAACGGGTGAGTGGGCGAGAGATGGTCTTGATCTCTCAACAACATTCGACTAATCAAATTCTTACAAACTAATTCATACAATATGGATATTAACGATCTCACCTCGAGAATAATCAGTGCCGCTATGACGGTACACAGCAGCATTGGTCCGGGCCTCCTTGAATCTGTTTACCAGGAATGTCTTCGTACAGAACTTGAATATATGGGCATACATGTAGATACGGAAGTAGCAGTCCCGGTTATATACAGGGATAAAGAGATTTCAAGTAATGGTTTTCGTATTGATTTGCTTATTGAAGATACTGTGATTGCGGAACTTAAGTCAGTAGAAGAAGTGAAGCCTGTCCATAAGAAACAGCTTCTCACCTATCTACGATTGATGGATAAACCGATAGGTTTGTTGATAAACTTCAATGAAGCTCTCTTGAAAAATGGCATCACTCGAGTAGCCAATCAGTTCTCTCCTATACCGAGATGATCTACCCCGGCCATATCCCACGACCTTACAGTGCGGAAATAGAATTTTCCTGCAAGGTCGCAGGCTTGCTGGAATGCATTCTTCTCCCCATTCCAGCAAAGAAAATTCCCTCTCGGCGTTCTCTGCGGCTCGAACGAACGAAGTGAGTGGGCGAGAGGCCAAATAGCTTGAGATCCAACGACTCACTGCTCTTAGTAATGACAGAACATATAATAAGGCAAGGCAATGATAAAGCTCGAATTTGATATACCCCAAAATCGCCCCCTCCAAGTCCTCTGCCTGGGGGCTCACTGCGACGATATTGAAATCGGTTGCGGCGGAACGATACTGAAATTAATAGAAGGTTATAGAAATATGGATTTCCACTGGATGGTATTTAGCTCGAATGAGGAAAGAAAAAAGGAGGCCGAGAATAGCGCTGAGATTTTCCTCGAGGGTGCCAGGGATAAACATATAACGATTAAAGGATTCCGGGACGGTTTCTTTCCTTACATCGGCGGCGAGATAAAAGAATATTTTGAGAAATTGAAGCGGGAAGTTAATCCGGATCTGGTATTAACCCACTATCGATCGGACCTGCATCAGGATCATCGACTAATCTCCGATCTGACCTGGAATACGTTCAGGAATCATTTGATACTGGAATATGAAATTCCCAAATATGACGGAGACCTGGGATGTCCCAACGTGTTTGTTCCCATAGAAGAAACTATTGGCGACCAGAAAATTAATATCATCATGAATTCCTTTAAAAGTCAGGCCGAGAACCAATGGTTCACCCAAGAAACCTTCCGAACGATGCTCAGATTAAGAGGGATAGAATCGAACGCCCCATCCGGATATGCAGAAGCCTTTTATGGTCGGAAGATAGTCATTGTCTAGGTTTGGACCTCCATCAAAGTTAGCTGAGGCATTTTTATCCACCAGGCATAGAGGAGGGACCTTGCATAACCGTGCCAAAGTCACAGGAAAAGAAGAATTGGAAGGCCAAATATCAGCTTTGTGGACACCTTGCTGAGGCAGTGATTTCCAAGAAAAATCGACAATGAATCATACAGCGTATAATTTAAATAAAAAACCGACGGCCATCAGCCTTGGGCATCTGGCCGTACGGGGAGGTATAGCTACCGTTTCCGCCCAGTCCGCAAAATTCCTGATTCAAACAATTTCCACCATGGTTTTAGCCCGGATCCTTACGCCGAAAGAATTCGGATTAATTGCCATGGTTATTGCAACTACTGCATTTTTGATGCCTTTTAAAGATTTTGGTCTTTCTACGGCGACAATCCAGCGAGATGGACTCAATCAAGGTCAAGTCAGCAATCTGTTTTGGATTAATGCGGTCGTTGGCATCGGGCTTGCAGTTGTCCTGATCGCTACCGCTCCTTTAATTGCCCGATTTTATGGGCAACCCATCTTAAAATGGACTATTTGGGTATTCTCGTTGAGATTCATTTTGGAGGGAGTGACCATTCAACACCAAGCATTACTCCAACGAGAAATGCGGCTTGGCTTACTATCCTTACTCGAGGTGATTGCTTTAATTTTGGCCTCGGCAGCCGCGATCTGGACCGCCTGGGGAGGGATGGGCCACTGGGCTTTGGTCATTCAACAGCTTGTCCTGTCCGGTGTACTTGCCCTGGGCGTCTGGTTTGTCTGTCCATGGCGTCCCGGACCTCCATCTATAAAAAACAATGTTCGATCTTTGGTCATTTTTGGGGGCCAACTGACTGGTTCCAGTATTTTATCTGCTTTCTATCGTAACTTTGATAATGTTTTGATCGGCTGGCGTTGGGGCGCCGGTGCCTTGGGCCTGTACAGTAAAGCCTATGCCCTGCTTCTCCTGCCGCTCAACCAGATTAGTAATCCTTTACATTCAGTGACACTTGCCTCATTAAGCAAGTTACAAAAGGATCCCGATCGGTACCGACGATTTTATTGTCAACTGTTAGCCATACTAGCTCTGGCCACGACTCCGGTGCTGGTCGTATTGGCGACCCTTTCCCACGATATCCTTTACGTTTTCCTTGGTGAACAATGGGTGCAAGCAAGTACCATTTTCTCGGTTCTGGCCATAGCCGCTCTGGGACAACCGATGGGTGGGACCATCGGCTTGGTTAACGTTTCGCTTGGTCAAACAGACCGCCTGCTGCGATGGAGTTTGATCTCGACCCCGATCTTCATGGTTTCGTTTTTGATTGGACTGCCTTGGGGCCCACTGGGTGTGGCCACGGCCTATGCATTTGCCGTTCATCTGATTCGCTTTCCTACCATCTGGTATGCCTTTCGCTATTCTCCAGTGAAGATAAAGGATTTCTTAAAAGCAATTTGGCGGCCGGTGGCAGTCTCCGGGATGATGTTCCTGTTTATGACCGGAACTCGGCATTATCTGGGTGGCCAAACACCAATAGGACGTTTGATCCTTTGTTGCTTAGTTGGTGGAGTATCCCTGGGAGGTGGGATTCTTCTGTGGCCTGAAACACGAAGACAAACTGCAAGGATGATGCAACAAATGATAGACTTGTGGCGGCAACAGCGCGAGACTTTCCCATCCGAGAAGAGCATTTAAATTATGAGGAAATTGATACATTATATTTATTTAGGTCGGCGAATGCTGAAGATTTTGATTAAAAATTTCATCAGAATTTTGGATGCGAGGTGTGAGTACCTTCTACTGAAGTTAACACCTGAACAATCCAGGGAACTCGCGAAAGGTGCTCAGGATTTTTCTGAAGGGGGAAAAATTTATTTTACTCCGAATGAGTCCGCGCTTTTAGAAACTCTGGCATTTTTGATTGTGCCGTCAGATGAAGAGAACCCTGGAGCACGCGATGCTGATGTAGTTAATAGTCTTGAGCGTGCAATAGCAAATTTACCTGAACGGAGGAAAGTATATTTGTTATGTCTGCATTCTCTTAATGAATGGTCTCAGTGGAAGTTTAAAAAACCATTTACGAAACTGGATCAGGAACATCAGATAACCTTGTTGAAGATGATCGATCCAAAAGCCAAGGGTTCTAAAGAATCGAGTTCGTTAAAGAGCAAAATAAACCGTAAGTTTAGAGTGCTGCGTTATATGAGGGCAGGTTTGTACCCTGCTATGGAGTTTTTCCCTTTGATAGTAGACGATGTTTTGCAGGCTTTCTATACGAGTGAGGTGAGCTGGCTCTGGCTGGACTACGATGGTCCCCCTATGCCTGACGGATACCCCGCCCTCTCTAAAAGGCAGGTTAGAGCCGAGGGGCCTAAAACTACCGGTAAGGTTCCATCTCCAGATCAGATCGCAAAATCCCTACGAATTCTTGTTTGCATGAAGCAGGTTCCAAACAAGGAATCACATTTCGTGATTAACCATTCAGGGTATGGGATTAATGAAGATGATCTTGCATATGAAACCAACGAGAGTGATATGTACGCTTTGGAAGAGGCATTACAATTAAAAAGCAAAATTAGCAGTGAGGTAGTGGTCTTATCATTAGGTGAAAAAAGAGTACAAAAGATTCTTAAAGATGGATTGGCACGCGGTGCAGATCGCGCCATCCACCTTAACATGTCGGGTTCTTTTAACAGTAATGCCAATCTGACAGCTAAGGCCATAGCTGCTATAGTACGTAAGGAAGATATTGACCTGATTCTTACAGGGGTTGAATCATCTGATTTAGCTTATGGCCAAACCGGAATTATTCTAGCCCAGCTTTTGGGATGGCCCCATGCCAGCATTGTTGTGGCTTTGGAAATAAATGCAGAACAGCGCATTATTCGAGTCATGCGGGAACTTGAGAATAATTCTTTCGAATGGCTGGAGGTTCCCTTGCCAGCCGTATTAACAGTACAAACCGGTATAAATACACCAAGGACCACCACGCTAAAAGGCATCATTCAAGCTCGAAATAAATTGATTCAGGTCCTGATTCAGCAGAAGAGGTGGGATTTCCCTCAATCGAACAAGGCGGGGAAGGGTCTCAAGCTGACCATATAAAATTACACATTCCGGATAATAATAAGAACACCCTCATGCTTGAGGGTTCATCGAATGATGTTGCCAAGGAGATCATTGAGAGGCTGGATAGAGATGTGGGGATTTTTTAAATATAAAAATTAAACGCTTCAATTAGGGAATAAGATACTTTATGAAACCTAAGATATTAGTCGTTGTTGAACATTGGGAGGGACAGGTTAAACCCATCTCCTGGGAAGCTATCGAATTAGGGCGGAGGATAGCCGAACAAAAAAACAGCGAAATAAACCTTGTGATTTGTGGTTACGAAATTGAAAATCTGGCCGCTGAAATATCCGAAAAAACCGGTCTGGAAATCCTTACCATTTCAGACAAGCATTGTAACCATTATAATCCGGAAGTATATTGCGATTTATTGCAGCAAGTGATCTGGAAGGAGTCACCATTCCTTGTCTTGATGGGGCATAGCTATCAGGCAATCGATTACGTTCCGAAACTTGCTACGATGCTTGATGCAGTTTTTATCCCTAACTGTATTGACTACCGAATTGAAGCAGATCGAATGATTTTTGAGCGGAGTGTATATGGTGGAAAATTGACCATGCAGATGGAGATGAAAGGGGATTCTCTTACTATCATTTCTTTACAACCAGGAAGATTTAAATGGAACGAAATTAATGGTCGGGGTTTGCCAAAAGTAGTTAAACTCGACATTCAGGTATCCGGTAATTTGGTTCTAAAAAGGAAAGTGTTGGAAATTATCCAGGGAGTTCACCAAAAGATTGATTTAACCCGTGCCGAGATTATTGTTGCTGGGGGGCGTGGGCTTGGAAGCAAAGAGAATTTTCAAATCATTTTTGATTTGGCAAAAGTTTTTGGGGCGTCTGTTGGGGCTTCACGACCTGTTATTGATGAAGGTTGGGCGTCAAAGGAACACCAGTTGGAAGCTCTGGACAATCAGTTGCACCGAAGCTCTATTTTGCCTGCGGAATCTCCGGATCAATCCAGCATTTGATCGGAATAAGGAATGCGGGCTGCATCGTTGCAATTAACAAGGATCCCCATGCGCCTATTTTTAGAGTTGCTGACTATGGAATCGTGGGGGACGTATTCAGGATAATCCCGGCCCTGATTCAGACGGTGACGGAAATGAGGGCTGTTCTATAGCCCACAACGGAGGCGGTTAAGTTGACAAAACTGCAATTTAAGACAGAATCCACTGACGTAATTGTCATTGGCTTAGGCGCTGGAGGGGGAGTAATTGTTAAGGAGCTTGGGGAGGCGGGCTTAAACGTCGTGGCTTTAGAGGCTGGAAAGCGCTACGACCCATTTAACAACTATCCCACAGAGCGAAATGATTTCGAGGTTAAAGAGGCAAGTGTGTTTGCGCCTGATGATGAGCGGCGAGATTTGTATACTACAAGCGGAGCGGGTTGGTTCACTTACAGTCGGGTCAAAGGGGTAGGGGGTTCAACGCTCCGTTACTTAGCAATGAATCCCAGGCTACACTTATCAGATTTTTGTGTTCGAAGTGAGGACGGAGTGGCTGATGACTGGCCAATCGGCTATGCAGACCTTGAACCTTACTATACGCGAGTAGAGTATGAGCTTGGGGTCTCAGGCCCTGATGGGTCAGGTGCCAATCCCTTCGAGCCACCTCGTAGCAAACCTTTTCCCACACCCCCACATGAGTTCAACATGGGCAGCAAAGTTGTGAAACGAGGGGCTGATAAATTGGGGTTGCATCTGGTACGCGAGCCATTGGCAATCCCGACAAAGGACTGGAACGGGCGACCGGCATGCATTAGCGCCGGAACGTGCAACTTTGGGTGTAAGATTGGAGCAAAGTCGAGTATCGATGTCACCTACATACCCAAAGCCATGAAGACAGGAAAAGTTCTTATTTTAACCGAAAGTATGGCAAGGGAAATAACCATAGGGCCGAATGGAAAAGTAAATAGTGTGATTTACTTGAATTCTGAAGGTCATGAAAGACAAATTTACGCACGGGCGGTTGTCGTTGCCGGTAATGCCGTGGAAACTCCAAGACTTCTTTTGTTAAGCAAATCACCCCGATTTCCCAACGGATTGGCAAATTCTAGCGGCCTGGTGGGCAAGTTTTTTACTGAGCATTTGGCAGTTGTGGCCTATGGAGTATTCTCCGAACGTTTGGATGCCTGGCGAGGCGTTCCCACCGGTGGCATTATTCAGGATTTTTATGCAACGAACACGCGACATGTTTTTTCACGCGGATGGACCATTTTGGTGTCGAATAGTGGACAATGGCCCCTGTCAGTGGCTCGGCGGGTTCCGGGTTGGGGAGCAGGACACAAAAATCGGGTTAAGGCATTATTCGGTCACACGGTTGGCGTTACTGCAATGGGGGAACAATTGCCTGATCCGCATAACCAGGTGACGCTTGATCCTTTCTTTAAAGATCTTCACGGGTTACCAGTGCCCCACATTATCAACGAACCACGTGAAAATGACCTGGCAATGCTTAAGGGGATGTCATCGAGTATCGAAGAACTGCTCCAAGCTGCCGGAGCTAAGGAAGTTTGGGTGGAAAACTGCCCTCCGGGCTATTCCTCCCATTACTTGGGCACATGCAGAATGGGAAACGACCCAAACAAGTCGGTGGTGAATCAATGGTGTCGAACCCATGACGTTCCTAACCTATTTATTGGGGACGGGAGTGTCTTTGTCACCGCAGGAGCAGTTAACCCGGCACTCACGATTTCAGCTCTGGCTACTCGGACCGCTGATGGGATTATAGAGGCATTCAAACGCGGTGAGCTTTAAAAAAATACAATGAGGATATCCTATAATGATCCTGTCAAGAGAAAAAATAGCGTTCAAAGAAAAATATAGATTTTAATTTGTCAGAAAAAGGACTTGACTTGACAATTAGATAAAAAGGGTGGTCAGATACCTCCTGGATTGTTAGGCGACAATCAAAAAAAGGAGGTTTAAAAAACCTGATCTCTAAACTATTAATTCAAAGATCTCATTGTGGCTCGTTCCGCACATAGCGTGGCGCACACATGACGCAATAGTTTTCTCTATGGATGTTTTGCCGGGCAGTGAGCTGGCCTTTTGTTTCGGGCATGGTGGCTGCAGGTCTCGCATGTGGAGAACAATTCTATTTTGGCCAATCAGTGTCTCCTCTTCCGGGGCTTGTGTTGGGCGGCGGTTTTATGCTCGTTTTGTATCTTTGAATGCTCTTGTACGTCATGGGGCAGAAAGCGTTCTGCCTTGATCTTCTTCGAGGGTTGAAGGGGCGTTCCCCTGTCGGCGAAAAGGAATCGGTTTAGGTTTAGTGAATTTCTATGGTGTCTCCGAGAGTTAGCATAGGGCTTCCCGTGTACAATGGAGAGAAATTCATCCAAGGAGCATTGGATTCATTGCTGCAACAAAACTACGAGGATTTTGAACTTATCATTTCTGACAATGCCTCTACTGACCGGACGGGCGATGTTTGCAAGTCATATGCAGAGAAAGATAAGCGGATCCGATATTACGAAAATAAATCAAATTATGGTGCCATGTGGAATTATAGGCGAGTCTTTGAGCTATCTCAGGGCAAATACTTTAAATGGGCGGCACATGATGATGAGTGCTACCCAACCATGCTACGCCGTTGCGTTGAGACATTGGATCAGGCGCCGAATTCAGTGGCGTTAGTCTACCCGCGGGCTGAGATTATAGATGAGCATGGTCAAATTGTTGGAGAGCCGCCAGACCATGTGGACTCGAACGAAGCAAGGCCTCACCGGCGTCTCGCTCGTGTATTGTTTCACGTTGCCTTGGCTCATTCGTTTTATGGGCTTATTCGAAGGAACTTATTGCGTAGGATAAGAGGCTATGGCCACATTGCTTCTGATCATGTGATCCTGGCCGAACTTGCAATGTGGGGTCTTATCTGGGAGATCCCGGAGGTGCTTTTCCGAATCCGGATTTACCCTGGGAACGCGATGAACATGAACAAGACGCAATTGGCGATGCAAGAGTGGTATGATCCAAGGAGTGGGAATAAGCGAGTAATATTGCCCTATCAAATAAGGGTTATGATGGAGCACTTAAAATCGGTTCGGCATGCTCGCTTGGCTCCAGTGGACAAAAGTCTGTGTTTGATAACAGTTCTTGTAGTGCCATCATGGCGTACTTTCCTCCGTGTTACAGGGAGGAAAAGGAAACAGGTTAGAAATTGGTTTGCCCTGCTTCATCAATCCATTGCCAGAATTATCCTGCTCAAACGACAAAAATGAATGTCTATTGGTCGATTGATATGGTGGGGATACTAATAGGTAAAAGGTATCTCGATGAGATCTTTGCATAATCGTGCCCAACTTAGTTAAAGAGGGAATTGGTGGGCAAAAAGGTAGGAATAAAAATTTAAAAAATTAAAGACTTCCTTTGATTGACATTCTCAATCTTTCGATGAATGCCAATTAATTTGAATACATGAGCACGAAATATGAATCAAAGAATATTCAGCTATGTCTAAAAATAAAAAAGAATATTAAAAAATGTTAGGAATTATTTGCAGGGAAGAAGAAAAAGGGATAGTTGAGGAACTATTTGAATTGGTTAAAACGCCTTGGGAGTTCTATAAAAAGGGGACGCTATATGACGTTGTAATTGCCGACGATGATTACGACTTAGCCGAAAAAGTAAAATTATTTGTCATATTTAACCCTAATCCTTGTCGATTCGATAAAGCCCACAAGATTAATCTCTCGGAAATCAAAACAAGCAAGGAAATATGTCTGAATGGAGAAGTTTTCTTTATTCTGAATAAATTATCTTTTCTTAGCGGAGAAGGTGAGCCTCTCCTGATTACCTCCAACCATGATGTGGTTGGAATTCAAATTGATAATGGAAAATCAGTATGTATCCGGGTAGGGTATAGTCTTTTTGAGGAGGCTACCCGGCTTTTTACCGATGGACAGCCTAAAGAATATGCTTTAACCCCAACCCATGATATCCACATTGCCATTCTCAAAAATTGGATTATTACCAGGGGTATCCCCCTCATCGAAATCCCGCCCGTCCCTTTTGGCTACGATTTTATCACCTGTCTGACCCACGATATTGATTTCTATTATCTGAGGAACCATCGGGCCGATCATACACTGCTTGGCTTATTATACCGCACTTCGATAGGGGCGATGGTGGATTGGGTTCAAGGCCGATCTACTACTGGCCAATTACTCCGGCGATGGAAATTCCTTTTGGAGATACCCCTCATATACACCGGCGTGAAGAAAGACCCCTGGATTCCAATAAGGGATTATCCCCGGATAGAAAAGGATTTGCCTGCAACCTATTTTTTTATCCCTTTTAAGGGACTTTCGGGAACCGCTAAGGTTGGGACAAAGGTTAGTCGAAGGAGGTGTCCCTATGAAGTCGGAGACTTAATAGAGGGCCTCAGGCAGCTTATCGCCACGAATAACGAAGTGGGAGTCCATGGCTTGGATGCCTGGAACAATTTGGAGAAAGCGATTCTAGAATGGCAAAAAATTTCCGGATTAATTCAGGAAAATAACCTGGGATCCGAATACATTGGCTTTTTTTTGACTCAAATACTCCTAAAATATTGGAAGACGCCGGTTATTTCTATGATTCCACCTCGGGTTATAACGACGCCGTTGGTTACCGGAATGGAACTGTCCAGCCCTTTATATTCCCGGGTCTCCATTCCCTGATGGAACTTCCTTTAAATGCTCAAGATACGGCCATGTTGTATAAGGGGAGGATGGGGCTTACCGATGGTGAGGCCCTTGATCAGATTGAACTCCTTATTGAAAACCATAGAAAATTCGGGGGCGTTTTAACCCTTAACTGGCACGACCGCAGCTTGGCGCCGGAAAGGTTGTGGGGGGACCTTTATCTGAAAGTGTTAAACCGATTAAAAAAAGAAAAAACCTTATTCTGTACCGCTTCCCAAGCAATTCATTGGTTTAAACAACGAAGATCAATTCAATTCAAGAATTTCACGGACATCAGCTTAGGTGAACCATTAACAAAAAAAAATGATCTAACAGATATAGGTAAACCTTTTCTTAGGATAAATAAAGGGGGGAGGAGGCTTATCAAGATATATCATTACCTGAACTCCAGCGACATTTTGTACACTAGCCGCATATCGTAGTCAAGAGCAACCTTCTTTTTCTGGTTTTCATCTATATAATAGTGGCCTGAAAGGGATAGATTTATTTTACCGCGAGGGAAAATAGTACTTGCTTTTCCAGTTCTCATAGTGTATATTATATACACCATGAGCTTTGTCCGAAAAATACGCAAGAATGGTAAAACTTACCTGGCAGAGGTCGAAAACCGGTGGGTGGACGGTAAATGTGTTCAAAAACATATCCGCTACATTGGCAAGGAGGCGGATGGACGAACCATTCTGTCCTCTTCCCTGTCGGATATCGTGGTGGACGAGGTTCAAACTCTATGGACCATTGCTGGTGTTGAACCATCTGGCTAACCAGATCGACCTGCCCTTGATGCTTGGCCCACGGGCAAGCGAAGTTCTTTCGCTGGTCTACGCGCACTGTCTCGATTACAAAAGCGTTAACCAGATGGAGCGTTGGTTCCAGAGGACCGATCTCTCCCTGCTCCTCAATATCGAGGGGGTTACCGAACAATCGCTGCTCGATTCGCTCGACACGCTGGAATCGATAGAGGCCACCGAGGTGCAACGACGGATTTTCGAGCGCGTCGTGCAGGTCTACGGGATCCCTCTGACCGGCATCCTTTACGATGTGACGAATACCTATCTTTATGGCAAACGTTGCGGTCTTGCCAAACTGGGACACGACAAGGAGGGCGTAAAGGGGCGCCCACTAATCCAGGTTGGTCTGGCCGTCACCAAGGATTCGGGCATTCCAGTCTGTCATAAGGTACTGGACGGTAATATTCACGATGCGAGACTGTTTAAGGATTTCCTCACCGATCTGCGGCCGTTCAAAATATACCAGGGGTTGGTCATCTATGATCGGGGCATCGCTTCTTCCGAAAACATAGCTCAGGCAAAGACGATTGGGTGGGAAACCCTATGCGGTTTGCCCATTCGAGGCCATCTGGTTCAGATCGTGCGGGAGATGACAAAACGTAACCCATTGGTGCAGTTGGAGAATCGGGTTCGGCTGCGAAAGAACATTTTTTATGGTGTACGGATCGAACACCGGATGGGCGAAACACCGGGGTGGCTGACAATCTGTTACAACCAATCGCAGCAACGGGAATTGCGGGAATCGCGCTACGACGAAATTGAACAGGCTCGCGACCTGTTGAACCAGGGGAGAGCCATCAAGGCGGGGATGGAAAAATACTTCACCCATGGTAACGGATTGCGAAAGTCTGTTCTGGCCGAAGCAGAAGAATTCGACGGTTTTTTCTGCCTGTTCTCAACCACTCCTCTGCCCCTCGATCAAATGGTTCGACTCTATTTCGACAAAGACCTGATAGAAAAGGCCTTTCGCACATTGAAAGGCGTTACCCGTCTGCGCCCCATACGCCACTGGCTGTACAACCGGGTCAAAGCGCATGTGTTTATCTGCTATCTTGCCTACCTGCTGCTCTCGCTTCTCCAGTACAAACTGCAGAAGCATAAGATTTCGGCTGAAGAAGCGTTGATAGAATTGGATTCGATGTACAAGGTGTATCTACGAGACGAGAAGAAAGGTTTCAAGGTCTCGCGAGTCGTCACCTTGACCAAGAAACAAGAGGATATCCTGAAAGCCGTAGATCGTAAAATTTTGAAACCCTAGTGTATAAAATTCGGTGGAATTAAGGTCATTAGGTTGGTACCTTACAAATTCTGGCACCCAGCCTGGGAATATATGAATAAGAAAAAAATCATCATGATCGCTTACACCGATTACTTTTCCGATACCCGGGTTCGGAGGGAAGCCGAAGCACTAGTCGCTAGCGATAAGTATCAGGTCCGGGTGATAACCTTAGGAAATGACGCAAGCCCCAAACATACCATGCTGGAAGGGGTCGAAATCATCGAGGTTAACATTCCTAAATACAGGGGCAAAAACCAACTACGGTATCTTCTATCCTATGGCAACTTTTTTATCAAGGCTATGTTAGAATGTTCTCTTTTGACTTTAAGAAAAGAGCTGGGTGCGGTGCATATTCACAATATGCCCGATTTTCTAGTGTTTGCCGCTTTGCTGCCGAAGCTGATGGGGAAACCTGTTGTCCTGGATATCCATGATACCATGCCGGAAACCTTTGGCTCCAAGTTTGGGAGTTCCTCCCGGGTGGTCAACTGGTTATTAAAGTTCGAGGAATATTGCTCCTGCCGATTTGCCGACCGCCTGATCTGCGTTAACGAAATTCAAAAGGACAAGATATTATCCCGGGCATTCCGTCAGAAAAAATAACGATTTTGATGAATGTGCCTGATCCTAAAATATTTGATGTGATTCCATTGAAAAATAAACAGAGTCGCCCATCCGATAGGTTCAACCTGGTCTACCACGGAACCATAGCCCACCGTTTGGGGGTGGACTTAATTTTGGAGGCCTTACATACCTTGCGGGACCAAATACCAGAAATCAAATTGCACCTGTGGGGGCGAAAAGAAGAAGCTCAGGCAATTTTGGGAGATCAGATCAGGGACTTTCAGCTCGAAGATCGGGTGATGATCAATGATATGATCCCAGCCGAAAAGTTGCCTCGAATGCTGGCTTCCATGGACCTGGGGGTGATCGGCAACCGAGTCAATAAAGCCACCGAATTGATGCTCCCGGTGAAGATGATGGAATATATGTCCCTTAAAATCCCTGTAGTCGCACCAAAGACCAAAGCCATTGAGCACTATTTCACTGAAGACATGCTCATGTTCTATGAGCCGGAAAACGTGGCCTCCCTGGCGGCAGCTATTCGTGAATTATATGGAAACGAAGACCTTAGGAAGGATAAAACCGAAAAGGCCTACCAGTTTCTCCAGACCATCAGTTGGGACAAACAGAAACAGGATCTATTCAAAATCTATGAAGGACTCTAATTTTTAAAAAAGAAAAAACTCTACCGGTTAGAATGGCTGCCGCTGTGGTTCGCCCTGTCCAGATTTGTCGGTAACAAAAAAAAATAATTCAAAAATTTAAGGGGGAAATCAGTGGGAGAAATAAAATTCGGTATCATCGGCTGCGGCAGTATTTCCAAGAAACACGGGCATTGCATCGTTAATTACCTGGATAACGCCAAGATTGGCGGGGCCTGCGACCTGAATCCGGACCGGGCAGCTAAATTCACGCAGGAATATGGTGGAGAGCCTTTCAAGGATATTGCCTCGATGGTCGGGGCCGTTAACAATGAAGTGGACATCTTCAGCGTCCTGACTCCCAGCGGGACCCATGCCAAGAACATCCTGGAAATCGCCCCACTGGGGAAACCGATTATCGTGGAAAAACCTTTAGCTCTAAAGCTGGAGGAAGCCGATTTAATTTTAAATACCTGTGATAAATACGGGGTCAAACTGTTTGTGGTCCACCAGAACCGCTATAACCTGCCCATCATAAAATTAAAAGAGGCCCTGGACCGGGGCCGATTTGGAAAGCTTGCTCTGGGGACCGTTCGATTACGCTGGAAGCGAGACCAGGCCTATTATGATGCTGAATCCTGGAGGGGGACCTGGGCCTACGATGGTGGGGTTTTTACCAATCAGGCCGGGCATCATCTGGATATGCTCACCTGGATTATGGGACCGGTGGAATACGTGAAAGCCTACGCAGCCACTCAACTGGTCAATATCGAATGCGAGGATACGGGAGTTGCCATCTTGAAATTTACCAACGGGTCACTGGGGATTATCGAAGTAACCACCGCCACCCGTCCCAAGGACTTGGAAGGGTCGATCAGCATCATGGGAGAAAAGGGGAGTGTGGTGGTCGGCGGGTTTTTTATGAACGAACTGGTTACCTGGCAATTCGAGCCGGAGGAACCGGAGGATAAGGAAATCTTGGAGAAGTACGGGAAAAATCCGAAAATATTCGCTTACAACCACGGGGAGTATTTAAAAGGGGTGGTGGAATCCATCCAGAAGAACAAGGCCGGACTGGTCGATGGACTGGAGGGGAGAAAATCCCTAGAGTTGATCAACGCCATTTATGAGTCCATTGAAACAGGGAACGATATCCGCCTGCGCTTCAAGCCGCAGAAATGTAAATTGGGGATCGTATGAGTGAGGTCGGTATGTCTTTCAGACAATATAGGAATGTGAAATTAGGACCGAAAGCAATAGTGGAGGATTATTGTATCCTTGGGGTCCCTCCGAGGGGCAAGGAAGACGGGGAGCTGATAACCACTATCGGCGAAAACGCCCATATCCGCTCCCACGCGGTTATTTATGCCGGGAACCAAATAGGTCGAAATTTCCAGACCGGCAACAAAGTCAATATCCGTGAGCTGAACGAAATAGGGGATGACGTCAGCGTTGGAACCCTGTCCGTAATTGAGCATCACGTTCGGATCGGGAACGAAGTTCGGATACACACTCAGGTGTTTGTTCCAGAATATTCGGTATTAGAAGAGGGGGCCTGGTTGGGGCCGAATGTAGTTCTGACCAACGCCAAGTATCCGGTATCAATTGGAGTCAAGGAATCACTGAAAGGGCCGATAATAAAAAAGGGGGCGAAGATCGGGGCAAACAGCACTATCCTCCCAGGAGTGGTAATTGGGGAAAACGCTCTAATAGGCGCCGGAACGATAGTTTGCCATGATGTCCCCGATGGCGCTGTGGTCGTTGGCAATCCCGGAAGAATAATTAACCATATTAGTAAGTTACCATATTGAAGAATTATCTCTCACGGAGCTCGCAGAGATCACAAAGAATAGATATTTTTTCATTGCCGTTGAGGGGACGGCAATGAAAAACCGTTCTGCCACTTCGCGGGAAAAGACCTGTGGCCGCGAAGGCTGAGATGTTTATGGAAAATCGGCTTCCCACTGATTTTTCATAAAAAATCATCTTTCTCAGCGACCTCTGTTCGCAGCCCATAAGGCTGTATGTCCAACCGGTGAAAGTCCGGTTATAGGAATTGGCTGTTTACCTATATAGCGATATCCGACGGTCATCGGAGGCGACTCCGTCAACCGAAAGCTCGGAAGTAAACGCCCCTGCCGGTGTGGGGCTAACAATCTCATCGGGCCGTAGCGTAAAGCGAACTTAATAGCCTCGTTACGCTTCCCATGCGAGAACCGGCGGGCATGGGGTTGTGGATGCCGAGCCTGTGCAGAGATGGCGAAGGCTGCTACGAGAGGGGAAGGAACAGTCAAAAGCACCCTCTCGGTCCACCGGGGTGCAAGAGGCGGCACGATGGGAAAGGATATACAGAGTAAATTGGGGAGCCTCTCGATACCAGCCCATACCAGGCCGTAGGGCAAAGCCCCATCGTATAATCCATAAATCGATGGGATGGATCGAGAGTTTCGGATGAGGCCATAATAAGCTGAGATCTGGCCGGACAACATAACCGGCCGGGGAGCCAAGGGCCTCTGGACTGGATTGTTCAGTGTCTGATCTTCGACAAACTTGCCCGGAAGGGCTATAGAAGAAAAGAAACTGGACTGTGATTGGATATAAGTCAGGATATTCAGAGGGTATGCAGGCCCGGTGCTTAAGCTCTGGTGGTCTGACGAAGGTTCCAGTTGAATTCCGGTTTGAAGCCGTACTGGGGAAAACCCGACGTACGGAATTTTAGAGGGAGAGGAGGAAACGCATTGCATGGTCTGATGACCTTTTGTCACGAAACCTGAAAAGGTGGATACTTTGAAAGTCATTGACCTAAACAATTGAGGAGATTTAATAAGTCCCTACCGGATCGAGAAGAGAGGGAGGGAAAACAGCCCTTGGTGATAAAAGGGGATTAAAGGCTAAAAAAAAAACAGGAAGGCCTTAAAGAAAAGAGTAACGGAAAGGGATTTTGGAAAAGGAAAAGGTGTTGGACTGAGAAGGAATAAAGATAAGGGCGCAGAAGTCCTGTAGGATTTCAAGATAGGGGAAAAGGGGGAAAGAGAGGCATAACACCCTATTCCCGTAGGATGAGATTTTGGATGGATTTGGCGATAAGGGGAGGGAATAGATTTTGTTTAAGTTTGGGATCACGAGTCTGACGAAAGCGTCTCAAGAGAAAAGTGACCTTGGCCACAAAGGAAAAACCTCTTTGAAGGAGGAGAACGATAGTCGCTAATTGGACGAGGATGCTGGCTCTTTTGATACCCAAGACACGGGGCCTATCTAAGATGTCCATATCAACTTTAATGCTGGAGTTGGCCCTTTCGGAAGCGGAGCGAAGTTTTTTAATTGCCTTATAGCGTTTGGTTCCCCTGGGAATCTCGTTAATCAAGCGGGGATAATCCTTGATAGACATATGTTTGGTGAAACCGGATTTATTTTGCAAGAAAGGGCATGAGGAGATATTGAATCGATTTTGGAGGTCATTGAGGGCTTTGTATTTAAGGGTCAGGCAGTGTTTGAAACAGGAGAAGGCTACCCTGCCTCGATTTTTATCAAAGCCATTGGGACGGCACAGCAGGCCACAGAGGGCAAAAGGCCAACCATTTTCATCATAACTTCTTTTTTGAGATCATCCTTGGATAATTTTTCACTTCTACGATTGAG
>CAWIRY010000164.1:0-6749 GCA_963838485.1 uncultured delta proteobacterium | reverse complement strand
GCTCCCCGCAACCCGGGTAAAAGGGAAAGAGCGGGTCGATTCAGATATTCTCCCTTGATTTGATTAGCTAATAGTTTAAATCTCCCGCCGACTTGATAACGATTACCGATAAGGGATAGGGTTCGCTGGTTACAAACCCAATATCTGGAAGGCCAACAAGACCGAAGGGGCCAAGACCATCGCCAAGGCGGTGCTAGGGCCGGAGATCAGTTTCAGACACTACGAAGTACCAACCCTTAACTTTGACGACCTTGTCGGCTTCCTCAATCCCAAATCCTTAGCCAAAGGCAAGCTGGAGTTTGTCCACACCCACTTCTCGATCTGGAAGGCTGAGGCGGCTTTGTTTGATGAAATCAACCGGGCCAACCCCTTTATCCAGTCCAAACTTCATGAACTCATCAGGACCCGCAAGGTCATGGGCTTGCCAACCAAGCTCATGGTCGTCTTCTCGGCTGTCAACCCCCCGGAGACTTACCAGACCGGCTATATGGACATGGCCATCGCCAGCCGCTTTGTCTCGGTTCAGGTCCCGAATATCGGGGACAACCCGAGACAACTCAAGATGATGGTCAAGCTTTTACTTTCCGGCTTTGCCCTGGAGCGAGTCACTGGCCAGGCTAACTTCTCCGAGCCGGAGAGCAATACGGCTTATATCTAGGCGGTGATCCCCGAAGTCCAGGGGATTGTCCGGTCAAGGGTCAACCCGGAGATGGTTGAAGGGGTTATCAGGACTATTGTTGGGGGCTTCAGCCTGGGAGACCCGATCATGACGGCCAGGGTTGAGGTCCGGATAGAGCCGTTGATGGCCTCAAACAGGGGTCTTGAAGCGGCTTTTTTTGGAATTTGTAATTTATACAAAAAATTACTTTTCTATTGTCCATTCCCTTTATAGGTCTGGCTGGTTAATTGCCATATTTCCACGGGGGGATATTTTCTTATTGATCAACCACTGAAAAGGTAAAAAGAAATAGAAGGGGGGTGAAAGCCGTTAGGATTTCACCCTCTGATTCTATTATAGGGGTATGAAATTTATTGTTAAATCAATAAGTTATGTGAAATATAATCAAATTGATATGAGACTATATTTTTTAATAAAATCAAATAGTTATATGTTTAGTTTCAGATATGAAAAATGAAATGAAACTATCCGGGATAGGGGAAAATGGTCTTCTGGGCTATATTCTCCGGTTGATTTTCTTTCCATTTTTGACCGGATTTGACAAAAGCTTGTGGTAGGGGCCTGGTATATTCTTCTCCTGGCTTAAAGAATAGCCCAACTCCTACGGGAATTTAGTCCTTTTGAGTTGACTTTTAAGCCTTTGTTATGGTTTAAATTATTCATTCTATTTTTGGCTTTCTCAAGGCTGGCAACCCTTTAATCGAAAGGCTGGTCCATGAAGCAGATTGATAAGACCCTATTTCTTGAGAAGGAGATGGGGTTTTTGTTTTTGGAGATGGATCAGAAGGATCAGGTAATTAGAAACAGTTGGACATATGAGGTGAAAAAAGGAGATTAAGTACCAACGGCTTGGTCTTCATAAAAATTATTTAATTATTTAAGGTCGTTCCCTATTACATCATTTAGCCTTCGGCAAGAATGAATCGGATTCTATGAAAAGTTTGCTGCCATATCCTAGCGCTCAAGAAGAGCGCGATTTGTGGAAAAGATATTCCAAACTGCGCCGCATAGATGAGATCCTATATTTGAAAACCATTGCTCCTAAGATACCGGGAGTAGATTGTATATTCATTCCGCAGGATTGAATCCGAAGGAGCGGAGGTTTCTTACCTCCCGGTAGATCAAAAGGGCTTGCTAAATCCCGAGCAAGTAGCCTATGCCATTCGTCCAGAGACGATCCTTGTTTCCGTAATGACTGTAAATAATGAAATTGGTGTAATTCAGTCGATAAAAGAAATTGGTTCTATCTGCCGAGATCGCAACATTTTTTTCATGACCGACGCAACCCAAGCACTGGGGAAGATTCCTCTGAATGTCCAGGAGATGAAAATTGATCTCCTAGCGTGTTCTGCCCATAAAATTTATGGACCGAAAGGAGTTGGTTTCCTTTTTTGTCGCCACAGCATGCCTCATGTCCAACTCATTCCCATTTTTGACGGAGGTGGTCACGAGCGAGGTCTACGTTCAGGTACCCTAAATGTGCCTGGTATTGTTGGTTTCGCAAAGGCGGTTGATTTAGCAATGAAGGCGATGAAAACTGAACAAAAAAGAATTCGGAAGCTCAGCCAGAGGCTTTACAATGTACTAATCAAAGATATCCCTGACCTGAAAGTTAATGGTCATACGGAAAACCGGATGGCAGGGAATTTAAATGTTTGCATCCCTGGAATAAATAGCGAAGCATTGATTATCGCCCTTACAGATTTCGTTGCCCTTTCTACTGGTTCTGCTTGCACTACTACTAACATTGAACCTTCACACGTTCTTAAGGCCCTTGGGCTCACAGACAACGAAATCCACTCATCTATCCGTATAAGCATTGGTCGCCCCACTACAGAAAAGGAAGTTGATTGCGTGGGTAAGGCAATCATTTCCGAGGTAAAGCGGCTAAGGAGTTTTCATTCGAGTTAATATTCTGTTAGCCCCCTTTTTGAAACTAAGGATACTAAAGATAACTTTGTTAATCCTTTAGATATCTTAAAAGAAGGGGGACGTTGGGTTTAAAAGGTAGTAATCACAACTAAACTATCAAGAATTCCGGTCCAGCCTAAACCCAGTTAGTATAAAGGTGGGATTTACGATGAAAGCGTATTTGATGGAGAGATCAAGACTCTCCGTTTTGTGGTCCATGAGCATCATGCTGCTCATCTGCATTTTGATTTCCGTCTGGAACTAAATGGGGTTCTTCGTTCCTGGGCTGTTTCCAAAGGTCCATCCCTAAATCCGGCGGAAAAACGACTGACCTTATTAGTCGAGGATCATCCCCTGTCTTATATTGATTTTGAAGGGATTATCCCTAAAGAAATGTTTGGGGCCGGAACGGTGGTAGTCTGGGAGACCGGCACTTACGAGCTTTTGGATAGAAATGAAAATAAAATTGCTTTTATTCGTGATACCTGTTTCAACTCAACCGCTTCCCTGAATAATGTCAAATTTCAGAATTTTACCCAATCTTGACTCAATCCAAATTATCGCCCATAATAAAAATATAGTTATCGTCCAGGATATTGATCAAGGGCCTCAATCAAAAAACATTTCTATTCCTTAAAGAACTCCTGATGAGCTATTTTCTTGAACGAGAGGCCCTTATTAATCCACTGGAGAAAAAGGGTATTATTTTTAGGGAAATGTCGTGGGAAGAAATAAAGGGGCTGCGGGGGGAAACACACTTCACCTTTTAAGAAATGGCGTGATGGACATAATATTTTCTAAGATTATCTCAGGCGGCCAAACCGGGGTTGATAGGGCAGCTCTGGACGTAGCCTTGGAATTGGGTCTTCCTTGTGGGGGCTGGTGTCCCAAGGGCCGAAAGGCTGAGGATGGCCCAATTGACCCCAGGTATCCCCTTAAAGAAACGAGTTCCCCAAATTACCCGCTCAGGACAGAGAAGAATCTAAGGGAAGCTGATGGAACCCTTGTCTTGACTAAGGGAGCTGTTAGCGGTGGAACTACCTTTACAGTATGGTTAGCCATTGAATATAAAATACTCCACCTGATAATTGATTTATACAACAAAATAGACCCCCTTATTGTCAGGGAGTGGGGAGAGAAAAACCAGATTAAAATTCTTAACGTGGCCGGACCGAGGGAAAGCGAGGTTCCGGGGATTCATGACCAGGCGGTTGATTTTCTAAGAAAGGTTTTAAGTCTAACTGATTAATTTCATTAAATTATGAACCAATAAAACCATGCTTGATATTCCTCTATTAGACGACGACTACCGGCAAGCCTTTCTTTATATTATGGACGAAATCCATTTGGTCATGGTCTGTTCAGCCGATAAATTGCCTTGGTTTCCCAAAGACGAAGATCGGTTAGAATGGAACTTAAGGGTCTATGGGCGGTGGCATCCAGATCCGGATAAAAACAGTATCCTCAACTTTCCCTGGCCTAAACCAGGAGAGATCCCGAAGGTGGCGGCTGACATTTTAAAACCTACAGAAGAAGAAATCCAGTAGGCCTGGAATTCCTTCAGCGTCGGCAGGACGTGGTTAAAATAATCGCGATAGGCATCCCATCCGAGAATAACGGCCGTGACGAGGCTCACGACGATGCCCCAGAGCAAGCAGGCGAGGACGGCCCTCCAGCGCCCTCGAATCGGCGAAGTAAAGCAGGAAGAAGAGCGGGAAGAGCTTGAGCGTGGCCGCGACGGCCACCCAGAAGCCGGCCCGGGCTCGCACAGGTCCCTGCGGTCCGCGACCCACCCCAGTGTGAGCAGCAGGAGCAAGAGAGCGTTCCACTGACCGTACACGACCTGTGCACGGACCGGATTGCAAAGCAAGCCAAGGGTCACGATCGGCAGGATCGACCACGCCGCCACGGGGAACCTCAATTCGCGGAAGATCAAGGCCAGACTGGCGGCGATGGCGATCAACCCCAGAACGTTCCAGAGAGTCACTGCATCGAGGTAATCCAGGAGTGCGAGCGGCAACGTCGCGAGCACGGACGTGGGTGGATGGGCGTTCCAGGGAAGACGCGGAATGACTGCCGGCCGGCCCCCCAGTTTCGGGCCATGAAGGGCAGCGGCCTCGGACAGCGGCAGATAGGCAGGCAGGCCCTCCAGGACATTACGCGCGGAAGTCCAGTCCTGGAAGAAATCATTTCCTCCGTCCCACCTCCCTCGAATGTTATGGAGGAAGGAAGGCCCCTGCGCGACCAGGACATAGGTTGCCAGCAGGGCCCAGATCAACCTGCGGCCTGAGGGCCAGGCGTTCGCCGGATCCCAGAGCACCGGTCGCTCCTCAGTCACACCCCAGGATTGTCCATTCACGCCCATGCTAATGCGACCCCTGAGCCCATGGAACGGGGAATCACCGCGGCTCCTGCTGCGTTCAGCCAGGGAACTCCTGAGGAGGATCAACGTCTCCAGGACGAACCCTCCGCAGCGAGTCAGCTTCGGCCGATCCGGCACGGGCAAAGATCCGACACAGCAGATCCTCGTAAACCGCCTCCCACCCGATCCGGCCTCCCATCAGGCGGTCACATTCGCGGCCTCTGTCTGTCAGGACCAGAGCGGTCTCGGGCCTCGCGACCAGGTCATCCCAACCGGTTCGGCCGTATACGAACCTCAGATTCTCTGCGTAGATTTCCTCCGAATAGACAGTCTCTCGCCGGCCGTCGATCGACACCTTGACCGCGGGTCCGAGATGCCAGATCACGTACTCGCCCCACGAGAAGGGGACCGCGATGTTGCCTCGGAGTCCAGCTTCCTTCAGTACGGCGATGCCCGCCGCGGGGAGTTCGATCGATGGATGCCCCATGCGGATTCGGCCAAAGTGCGGCACCGCGGCCGCGATCAGTATTAATACCGGAGCAGCAATCACGCCGGTCGTCAGCCACGCCAGCCGCGAAGGTGAGCCTTCGGCTGGTGCGGTGATCCTCGCTCGCAAATCGGCCGCGTGCTGGGCCGTCAAGATCGCTATCGCAAGCATTGCGAGCGGAACGTGCCTGTGGGCGAAGAAAGGGCCGGCTACGCACATTGCCAGCACGAGCATCGATGCGTAATCTCGCCTCCTCCGGCTGAGAACGATTATTGAAGCGGCGAGCGCTATTATCGGGAATCGTGAACATCCCCTCCATGGAAGCCAGGCGAAGGGGATGCCAGTCGTCGATTTCAGGCCGGGCCACGGTGGTCGTGCGGAGCAGAAACGAAATCAACGTCCAGCCGTAAGGGTTAATCAAAGCGGCGGCCAGTGACGCACCAACGACAACCAGCAGCACAATGGCATCGCGGCGGTTCAGCCTGTCGAAGACCAACCGTCCGACAACCCAGACGATGAGGGTAACCATACCCGCGAGGACGCCACCGTGAGAATTTGCCCACAGGGCAAACAGGGGAGGTAGGAAGGCAGGATGTAGGATCTGCCCACTTCTGGCCCTACCCAAAGTGATTAGGGTGAGAGAGAAAAAGAGGTACGTGAATATCTGAGGACGTACGACCAGCATCCAGGGAATCGCCGAGACGGTGACGATCAGAGTGAACAGGCCGGCTTCGACGAGGCTCAATCCCTGCCTGGCGACATGCCGCCAGACCAAGCAGAGTGTAGCCAGGCAGACAGCGGTCTTGAGCATCACCAGCCCGGGTGCGGCACCCGCGTTGTAGGCCGCCGCGAACAGGACTTCCGACAGCCATTCGTGATTGATCCAGCGCCGGCCGGCAGTGAGATAGGAGTAGGAGTCGTGCTCCGTAAGACGTCCGGCCCTGAGAATATCCTGGCCGAACCGCACGTGCCCCCAGAGGTCTGGGTCGGCGACTGTATCCGAGACGAGGTAGATGAGCCCGATCCCGAGTAACGAGGCCAGGGCCATGAGGATGGCGACTTCGGATGGCTTCCTTCGTGCGGCCGGTGGTGGACCTATCATCGCCGGGGCAAAGCCCCTCAATTTCACCCATCTCTGCGGCCTCTCGGATGGCGTTGGGCTCGGCCAGATTCGCTGGAGTCGTCATTCTTTGCGGGCCAATAGCATTCATCGCACACGATTCTCCCGTTTTGTGAACCGGGTTTGAGCGCATTCGTTTGTAAAGCGCAGCGACGTCGGTCCGTTTCACCACAGACCACCGGCGTGACTG
>CAWIRY010000163.1:0-21761 GCA_963838485.1 uncultured delta proteobacterium | reverse complement strand
TGGTGGCACAGGCGTCTCGCCTGTGCGGACTGAGTGGCGATTACTGCGGCCCGCCCCACCGGTGGGAAGAGCGCCGAGCAGGAACTTGGGAACCAAATTTGAGGCAAAGCTCCTGCTTTGCCTATCCGGCAGGTGAATCTGCTAATTTCCTGGAAAACCCCTGTTTTTCCAGGCTTCCCCACCGAAAACCGGAAACCGGAAACCGGAAACCGTCTTCTTTCCCCTTGACAAGCGCCCCGATTTTTACGAGAAAATACGGATGAGCGGGAATAACTCAGCGGTAGAGTGCGACCTTGCCAAGGTCGAAGTCGCGGGTTCGAATCCCGTTTCCCGCTCCAGAGGCGGCATAGCCAAGAGGTAAGGCAACGGTCTGCAAAACCGTTATTCTCCGGTTCGAATCCGGATGCCGCCTCCACTTCCCGGCATTAACAATTTTTGGTGTCCATATAGGTGTCCATCATTACCGAATTTCCCCCGCCAAAGCCCGCAATTCATCCTTGCTCACGGTGTTATAGCGTTTGAAGACATTCATGGTTTTGTGGCCGGAAACCGCCATGATCCTGAAAAAATCATGGCCTTGCAGCCGCCAATTATTAATGGCCGTATGCCTTAAGTCGTGGAAGGTAAAATCCTCTATCCCTGCCTGCTTCCGGGCCGTCTCAAAAGCTTTCTGAAAGCTACTGCCAAAGGCTTTCCCTTGGTAGAGGAACACCCGCACTCCCGGTAGTCCTCTGGGCATGGTTTGCAGCATCTCCATTAACTCCCGGTTAAGGGGCACTAACCGGCCCTCATTGGTCTTGGTATCCTCTGGCCGTAGCCGGATAAAACCCTCTTTCAAATCTACCTGGCCCCAGGTGAGATTTAGGATTTCCCCTTGTCTCATCGCAGTATGGTAGGCCACTTTGATTATCGGCTTAAGCTGGGCCGGGCTATGGGCCAGCAGGCGGGTAAATTCTTCCGGGCTTAGAATCCGGTCCCGTTCATTATTTTCTTTCAGGTGATTAACCCCATGGGCCGGGTTCTTTTCGGCTTTGCCGTTCTTCACCGCCTTATTAAAGATGGTTTTCAGACAGGCCACTTCCCGGTTTACCGTGGCCGGTTTGGTCAAGGTCTGTGGGGTGCGCCGGGAAGATTCTGACAACCGCCTTTGCCGGTAGGCTTCCACCAGGGCCGGGGTAATATCCTTCAATAATTTATCTCCAAAGTGAGGCAAGAGGTTTGCAATCAGTTCTTTATCTCGCTTATAGCTGCGCTTCGCCTTCACTTCGGGTAATTCAAGATACCAGGCCGCCAGGTCCTTAAACAGGGTCCGGGCATCTGAGCTTTTCTTGATATGCCGCCCCTCCGTCCGTGCCTTCAGCACCGTGCGCAGTTCCTGCTCCGCAGAAGCCTTATCATTGCCGATGCGCTGTCGGCGTCGCCGCCCGTCCAGGTCATAGTATTCAATCCACCATACCCGGCCAGAAAACTTTGCCAGGGCGAACCCGCATTTACAATTCTTGGCCTTGGTGCTATTTCGCTTCTTGCACTCCGGGCATTCCACCAGTAAACCCATGTTCCTGCTCCTTTCTTATTCGATTCTCCAGGGCCTCCAGGGCCAGGGGGAGAACAGGCGTGGGAGCCTGAACCCCCCGCTCCCATCTACTGACGGTCATCACATCAACACCTAAAGCCTGGGCCAGCTTTATTTGGGTCAGGCCCCACCGTTTCCGCCATTCGGTTAAATCGCGTCCCTTCATGCCATTAAATATAGACGATACGCCTATATTTGTCAAGCGTTAAAGTGATTTTTTTTTGATATACCCCCCTGATTCTCGTGTCCATCCTGTCCCCCTGCAATATTCTTATGATTTTCAAGCACATAAGGAAGACATGTATTTATCCAAGGACGCGTCCCCTCATGTCCGGGAGGTAACGTCGGTGTGGGGTGTCTGCGCTCAATCTCCTCTCCTGGGGCTTCTCATGCGGTCGGTTTCCTGGCCGGGTCATAATCCAACCTCAGAGGTCCCCGATTTCTCAGTTCTCCCTCATCCAGGTGGGGCATTTTAAGCGATTGGCCCAGGGGCAAGGGATTTGGGTAGGGGTGGGTCTATCCGTCCAATTAGGGGCTTCTCAGAAGGTCATTTAGAAGGGAGGGGGGCCGCGAAGGGGTAAGGACGATGTGAGGGGGTTAGCCACCAGGCTCTATAGATTTTCGGTCCCAAAACCAAAACCCGATGATAGGAGTCCCGTCCCCCCCTGGTCAGTATGAGTGGTACGGAAATTTTTTCAAAAAACTATCAAGGTCCCCCAGCAGCAGACCCCCTTGTATAGACTCCCCAAAAAATTTTTCACACGAAATTTGACTGGATTTATTCCTTTAACCCTCTTAAAAGGTCATAAAGGCTTTCTACGGACTATGCTCACCTGCACCTAAGGGATAGGTGGGACTGAGAAAAGACAGACTCAAGCTATTGAGAGGACTTAAAGATTTTAGATGAAAAATTTCTCTTTCAGCTTGTCATCGCTGAAGTGAGAACGCCCCCGGAAGTATCCCTGGATATGGCACCCGGCTTTGAAATTTCACATTCGGCGAAGTTTGAGCTATCATACCTTAACGGGGTTAAACTCGGGAAGAGAGGTGGCCAAAATCATTTTTTGACTGCGGTGGCCCAGGTTGACGCAAAATCTCATTTAAAATTAGCATTTTCTCAGTTGGGACCCGGAAATAAAAAAGCGGCCCGAAGGCTACCCTGGGTGGGGGAGCGATAGGTTCTAATCTATGGAGCCGCCAAGACAAAACGATTTACAAAAATCTGTCTGCATGCTAAGGAGGGCCTATTGAGGGCATCGTTAATTTCCCTTCCCAGGAGAACGTATGAACCTTTCCGTTATATTTTTTCTCAGTTTTTTCAGCTTAATCGGGTGCATGCCTTCTACTATGAATCATGCAGGCCCTACCATAGCACAGATTAATAATACTTGGGCAACAGAGCCTGATGGTTTTCGAGAAATTAAATGGGGGACGGACATACATGACCTGAAGGGGATGGAATATCTCCGAACTGATCCGAGTTTTGGCGGTGTCAAGATGTACCGGAAAAAGGGTGATGTTTTAGAAATTGGAAACGCCAAACTTGAGAGTATTGAGTACGGATTCTGGAATAATAAATTTTCCAATTTAATTATCAGGACAAACGGTGTCTCTGACTTCAATGGATTGAAATCGGCATTCTTTCAAAAGTATGGCGCGGGAATAAAAACTAACACCTTTATGGAAGATTATATCTGGGATGGGGCCCTTACCAAGGCAGCATTGAATCTTACTCCTATAACCGAAAAAGGAAAGTTGTGGATGGCTTCCGCACAGCTATCGAAACAGCAGAGCATCTATTACGACACAAAAACCAAAGAGGGAGCCACAAGGGGGTTTTAATCTTCGGTAGTGGGTCTTCTCATCCGGGGATTTTGGTGGCAACATGAAAATCGGGTCCGGAGAGGAAAGGCCATTGATTTGTGCGATCTTGGCGGCACTGTCCTCCTGTTGGCCGCCCAGACCCCTGGCATCGATCAGCCGCTTGCACCGGTCCCGCCAGCGTCGTCGCTCCTCCCTGAAGGATTTTCCGGCCCGGTAAGGCAAGCCCGATGGACTGGGACTCCCGTCCCCCCCTGGTCAGTATGGTCCGCCCGGGAATTTTTTCAAAATTTCATTCCAGGTGACAAGCAGACACCCCCCCTGGTTATGGGACCAACCCCAAAAACTTTCAAAGCAAAATTTGGTCTGCCGTCGGGAGAGTCTTGCGAAAAATTAATAATCCCTGGCGCTCTTGACATCTTCCCCTCGATTGTGAAATAAGGAAGGTATCTGGATAGGAACCCTCTGTAAGGAGGGCTGCCATGATTCTGATTTTGCCTGGATAGCCGGGATGCCCCGAGGGTGCAACTCGGCTTTATTTTCGTCAACCTCATCCAATTTAAACCTCTCGGAAGGGGGCAACAAAGATGAAAATATTAGCTGTATTTGCAATGGTCTTAGCATTATCTCTAATGGCCTCCATAGCAGTGGCCGGGTCAGTTGAGGTTTCTGGGTATACGGATAAAGGTCTCCCATGTTAATGGAGACTTGGATATTAACTCTGATGGCTCCGTAGATGGCAACCTATATACCGATAATGGTGCATCAATCTACGTGGAAGGAGAAATGCAAAGTGGCGGTTCTGTGGAAATTGATAGCGATAGTTGGGGTGGTGGCGGATATGACCTTGATATAGATTGATCAGGATTTAACAATGAAAAGAAGGGAGTTTTATGGAGCGGGTGGCTTTATCGCTATCTTTACTCCAGGCAATTATTGCCAATACCGCCAATATGACAGGAGGCAAATGAAATGAAAATTTCAAAATTCAGAGCATTCGTGGCCGTAACGGTTTCAATTTTATGTCTTTTAATAATTAACTCTACAGCAACTGCCCAAGCCCTCAAGACCACAGTAGGAGATATCCTCTCTAATCCAGACCAATATGACGGAAAAATGGTTCAGGTTGAGGGGACAGTTGGGTCGCTCAAAGAAACAGTATCTAAAAAAGGAAATCCTTACACTACGTTTAAAGTAACTCAAGGAGATAAGTCTTTGACTGTTTTCTCTTTCGGAAAGAAGTCAATAAAGCAAGGTGATTCCGTGAGCGTGGTGGGAAGGTATCAAAAGGTAAAGCATGTCTCGAGGTACACTTTCTATAACGAGATAGATGCATCAGGGGGGAGTGTGGAAAAATTATAGAATCATGATGGTTATCAAATTATCCCCAGCAAACTGAGCGCTGGGGCTCATCTTTTACCTAATCGGGCACTTGCCCCTAAATGGCCTTTAAGATTGCACAGCCCTCCATCTCCACGAAGTTAGAAACACCATTGGAAATGGAAGGCCCTATGCGGTGAATGTAGAATGAAAAAATCTTGTTGGTCATTTTTTGTACGGGTGAGAGAAACAGCACCCATCTACGCGCAATAGTTTAATCAATAAACTGATACAGGAGGAATCCTTGAAATGATTAATCGGAAAATTTTGTTAATTGTAGCCAAGACTTTGCTTAATCTATCATTATCAGTCGTCATACTTCAAGCCAGTTCATTCTATTCCACACTATGTTATGCTGCAGATTACAACAATTGTATTTGGAGGCCGGGTGAGCATACAAAATGTAAAGTACATGATGTTGCGGAAAAACGCCCATACTATATGGAGGAGATGTCTGTTTGTAGTGACCAAAAAAATAAATTAAAAGAGAGGAGTAAGTGGTCGTGGTTATTTCCAACCCAAAAGGATTTATTTATTTTTGCTGAACTTTTAGGCTGTTCAAGTAAAGAAGATATTCAAAAAATATTAAAAGAAAATGGCTATGATGAAATTAATGTTGATAATTCGTCTATGCGGCGAAAGGAATTAACAATACGCAATTTATTTAAACAAATTAATCCAGGTTATGAATTTACAACAATACAAGTGCGAGAAGTTTATGATAAGTGGGGGCCTCCAGAAGAATATATAGGTAATGTGCTTTGGTTTTCTACATATTGGCGATGCACAAAGGGAAAACAAGCAGGGTTTATAGGAAGCCAGGAGTTTCATATTAATTTAGATACCAAAAGGTGGACAGGGTTGGACGATTATTGGGACAATAAAGGTCAAGGGTGGTGCACCCCAGGTACGCAAGGGCATTGGGCGCCCATTGACATGACGAAGTCTTGGTCGGGTTATCCAGGTTCTTTTCCACTTCTTGAGATTTACAGAGGGTTTTCAGCCACCGTTGAATAAGCCTCCCCGTCCAATATCTTGACAATATTCACTGGTGAGGCATCAAGAGCATGGATTAACAATAAGCAAAGGTGTGGCTACAGGTTTCCGTTTTCCGTCAATGCGCTTTCACCTACAAGTCCTCAGAATGTCAGAAAGCATTGAATATTACCGGTTGTAACGATGAACCTTCATTCCTCCGTGTAACTCTTCACAACTTTTGATTGGTTCTCGAAGGGGAAAATACCTGAGATAGGCGCCGACTTTTTTCCCTTACGATTCTTCTCCACCCAAGACTTCTAATTTCATGAAAGGATAATTCACTAATCCGATGACCCTCAAACGTGAACACTTCATCTGGTGTAACCTCTCTATCATGAAAGAGATTCAAATACTCGCGCCTGACAAATATTGCATTACAGTGTACATTTGCTAATAGGCTGTACTGCTTCCTAACTGCAAGCTCTGTCATGGACGAGATGCTCGTTCCTATATAACCAGTAATACCCCACATGGACGAGATGATTGTTCCAGCATTATCCAGGCCAATTGGAAATCCTAACCTGTTTATACGTTTCACCCCAGGTTTATCACGCAGATTAATCTCGATTATGACAACTTTGGGCTGATAATTATTTAATGATTGCCATATATGATAATCATCTCCATCAACATCAATTGACAATAGATCGAATTGTTTTGGTATAGATGTTTTACTTAATATGTTATCAAGTTTATTGTCCCCATCAGCCCTTACATAAGCATTGATACAAATAGTCTCGTATTCTTTCATATTATCACACAAAAGTTTATATTTTAATAAATCTGCTTCAATCATAACACCATGGTACCTTTGCTGCGATATAAAGTAGTAGGTATTACTTTCAGACTTCCCATCCCATGCTCCCAGTTCTACGCACCAACCTGACTTGTCCGGTATTTTTGATAAAATAAACGCCAGTAGCCCATCTTCACCGTGCTGAGAAAAAAATCTTTTACGGTGACTGAGTAGCTTTTCAACTGTATCTTTCATTGGGCGTCACGTTCTGGATTTGTCAAATTAGGAGGCCTGGAACTTCTTTGTTGCTCCACGCTGTGAAATGAAGGGTTGACCTGGCGAACAGGCATAACGAATTGATAAATATTTCACTCGTTAGCAAGCTCTTTGTTTTATTGCCAATACCTTTACAGTAGAACAATTACTGGACAATGGTCCAACTTTCTTTTCCTTATAGAATTTAATATTGAATGCATCCGCTAATTGGGCCCTGATAAATCCATGTTTCGGTAAATCAAGATAATTTCCCCCATGACCACCGATTGTCTCTATGAATAGATAGCCTCCTATTTTGAGGGATCTGAGAAAAAATCCTATTAAGCTATAATGGAAGAAATGAACATTTATAATTGCCCCCAGAGATTCATCTTCAAATGGCCACGGGTCATTTATTAAATCTAATTGCATCGTAATAAGTTGATTAAATTTCTTTGATTTTGATAATGTCAAGCTGACAGAGGATTTAATATATTCCAAGGCGTCATTATTGATGTCAACACATACAACTGGCACACCAAAAGAAGCGATAAAAGCAGCGTTTCTTCCATATCCGCATGCTACATCAACAATTGTACCATTTGAATTCAAAGCAATTTCTTCTGCAAACTTTGCCAAAATCTTTGATGGAGAGAGGCCAATTGGTTTTTTGTGAATCATCTTTTTATCATTCTTAATCAAAACAGTTCCTCGCTTTTTTAGCCTTGATGTGCTAATGATGATTCACTATCAACAATATATTGCATACCCATTGAAAGTTCAGTAGGTGAACTATATCCAAATTATGTAGTTAATGGTAAGGAAAACGGAGGAAACCGCAAGCAACCGGGTTAACTTGATCCTTGACAGGTAGGACACAAAAGGCCCCATCTTGCGAACAAGAGCCTTCGGCTGTTAATACAGATGCATACAAAAAGCGAGCGTTCTGGTCTTTTTTCTAATAACCTGAGCTGTGTGAAACGTGGCTCCCATGGCTCACATGGCTCGAATGGCTATCATGTTGGCAGATTATGATGCCTGTATTGCTGCCAATGGACTTCCCATGCTCCAGATAAAGGGCAGATTTGCCGCTATCATTCGCTACCGATGCCCTTGTATCCGCCACCGATGCCGTTCCATTCCCAACCGATATCCCGAAAAGAGCTACAAGACCTGCAATAACGCCCATCCCCTTGCTGAATAGACCTTTTATAAAATTCCCTCCTTCGCCTCTGAATAGCCAATTTAATAATAATTCCAACTTGATAAAGATTTTATAATCATTCTCTTGAAAATGTCAATAGGCAAGTAAATTTTTAGCGTTTTTTTATTAAATGGCAATCAAGGTGCGTCGGCAGGGCTGATGCAAACCGGTTGACAGACTCGCCTCCTCTCCCAACCTGAATGTTATTGCGGGAGAATATGGGAACTTTGATGCACTCCAGAGGTTGTGAAAATCCCACAGCACCTTGATTTAACTGAGCATCCCTCACATATTGGGAGGTAATCATTTTTCCATCCTGAAATTGACTGCCTTGCAAAACTCCATGACTTCGGTTCAGTCAGGCATAGCGGGACATTATAGATAGAGACGCTCAGGTCCGCACGGCTCAACACCCTAAGTGCCCGTGAAATCTCCTCACGGTAATCATACGGGTCAATCCAAACAGTCTCGTAATTATCGCAAGCGAGTCCAGTTATCTCCATCCCCATGAAGGTGCAATGGCTGATAAAGGGAAAGTTCCGTTGAATGAAGGTCGCAATGGATTCAAGGCGGTGAGAGTTAATACGGCTCACCACTACCCGGATTTCGATCTTCTCCCGAAAGCGGGCGAGGTTCTGCAGCCCCATTGCTGTCTTATAGAAACTGCCTTTAACACCTACAATCCGATCATGAATCTCGTCAACATCACTGTGCATAGAAACACAGGTAAGGAAATCTTTGGGTCTTGACGATACGAAACGCTTTGTGAACTCGAAATTGGCGAACGACTTGCCGTTTGTGAGCAGCATGACGCTTGATTTCGGCTGTTTCTTGTTGATTATACCCAGGATGTCGAAAAATTCTTCCTTCAATAGAGTAGGTTCACCTCCAGTCAGGCAGATAGTCTGAGTATTCTCAATTTTGACAAGACTAAGAATTCGTTTACTTCTCTCCGTTAAAGTTCTATCGTGTGCTTTCGGCGGTTGTGGGCACATAAGGCAACGGCAATCACACATCTCCGTCAGAAGGAGCGGATTTATTGGGGCCTTTTTCTCCCAAACAACCGTTATGATACCGTCCTTGCCGATAAGCACACAATCTCCCTCTTCCAGTTTATCTAAAACTTCGCCAGAGACTTTTGCTTGTGGTAACGTGCTCTTTTTTTCACCAGAGACTTTCGTTATGAGAACCCGCAAAGCCCCTTGACAGTAACGAGGTCTCTTCAATGACAAGTACGCTGTAACCCCTCGATAATGACAGCTGGTTGCGTGTCACCAAGCCAAGAATCGGGGTATCTATGTTCTCTGCTATCCCATCAAATTGTTTCATGCTTCTTCACCGCGCACTTCTTTTAAACTCCGACAAGAAATCCATGACCAGAATACATCCATTTCATCAGGGTCATTGCGCTTGAGTTTTTTGAACAGCATATCGAAGATTAACTTGTTCTTCTTACAGAAATCGTTGCCCGGCCTTTTGCCCATAAGGTCGCCTGTCTCAAGATAATTGCGTACAGGGTCGGAACCGCAGTAGGTGCGGTAAACGCAAGAGCTGCAATAAGGCATGACCTCGACACATGACTTGCTAACAATCTCCCGGAGCAGTTCCCCCCCAAAAATGCTTTTATATGAATCTTTGAAAACGTTTCCAAGGCAGAAACGGCGGTCACCCATCCTGGCGAGCATACGCGCTTCATCTGCGGGGAAAACATCTCCGTTGTAGTCATAAATCGCGCCTGAAATGCCTGCACCTGATGGAGATTGGAGATCGACGAAACCAGTAGAAAAAGGTGTCAGGATACGGGTAAGCAGAAGGTTCGTGTAGAACTCTACGAACCTTGTGCCGTTAAGATTGAGTTGGACGATGAGATTAAGCGCTTTTTCGAAATTCTCGACAAAATGCTCTACCGGATACCCCAGGTGCTCCGCGTTCCTGGCGGCTAAGCCATATGGATTGAGTGACCTGATGAATATCCCATTGAAGCCAAGCTGGACATACTCCGCGATAACCTCTTCCAGGTGGTCGATGTTATATGTAGTGGTCGTCATGAGCGCATTCACATTGCCACGAAGGAGGATGTCGAAGGCACTGTAGAGGTTCTTGATAACTCTATCGTAGGTACCACCACCGCTTCTCAGTATCCGGTTCTTATCGTGAAGGTCGCGGGGGCCGTCAAGAGAGGTAGATATGTGTATGCCATGTTCTTTGAAGAACATTAGCTGTTGCGTGTCAACCATGACGAGGTTGGTGCAGACGACGAAATCAAGATGCTTATGGTATTTCTGGTTAACCTTCTTCGCATAAAGGACAGTCTCTTTCAGCGTCTCCCAGTTAAGGGTAGGCTCGCCGCCTTGAAACTCAATCTTTATCGACGGGGAAGGAGACTTGAAAATATAGTCAACAACACGGCGAGCCACCGCAGGTGACATGTCAAAGCCCTTTGCGTCGTCCACTTCGGCGCTCACCTGGCAGTATGAACAAGCGTTGCAGCACTTCAGGGTGATGACCATCATGTGAAGGGAGGTGAAATTTGAGATAAATCTTTTCCGTGTCCGGTACTTCGCTGAAACCATCTCCAGCGTTTCCGGTAAGTGTTCGGTATTGAGGAAATGCCTACTCTTTAAGTCATAGTAGCAGAGGAAATCGGGGGTCAGCTCGCTCTGTATGAACTTATGGAAATCATCCTTGTTGAGGAAGATGTATTCGCCACTTTCGTTGACGAGCAGGTAGTCATTGCTGTCAAACCGAGAAAACTGGAATGGAAGTATGTTCTGCCGTTGGTCGTTCACAGAGAATTTACTTCCTTGTGGAGATCCAGGGGTGAAAAGGCATGGGCGACAATCAGATCGCGTATCCTACCATTGATCTTGGAAAGCTGATGTCTGACCTGATGGTCTATTAGAGCGTTGGCAAAATCTTTTAGGTCTTCACTGACATCCCTGGCCTTGTCTTTCGCTTCGAAGATAACCGTCACCGAGTTGTCCGCATTAGGGGTTATGAGGATATGGTAGCTGCCTGTAAACTGATAAGTAGCCGCGTGAATGGCTTCGAGGCTGTAAATGCTGATGTTGACGGTTATGTTGCCCCGCCCTGAACCGGAGTCACAAATTAAATCTGATATTGCTTGCATGCGTTACCTCCGCTGGGATATAGCACCCCGAGCAACAATGGATTGAGGCCACCCCCAAGGGGGCTCCAGGGGGTTCGGGGAGTTGACGGTAGCACATTCCTTGAGGTAGGTTGCCAAGGCATTCATCGGGCCTCATCTGAATGCATTATGCCATTTTTTTTTGAAGTGTGTGCCGGTTAATTCATGGCCGGAAAATTTTTCTGTCCATTTGCGGAAGCTGGGATGGCTTCCAAAGGGGCATTTAACCGGAACGGCCAGGGATAAGAAGGAAGAAATATGGGGCGGTGGACTGGTAACCCAATTTTAACTGAGGTTTTCAAGTGGTTAATCGGTGGTGAACGTGCCGGAAACCCTGACGACAAATACCATGCCCCCCCTCTGGGCGGTCAATGATAGTTGCTGGCTCCCCGCAAATCTCCCCGGTGTCGCTGAGGCAATGCAGCCCTCTTGCCTCACTACTCCATCATACTGTTGAGAAGCTCGTCTGCTTTCTGTGGATCATACCGCCGCAACTCCTTGACCGCTTCCAGGGCGGCGCTGCGGTTGCCTGATAGGCTATATACAACCCCGAGGTTGATCCAGGCGTTGGCATCATCAGGCGTGATGCGCAGAGCCTCCCGGAAAGCTGCGATGGCCTCGGGGTAACGGCCCTGTTTTCTGTATGCAAAGCCGAGGTTGTTCCATGCATGGGCATCATCAGGTGTGAGGCGCAGCCCCTCTCTGGAAGCTGCGATGGCATCGCTGTAACGGTCCAAGCGTACGTATGCAGCGCCGAGGTTGGTCCAAGCATGTGCATAATCAGGCTTGAGGCGCAGGGCCTCCCGGTAGGCTGCGATGGCCTCCTGGTGAAGGCCCATTTCTCCGTAGGCATTGCCGAGGGCGTTCCAGGCGTTGGCATCATCAGGCGTGAAGCGCAGGGCCTCCCGGTAGGCTGCAATGGCCTCCTGGTGACGGCCCAGCTCTCGGTATGCAACCCCGAGGCTGCACCAGGCAACCTCGTTGCCCGGCTCGGCCTGGGTCCAGCGAAGGCAATGGGCCAGCATACCCGGCCAATCCTCAGCTATTAACAACGCGACCGCCCGGGCGTTCCAGTTTCTCTTTCGATTTCGCTTCCGGCGCAGGAGCAGCAGGCGCTTCAACACTGGGGCGTTCCCGAATTTTATTCCCGGCGGCCTCAGCGATCAACTCCACCGGCAGGGCGAAGTTCAGGTTTTGGCCTTCCTTGAGGTAGAATGTAGTAATGCCCACCAGTTCCCCTTCCGTATTGAACAAGCCGCCGCCGCTGGAGCCCGGGGAGATAGCCACCGTGGTCTGGATGAGAGGTGGGGGGCCGCCCCGCAGTTGGGAGACAATCCCTTCGGACAGGGGCAGTTCCAAGCCCTCGGGCGCGCCCACGGCATAGACCGGCTCGCCCACCTTGAGCTCGCCCGCCTTGCCCAGGCAGCTGGTATAGCCTCCAAACCGGGAGCCGTGAGCAAGCCAAGGTCCATTTCCGGGTCGCCCGCCTTTAAAGTGGCCGGCGTGGCTTGCTTACCCCGGCCAACGGTGTACCGCGCCCCCGCCTTGACTACATGGTAGTTGGTGACGATGTCGCCGGACGGCAGCATGACCCCGCTGGCCAACCCCGTCTGCTTGCCCTGGCGGTCGTAGACCTTCACCACCACTACCGAGTCTTTGACGCTCTCATAGACCTGGCTGGGGGTCATGGCGAACGCCAGGGATGGCAGCCAGGCTGCCAGGGCTATGGCCAGGATAATCTTGGGGGCTGCCATATGAAGGCGCACGGTTTCTCCTCACTCCTCAAACGGGGCCGCAGCTCCGGGCCGGCCCCGCCCTGGCGTCATGCACCCCAGCTATCAGGGATAATTTTATTTCTGCCAGTGAGCCCCCATATCAACGTAGGGGTTTCTAAAGGAGTGGCCGGATCGCCACCTAACTCCACTCCTCCATAAACTAAGAACTTCCAAATGCTAAAATATGGACTATCAACGCCTTGAGCCCCTTCATATATGATAGTGCCATCTCCAAGGTCACGTCCAGCTCTTTGGCTTGCGTTCCCGTTAATAAGGTCCTGAAATGCTTTTTCTGCTGTCTTCCTTATGCAGCCAGCTCGAACGAAAATGTTGGGAGTAAGTAATACACCCCAATGATGCCACATAAGACCTTTGATAATAAAACAATAAAGTTGATTAAGTTTTGTAGAATCAAAGGGGATTTTTGTCCTGAGTCGAAAAAGACCGTTTTCGTGGACCCATAAGTCCTCTCGGTCTTGCGCAAGAGCGTAATGCAATTTTTTGTTCTTTGCCAAGCGCGGGGGAACCATTGTTTCTAAATTGATTGCAGCATCTACGTGTTTAGCTCCGAAAGGCAACATCGCCGTTAGGTAATGTTCCAAGATGGATTTCTCTCTGTTGCATTTTGTGCAAGCTGGAACTTGGGGAAGATTGTTCCTCCTGTCTGGAAGAAAAAATTCTTTGGCAAAGATATGATCGCCCGAATCTGAAGAATTCGGTGTGCCGCAATAAACACAAGCTTTGCCTTTGAACTTTTTGCTCATGGCTTGCTGCGGTCTATGCGCTGGTGTCTAAGATAGTCTTGAAAAGCCTTGTGTCTACCTTGACCCGCCGAACCGAAGCTGCAAGCGTGCCGGCGCATACGCGGCACGGGGGGCTTATTTGAATATGGACAATTCACGTGATTTTGTCCAGTTATTCTTTTTCCATTCATAAATTTGTGGTAAGGTAACATCGGGCCATTATCGGGCTGCTGGATTACCTGCAAGGATTGTTTGTGCCCGCGTCTACACCGACGCCGGCCACAAAGGGGGACAACATGGTTAATGGCTTTTATGCTATCTACTACACGGGAGTTACCGGCTCCGGAATCGGAGTCCTTGCTATAAATAACGGGATTATCGTCGGTGCCGACATGATGGGCGGCCGATATGACGGCACTTACAAGCAGGGCGCAACAGCAGGTGTCTATGACGCGAAGATTAGAATTATCATCCCCCCCGGAACTTCTCTTGTGACTGGAGCCATAGCTGGGACACAACCTCTATATATGGATGTGGCCTTGACCCTGCCAGAAAATTTAGGCGGCGAGCAGCCGATTCGTGTCGAAACGCAAACTGGTCCCGTTAATGTTATATTCCGTAAGCTCCGTGACTACCCAGCAACAATATAAGATGCATGTGGGGGCCTCATGGATAACACAACTATAATTCTGGCGTGTTCCTCCCTATTCGGCCCCATCATCTCGGGCTTAATCGTCGCGATTTATTACACACGTTATGCAGATAAGCAGAAGATCAAGGCTGTTCGTCGGTTTGAAGTATTGCGAAATTTAATGAAAACACGGGGGTTTCAGCTTCACCCAGATCACGTGATGAGTCTGAATTTAATACCCTTAGATTTCAATGATGACACTGACGTCATGGCAAGATTCAGGGAATATATAGATCATCTTTATAGGCCAATTCCAGCCGGTGAAGCAGAAAATCAGAGATTTTCTGCTGAACGAGAGCTGTTATTCGGAAGACTTCTGGTGTCTATAGCAAACTCACTTGGTATAAATATTGATGCCGGTGAGGTTCAGCATTTTAGATATTCACCTGTGGGTTGGGCCTCTGCCGAAAATGAACAACAGCAGATACGCAGGCTCCTAATGAACGTCTTACAGGGCCTCACACCAATCTCTGTGAGACCAGCAGCTCAAGAGCCGGGTTTGCCACACGGTCAATCCACTCTTTTCCCAGAGCCTCCGCGATAGCGCGTTTGCATTACGGCTTATATGGTACGCTTCCCTGGTGGTGGATAGTTCTTCGTGTTTTTGAGAAACATCTTGCGTGTCTTGCAATATGCCAACTTCTCCCTCTGGAACATAGATTTCGTCCCTTTATTGATTCCCTGCCTCAATTCCTCATTTGATAAGGTGTCTATTACCTCCTTGGCTCTGTTTGAGAGCATTAACTGACCTCCCCCGAAGAGTATTTATGGTCTGCCAATTCTGCTTTCTCGGTAATTTGCATATGCATTATGCCACTTTTTGTGAAGTTTGTGCCGGTTAATTCATGGCCGGAAAATTTTTTAGGTTGATTTGCAGACCTTTGAAGACAGACAAAAAGTCATTTAACCGGGAGGCCAGGGATAAGAAGGAAGAGATATGGGGGGGGGAAATTATGAACTATTATAGCGAAATCATAACACTTTTCAGGCAATCCGGGAGTTTTAGGGGGATATAAAAGGGTTCCAAAATAGTCAAAGAAAATCATGAATAGCGCAGGAAAAAGGTTGAAAATATGTTCAATTTTTAAGGAAAGGATAAAAAAAATTGGAGGGAATTATGAGTTAAAAATTAGCTTTTTTTGGCTTTCGGGGCTGGGAAAAACCTGAAAAATGCTAAAAGACCAAAAAACTATGAAAAAAAGTCAAAATATTCAATATTCATTAGAGTTGAAACTGACAAATTCTCGCTTATTAAAAAATTAAAATTTGCGAAAGTTCACTATTTAACCGAAATTTACGTATCTTTCTCTTTCTCCAAAATTGCGCGGATTAGCACTTCTCCCGCAAGCGTCAGGCTAATTCCTGTACCTGGGCCGGTTATGGGTTTCCACAGATTTACCAAATTATTGGCCCATAAGCGGGCTAAGCTCCGGGACAAACTCGCGTGTTTCGCATTGTAAACGCTTTTGCCAATCCTGCCTTTCCTGTAGCCCTGCTCCCCGGTCGGCCATCCCCACAATTCGGTCAAAACTTCCTCGGTGGTGACAAACCTTTTCCGTAAGGCAAGGTGCAAAACCTGATGTTGGAGGTCTGAAATCATCGGTTAATCTCCTTTTTAAAGGTACTCTGCAAAAAGGTTAAATCAACCCTGCGCCCCGGGAGACGAATGAATTCAATGTTTGACCCTCACGGGGATATAGTTCTTACCAAAACTTAGGGCAATCGCGGTTAAGCATTTGAGCCAGTCCTGAATCTGCCCACCACTAAAACATTTTCATACGGTACCTCAGCGTCCAGAGCGAATGATGCATGAGAGGATCAAAATCCAGCCAATCATTATTCCAGATGAAATCTTCAGGGTCCGAAAAGCACCAGGCGCATTGCTCCCGTCCCAGATATTGGGCCAAGGGATGATAGGGGCCGGTAGAGTCCCGGTAAATGGGGAGAGCTTTGCACCGGCTCCCAAGGTCATGATACGGCGCTTGCTGGTGGAGAGTGTTACCCGCGATTTCAATGCTTCACCCCCGCCATGGCCGGGTAGGGTTTCACGATTTTCATCACCAGTTTTCCGGCTTCTCAAAGTTCGCCTTCCCGTAAATCAATGGAGGCCGCCTCACGTACTTGAGCGGCGGCCCGTTGTTGCCGATCTGGATTCCAAATGTGCAAGACCCTCCCCGAAAGTGCAGGTCTGGCAGTTCGTAAAAAACCATGCAATTTTTTTCCCCCGTGGGCATCGGAATAAACATCAGAAATGTCAGAATGGTCAGAAACGTCAGGTGCATCAGAGGGGGCTTCTTCTGGTGTTTCTGACGTTTCTGGTGTTTCTGATGTTTTTCCCAAACCGTAAGAGGATAAAATTCGCATAAACTTTTCCTCATCCCAGAGGATGGCCGAAGCCCCGTCCCCGGTTTTGCCCTTCTTGAATCCCAGGGCCGCCAGCTTGCGCCCCATTCTTTGATAGGTGACTTGGGCATTCTCCGGTTTCCCCTCGTTGAAGGTGTCCGTGATGGTCTTCACGGGCAGGATGCCCTTTCCCACCTGCCATCTGAGGGAATCCAGCACCAGAAGAATTTGGGCCTCCAGGCTGTCTGATTTGTCAATGAGACGCCCCCTTTCTAGTTCGCGCACCAGTTCCATGAATATCGGCTCCCCCTCAGGTTTCACCAGGCGGACAATTTGTAGTAAGGGTTTGAGAATGTCCCCCAGGCGTCCGGCGGCGGGCTTGTGGCACTCAGGCAGGGGTTTCCCTAAGTGGTGCGCCCGGAACGCAGTAAGGCGCTCCTTTAGCGGCAAGGCGGACTCTGGGGTCACATCGTTTTCAAAGCGCCGGGAAGTCTGGGGCATATTAATTTGAATCGCCCGTGTCTCCAGGATATTATGCACGGCGACGTTAGTGGCGATGATAGTGGGGCCGAAGATTTCGTAATAAACAGTATCCCGGTGCGGTCCCCGCTCGGGATAGAGAACCCGGGGCACCTTAAGCCCGCGTTCAAACCGGCCTAAAATAATGTCTTCGCTCCCGGCCTTCTCCACTTTCCGCCATAGATTCATCACATCAAAGAAGACACTGGCCTGGAAGTGGTGGGCTATCCGCACCAAATAAGCATCCCGCAAAGATTCAACATGAATTCCCCGGCGGGCCACGTAAATCATGCCCTGCCCGGTACGGGTCTTGCCCCTCTCGGGCACGGAGAAGGGACAAAGCTCAGGGGAATATTGAAAGGGCTCCAGCAGGTGAGTGTGGAAATCCCAAGCTGTGATTAAGTGGTAATAGCTTTCACCGGGAAGCTCCGAAATCGCCCGGTGGTAGGCCAGCAAGTCGTCATAAAGGATACCGGGGGATTCCTTCTGCGTGTACCATTTCAGGATCTCCTCCCCACGGGGAAGGAGCCAGGGGATTTGCCCTTTCGGTGGGGGGGAATAGGAAACTCCATCATGCTCCCACTCGGCGGCGATGCCCAAGCCATTTTCCGTTAGAAGTAGAAATGCAGGTGCGCCCTCATACTCCACCAGGTCCACCAAGCCCGGCAGTATGGCCGTGTAAACCGCCTCCTTGTCTTCCTTCCTTTGTCTCTGGCCCTTCTGTTTCCGGGCCTCTTGAATATCCTTGCGCAAGGCCAAGAGAAACTTGGCAGGAAGTTTCAGCCGGGCCGATAGGTCTGACAGAATCCTCTCAGCCTCCATGTGAGAGAGCCGCGCCAGGATGGGGGCCAGGGACCCCAGAGGCATAAGCATCTCGGGAAGTGGGGTGTCTGGGGCCAGGTCCCGGAGTTGCCAAAACAGTTCGGCCTCGATGTCGCTCCAATTGGGGTTGAAGGCCCACGCAGTATTCAAAGCATCATCTCCTTTAACTTCTCCGGTCCATGGGCCACCAAGAAGTCATCCGCCCCAATTTTGGCCCCGGCCTCTCCTATGGGCAGGAAGAGGATGGAAACCGTCGCACCTCGCTTGGCCAGTTTCGGGCCAGGCGAAAAGCCGCCAGGCGTACATTGGGGTTGCTGTGGGCGTCGGAATCGAAGAGGATTGTTACCGGACGGCACCAGTTCACAAGGTTGAGGTCGGGGATGGGTTTAGTTTCTTTGGGCTGCCGGTAGCCGCCCCCTGCCTTCGTGCACCAGTTCCAGACGCCGCCGATCCCAACTACCTGAAAACCAACCTGCCATAAGGCCAGGCATTTCTTCTCACCTTCCACTACCAGTAGGTGGGAGTCTCCGGCCAGGTCAACAGTGAGGGGCAGGTAAAGATGGTTTGGTGTGCCAGTCTTTTGCAAGTATTTAGGGCCGGTCTTTCCTCCTTCTCGCCAGACTTTATACCGCTCAAAACCGTCTTGGCCGGGATAGGGAAAAGCCAGGGCCGATACTACGCCGTTAGCCCGGCCCCCCAGCTTTTTACCGATCTCATCCGGTGGGACTGTGTAGATATTCGCCGCCTGGATTGTTTCAGGAGTTAAGCCGGAACGTCGCAAATCAGCCAGGTGCTCGGGACGAAGGCTCATGGTTCTTCCCGCCGAGGCCGGGGACAGACCGAGTTGCTTTCTATAAAAGCGCGGAGTGCAGATGGAGAAAACAATGTGCGTCGCCCAATCTTAATAAAAGGAATTTGGCGGCGTAAAACTTTACCTCTTAGGGAGAACCTGGAAATACCAAGAACCTCTGCGGCTTCATCGTTAGATAGAAGATGCTCCATGGGGCTTACGTTAGGTGCTGTTTGCATGGCTGGCTCCTTAAGATTATTAATCACATCTACGGAGCAGTATAGGGGTGCATTTGGCGGAAGTCTAAAACGAAGAAGGGGGGACCTATTTCGTGGTCAGGAATAGATCGGGGGAGATTCTTGGTTAGTTGACAGGTGTTACGGAAGAGATTAATTCGTCGGCTTTTTTTATGGCTCTTTCCACTTTTCTTAAATGGCTTCTGGCTTCCGGGCTGTAATTTTCCTCCCAGTCCTGGTAGCTTTTCCCTTTGGTGAGTGGATAAAGTTCTTGGGTAATCTCCCAAGGGGTCTTGCCTTGTTTTTTGTTCATATACCAGGCTCTAAGGGGAAACGGATCAAATGACATACTCCTTACAAAAGCCTTTTTACCGGCAGATTCTCTTTCATCCTTAGCTTTATCCAAGACCAATTCAAAAATATTCATTATTTCTTCTTTGGGCCAAAAGAGGTTGATCTTTATATCCAAGGATTGAAGGGTTTCGTCTCTGATTGCCCGGAGACAAGGAGCCCGGAATATCTTAACTGGTTTGCCATTAATTTCGCTAACATACTCGTTAGCATCAATCAGTGAGGAGACAAATATTTGCCCAGGACTCGCAAAAAGGACCGATTGATTATAATGGTAAGGGTTAAGCAATCCATACCTTTGCTGCACCTGGCGGGCCTCTGGAGAAAAGAGATATTGATTAAGCACTTGCGGATCGGAATCCGGTTTTTCGATAAGGTCCCCGAGCAATGTCCTCGATAACGTGTTACCGGCCGCGTCCACCTCAATAATTTCCGACTTCCTCAAAGATTCCCCTTCCCGCTCCCAAAACTTGGCAAAGGCCGCATCCGTTTCCTTCCGGAATTTTTCATTCAAGCCTACGGCTTCAAGGACCATGGCATATTTTTGGAGTTGTCTGACAAAGACTTGGTGGGTTCTCTTTTTAAAATGGTCCTGGCGGGCTTTCTTCACGGACCACCTCTTTTAAGTGTCCGAAAATCAAGCGCCTTCCTGATTGTCACCGGGAAGGCGCGAAGTTTATGTGGCTATTGGTGATCCACCGGACGTTTTCGCCAATGGCCGGAGTTCTCCAAAAATGGGCTTCTCCGGGCCATTTTTGGTGTCCATATTGGTGTCCAAAATCCTAATTTTTACTACCTTTTCCTGATTCCCCCTACACAATAGCACAAAGGCTAAGTATTTGAAAGAATTGAATAGCTCTTTCTCTTGCTCTCTTTTGCGTTCTCCTGCTAAATCCCCTTTGTAGCACTGCAAAACCGTTATTCTCCGGTTCGAATCCGGATGCCGCCTCCAGTTATTTCAGGTAGTTACGTTATCCGTGGCTACTTTTTTTATTTTCAGGTTGCGTATAGGGTGCGTGTCAGCCCGGGCAAAAAGGAAAGCATTGGAGCAATTTTCGTTTTCTGATTTTTAATAGGCAAGATGGAAATTTTTCAAAATTTGGTCAGGGTTTACTCCCGGTAATGTATCCCACCCAGGAATTTTAGTGAATCACCACCCCCTACCCCCATCGCCTTTCCCAAGCCAAAAATCGCTTATTAGCAGACGAATAAAAGGGTGGTCTGAGCCCGTCAGAAGCCCGTAGTAGTGCGGCAAAATCTATTTGAATGTCAGAGTGCTTCGTCCGAAAATCTTCGGATATCTGGCTGTGGTTTCAAGGTGTCAAGGATTAGCAAATATGGTTGGCCCGAGGATTCATTAACTTTCAGTGAAATTTAATGAACCAATAATTGTGAGCGAGTCAAGTCCTATAGGGCACGGGCGGGAAAAATGACAAGGAATAGGCGAAAAGGGGAAAGAATCAGAAAAAAATTGACAGGTTGGCGGCGATTACTTTAACATGGGTACAAGAAAGTCTGAATTTGAGATAAAAGAGATTTGATTTAGGAGGAGGAAATCAATGGCCGACTATCCTTACTCTGCCGTCCCTCGAAAACTACGGGAGGTTCTGTTAAAGATTCAATCACTTGGCATTCCTGCGAAGGTGAATCTAAAGTGGCTCGAATCAATCGGTTATAAGTCTAAGAATGACAGATCAATGATTACCGTATTAAAATTCATAAAATTTATCAATGCCCCTGGGGACCCATCTGAATTATGGAAACAGTATAGGGGCAGCGATAAAGAAAAAGTGCTCGCACGTGGCATTAGGGAAAGTTACTCAGAACTTTTTGCAACTTACCCCGACGCATTTAAGCGCAGCTCAAGCGAACTTGAGAATTTCTTTGGCATTTATACAACGGCGGGCAAGCAAGTTATTGGGAAGACGGTTAATACTTTCAGAACATTATGCGAATTGGCAAAATTTGATGAAGACGCGGTCAAGCCACACGAAAGGGGAGAATCACAAGAAATTCTTTCATCTGGCATAATACCTCAGCCTGCGCCAGTTACCCAGGAACCCATGACCGGATCTATGCCATCAGTTCACATCGACGTTCAAATCCACATATCTTCAGATTGTTCATTAGGGCAAATTGACCAAATTTTTGCGAGCATGGGGAAGCACTTATACAGAAGGTAACTGGTAATCCATGCATAAACTTGGTGAACTCGCACTTGAAATAGCTAGGGGAATTCAAGCAGAAGCTCCTAAGCGGGGGAAACCTCCTGATGAAGGCCTGGAAGCGCAAAGTCAGCAGGTCTTGCCGCATTCCATAGTGAAAGATACCCGTGG
>CAWIRY010000162.1:0-27795 GCA_963838485.1 uncultured delta proteobacterium | reverse complement strand
AAAAGGATTATAGGGGCTTTTATATTTGCGGCTTCCTGAATTTCCACAAACTTCCATTCATGAAAAAAGACAAGAGTTCAAACCATAATCGCTATCCATTATTATTTACCGCTCAAGCCAGCTTTTTTCAGCCATGGCAGAGAATGTTCAAAGTTTTTTTTGGCTATGTTGGTCCTGGCAAAACCCCCTTCCCTTGGCGAGGCCATGGCTCTATCCTGCGTGGTCGTCATGAGACAGAAATTATTGAATGATGATTCGACCTCGGCGTTTAAACCCATGGTTTCTTCCATGTGATTGATGGAGAACTTACACAACCTGACCCAATAAGGAATACTCAAGTAGTTTTCCGCTACCCGCTCAGCGTAGGCCATGGTCTCTTTCTCCAGTGTTTCAGAATCAAAGACTCGATTCACAAAGCCATAAGAGTATGCCTCTTGCGCGGTCATGAATCGGTGTTCAAAAAGGATTTCCTTGGCCCGCCGCGGTCCTATGTCCCATGGTACGGAAAAATACTCAACGAAGCCGGGAAGGAATTGGGCATCCTCGGCAGTAAAGATAATGTCCATGGACGCAGCCACCATCCATCCGCCGAAGATGCAGTATCCATGCACCATGGCAATGGTGGGTTTGGGCAGGTTTCGCCAGGCCAGGCAAAACTCGATGTACATTTTGCGCATGTCTTCAAACCAAGGGGTTAATCCCTGATCGGCGGGTATGGCATATCCTTGCTGTTTTCTATACTCTTTGTCTTCCTCGGTCCCGATATCGTGTCCTGCCGAAAACGCCCGGCCAAGACCCGAAAGGACAACGGCCCCGCACTCCGGATCCTTGGCGGCAGTTCTAAGGGCCGAATCTAGTTCTTCCAGCATTAGATAACTCTGAGCATTAAGAAATCTTGGTCGATTGAGGACGATTCGAGCTACTTTACCCGGCTGATAAATGACATGTTTGTATTCCATGGGTGTCCCTCCTCTGTTTTTAAAAACCTTATGATCTTATTAATTTCGTATCAGTAAAAATAAAGTATGTCAATCCATTGTATAGTGTATTTTTATTTTCTAAAAGGTCCATTGATTCAGGGAAATAATTCCTCGGATTCCCAGATTCATTTATTTTGGGGGCTATTTGGTTCAGAGAATGACTCCCGACAGCCATGGTTTTATCTATCGACGCCAGGCGGTTTATTCCATCGAACGGCGGGTATTTTTTTAATTGGCAAGAACACTGACGAGGCTGCAATAGACAGTGGCGGCAAATAAGCGGTCCTTTCCTATAAACTACCCGGTTAAGAAAAAGGCCAGTCCAAGGGTCGAATCCTTGGCCATGGGGGTGGTTTTGAAAGCTATAAGGGGGTGGTTTTTGAGGTAAGTTTTTAAAAAAAACAAACTTTATTCAAATTGTGCAAACGATAGAATAGGCCTTTTGAAGGGTCTATGACCGGTGAGGATGGCTTCTTTTGGGGGGGTTGACGATTCTTCGGGTCTCAATCAATCACAACTACGGGTAGATAGGGGTTATAAGCGGTAAGAGGCTGGGAGGTAGCCCATCCCCATCCCCTGTCCCTGTCCTCCTCAGATACTCCCTTCCACCACCGGGGAGGGGTGGATAGGAAGATCCGGTATCCCCTACCTACCACCTACATACTCCCCCATCCTCCTCCCTAGTACATAGCATCCCAAGTTCCAGTTCAGGAATACCTATATCTGCTGTTCTGACAGTCCCAAGTACCAATTTCCTAAATATTCCCTGCCTGTAATAATTCCATCATGTTCATTCTATAGACTGATATATTATTTTCTGTACAAAATATAAATAGATTTTTTTAGTAATGTTTCTAATCAAGACTTATAGGTCACATAAGCATCGTTCGGATCCAAGAGGAGAAAGATAGCCGGGATTGTTAAAACGATTAATAATTATAGCCCAATATCCATACCCAAAAAAACCCTTCCCAAGACGCTTCAAAACGGTCCCTAAGCGGCGATTTGAACGATCTAAAGTAAAATCAATATTTGTCTATGTTTAGTACAGCACGAGAAAATAGGCCTCTTTTTGTGGCTTCTTTAGGCCGGTTTGAGCCATCAAACAGGGGGTTAGATGCCTCTTTTGGGGGGTCTATTTTTTTGGAATGAATTTTCAAAAAAATCAAAAAAACAATATTTCCAACAGACAAGTCACCCACCTTAGAATTGTTGACTGGGTCCTGGTAACCGGCCAAAGAGATAACTTGGGTTAAGATAAAAGAAGGGATAGAACGATTATATGTAAAATCCCCCCAAAAGCGTCTTTTGTCTAAAATAAAAAAAGCGCTGGGATAGAAACGATCAAAAATTACACCCCCTTTGCCGCTCTCTCAAAACACACACAAAGGGCTTCTAAACAGCCAATTCCACTGGTCTCAAGAAAATAAGAATTTTATGTGTATATAAAATTCACCATACCCGCAATAAACAGCCTTTTATAGCATCTCCTTAAAGACAGGCCACCTGCCCAACCATAAACACATATAGTCAATAAAAATAAAAATATTTCAGACACGTGTGTAAAAAAAATTATATATATAATATATATTTTATATATAGTTGGGCGGGAATACAATAACATATTGATTTTATTGTATTAACTTTGTCCAACTCCCGCCCAACTTGCCCAACTTCATCCCGCAGCTTCGTCAAAGGCATCTCTAAGAACAACGATACACCGTGTCTTTCATCGCCTAAGGTTACTATCTTTTGAAAACTTCTTTTGTCTTTATCGAGTTCCAAATACCTTTTATCCATTCCCCTGAAGATCACCGGAACTACGAACAATCCTTCCGTTGGACTCAATCAGGCCGTTTTCAAGAAGCAACTGCAGAAGGGCATTCAGAGTGAGATCGAAAAGCACTTCTTCAAGGAAGGATCCCAGAAACAACAACAAGGCGAACAACTTAACGATCTTTTAAAGGGACTTTTCGGGAAATAAGCTGAGTTCTGATTGGCTTATCCATAGGGTAAATCTCCTGCCAACTTTGATAAAAATTGCCTTTTGAACTTTCCCCTTTTTTCCAAAATGGAGGTTTGAGAGGTACAGGAAGATATATCAGATAGACTTTTTGAGAATCGTCAGTTATGATTTTAAAAAAAATATGGAAAGGAAAGAATCAAGATAAGCCAAGAAGTGTACAAACAGTTACTGGAGGTGATGAAAAAACGCGGGGGAAGGTATGCCGGTATGGAGATACCCGAGTTCTTCGAGATGGTGGAAGAGATGTTTACACCTCAAGAAGCAGAAGTAAACAATGCCATGCCCAGAAACCCCGTAACGGCCAAAGATTTGGCCCGAGAAATGGGAAGGGAAGAAGGGGAGATCGAAGCCGGTACTGGAAGCTATGGCCGATAAAGGTCTTTGTCTGGCTTTCACGGTGGATCAAACTACATTTTACCAGGGGGCGAGATTTATGCCCGGTATCTTGGAATATCAATTCATGCCGGGAAGGATCACCGCAAGGGACAAGAAAATTGCCAGACTGATTCATGCTTATGAAAAAGCCTACGAAGAAAAAACCGACCCTACCAAGATGACTTTTCCAACTAACAGGGTCATCACCGTGGATACCGTTGTTAAAGTTGGCAATCAAGTCCATACTTATGACCAGGTTCAAACTTTTATCGATAAATACGAACCCATCGCGGTCGGCACCTGTTTTTGTCGTCACGCGGCGGCCTTGCGAGACGAAGACACCCATGGGATGCCCAATGATGTCTGCATGATGTTCGGAACTGGTGCCCAATTCGCTATTAAAAGATTAGGGGCTCGGAAGGTGACTAAGCAGGAGGCCAGGGAAGTTCTGAGCCGAACAGAAACGGCGGGTCTGGTCCATATGAGCCAAAATATGACCGAAGATATCGGGTTCATCTGTAACTGCGATCGCTGGCATTGTACTGCCGTCAAGAATGCTTTGGCCAAACCCAAACCCGGTTTGTTTTTCAACTCTGGTTTTGAACCTTTCTTTGATCCCGATCTTTGCACGGCCTGCGGCACCTGCCTTGACCGATGCCCTCCGGAAGCCTTGACCATGGGGGATAATGATATCCCGCAAGTCAACCTGGACCGCTGTTTTGGATGTGCCGTCTGCGCCACCGGTTGCCCGACAGAAGCCATAGCCATGGTCAATAAACCTGGTTTCCCCAAGCCCCCGAAAGATGGGAAGGCCTTGCGGGAGGCCATCAAGGCCGGCTTGGCCTGAGGGCTATGAACCCCTCGTATTTGTTGGGTAGTATCGATATCTGTTAAAGATTTTTAAAAAACGAATCGGAAGGCAAGGGGTATCAATATTTAGGATAAGGCAGATAAGTATGTTTTATGAAAAGTTGACAATAGTCTAAAAGTAATTGTAATTTCAAACAAAAAAGAGAAAGGGAAAACAGGTAGTTTATGTGCCTTTCATTTAACAAAGTACGAAAATAAATTTTTTGAGGGGAAAAACCATGGGAAAAATATCCAGACGTTCCTTTTTGGCTGCCGAAGCCGGGGTCTATGAATACAATCCACCCACTAAGCTACCCTTTTCTCCAAAAAGGAAAGAGATAAACAGGATCATCGCCGAGGATACCGGTAAACCACGGGTGGTCAAGGCCGGAGATCGTCTTTACTATGGCCTGAATTATGCCCTGGCCAATATGGTGATGGTCGAGACCGATGAAGGGCTGGTGATCATTGATACCACCGAGAAGCCTCACGGCGGCCAAATCCATCATGGCCGAATTTCGGAAGATCTCCAACAAGCCAGTCAAAGTTGTCATTTACACCCACAATCACCGCGATCATTTCTTGGGGACGAAGGCCTGTTATCAGGATGGTCTTAAAATCATCGCTCACGAGGATTTTTTGAAAGAGGTCAAACTCCAAGAATCCAGGGGACAAAGCGCGGCCACCCGGAGTGCGGCCATGTTCGGCTTGCTCTTCCCGGTAGCTGAACGTTTTCCCTGGTTAGGGACTTTTCCGTCTATCAGTATTGAAAGATTGATGTTGGAACCCTTCAAAAAGAAAGACCTTGTCTGGCCTACGGAAACTTTTCAAAAGAGACTCTCATTTAAGTTGGGCGGACTCACCTTTAATCTCATTCACGCCCCCGGAGAGACACCGGATCAATTCATAGTGGAAGTCCCGGAACTCAAATTCGTTCACTGCGCCGACAATTACTATCCTTCGTTCCCCAACATCTACACGATTCGAGGAACCTCCGACCGGCCGGCTCAGGATTGGGCGGCCTGTCAAGATATTATAATCAAATTGGCTCCGGAAATGCTTATCCCCGGCCACGGCACCCACATCGCAGGGAAAGACCAGATCAAAGAGGTCTTGTCGAACTATCGTGAGGCCATCCTGCATGTTTATAATTTGGCGCATAACGCCGTAAAGGAATTCAAACCCATAAATGAGGTGGCTGCTGCTGCCACCTTGCCGCCCCACCTGGCCGATTTGCCCTATCTACAGCAACACTATGGCTTTCTTCCCTATTGCGTCCGTAGTATCTACGGCAGCTTGGTGGGCTGGTTTGATGGAGATCCGGTTAACTTGAATCCACTGACCAAAAAAAACTTAGGTCAAGAAATCCTGGAACTGGCTGGTTCGGCTGACAAGGTATTGGCCCAAGCGGAAAAGGCTCAAAAGGCCGGCCGTCATCAGGCCGTCTTGGAGTTGTGCGAGATGGTCTTGGCCAATGATCCGGAAAATCGCCCGGCTCGTCTGATGAAGATTACCTCTATGACGGCCTTAAGCAATATTTCCTCCAACAAACCAACAGTCAACTATTACAAGGGATTTGCGGCCATGGAGCGCTCGAAAATGGAGAACACGAAAATGGAAACAGATAGCTTCAGGTATCCATCCGGACGGGATTAAATTCTTTGTCCCAGGTGAGGAAAAATAAAGATAATTCAGTGTAACTTAAAAGATTCGAGGAGGGAACGGAAATGACATCAGAGGAAAAACCACAAAAAGGCGCATGGGTAATAGTCTGGCTGCTGTTCTTCTTCATGCTTATCAACTTCGTTGATAAGGCTGTATTCGGCCTCTCAGGCGTAAAGATAATGAAGGACTTAAACCTCACGCCGAAGCAATATGGTGAGATCGGATCAGCCTTCTTCTATCTGTTCTCGATTTCGGCCATTGTCACGGGTTTCCTCGTCAACCGGGTGCAGACACGCTGGGCGCTGATGGTCATGGCCTTGATCTGGGCTGTGACGCAGTTTCCGATGATCGGAACAATCAGCGTCGCCACGCTATACGCCTGTCGCATCGCCTTGGGTGCCGGAGAAGGACCAGCTTATCCGGTGGCGTTGCACGCTGCCTATAAATGGATTCCGAACGAAAGACGCACCCTGCCAACGTCGATCATCGCCCAAGGCGCCAGCTTTGGCGTCGTCATTGCCCTGCCCGTGCTTGAGTGGATCATTGAGCACTACACGTGGCATTGGGCCTTTGGCGTTCTTGGCTTTGTCGGACTGGCCTGGGTTCTGGCTTGGATCCTGTTCGCCAAGGAAGGCACGCTTCCCGCCGCCATTGAGGCTTCGGACGGGCACACGGTCGAGCGGGTTCCCTATTCCCGGCTTATCTTCAACGGTACGACGCTCTCATCCTTTGCCGCCGGCTTCGGTGCCTATTGGGGCCTGTCGTTGCTCGTTGCGTGGTTTCCGCCCTATCTCATCCAGGGTCTCGGCTTTTCTCATCAGGCGACGGGCTGGCTCAGTACTCTACCCTGGGCCGCCAGCCCCTTCATCGTCATCGGCTTGGGTTGGCTGTCGCAACGCATGTTGAAGCAGGGGGCATCGACTCGCGTCGCACGCGGTATCTACGGCGGGGGCGCCGTGGCCATCGGCGGGCTCGCCCTGATCCTGATGCCTTACATGCCAGGCTCCCGGCTTAAGATCGCTATGATGGTGATCGGCCTTTCCGTTCCGTCGGTCATCTACATGATGGGCCACCCCATAATCAGCGAGTTCACGCCAACGCCCCAGCGGGGCGCGATGCTCGCCATCACCAACGCGGTTTGGACCTCCGCCGGACTGTTCGGCCCGTTTATTATGGGAACCGTGATCCAAAACGCCACGACCAAGGTGGGTGGCTATAACAAAGGCTTCATGATCTGCGGCTTCGTCGCTCTCGTCTGTGGCCTCATAGGGATGATCTTCCTGCGGCCGGAAGCTGAGCGTGACCACTTCTCCTCGATGGAGGCAACGCTCAAAGCCATGCCGGGTAAGTGAAGCGGCTAAAACCATAACAAGAATCAGCCCCCTGAACGATCTATTCGGTGTAGGGTGACGAAATTGACATTATCATGGCTATAGGCGTGATTCTGGACGCTGAGCGGTTTATTCGATCAACAGCGGGATAAAGAAAATATAGTCAGGCCTCCGTCGTATAAATCACGATTTAAAAAATGGTTGCTCCAGGAGAGAATCCCCTCCGAGAGTTCATTTTTTCGTAGGGGTTTTTCTCGCTTGAATTTTGACTTTACTTTCAGCCTTTCCTAGCATTTTTGCCTTTTTCTCTCGGTATTTTTTTTTCATAATTTCTGCTTGTTTGGCATTGTACCCTTCACGATCTTCTTCCCTACGTTTTCTGGATAAACGGCGGGAGGTACATTGCGGACTGCAATAAAACCTTTCTTTTCTAGACAGGTGAAGGAAAAGCTTTCCACATTCCAGACATCTTTTGACTGAATCTGCCGGGACTCCATCAAGCGCATAGCAAAATACTATTTTTGATCTTTGGGCCAAGAACTCTTTGTCGGATAATTTGCCAATAATGAGGTCTAGGAAACCATAGTTGATCCTGAAGATCCCTCCAAAATTTCCAAAATCGACATCAGCCTTGGTGATGGTAATAGATCTTCCTGGGTCGCGAATTCTTGCCTCTATGAGTTCTTTTAATTCGACCTGAATGTACTCAAGGGTCTCTCTCCAAGGATAATCATCAGACAAACCTGGTATCTTTATATTACCAGTCAATTCTTTTTTCCCAATCCAGGTTGGTTTGGAAAAATCTTCGTGAAAAGGAAGGGGAAGGCTTGACATCGGCTTCAAGAAATAATGCTTGGCCTCAACAATCAACCTGGAAAAGTCTAGTTCCGATATACTACTTAAATCCATAGAGATAAGCCCTAAAAACCATTCAACAGCTGCAAATTTAGGATCTTCTTTTTTTTTCATAACGCCCTCCCTTTTTAGCTAATATTAGCACTTGAAAAATAACAGTCAAGCAAAAAATTACTTAGTAAGAATAATATACATTAGCAATCTAAACATTATATTGACAATAGCTAATGTCATGTTTTAATATAAGGGATGGGGTAAATACCCCAAAAATAATTTTAATTTGGATATGGAGTCCAAACACGAGGAAATCAATCAAAAGGGAGAAGCCGCCAAGGGAGTTCCCTAAATAACATGAAGAATTCAAAATTCAAAACATTCAAAAACATCTTTCATGGCCGGACGGACGTTTACGCCAAGGCATGGATCGAAGGGGCTGGGAAAATAAAGGGGTTTTCCCCAGCCTGTCATAACCGAGGCAAGGCTTCAGTTTGCAAAATGAAATGCTTTGGGTGCTCGCATTTTAAGCCTATATCCTTGTCGGATAAGGCTATCAAGAACCATCTGGAGGGGAATGTCCTTTTGGGGATATATCCCCTCCTGCCGGGCAACACGACTAAGTTGCTGGCCGCCGATTTCGACGATCACAGTTCAGAAGGTTCAGAGAGGCGGAAGCCCTTTGGGGATGCCAAGGCTTACAGGAAAAGTGCCAAGGCGTTGGGGTTAAAGGCGTACATGGAAAGGTCAAAATCGGGGAAGGGGTTCCACGTCTGGATTTTTTTTGATGAGGTGGTCCCTGCGGAAAAAGCAAGAAGGCTGGGACAAATAATTATTGAAAATTCAGGGGTCCTCAAAGACGGGGCATCCTTTGACCGCTTCTTCCCAAGCCAGGATAGCTCAAGCGGGAGGGGATTAGGGAACTTGATCGCCCTCCCATTTTGGGGCAAGGTCAAGAAAAAAGGGAACAGTCGTTTCCTAAATCCTAATAGGCAATGGCAGCCTTATAAAAAACGGACAGATTTTTTCCACACAGTCAAATTTGTGCATAAGGCCTCAGTTGATAAAATCCTGGGAAAAGATAAGACGGATAGCAAGAAGGAAATAGTCGGAGAAGGATATCAATCCCAGGTTGCCTCTCCAAATTGGGTGGTAACGGCCCTTGAGGGGGTGACAAAAGGGAAGCGGAACACGACAGTAACCAGGCTAACGGGGTATTACATACGGAAAGGGTTGTCTCAAAAGGAAATTGAATCGATCCTTTCAGACTGGAATAACCGGAACCGTCCTCCTCTCGGTGAGGCGGAACTCAAGCAGGCCATCGATTCGATTTGCTCACGGGCCTCTGAAGAAAGCAAGTCCCTTAATCCTTTCTTTGATGGCAAGAAATTTATCCCCATGTCTCTATCCGAGCATCTAGCCCAGGAACGAGATCTTTTCCATGACGGCTCGGGTTTTTATGTCTATTCCGCCGATAAGGGTTTGTGGTTATCCTACCAAGATGAAAAGATCGGCCAGGAAATGATGAACCTGTTGGGGGACAGAGCTGAAACTCGTTACATAAACGACGCCCAAAACCTTCTTAAGTTGAAGGTCATTAAAGAGGATGAGAAACTTAATGTTAACCCCCTCTTGATCAATATGGAGAACGGGGTTTTCGACCTTTCCAGCATGGAACTGATACCACACAGCAAAGATTATTACTTCAAATATCAGTTGCCGATTAAATATGACCCAGAGGCGGAATGTCCACGCTGGTCCCAATTCTTAAAGGAAATCTTCCCCGATGAACCCTTTAAAAGAAGGACAGTCCGGGATTTCGCCGGTTACTGCCTCTACCCCAAAATTTTTATCCATAAATGTCTTTTTTGTCTAGGTAAGGGTGGGAATGGCAAGAGCATCCTGATTAATATAATTTCAAAACTGGTTGGCATCGAAAATACAGTGGCCCTTGAGCCTAAACAGCTTGAAAAGGAATTCCAATTGGCCACCCTTAAGGACAAGCTCTTAAATATCAGCACCGAAGTCGACAAAAAATACATGATAGGCAAGTCGAATTGGAAGAAGGCGATAGCCGGGGATACGCTTCAAGTGGATGTTAAGTATAAAGATCCTTTTTCCTTTCGACCTATTGCCAAACACCTCTTCTCGATGAACGAGGTCCCGAATATCCCCGATCGATCGGATGCCTTTAGCCGCCGATTTATCGTCGTTAATTTCAACGTTATGTTTGAAGGAGAAGAGGAGGATGGGTACCTCGAAGACAAATTGTCTTTAGAATTGTCCGGGATTTTCAATTGGGCCTTAAAGGGCCTGAAGAAGGTATTAGAAACGAAAAAAATTTACGAAGCAGTCGAGACCCAGTCAGAAAAGGAGGATTTTTTAAAGGCTTCCGACCCGATCAGGAAGTTCGTCCAGGAACGATGTATTAAGAATGGAAGAAGCAAGGTAAAAAAGCAGTTTTTGTTTAAGGCTTATGAAGACTGGTGCGAAGAAACGGAGCAATGGAAATTATCCAAGACCCAGTTTTACAAAAAGCTATTACAGGAGAATCATGACATATATACGAAGCGTCCCAATGGAAGGGCTTGGTATTTTATGGGGATAGATCTAAAAGATATCGATTAATGGGAGAAATTGTCAGAATTGTCAATATATTTTTTAAACTTTATTCTAAAAGTAAAAAAAAGCATTGGTTAATACACTAATAAAAAAAGTTTTCTTTTTTATTTGACAATTCTGACAATTCCTCTTGGTCTGAGGATATTGGGTTTTTCCAACAGCCAGAAGAAAGAAAAGAGGTCTAAACATCATTTCTAATAATTTCGGCACCCAAAAAGAGCCCGATCAGAAGTTAAGCGAGAGGGTAATATGGAGGATAATAGTTGCATTCACGATACCAAAAAATTTGAATTTCTAAGAAAAGAACTAGGGCAGGCCCTGGGTTCAAAAGACCTCGCCACATTTCTCGGACTTGACGAGGCAACAGTCCGGAAGTATTATCAGGAATTAGGCGGAATACGTATCGGGACCAAATACCTGTTCTTTGAGAAGGAGGTGCTCAATGCCGTACAAAAGAGGACAAACATGGATTGGTCAGATACGCAAGAACGACAAACGGATGGAGAAGAGGTTCAAGACGAGGCAGGAAGCCTTGAATTGGGAAGTAGACCAGCGAAAAAAGCCCGAGGAAAGCTGGAAGACCCCTTTGGAATATTCTCTCGGGCAGTGGGCAAATGAATACCTGAAATTTGCCGAAGCCAAATTTTCCGATCAAACCTTTATGGAAAAGAAGATAGTCTTTAAACTTTTTTTCAATAGTCAGGATCCGAATCAACTCATAAAGGTTCTGACTTCTGGGAAGATTTTGGCCCATCTCCAAATCCAGGCCAAGGCCAGATCAGGTCATGCCGCCAACAAGGACCGGAAGAACCTTGTGGCCGCCTGGAACTGGGGGAGAAAATACCTGGAGGGATTTCCCAATACGAATCCCTGCCTGGTCGATAAATTTCCCGAGGTAAGACAGCCCCGCTATGTCCCCCCTGAGAAAGATTTCTGGAAAGTCTATGATCAGGCTCAAGGGCAAGACAAAACCATGCTCCTGGCCTACCTCCATCTGGCAGCCCGGAGAAGAGAGTTGTTTAAATTGACCTGGGAGGATGTAGACTTCTCGGAGAGCAGAGCGCGGTTATGGACCAGGAAACGGCAAGACGGGACCTATGAGTTTGACTGGCTTCCCCTGACCGATGATCTCTTCAATGCTCTTCTAGTCCATCGCCAGGGATCTAAATCCGAATGGGTTTTTACAGATCCGGAAACCGGAGGGCCGTATCAATATCGCCTTCACTGGATGAAACGGCTTTGCGGGAGAGCAGAGGTTAGGCATTTTGGGATTCATGCCATCAGGCATTTGACTGCCAGCATATTGGCTCAATCAAACGTCCCAATGGTTCAGATTCAAGCCATTCTAAGACACAAGAGCTTATCTACAACGGAAAAGTACATCAAGCGATTGGATGGTTTGAAACCGGCGCTACAACTGCTTTCCAGAAATAAAAAGCCGTCATCGGAGCCGTCACTGAGGAATTCTGAGAAAGCGGTCTTGGAAGTCGTTAAGTAAGATGTTAATTTATTTTAACTTTATTGGCGTCCCCAACGGGATTTGAACCCGTGTTGCCGGCGTGAAAGGCCGGTGTCCTGGGCCAGGCTAGACGATAGGGACGTGTGGTAAACTGTGGTGGGCCGTACTGGACTCGAACCAGTGACTCTCTGCTTAAAAGGCAGATACTCTACCTCCTGAGTTAACGGCCCAATATAAAAATTTAAAATTTATTTTTTTTTGATTGTTTTGTCAAGAAATTTGTTATAATTTTTTCTATTTCATAAACGATCCGGCCTAAAAGGGTCGGGGTGAACCCATAAAAAAATATTTCCTTATGGACTGAAGGAGTTAATAGATCGCTTTGTTCTCTTATTTACGGACTGTTTTAACAAAATCGTTTTCTCTTGCCATTCTGGTATCTTTATTATTCTTTGGACTTGGATCTTCGGCCCGGGCCGAAGAAAAAATCGCCACCTTTCCCCTTTTGCCGGACCACTATAACTCCATTAAAATTTTTGATAACCAGGGCCGATTCGTCGGCCGGCTGCTCCAGGAAAAAAGATATTGGGTCTCCATCGACCGCATTCCCGTCTTTCTCCAGAACGGCCTCATCGCCATTGAAGACGCCCGCTTTTACGAACATAAGGGTATTGACATTCGGGGGATCGCCCGGGCCCTGGTCAAAGATATGGTCAAGGGCAAAATAGTAGAAGGGGGTTCGACCATCACCCAACAATTGATTAAAAACAAATTCTTTTCCGGAGAGAAAACCATCCAGAGGAAGTTCAAGGAAGGCTTCCTGGCCATGGAGTACGAACGGAAATACACTAAGAAGCAGATCCTGGAGATGTATTTTAACGAGGTCTATTTCGGGAATGGGGCCTGGGGTATCGCCCAGGCCGCCCATCTCTATTTTGATAAAAACCCGGAGGAATTGACCGAGGCCGAATGCTCCCTGTTGGCCGGAGTCCCTAAAGCCCCGGGCCGTTACAATCCTTTGGGAGATCCGGCCAAGATCCGCGATCGAAGGAACCTGGTCCTTCGGCGGATGGTAGAACTCAAAATGATTACCCGCCGGCAGGAACAAAAACTGAGAAGCCGTCCCGTAATCGTCACTAAACCCGGAGAGGCCCCCTATTATCTGGCCCACGTTCGGAACAAGTTGATCGAGAGGTATGGACCGGATGTAATCGAACAAGGCGGACTGGAAGTAACCACGGCCATGGATCTGCCCTTACAGAGGCAGGCCGAACAATTCTTACAGGAAGAGGTTAGACGCATTTCCACACAGTTACAAGGCGCCTTGATCTGTCTGGACCCGACCACGGGTGATGTCCTGGCCTGCGTAGGCGGGGTGGATTTTATAAAGAGTTCTTATAACCGGGCTTTCTATGCCAAGCGTCAGCCGGGCTCGTCCATTAAACCCTTGATTTATGCCGCGGCCCTGGAAAAGGGTTTTACTCCCAGCAGCCTCTTTAATGACACCCCGGTTGGATACAATCGAGGCAATGGTGAAATCTGGAAGCCCCTCAATTATGAAAAAAAACTCTATGGGGACCTTACCCTCCGTCAAGCCCTGGCTTACTCTAATAACATCATCACGGTAAAATTATTAGAAACCATCGGCGTCCCCTATTTCGTCAACTTCGCCGGAAATTTGGGTCTTTCCCTGCGTTCTCCCAACGACCTCTCCCTGGCCCTGGGGACCGAAGAGGTCACTTTAAATGACCTGGTCTTGGCTTACACCCCGTTTTCCAACGGCGGCCTGCGTCCCGAATCAAGGACTATCGTCCGCATCTACGATAAAAAAAACAACACCTGGACGGAAAACCCTCCGGTCGTCAAACCCGTCTCTTTTCCCGGCCGTCGCCTTCGTCACCACCCAGATGCTTAAGGATGTGCTGGTTTACGGCACAGCCAAATCCCTTCATAACTTCAGCCAGGAATATCCGGCTGCCGGGAAAACAGGCACCACCGATGATTACCGGGATGCCTGGTTTATCGGTTATACGCCCCAGGTGATAACCGGCGTTTGGGTCGGTTATGACAAGCCCAGGCCCGGAGGAAAAGGTTTTACCGGCGGAGCGGTCTGTGCCCCCATCTGGGCCAGGTTTATGCGTTCGGCCCTGGCCGATAAACCGGTCATGGATTTCCCCCGGCCCGAAGGGGTCGTATCCGTGGTCATAGATCCGACGACGGGCCATTTGGCGACACCGGACTGTCCCATCAAAGAAGAAGAAGTCTATATCGCCGGGAGCCAACCCACTGAATATTGCCCCAAACACGGAGGGAAAGAACATCACCCTTTGCCCCCGGCCATTCCAGTTCCTGTGCCGGGAGCCAACGGGCAACCGGGTCTTCGTCCTTAATGAAAAACTCAACCTTTGTGGAAGATGCTCAATAGACGTGATACTGGATTCTTGATAAACCTATGTCTCGGATTCATTAAGTGCATTATCCAACATACGGTATCCAGGATTCAGGATCTTCCAGCTAAGAGGCGGGTGATCCCGCGTTTTAGAAAAAATAGAGATGAATTCTCAGAGCAATAATTTAAGAAACTAAGAATCTATCGGCCTGTCTTTGGAGCGAAACGTTCTCTCTCACTGAAGATACAACCGCATGTAGGGTTGGCGATAAAGGCCGAGTTCTTTGGATTTTAGAACCCCTTCATTCCAGCCCGGGCGAAAATCCTGATAATGGAAAGGAATTTGAAAGCGTTCGCTTATTTCCTGACCGACCCCTTTAATCCAATCATGTTTTTGAAAGCGGCTGTAAAGAAGGGTGGTGGTAAAGGCATCGAAGTGAAGGACCTTGGCCTCTTGGGCGGCGGCTTCCAATCGAATGGCATAACAGGCCCGACACCGATCCGAACCCCAGGGCCGGGTTCGGTTGAGGAAAAGCTCCAAGTCGTTCCGGTCGTCAAAAATAACCCCCAAACCACTGATCCGGGCATATTCCTCCAGGGTATTTTTTTCGTTTTTGGTATTCCCGGTAGGGGTGGATATTGGGGTTATAGAAATAACCGGTGACCTCCATCTGTTGAATTCTTAAGCTTTGCAGAGGATAAATGGTGCAGGGGGCGCAGCAGATGTGAAGTAGTATTTTCATAAATAAACAGGGATTATCCGGTTAAGCAAAAGGGGGAAAATCCTCCTACGTTTGTAATGTTGCGGGTTGCGTGTTTCGAGTTCTTTAACCCGCAACTCGTAACTCGCAGCTTTCACCCTTTCATCACTTCTCGGACCGCCTCTCCCACCTGGGTCAAATCCATGACGACCCGAATACCCGCGGCCTTAAGAACGGCCACTTTCCCCTGGGCCGTTCCGGATTTTCCGGATATGATGGCCCCGGCATGGCCCATCCGTCTCCCGGGCGGTGCGGTCTGGCCGGCGATAAAAGTCACCACTGGTTTAGGGAATTTTTCTTCAATAAAAAGGGCGGCCTCTTCTTCGGCCGTTCCTCCGATTTCTCCGATCAGGACCACTCCCCGGGTCTGTTCGTCTTGGGCAAAATAAGTCAAGAGTTCGATGAATGACAATCCGATGATCGGGTCTCCGCCGATGCCGACACAGGTAGACTGGCCCAGCCCCTGTTTGCTGATCTGATCCACCACCTCATAGGTTAATGTCCCGCTGCGGGAGATGACCCCAATCGATCCGGGCTGGAAAATATAGCCGGGCATGATGCCCACCTTACAGGCCCCCGGACTGATAATCCCCGGACAATTCGGACCGATCAGGACCGATGGTTTATCCTTCAAATAATGTTTGACCCGGACCATATCCAGGGTCGGGATCCCCTCGGTGATGCAAACGACGACCCCTATTCCGGCGGCCGCCGCCTCCAGAATGGCATCGGCGGCAAAGGCCGGAGGGACGAAGATGGCGGAGCAATTAACCCCCTGTTCACGTACCGCATCTTCAACCGTGTTATAAATCGGCACCCCTTCCAGGGATTGCCCGGCCTTACCCGGGGTAACTCCGGCGGCCACTTTGGTTCCATAACCGAGCATCTGCTGGGTATGAAAACTGCCTTCCCGCCCGGTGATCCCCTGAACCAGAATCCGGCTGTCTTTTCCAACTAATATACTCATAAGAAATCCCTCACCTTATTTTTTCTTTACCAGTTGACTGATCTTCAGGGCCGCCTCGGACATGGTTTGGGCCACTAAAAAATCCAGGCCCGATCGATCCAGCATCTCCCGGCCCTTATCCACGTTGGTCCCTTCCAGGCGAATGATCAAAGGGACTTTAATATTCACCTTTCGGGCCGCGTCAATAAGGCCTTCGGCCAGGACGTCACAGCGTAGAATCCCTCCGAAGATGTTGACCAGGACGGCCTGAACCCGTTCGTCGGACAGGATAATCTGCAGCCCTTTGGCAATCATCTCGGCATTGGCCCCGCCGCCCACATCCAGGAAATTAGCCGGTTCTCCGCCGTATAATTGGATGATATCCATGGTGGCCATAGCCAGTCCCGCGCCGTTGACCATGACCCCGATATTGCCGTTCAGTCGAATATAATTGAGATTGTTGCGGTTGGCTTCCAGTTCCAACGGGTCCTGTTCGTCGGGATCGATGAGGTCCAGCAGGTCCTTGTGTCGAAAAACGGCGTTGTCATCAAAAGTCATCTTGGCGTCGAGAGCGATGAGACGCCCGTCCCGGGTGGCCACCAGCGGATTGATTTCGAGCAGGGAACAGTCATAGCTTTCAAAAAGCCTGTATAATTGATTCAAGGCCGCCAGTCCGGTCTTAATCAACGAGGGTGAAAGGGACAGGCTATAGACGAGGTTGCGGGCCTGGAAAGGCTGAAAGCCAATGGTCGGGTCGACCCATTCCCTTTTGATCAGGTGAGGGGTTTTTTCAGCCACCTCCTCAATATCCATCCCTCCGGCCGGGCTGACCATAATCACCGGACAGGCCCTGGTCCGATCGATGACAATGCCCACATAAAATTCTTTTTCTATTTCCAGACCTTCTTCCACTAATACTTTTCTGACCTTTCTCCCCTCCGGCCCGGTTTGATGGGTTATTAAGGTCATTCCCAAAATCTCTTTAAAAACCTTTTCGACTTCGTTCAAGTCCTGCGCCTTTTTAACGCCGCCACCCTTTCCCCGGCCCCCGGCATGGATCTGGGCTTTGATGACGTAGGGAGGAGGGCCGATCTCCCGGGAAACTTGGGCCGCATCCTCCGCCGAAAAGGCCACATTCCCTTTAGGGACCGGCAGTCCGTACCGGGCAAAGATCTTTTTGGCCTGGTATTCATGGATTTTCATTATCGAGGTCCTCCCTTTACTGGCTTATTAAAAAATAATCTATCCCAATTAACTAAAAGAACAGGGCCTTGTCAATAAAAAATCCCCCTTTCCTTTTAGACTCTCAGGATAAGGGGGATTGGTTAATCGGATCAAGACTAAGCAATACTAAATCAAATCAAAGCTTCCGTTCGTCGATAACCCGCTTGGCTTTACCCTCACTCCGGGTGATGGTCCCCGGTGAGACGAGACGGATCTTTATGCCGATACCGATCATTCCTCTCATGCGGCCTTCGATCTTCTGTTCCACTTCTTTGATTTTTTCAGCCCCGGCCTGATGAATATCTGACTTGGCCTCTACATTGACTTCCAAAGTGTCTAAGTATCCTTTTTTCCGGACAATAATGACGTACTGGGGTTCAATCCCTTTTTCTTCCAAAAGGATGCTCTCAATCTGTGAAGGGAAGACGTTGACGCCGCTGATAATCAGCATATCGTCTGTTCGGCCGTAAACCTTTTCCATCTTGACCAAGGTCCGGCCGCATTCACATTTTTCCCGTTTGGTCAAGGTTATGTCCCGGGTTCGATAACGCAGCAAGGGCATGGCCCTTCGTTGTATGGCCGTAAAAACCAGTTCCCCCTTGGTCCCGGGGGGAAGGGGTTCCCCGGTTACCGGATCGATAATTTCAATCAGAATGTGGTCCTCATTGACATGCAGATAGCCGTCTTGGGCCTGGCAATCGAAGGCCACCCCCGGACCCATCATTTCCGTCAATCCATAGGCTTCATGGGCTTTGAGACCCATGCGGTCTTCGATTTCTTTGCGCATTTCTTTGGTCCAGGGCTCCGCTCCGAAAACCCCGACCCGTAACCGCAGGTTTTTAAAATTAACTCCCATTTGATGGGCTTTTTCGGCAATGGTCAAGGCGTAGGAAGGTGTGGAAAAAAGAACGGTGGTCCCAAAATCCTGCATGATGGTGATCTGCCTCTCGGTCTGGCCGGAACCCGTGGGGACGATGGTGGCCCCTACCTTGGTCGCCCCCTGGTGAAATCCGAGACCACCGGTAAACAGCCCCATGCCATAGGCATTTTGAATGACATCGTTGGACCTGACGCCGGCGGCGATTAAATTCCGGGCCATACAATTGGACCATTGGTCCAGGTCATCGGCCGTATAAGGACCGGTAATCGGTTTTCCCGTGGTCCCTGAAGAGGCATGGATCCGAACCAAGTCTTGGATAGGCACGGTACAGAGGCCAAAGGGATAATTGTCCCGAAGGTCATTTTTAACCGTAAAGGGCAATTTGGCCAGATCTTTCAACTCCTTTATGTCCGAAGGTTTAACCCCTAAGTCTTCTAATTTATTTTTATAGAAAGGAACTTTTTCGTAAACCCAGGCAACGGTCTTTTGGAGTTGTTTTAATTGAAATTCCTGCATTTCTCCCAAAGACATGGTCTCAAATTTCTCGTCCCAGTACATTATATTACCCTCCTTAAGATTATGATCACCTCAAACGCCCTGTTTCCGGCTTTAAATCTTTATTTCAACGAGGTCATGATCCCTGACTGATAATTATGATATAACTACAATGTAATTACAGAATGACCTTTAAGGAAAAAAAAAGATCTGTCAAGTATTTTCTTTGGAATTTTCTTTGTCCCCCATTCATTCGGCCGCCGGCAAGGCCTTTTTTACCAAGGTCAGTTTATCTTCGAACTCAGGAAACAAATCGGCGACAAAACGGACCCCCTGTTTGGTAAACCCCGTGTAGCTGTCGGAGACCACATATTTCCTCAGGTCCACATAGCGTTTCCCTTTGTATTCTTTAATCGAAAAAAGGATATAGTCGGTGGGATTTATCTGCATTCGACCAATTTCCCCTTCTTCTTTGTCCATAAAAGTCCTCCTCCTTTTTAATGATTGATGAATTTACCATATTTCGACCCATGAGAGAAACTCTGTTCTCATGGGTGTTTATAAGACCCCTCACCATCGTCCGGGATGACGAAATAGACTTTTGATGAGGCCATTCTCATTGAAGCCGTTCCTTCCTTAACCTCTATTTTGGCAAGAAAATATACGGCGGTCAAGGAAGGAATAAAATCTATGGAAAAATTCTTGACATCCCCCCGGTGGTATGATAGAAGCGGGAGGACTCTGTAATAGATTTCACAAGTAATATCTTAAGCTTAATAAACGATTTTTTTAAAGGAGGTGGAATAAAAATCCTGATCGATAAAAAATTTTTTATCATATCCATTTCCCATTACTGATTTTATTAACTTAAAAGAAGGAGGAGAGGAGAGCGTTTATGAACATTATTACTTTTGCCATCATATGTGGCGCCGTGGGGGTGTTGTACGCCCTCGTGACCGCGGCCTGGGTCTCCAAGCAGGACGCTGGGTCCGAACGTATGCAGCAGATCTCCAATGCGGTCAAAGAAGGGGCCTATGCCTTTCTGACCCGCGAGTATAAGACCGTTGCCATCGTGGCCGTGATTCTGCTGATCATTATTGCCGTGGTCCCAGCTCTGGGCCTATGGACGGCCTTAGGCTTCCTGATCGGGACGGTCGGCTCAGCCTTTGCCGGCTTTGTCGGCATGTGGGTTACGGTACGGGCTAATGTGCGGACAACCCAGGCGGCCAAAAAGGGAATCCAAGCCGCGCTTACCCTTTCATTCAAGGGCGGTTCAGTCACGGGCATCATGGTGGTCGGTCTGGGCGTCATCGGGCTGGCCGGTTATTTTGCGCTGGCCCGGTCCATGGCCGGAGAGGGGGCCTTCCATGCCCTCATCGGCCTCGGTTTCGGCTGCTCCCTCATGAGCGTCTTCGCCCGTATCGCCGGCGGTATCTACACCAAAGCGGCGGACGTGGGCGCCGACCTGGTTGGTAAGGTCGAGGCCGGCATCCCTGAAGACGACCCGAGAAACCCGGCGGTTATCGCCGACAACGTAGGCGACAATGTGGGCGACTGCGCCGGCATGGCCGCCGACCTCTATGAGACCTACACGGTAACGCTGGTGGCCGCCATGCTGCTCGCCAAGTCCGTTTTCGGCGCCGATAGCCCCTGGGTCGAATTCCCGCTTCTCCTGGGCGGTGTTTCGATTATTGCCTCGATCATCGGCACCTACTTCGTCAAACTCGGGGCCAGCCAGTACATCATGGGCGCCCTGTATAAGGGTCTGGCCGTCGCCGGGATCCTGGCGGCCATCGCCTTTTATTTCGTAACCTCCTGGTTCATGGGAGGACTCGGCGACAAAACCGGCGGCTTCACCCCCATGAGCATTTTCGGCACGGCCTGTATCGGCCTGGCCCTGACCGGTCTCATCGTCTTGATCACCGAGTACTATACGGCCAATCAGTTCCGACCCGTGAAGACGATCGCCAAGGCCAGCCTGACCGGCCACGGCACGAATGTTATCGCCGGCCTGGCCATGAGTATGGAAGCCACGGCCCTTCCGGCCCTGGTGATCGTGGGAGCCATCGTCGGTTCTTTCGCCCTCGGCGGCGGGTTCAGCAGCAATGTGAACGGTGTGAGCAGCGGTCTTTTTGCCATCGCCCTCTCCGCCGTGGCCATGCTCTCCATGACCGGCATCGTGGTGGCCATCGATTCCTATGGACCGATCACGGACAATGCCGGCGGTATCGCCGAGATGGCGGAACTACCGGAAAGTGTCCGAGCGGTGACCGATCCTCTTGACGCGGTCGGCAATACCACCAAGGCGGTTACCAAAGGATATGCCATCGGCTCAGCCGCTCTAGCAGCCCTGGTCCTCTTTGCCGAATATGCGCGGGAACTCTCCAAGGGGATCAGCGGCCTGACCTTCGATCTTTCCGATCCCCTAGTCATTGCCGGCCTCTTTATCGGCGGTCTGATCCCTTACTACTACGGCGGCCGGCTAATGCTGGCGGTCGGCAGAGCAGCGGGCGGGGTCGTCCAAGAGGTCCGCAGGCAGTTCCGTGAGATCAAGGGCATCATGGAAGGCACCGGAAAACCGGAGTACGGAAAGTGTGTGGATATCGTCACCAAGTCGGCCATCAAGGAGATGATGATACCGGCCTTGATCCCGGTCGTCGCCCCGATCATTGTCGGCTTTGCCCTCGGGCCGAAGGCCCTTGGCGGTCTGCTTATCGGATGCATCCTGACCGGCCTCTTCCAGGCCATCGCCATGACCTCCGGCGGCGGCGCCTGGGACAACGCCAAAAAATCCTTTGAAGACGGCGTCACCGACGATAAAGGCGTCGTCCATAAGAAAGGAAGCGATGGTCACAAGGCCTCGGTTACCGGTGATACCGTCGGCGACCCCTATAAGGATACGGCCGGCCCGGCCATCAACCCGATGATCAAGGTTATTAATATCGTGGCCTTGTTGATCGTACCGATCATTATTTCTCTTTGGAAATAACTTTCGGAACCAATAACAATTCATCTAATAAAAAAAGGGAACGGGGTAAGCCCCGTTCCCTTTTTTTATATTTGATTTTATTGAGCCATTTTGTTATATTATTTATAGGTTATTAAAAACTCACCCTAATCCGCATTGGCAGAGAAGGAGGAGAAAAACATTGCAATACCTGAATGAACTGGATATCAGAAACAAGCGGCTCCTGATACGGGTGGACCTGAACGTGCCCCTGGATAACAATTTAAACATCACTGATGACAACCGTATCCGCGGGATATTGCCGACCGTTAATTATGCCCTGGATGAAAACGCTCTGGTGATCCTCTGCTCTCATATGGGCCGTCCAAAAGGCAAGGTGGTCCCGCAACTCAGCCTGGCTCCGGTAGCCCGTCGTCTGAGCCGACTGGTCCAGAAGGAGGTCCAATTGGCCCCGGATTGCGTGGGTCCGGAGGTTAAAAAGATGATCCAGGCCATGAAACCGGGTGACATCCTTCTCTTGGAAAACCTGCGTTTTCATCCGGAAGAGGAAAAAAATGATGAGGCCTTCGGCCAGGAGCTGGCCGGGTTGGCCGATATCTACATCAACGACGCCTTTGCCGTGGCCCATCGGGCCCATGCCTCTGTGGTCGCCGTGGCCAGGTATGCCAAAGAATGTGCGGCCGGCTTTCTGATGAAAGACGAATTGAAATTCTTCAACCAATCCCTGGAAAAACCGGCCCGTCCGCTGGTAGCCATCATCGGCGGATCCAAGGTCAGCGGAAAGTTGGCGGCATTGGAAAACCTGCTGAACCATGTCGACAAAATGATCATCGGCGGGGCCATGGCCAATACCTTCCTGAAGGGCATTAATTTTGATATCGGCAATTCCCTGGTGGAAGAGGATCTGGTCAGCGTGGCCTATTGCCTGCTTAAAAAAGCCAGGGACTTGGGAGTCAAATTATATATTCCTATGGACTGTGTGGTGGCCGATCATTTCGATCCCACGGCCGAAACCAAGATCACCACGGTCCAGGAAGTGCCCAAGGGCTGGATGATCCTGGATATCGGACCGGCCACCTCGCTGCTCTATTCCGAGGCCTTGCAGAACGCCAAGACCATCATCTGGAACGGGCCTATGGGGGCCTTTGAGATGGATGCCTTCTCGCGGGGGACCATGGCCATGGTCCAGGCCGTGGCCAACTCTTACGCCCTGACCATCGTCGGCGGCGGCGATACCGACGTGGCCGTTCATAAGGCCGGTGAGACTTCCAAAATATCCTATATCTCCACCGGAGGCGGGGCCTTCCTGGAACTTTTGGAAGGCAACCAGTTGCCGGGAGTATTGGCCTTGGACCGTTGTTTTGACCTGCAATCTAAAATCGAGGCGGATACCTGCCTCCCGAAAAGGTAACGGATTTGGGGAAAAGCCCTCGTCGACCCTGGATAGGTGGAAACTGGAAGATGTTTAAAACCATCCCCGAGGCCTTAGATTTCACAAGAGAACTGAAGGCCGGACTGCCCGATCCCCTTCGGGCCGAGGTGGTCCTTGCCCCTCCTTTTACGGCCTTGCAGGCCGTCGGTCGGGAAATCCAGGGCAGTTCGATTCAATTATCGGGCCAGGATGTCCATTGGGCCGAAGAAGGGGCCTTTACCGGAGAAATTTCACCCCCCATGCTGCGGGACGTGGGCTGCGACTATTGCCTTATCGGCCATTCCGAACGAAGGCACTGGTTCGGGGAAACCGACACCCAAGTGGCCCAAAAGCTTCAGGCCTGTTTGAAGGCCGGTTTGAAGCCGGTCTTCTGCATTGGAGAGACCTTAGAGGAACGGGAAGGGGGCAGGACCCTGCAGGTCATCACCCGTCAGCTCCTTACCGCGGTCCAGGGACTTTCTCTAGAAGAAATGGCCCAGGGGGTGATTGCTTACGAGCCGGTTTGGGCCATAGGCACCGGAAGATCAGCCACTCCGGAAGCGGCTCAGGAAGTCCATGCCTTCATTAGAAGGCTGTTGGAGGGCCGCTTTAATAAAACAGTTGCAAAGGAGTTGCGGATTGTGTATGGTGGAAGTGTAACCCCTGAAAATATTCAGGAACTCCACTCCGAGCCCGATATTGACGGGGCTTTGGTTGGAGGGGCCAGCCTAAAAGCCGAAAAATTTCTGGCCCTGATCAAGGAGGTTAATCGATAAATTATTATGTCAACCCTGTTAATCATTGTTCATATATTGGTCTGTATGGCCCTGATCCTGATCGTTCTCTTGCAGACCGGCAAAGGGGCCAGTATGGGAGCGGCCTTTGGTGGGTCGAGTCAGACTATCTTCGGCAGCAGCGGGGCCTCCACCTTTCTCACCAAGTTGACGACGGTTGTAGCCGTCGTGTTTATGCTTACCTCTTTGCTGTTGGCCTTTCTGCACGGACCTGGTTCTCGTACTTCGATGGTTGAGGCCCCGATGGGGGCTGCGCCACAGCAATCGACTCCGAAACAGGCCCCGACTGGTCCTCCATCAGCCCAGCCTCCAATGACCCCGGCCAACCCGATCAATAAATAGGAGAACTTTTTGTGCCGAAGTGGTGGAATCTGGTAGACACACCATCTTGAGGGGGTGGCGGGTCACGCCCGTGCGGGTTCAAGTCCCGCCTTCGGCACCATAGATAAAAAAGTGGGTAAGTTTTCAAAGACTTGCCCGTTTTCATTTTGGGCTGGTTGCGTCTGGGTTGCGGATGGTTGCGGGAAATCAAGCCGATTTACGGCCTCCCGGTTACTATTCGGGATCAGGTGCCCATAGATATCAACGGTCATTTGGATGGAGCTATGCCCCAATTGTTCCTTGACGTAAACCGGGGTCACCCCATCGGTTAAAAGCAGACTGGCGAAAGAATGCCTCGTATCGTGCAGCCTAATTTCTCTTAGCCCGGCTTTCTGAAGGACCCTTTTAAATACCCTCCGGATATGGTTTTGCTCCATCGATTTCCCCTTCCAGTGGAAAAGGATCTCGACAACCTCACTCTTTCCGGTTTCCAGGGCTTCCCTTTTCCTTTTGATCAACAGTTCTCGTAAAGTCTCAATAAGATGGTCGGACATATCAACCCGACGCTCTCTGCTGGTCTTGGTAGGCCCGAGCTCTCCCTTCCGATAGGATTTTGTAACCCGGATAAACTTCCCATGAAAGTCTACGTCTCCCCATTCTAAGGCCAATAGTTCCCCTAACCTCATGCCGGTTCTGAAAGCAGTCAGGAAAAAGGGGTGGTGTTCCCGGAAGGCCTTCTCCCGGATACAGGTTTCAAGAAACAGGTTTACTTCCTCATGAGTAAGGGGTTCAATCGGAATTTTCTTCTCCCGTTTGATATTGAGGCGCTTCAATACGCCAGCTACCGGATTAACGGAGATCAACTCTTCGTCAATCGCCGCCACAAAGGGACCACTGCAAACATCCCTTAGAATGCAAACTCCCGACTTGGAATGACCTTCCGCATGGTGTCTTAGTAACAAGGCCCGAATGGCCCCCCTGGTTACCTGATCCAAGGGAATAGCCCCAATTGCAGGAAAAATATGTTTTGTTAAAGCTAACTGATACCGTTCATAGGTAGACCTTCTCCGGAGCGGTTTGACATAGGTTTCAAGCCATGTGGAGGCATACTCCTTGAAGGTCGGGACTCTCTTTTTCTCTCCGGTGTCAATATTGAATTCCTTCAAGGTCAGCTTGGCCGCGATTTTTTCGGCCACCTCCAGGGCGGTTTTCTTATCGGTGCCGATCTTCTTTGCTTTTCGTTTTCCGTGGTGATCGATTAAGATCCAATAAATTCCGGACCCGCTTGGTCTTTCCCTTATTTTTACTCCCATTTGGTTTTCACCTCCCTTCTATTTTTTGATGTTTTTGACCCCATGGTTTTTTTTGAAAGGCGACGTTCCAGTTCGGCCAGGGCTAAGTCCCGGTAATTGGGGATAGGACTAAATCCGGTTTCCCAGCGGCTAATTGTGACATTGTAGACAACAAGCAATTCAGCTAATTGCTGCTGTGTCACGCCGTTCCTTTCACGCCATTCTTTCAATTCCTTTGGGTCCATGGTAGTTATTTAACATAATGTTAATGGATAGTCAAGAGAAATCATTGTCTCGTCGAAAAATCTTTCATTACATCCTCCACCAGACGAGCCACCGGGTTTTCTTTCGGACTGACCTCAAAACGCTCCAAAGCTTCATCGATCCATTGATATTTAATCAAACGTGTTCCTGTGGGTAGTTTGGCAAAACGGAGCAGACCTTCCTTTAGCCAATCTTCCAGGGTCCGGGGACTTACTCCCGCATATTTGGCCGCTGCTCTGATTTTTGCCCACCCTTGGACCATTTTTCTAACCCTTCTTAATCTCCAAAACTTCTATTAAAGATTTTTCCACGTAACCGAATTGATTTTACTCTGCCCCTTGGTTCCTTATCCCCACGTCCTGATAGTCCCTGGCCTTGGCCCTAAAAGCCGCCCGTTGAGGGAGTGGGACCAAAACACACTTCCCGGCCTATCCATAGATCGTTGATCCCGGCTTAACTGTGTGGCCCCTGGGACATTTCTTATAAGGTCTCACTGCTACTTTGCCCACTTTTCCACCAATGGTGTCGGGGATCACTATCGAACGGGATCACCAAAACCCCAATTAAAACTTCAATCAAAACCAAACCCCCGAAAGGTTTCCCTCTGAATTTCCTGCATTTTTTCTATCTTAGGAAGTTTCTTCATTTTCATCACTCCTTTGTATCATCTGATTGGTTTAGTGCGGAAAGTGAGGAAAGTGAGGATTTCTCTAAGAATAATTTTTTGATTTTTCCCATCTCGAATATTAAACAGGCTGGCCCACCTGTACCCCTTTCAACGATTAGGCCCATTTTTCTCAGCAGGGTTCCGACCTGTTTATTGTGGATTAGTTTAATAGGCTCCGAGAGATCATCATTAAAGGCTGTCCGGATTTTCTCCAAAAGGAGTTTCCCATTGACAACCTCACCCTGTAGATCCCACAGATTTTGAATTAGTCTGTTATGGTATCCGTTTTGGTTTTCATTTCCACCTTTATAAAGCCTCAAAACATTGATCGCCTGACCAGCATAGTATCTGGTTAGCTCAATGGCGTGCCTGGTGGTTTCTATAGAAATATCTGGAGCAAGCTCCTTCTTTTCTGAAAGGCACTTAATCACATGAAGAATTCCGGCAAATTTAAGAGAATAAGTTATCAGCTTTGGGATAAAAACCTTACCCTCAACGGACAAAAATCGCCCGATGGTATTAAATTCATCATAGAAGACACTCCAAATATTTACTGCTTCTTCGGTTAAAATTAAAATTTTCGGTTTTACAAATCCTTTTTCCAGAATTAAAGGAATCCGAAGGCAACCATTTAATAATTTTTCCCAAGGGGCAAGATCATCCTCCGTCAATGATTTTTTACTATATTTTTGAGGTTTATCTTTAGCATGAACCATAATAAAGCGGGGAAGCAGCCCATCGTGGAAGGAATCCCTTGAAAAAACTGTGGGCATGATCTGCGGTTGAATACCACCTATTATTGCTGCTCCGGTATTGGGAATAAATATGGACCCAGTCTTTCGGTCGATTTTCCATGAGTGGGCATCAAATAGCTCCAGGTATTTTTGTCGATCACTCCCCCGACCCCTTGCCTTGTACTGATTCAACCCGAGAATTAGACTTGATATCTCATCCAAATGGATAAGGGGTCCATTGGGATGATCATCGAAAACATTGGCCAGGGCTTCTGTTGTGGTGTCGCTGACTATAAAATGCCTTAAGGCTGGTTTTTCCTCTGCCCTCGGATAGGGAACTTTTTTATCCTTCCTGGCCTTCCGGATTTTATCTTCATATTCCGCTAATTTTTTTTTGTATTCGGTATATTCCACATCCTGATACTTGTTTAAGGGTTTTATCAGCTTATCTATGGCAGGTGATTTTCCATATCCAGTAAAAGCGATAATCATT
>CAWIRY010000161.1:0-38389 GCA_963838485.1 uncultured delta proteobacterium | reverse complement strand
CGAGTCAGCAATAAGGCGAGGGTTAAATTCAAGAACAGGATACGAGAATTAACCCGGAGGAACAATCCCCTATCTATGAACCAGGTGATCCAGGAACTCAATGAATACTTACGAGGGTGGATGGCCTACTTTCGGGTCCAGGAGTTTAGCAGACTATTTGCGGAACTCGATGGCTGGATTCGGAGTAGGCTCAGATCCATGCAATTAAAGAAATGGAAAAAACCCTCGCAAGTTTCAGAGGATGCTAAACCGGTCCGACTATAAAGGCCGGGAAGCGAACCAAGTCTGGGTTAAGATGAACAAGTGGCAATCGGTCAATCGGCGGGAGGTTCGTTGTATCATGAATCTCCAATGGTTCAGAAGGCAAAGGTTGACCTTTCTAAGTGACTTCATCCAGAGGCAACTACCTCTTGAACTGAAGTTCAGTCGCTAATCGAAGAGCGGCTTACCTGGCCGGTACGAGCCGTTCTGTTGGGAGGGGGTGGCCTTCGGGTCGCCTCCTACCAGATTCTTCCTGTTCTCTCTTAAGCGCTTCCACCTGTTTCTTGTTTTCATCGTCCTGTAATTTTTTGTAATTTTCACGGGTAATAACCAGAAAAGTTTTTTCTCCTCGATTTATTCTTTTTAGATTATTGGAATCCAGAATGGAATCAAGGGCTTCATCCCAGGGGGCTTCCTTTAAACTTAAAGTTATCTTTTTTTCTTTGACATCATCACCGACAACGATATTGACCCCCCCGGTGTCGCCGATCAATCGCAGGACATTGTGAAGATTGGTCATATAAAAATCAAAGGTAATGCGTGGTTTTTGAGAAAGCAACATTTTTTCCTTCTGACGACTATCCTGAAACTGTTTTTCTTTTTTGAAATCTTCGATAGTCATCTCAGAAAGATAATCCTTTTCCTGTGGTTTTAAGGCCGCTTGGGCCATCGGGGGCTTGACTCTTGGAAAGTCCACAAAGAGGCTGTAGGTTTTTTCTTTTTGGAAAGAAATATGATAGGCCGGAAGACGGGTGAATTCCAAAACAATTCGGACTGTCTTTTTGTTTAACTGGGAAAATCTAAACCGCTCAACCGAGGGATCTTTAATCTCAAAGGAATGATCCTTCATCAGGATACAGGGACTCAAATCGATAACCATCCGGTAGGGGTCGGACAGGGTAAAAGAATGGTGGGAAACAGGTTGGCTGGTCTTGATAAGGATTCGCAGTCTGTCCGGAAGGGTCTGGTCTTCTAATTGAATCAATCGGGCCTTGGCCATGGAGGTTTTCCCTTTGTCCGGCAAGGAAAATCCATTTTCTCCAAGGCCAAAAAAGAAAAACAGAAGTCCCGAACAACAGAATAGAGACAGCATTTTAATTTTGTTCATGTTCGCTCTCAAGTAGGGGTGAGGCCTTTCTGTTTTGAATGTTCATCCAAAAGGGATAATCGACTCCTCTGTTCATTGGTTCCCTATCGGGATTGTGGGATTTTCAAGGCGATCTTCCGGAAGCTTTTCCGTCCAAGAAAATCCCGATAGGGTTCTTCGATGATTAGTTCCTTATCGGCAACACGGGTTATTCTCCCCCCCTTTTTGCCGATCCGGCATCCCACCTGCACCATAAACCCTTTGCCGGTCGGGTCCTGGACCATGGCCTTTTTAATCCCCGGCCCGGAAACTATCCCGACCAGCTCAAAATCATTGACATCAAATTGTTCCAAGGGCAAGACCCTCCCCTTGGTTTCCAGGGAGATCCTTGAAGGCTGAAAAGGGTCTGGTTTTCCGGTGGGATTATAAGGCGGTTCAGACTGCTCGGGCTTTTCAGTGGGGACCGTGGCCGGTGAAAGTGACGGTCCCAGGGGCCCGATTTTTGCTGGCTGGGGGATGGGGGGTAGCTTCTGGGTCGAGAAATGTTCCGGAGTCTTTTCCCCGCAGCCCCCTGTGGCCAAGTATAAAAGAATAAACAGGATCAGAATTTTTCGCATCGGTTATTTTTTCTTTTCAACTTTTGGGCCCGGGGTTGGTGACGGGGGAGGAGGTTGCAGGACCTTAAAGGTTACCAACTGGCAGCGGGCAACAATTCGGCTTGTTTTTTCATCAAAGGTCCCCAATTCCAGTTGTTTTACATTAATAATCCGGGGAAGTCTCCGAAGACGGTCAAAAAATACACCGATCTCATGGTAATTACCCTTGAGATGGAGGGTGATCGGGATTTCAGCGACGAAATCCTTAGGGATCTCCTTCTCCGGTTTAAAAAGAAGAAATTCTAATTCCTCTTGCTGGCCAAGGTTGGAAATGGTCTTAAGCAGGCCGGGTATTTCTCCGGACTCGGGCAGCATGGCCAGGTTTTGTTTGTAGCGGACATCCATTTCGGCCAATTCGCGTTTGAATTTGGTAACTTGTGCCTGGGTTCGAATAATCTGGGCCAGCTTTGTTTTTTCCTGGTCGATATCTTCCCGGAGGGTCCTTGACTTGTCCCAGAGGGGCTTTAGCCCCAAAAAACCCAGGGCCGCTGCCAATAAGACCATACCCAGAATTTGCACCACCACCTTTTGGGCTAAGGTCAGTTGGGTCCACCGATCGCTTATGTCGGAGAAGGGATTCATCGGGATTTTATTTTTTCTCCGGGGGAGGGGCCGGAGGTCCCGTCCAGGCCGTCAGGGTGAATTGTTTAACTATCAAATCCTTATAAAGGGACTGGGTGGATTGAATCAGGTCCACCTGTTTGATCAAGGAGGAAGATTTAAGTCGTTTCATAAACTCGGCCAGGGTTTCGTTACTGAAAGTGATTCCTTCCAACCGGATTTCCGGTCCGTTTTCTTTCAAGCTGATCAACCAGAGTTGATCGACCGGCAGCAGCGTCGAAAGAACCTCCATCAGGCGGACCGGGCCGTGCCGGTCTTTTTCCAGATTTTGAAGAAGAGTAAGCCCGGTTTGGGCCATCTTTTTTCTCTCTTTGAGCCATTTGATTTCTTTCTGGAGGGGTGTAGCAGTTTGAGTTTGTCTTACTAAGGCCGCCTTCTCTTCTTTAAGGGTTTGCACTTGGGTCCCTAAAATCCAATAGACAATAATAAGGGCCGCTATAAGGATCCCATACCCCAAAACGATCTTATCAAATAGACGATACCGGTCTTTTTCCTTTCGGAATTCATGGGACAAGAGATTGATCAGGATCATCGTTGCCCATTTTGTCGTAAGGCTAAACCAAGGGCAACAGCCATCTGGGGCCCTACGCTCTGTAAATATTTTGTGTCGAAGGTGTCAGGATCTACCCGAACCGAGAAAAAGGGATTAAATATTTCCACAGGGAGCTGAAGCCCCTTGGATAAAAACTGGGGAAGACCGGGCAACAAGGAAGAACCGCCTGACAAGATGATTTTGGTCGGTTTAATCTCGGGATCCGAAGTGGTCAAGACATCCAGGACCTTTTTAATCTCTTCCGCCCAGTTCTGGACTATTGCCAACAAGGAAGGCCCGATTCGGTCCAATTGATCCAATGGGCGGTTCCATCCCAATTTAAGCTTTTCGGCCTCTTCATAAGAAAGGTTTAAGAGCGATTGTATCTGTTCGGTGAGCTGCCTCCCCCCTAAAAAGATATCCCGGTTAAAAACAGGACCATCTTTTGTAAGGACATACAGGTTGACCTGACCGGCGCCCAGGTTGAGAAGGGCTATTGGGCTTGAATCCGGCGGATGTTTTATTTTCGTATGCGTTGGACAGGGCAAAGGCCGCCACGTCGGCAATACAGGCCTCTAATCCCGCCAAATCCAAGACCTCCATGAAGGCGTTCAATATCTCTTTTTTGACGGCCACCAATAGAACGGACATGGAATCATGGTCTTCCTTGAGAGGACCCAGGACTTGAAAATCCAGATTGACTTCTCTGATATCAAAAGGAATATGTTGCTGGGCTTCATATTCAATGACCTGGGCCAATTCTTTTTCCGGGATGACTGGCAGATTAATTTTTTTTATTATGACCGAGTAGTCCGAAATGGCGAAAACGATTTTTTTTGATTTTATCCGTAGATGGAGTAATAAGGCTTGTAAAGTCTCGGCAATTAATTGAGGTTCCTTGATTGTGCCGTTGACGATGGAAGAAGGGGGTAAATTGGCCAGCCCGAAACTATCAAGAAAAATTTCCTTCTGACGTTGGGACAAACGACAAACCTTAATGGAATGAGAGCCGATGTCTATTCCAATGTAGCTATCCTTTTTGGCCCCGGGAAACCACATGATATTTTTTTATGCAGGAAATATGGCTCGGTATTTTTTTCTATTATCTTTCCGCTATCTCGGTTTAATTTTAGGAAACTTAAATAGTTTTCATCCGGAAATCCAAGATTTCCGGATAGCTTTCAGCAGTCAGCGGTCAGCATTTAGCCCAACTCTCCAATGATAATGGATTTTGCTGAAAGCTAAAAGCTGATTGCTTAATACTCCATCCGGAAGAGGATCATTTCCGGAGGGTACTAAATAGTATCTCTAATTTAATCGATTTTGTCAAGGAATTTATTGGGTTTTTCCATGTTGGGACAAATGGTTAGACCGGTTTGTTAAGGAATGGGTGAAATAGAAGAATAACCGCTCGGCCCGGGGGGAAAAATTTTTTATAATTTTAGGGGTAATGCAAGGCGACTGAAGTTAGATTATTTTCATCCGGAAATCCAAGATTTCCGGATAGCTTTCAGCAGTCAGCATTTAGCCCAACTCCCCAATGATAAAGGGTTTTGCTGAAGGCTAAAAGCTGATGGCTTAATGCGCCATCTGGAAGAGAGTCGTTTCCGGATGGATATTGGATAGCAAGATTATTTACACCCCGAATTATCTTGGCCGTGCATCCTTTCTCGTACCAACGCCACCGAAGTCCTTGGTCTAAGGGCAAGTATTAGAGATAGATACGACACAAACCGCATTATTTACCGCTGCTTCCTTCCGGACCTGACGGGGTTCATAACCGTTTGTTGCGTACCGTCCAATCTTGACCCATAGAAAAGGGTTCTTTGGTGCCGTTACAATCCTCAAAAGGAGATTCTGCCCCGCGTAAGCGGATTTCGGGTACAGGGCACCGCCAGCTCCCCGCTTAGCACGGCCAAGAAAAGATTAGGCATCAACGCGTTCTTTTAATTCTTTCCCTACCTTAAAGAAAGGGAGTCTTTTTTCTGAGACGTTGATTATGGACCCGGTTTTGGGATTTCTTCCCTTATACCCCTGATAATTTTTTACCTTAAAACTCCCAAAGCCGCGGATTTCTACCCTCTCCCCCTTGGCCAGGGCCTCTTCGATATTTTCAAAAAAGTGGGTTACTACTAATTCAGCATTTTTGATGGTCAGGTCCTGGTCTTTGGCTAAGGCTTCAATCAACTGGGACTTGTTCATCTTCAATTCCCTTTCTTAATTAATTTAAGGATTAGATTCATTATAAATATGGAATTATATTTCTTTTTAATAAAAAAGCAAGAATTTTTCATTGATTTTTCATAAGGGGTGAGTTAAAAACTGGTTAAAAATTAGGAAAAAAAGATGAAAATTAAAAAATCAATTCTCGACTTGATCCCCTATCCTCCAGGAAAACCCATTGAAGAATTGACTCGTGAATATGGGATTCAAAGAGTGATCAAGCTGGCCTCCAACGAGAATCCCCTTGGACCGTCCCCTAAGGCTTTAGACGCAATTCGATGCGCTTTATCCCAACTCCATCGTTACCCGGACGGAAGCGGCTACTACTTAAAAGAATCCCTTGGCCGATATCTGGGACTGGAGCCGGAACAAATCCTCCTGGGGAATGGTTCCAACGAAATCATCGATCTGGCCTTAAGGACTTTCCTGAGGCCGGGCTTTGAAGTTATATCTCCCACTCCCTCTTTCCTGGTTTATGGAAAGGTCGTCCAGGCCATGGGGGGAAAGAATGTCCTGGTTCCGCTTAAACGATTTACCGTTGATTTGGAGGCCGCTTTAAAGCGGATCAGTCCACGAACTCAAGTTGTTATCGTCAATAACCCCAATAATCCTACAGGGACCATTATAAAAAAGAAAGAATGGGAGCGCTTTTTAAAGGCTGTTCCTTCCAGGATTTTGATCCTCTTGGACGAAGCCTATGTAGATTTCGTAGAAGATCCGGAGTATCCGGATGGAATAAGTTACTTGAACTCTGAAAAAAACCTATTAGTCATTCGAACTTTTTCCAAGGCTTTTGGCTTGGCCGGCCTGCGTATCGGATACGGCTTGACCCATGCCGATTTAGCTGACTATATAAACCGGGTCCGTCAACCTTTCAATGTTAACTCTCTGGCCCAGGCAGGTGCCATGGGGGCCTTGGAAGACCAGGATTTTTATGAGAATACACGGTCCCTGGTTCGAAAGGGCAAGAAGGACCTGGAAAGGGGATTGACCCAGATGGGACTCTTTTATGTACCTTCACAAACTAATTATATTATGATCCGGGTTCCACAGAAGGCCCAGGCCGTATATGAAGCCATGTTAAGAAAAGGGGTCATTATCCGTTCAATGAAAAGTTATGGTTTGGAGGATTACATCCGGGTGAATGTGGGGCTTCCGGAAGAAAATCGGTGTTTTTTGAAAGCCTTGAAACAGGTCTTAACTGGTAAAGAATAGCCCGACTATAGAGGGTCGTTGTGGTTTGAGGGAAGAGATTTAAGGCATTCGACTGGACCCTCAAATGAAACGCTCCTTATGTCCGCCGAGGCGGACGATTTTTTTTGTTTTGGTTTTTGTATGCCCAAACCCAACATCATTATCACCATCGACGGTCCGGCCGGAGCGGGCAAAAGCACTGTTACTAAAATTTTGGGAGACCGGTTGGGATTGGATTGCCTGGATACGGGGGCCATGTATCGGGTGGTGGCCTGGGCCATAAGGGAGGGCAAAAAAGAAAAACTATCCGGGGAGGCAATGGTCCTTTTTTTAAAAGACTTGAATTTTGTCATTGAGGGAAACGGCCCCGCCCAAAGAGTCTGGGTTCAAGGCCGGGATGTCAGCCAAGAGATCCGGACCCCGGAGATCAGCCAATTGGCCTCGGTGTTTTCCATGAAACCCGAGGTCCGGTCCGTCTTGGCGGATAAACAGAAGGCCCTTGGCAGACAGGGAGGCCTGATTGCTGAAGGGAGGGATATGGGAACGGTTATTTTCCCCCAGGCGGATTATAAATTTTTTTTGGAGGCTTCTCTGGAGGTTCGGGCCCAAAGAAGATATAAAGAACTGATCCAAAGAGGGCAATCCGTATCCCTGGAAGAAGTGAAACGGGAGATGGAAATCCGGGATCGTCAGGATCAACAGAGGGCTCTGGCCCCTCTTTGTCCGGCCCAGGATGCCCGGGTAATCGATACATCCCAATTGACTCCCGAAATGGTGGTTGAAGCCATTCTTTCAAAAATTTTTCCTGGGGGATCTCATCTAAAATTCGGGAATAGAATAAAAACGCCCAACGAATCTTACTCCAATGGCTCTTTAGAGGAGTAGCCGTTTAACATAATTATGGCCAAATTAAAATTTTTTTGGAGTCTTTGTATGTCCTCTCTTAAAAGATTCAATTAATCCTTGATTTTTATTAATATTTTTGATACAAAAAAATATTAGACCTAATAGCGGAAGTAAAAAAAGAGTTAGGACTAAAAAGGATGTTTAGGGGGATAAAAGGTTAATGGAAAAAAAGACAGAGGAAATGGGTAACCAAGAAAACGAAACCAAAGCCAAAGAGACGACCGTTTTGAATGAAAGATCTCTGAGAAATCAAGGGGAAGAGGAGTTTAAGGAACTGTATGAAGAAAGTTTAAAGACTTTCCAAGAAGGAGAAGTGGTCAAAGGCCGAATTGTCAGTGTCGACAAGGAATTTGTAATGGTCGATATCGGCTATAAATCAGAAGGCCGGATTCCCCTTCATGAGTTTTTGACCCCTTCGGGTGAAATAACGGCCCAGATCGGGGAAGGTGTGGATGTTTTAATTGAAAAGCGGGATGATGAAGAAGGGGATATCCTTCTTTCAAAAGAAAGGGCCGCCAAGATTCTGGTTTGGGATGAAATCAGCCGGATCTATCGGGAAGATGGGGTTATTGAAGGCAAGATTGTCGGGAAAGTCAAGGGCGGTCTGACGGTTGATATCGGTCTCCCGGCCTTTCTCCCAGGATCTCAGATTGATTTGCAGCCGGTTCGAGACATGGACAATTTATTGGGGGCCTCTTTTCTGTTCAAGATATTAAAATACAATAAAAAAAGGAATAATGTCGTTCTTTCCCGCCGGGTTCTCCTGGAAAAGGAAAGGGAGTCTCAAAGGAATACAATTCTAAATACCATCGAACCTGGTCAGGTCATGGAAGGGGTGGTAAAAAACATCACCGATTATGGAATTTTTATCGACCTGGGAGGGATTGACGGACTTTTACATGTAACGGATATGAGTTGGGGCCGGGCCAGTCATCCCTCCGAATTATGCAAAGTTGGAGATATACTCCGGGTTAAGGTCCTCAATTTTGACCGGGAGCGTCAAAGGGTCTCTTTAGGGTTAAAGCAACTACATCCTGATCCTTGGACATCAGTGACGGAACGGTATCCCATCGGCCGCAGGATCAAAGGGAAAATCGTCAATTTGACCGATTACGGCGCCTTTGTGGAATTGGAAAATGGCGTAGAGGGCTTGATCCATGTTTCGGAAATGTCCTGGACCCAAAAGGTCAAACACCCATCCAAGATTGTCTCGGTGGGAGACGTCGTAGAGGCGGTGGTCCTTTCCGTGGACGCAGATAAAAAAAGGATTTCTTTGGGTATGAAACAGGTCGAACCCAATCCCTGGGATGTGATTGCTGAAAAATATCCGGTAGGAACCGTGATCGAAGGAAAGATAAAAAACATCACCGATTTTGGTCTTTTTATCGGTATTGACGAAGGGATCGACGGTCTGGTTCATATTTCGGATATTTCCTGGATCAAACGGGTGAAACACCCCTCGGAATTATATAAAAAAGGGCAGGAGGTTCAGGCCAAGGTCTTACACATTGATAAAGAGCAGGAGCGGTTTTCATTGGGGATCAAACAACTGGAACCCGACCCCTGGGAAGAAATCCCCAAAAAATATCCCACAGGTTCCGTGGTCAGAGGAGTTATCACCAATGTAACCGACTTTGGGATATTTGTAGAGATTGAAGAAGGGGTGGAAGGACTGGTCCATGTATCGGAGGCCAGTAAGGAAAAGATCAAAACGCCCGTCGGGCTGTTTAAGGTCGGGGACACGATTACGGCCAAGGTCATCAATATCACCAAGAAAGAGAGAAGGATTGGGCTTTCCATTCGCAGGGCCAAGAAGGATGAAGAGCAGACCTTGATCAAAGAATACCTGAGCGGTTCCAAAGAAGCCAGTTCCAATTTGGGTGATTTGCTCAGAGAGGAAATGGAAAATAAAAATAAATTTTCTTTAGATTCAGCCGAATCCTGACCCGGTGGTATTCTGTGCTTGGTACCAAACCTCCAGGCCTAAAGGAGGCACCACGAGCAAGACAACTATCGAATATCGAACCATGAATATCGAAGGAAGTCAAAAATAAGTTACTTCGAAATTTGATATCCAATATTCTTATTTCCGAATTATGATGCAAATCAACTCCTAACATCTCATTGTCTGGATTAAGCCCTTTGTCGGATAAAAAACACCCCATCCTGTTTGGTTTACTGATTTCAACCCTGGTGGCCGTTGGTTTGGCCATCCTGCTATGGTTTTCAACCCTTTTCTGGGCAGAAGGGAAAGGCCTCCCATTTGGAAATCGGATCGGTGTGATCCCCATTCATGGAATTATTTCCGATTCCAAGTCGGTGGTGGAGCAGTTAAAAAAATACCGTAAAGACAACCGGGTCAAGGCGATCATCCTCCGTATCGATTCCCCCGGGGGAGGCACGGCCGCTTCTCAAGAAATCTATCGAGAGGTGCAGAGGACCGTTTTCAAGAAAAAAGTGGTGGTCTCCATGGGGAACGTGGCGGCTTCAGGCGGATATTATGTGGCCCTGGCCGCCGATAAAATTGTGGCCAATCCGGCGACCCTGACCGGGAGTATCGGGGTGATCTTAGACCTGCCCAATTTTAAGGAACTCCTCAAGAAAATCGGGGTGAGCAGGGAAACGGTTAAGAGCGGTCCTTATAAGGATATCGGCTCACCGGTCAGGGAAATGACTCCCGAAGAGCGGCGCCTTCTTCAAGGGGTTATTGACAATGTTTATCAGCAATTCGTCGAGGTGGTCATCAAAGGGCGAAAGTTAAGCCGGGAACAGGTGGAAAAGATAGCCGATGGCCGTATTTTTACCGGGGAGCAGGCCAAGAGGCTTGGGTTGATCGATGAATTGGGGAGTTTCGAAGACGCCGTCGATCTGACTAAAAAGATGGTTGGCCTTTCCGGCGAGGTTAAACTGATCTACCCGGAAACAAAACGTTTCTCTATTTGGAATCTAATCTTCAAAGAATTACTGGGGGAGGTTAAAGAATCCCTTCAACCCGAATGGCCCACGGCCCAACTCAACCTGATCGCGCCCATCTTTTATAAGAATTGACGAAACTCCCCCAGCCCTTCCCGGATCACTTCGACTTCATCATCAATCAGCGAAATAATGGTTGAGGGCTGGTTGGCCAGGAGGCCGCCGTCAATGGTGACATCGATCTGGGGACCAAAGGTTTCCTCGATCAAAGAAGGATCGGAAAAGACTTCCCCGCCGGAAAGGCCAACGCTGGTGCTGATGATCGGATGCCCAATGGTTTTGACCAGGGCCAGGCAGATATTGTTGTTGGGCACCCGGATACCCACGGTCTTTCTCTTGGTTACCATGATCTTGGGGACCAGCTTGGTTCCCAGAAGGATAAAAGTATAAGGTCCGGGTAAGCATCGTTTCATGATTTTGTAGGCCTGATTAGTGACCTGGGCGTATAAACTGATGTTTTTTAAATCCGAGCAGATAAAGCTGAAGGGCTTCTGGGGGTCTCTTTTTTTGATTTGATAGATGCGTTGTACGGCCTTTTTGTTATACATATCACAACCGAACCCGTAAATCGTATCGGTCGGATAGGCAATAATCCCTCCGTCCTTTAAAATTTCAACGGCCTTATCAATCAGCCGCTTCTGGGGATTGGAAGGATTGATCCGGAAAATCATAAAAGCTCCTCATCGATGGGAATAAGATTTCCCTTCCCTGGCACCGAAGTTCACATTTAATCAGCCTTTGTTCGTAGCACTCGATTATATATTGAAGAAAAAAGTCTTGTCAAACGATCTCTTCCCTTTTATGCAGAAAATAACACTTCACGAGACCAGGATTAAAGTGAAAGGAATGAAAATTAAAACCCTTGATCCCTCGAATCCTGGAATCCTTAAACCCTGTTCATGTTAAAAGGACTATGACTCCGATGGCTATTCATCCCGGATTATTTTATTCGGCCCTTCTGGTCCTCGGCTTGATTCTCGGTAGTTTTTATAATGTCTGCATCTACCGTCTCCCCCAAGAAGAATCCATTGTCTGGCCTGGTTCCATGTGCCCTCATTGCCGACATCCTCTTTCGGTCCTGGATAATCTGCCTTTGGTAAGCTTTTTGCTATTAAGAGGGTCATGTCGCTATTGTCATCACCCAATTTCATATCAATATCCCTTGGTCGAATTGTTGAACAGCCTGGCTACGGTTCTGATAGGCTGGAAATTCGGCTTATCCTGGGCCTTGTTTCAAGCCCTGGTTCTTTTCGCTGCCCTCCTGGTGGTTTCTTTTATCGATCTGGCTCATCAGATAATCCCCGATGTCATTACTTATCCGGGGATAGTACTGGGGTGGGTGCTTTCCTGGCTGATCGGGTCCCCGGGCTGGTGGTCTTCCCTGATAGGCGTGCTATCAGGGGGCGGTCTGTTATGGCTTTTGGCTTTGGCCTACGAAAAGCTGGCCCGAAAAGAAGGCATGGGGGGAGGGGATATCAAATTATTGGCCATGATCGGTGCCTTCCTGGGCTGGCCCGGGGTTTTAGTTTCCATTTTAGCGGGTTCCTTTTTAGGAACTTTGGTGGGTCTTGGGCTGATCCTGATCTGGAAGAAGGATCGCACTTATCCCATTCCTTTCGGCCCCTTTCTTTCATTGGGGGCGGTGATTCATCTTTTCTTCGGCACATCTCTCCTGAACTGGTATCTCGGCTGAATCCTCTTTTCCTGGATTCTTCTAAGAATTTTTGTAAAAAGTTAAATCATAAATCCGGCATCTTGACAGGGATAGCGAGCGCATCGCCCCCACGCGGTGGTTCGCTTGGGAGAGACCGCATTTTGGAGCAGGGAGCTTCAATTTTGAGTGTTTCGGGTTTCGTCGGTCGGCATTTCGCGACCCCGTCAGCAGCGAACGTAAAACTTAACCCTCTGCCAACCACGGGCTTTGGCCGGGATGATGGTTAAGCAAATAATCTTACGATCTTTAAAGAAAGGAGGTATTAATGCCGACCAGAAAACATCAATCCGGATTTTCTATAATGGAAACGATTATGACCCTGTTCTTGATGGGTCTGGTCTTTTCTATCGGCTGTTATGGCTATCATCAATTCATTCCCAGATATCGTCTGGAAGGGGCGGTGCAATGCTTGGTTTCCGATTTTCAACTGGCCAGAATGAAGGCCATCGGACAAAATTGCTATTTCCGGGTTCAGATTGTGCCCGAACAAAACCATTATTTCTTGGAACGGGAATCCGCTACCGGGCTTTCTCGGTGGCCGGGGGTGCAAGAGGGGATAATTCGGGAGTTTAATAACGCCCAAAACCCTTACTACTATCCAGGGGTGAATTTAGAGAGCAGCAGTAATCATCCGATTTTTTCACCCCGGGGGGCGGTGGTGGGGACCACCCTGGTGGTAAAAAATTCCTCCGGGAAAAAAATAATCACCCTCTCCTCTCTGGGCCGGGTGAAGGTACAAGAGGGGTGATATGAAAAAAGAAAAAAAGGACCGTGGATTTACACTGATTGAGGTGCTGGTCACCTTGACCCTTTTAGGATTGGTCCTGGGTACGGTTTGTCAGATATTTTTATCTCAGGCCGATGCTTACAAAAACACAAGCCAGGATCATCCAGAGACAACAGGGACTGCGGGCCGCTTTGGAAATAATGGCTCGCGATTTCAGGAGTGCCGGATATCCAACCCTGGATCAAACTGATCTGAAGAATCTGCCGGGCTGGATCCCCAACTCCTTTATTCCCAAGATCCCTCAGCCCCTGGTCCCGAGTGGGGTTATTTCCTGGACCCCGGGAGGCGATAACCCGGACCTCCTTTCTTTATTGATTTTCCTCTCGAGCGGAACCAATCCCACCATACTTTCACAAGGGGTTCTATCCGGAGACACCTTGATTAAACTGGCCTTAAACAGCACGGATATCAATGACCAATACAATCTTATGGATCTGGTTTATATCGGCAAGCCCCCGGAATTGGCCCAGATCAATGGGATTTCAGGGCAGTTCCTGACTATCGATACCGATCCTTTTCAACCAGGCAACCAAGGACTGAAAAAGTCTTATCCAGCAGGAACGGAAGTGGGTGAAATTAGTCTGGTCAGCTATGCTGTTTTTAATGACGGCAATGATCCTGGAGGCCATTATCACGACCGAGGCGTCCCTGTTCTGAAGAGAAAAATCAATGCCTGTGGCTTTGAACCCTTGGCAGAGGATATCACCGACTTAAGAATAAGTCCTATAAAACCCGAATTGTTCCAACTGCGGCTTTCCGTTGGGATCGGTCTTTTTGTGGCAGGATCCCGATCGGCCCAAGATCATGTTTTGACTTTGAGCACCCAGATTATGAAACGAAATTAAGCAGGATCCCTGGGAAGAAAGGAGGAGTCCATGATAGTAAAAGAACAAAGGAGGGCCGCTTTAGTCGGGGTCATGATGGTGTTATTGATTTTGACCCTCTTAGGGACAACGGCTTTCTTAAATTCAACCACCGACCTTAAGATCAGCGGCCATTATCATCAAAGTCTTCAGGCCTTATACGCGGCCGAAGCGGGACTGCAACAGCTTTTATCGTTCTATCGCCGAAACCCCCTTCATTTTTTGCAGAAAAAGATGGGCCCGGAAATGAATTTTTCCTTGGCCGAGCCGGAGGAGCCAACTGGTCCCGGAACCAAGTTTTGGATCAATAACCTGCGATACGATCCCCAAGAGACCCCGGCTTATGTTGAAGTGATCATGGTCGGAAAAGACCTTATCCAAAATTCACTGGCCCGGGTCCGGGCCACTATTTTTTGCGATTCTTCAGATGTACCGGCCATCTTTAAAACAGGAATCGTAACCGCCGGGACACTCACTTTAAAGGGCCCGTCGGAAATTTCGGGGAGTCTCCACGCCAACCGAGGGTATTCCGTAGAACCCGCTTCGGTGCTTGAGCAGCTCAGATCTCAACAATTTCTGGTTACCCAATCCCTGGATCCGACGGGACCGGACTTTCTGCCTTCTCAGGATATTCCGCTGATCTCGGAAAAAGGATTTCAAGGCTATCGGAGCCTCGCCCAACAAACGGGCAACCAGGTTTTCCTTGGGCAGCAGAATCAGACCCTTACCGGGGACCAGAAAGGTCTTTTAATTTTCGTGGATGGCGACTTGATCCTGACAGGGAACGAATTGTCCGGAGCAACTTTCGTAGCCACGGGATCGATAACCATCAATGGCTCTGCCTTTTTAAAAGCCGATGGTATCCTGGATACGGCTTTTATTGCCGGCCGGGATATTATCATCAATGACTTCTCCCAAATCGCCGGGATATTCTGGTCCAACGGTTCAATGATAAATAGGGGTTCCGGGAAGCTGTTAGGAGCCGTTGTTAGCCAGGGCAACATTACTCAATTGGAGGGCTTTCAGTTTGAGCGGGTTTCCCAAATTTCGAATACCTTCCCACCGCCGACATCGTTAAAGTATTCCTTTACTTTAAAAGGCTGGTCCCAGATTTAATCCGAAGGAAGAAAAAATTAACCTTAATTCACCATCAAAAAAAAATATAAACCCTCGTTGATCTCGATGGAACGAGGTGATAGAGTTTTTTTGCAAGAAAAAACTATCATCAACGAGGTGAAGGCAGTATGACACAAGGAGTTTTTTCATACAAGTACGAAGAAGAGAAAAAAGAGACGGGGATGACGGGACTGGGGGGATTGCCGGTTTATCTGGATTTAGCATCGGTGATGGGGATAGCCGGGAGCATAGAGAAACATTTACACCTAAAGAAGCAAGGATGGACAGATGCCCAGACGGTACTCTCGCTGATATTGATGAATCTTGCGGGTGGGGATTGTGTGGAGGATTTACGCCGGTTGGAAGGGGATGAAGGATTTTGCCAGGTATTAAGGCGAATAGAGCATACAGGGATGAAACGGAAGGAGAGACGGGAGGTGGAGCGTCGTTGGCGAAAGGAACGGAGGCGAACGGTGCCTTCAGCCTCGGCAGTATTTCGATATTTGTCGTTATTCCACGATACGGAGCAGGAGAAGAAGCGAGTGGAGGGGAAGGCGTTCATACCGGACAAGAATGAGGCCCTGAAGGGATTAGAGAAGGTGAACGGGGATATGGTTGATTTTATGCAGAAGCAGAATCCCCAAAAGACAGCCACGTTGGATCAGGATGCGACCTTGGTTGAGACGGCGAAGCGGGATGCTTTATATGGCTATAAAGGATACAAGGCCTACCAGCCAGTTAACACGTGGTGGGCGGAACAGGAGATGGTTTTGCATACGGAGTTTCGGGATGGGAATGTTCCGGCGGGATATGAACAATTGCGGGTATTGAAGGAGGCCTTGGCTTTACTGCCGGAAGGGGTTGAGAAAGTGCGGTTACGTTCCGATACGGCTGGATATCAGCATGAGTTACTCCGATACTGTGAAGAAGGGAAAGATGAGCGATTTGGTCGGATCGAGTTTACGATTGGCAGTGATGTGACCCCGGAGTTTAAGAGGGCGGTTCTGGAAGTAGAGGAATCGGAATGGAGGGTGATTTATAAGGAAGTGGAAGGATACCGGATAAAGACGAATCAGGAATGGGCCGAGGTATGTTTTGTTCCTGGAAAGATGGGCTATAGTAAGAATTCCCCGGTGTATCGGTACTTGGCCATCCGGGAAGTGATGGGATCGATGACGCTGCCAGGGATGGTCCCATTACAGCAGTCGTTGCCTTTTCCGACGATGCAAATGGGCAGGCAAGGGTATAAGCTTTTTGGGGTGGTGACGAATATGAATTGGGATGGAGGGGCCTTGATTGACTGGCATCGAAAGCGTTGTGGGAAGTCCGAAGAGGCCCATTCGGTAATGAAAGGAGATTTGGGCGGAGGTCAATTACCTTCTGGTGATTTTGGTGAAAATGCCGCCTGGTTTTGGATTATGATTTTAGCCTTGAATCTTAATAGCGCCATGAAACAGCTGGTCTTAGGGAAGTCCTGGGTATCCAAGCGAATGAAGGCGATTCGGTTTTCGATTATTAACCTACCCGGGCGCATTGTTGAACGTTCCCGGGGGTTGATCATTCGGTTGGTGAAGGGGCACCCGGCGTTTGATCTCCTTCTTGAGGCCAGAGGCCGGATTATGGCCCTTAATCCGTTACTCTCAGGGTAATTGGGCCCAACAATGTAAATCAAAAGGATTCGTTTGGGATAGGAATATCGGGGTAAGTATCCACGAAAAGGATGACGTGTGCCCATCTTGGCAGTCCCGATCTGTTGGAGGGTGCTCTTTTCTGAAAAATTGATCAAGCAGGACCTCCTCCAAGGCCATAGGCTTTAAACGTCTGGAAAAATAGCGTTGAAAAGCAGAAAAATTAGCCTATCAAAATTTAGGTGGTGGATTTAGGTTAATAAAAATCCTTGACAGGACAAAATCGAGTGTGTTAGCTATCTTTAATAATGACATTTGGTTTTCCCCATGAATCAAGTTAAAAAAAATAAAGGTAAAAAAGGACGGGTGACTTTTTTACCTTTTTTTTATTCTGCCTGAGAGCGGAGCTTGTGTCCGCATAGCTTTATTTTTATAAGGAGGGGCATGAATGAAGAGTAAAGGGAAAGTAAAATGGTTTAATGACGCCAAGGGATTTGGTTTCATTGAACAAGAAGGGGGATCGGATGTCTTTGTTCACTATTCGGCTATTCAGATGGATGGTTTTAAAACCCTGAAGCAAGGGCAGGATGTGGAGTTCGAGGTTAAGGACGGGGACAAGGGTCCCCAGGCCACCAATGTCATGAAGCTGTTCAGTTAATCGAACCCCTCGAAGAAAGACCGAAGGTCCTCTAAGGCGTTGTCGGGAATAGAGGGCCTTTTTTATGGCCTTCATTTGTGTTTCGAATTTGATTCACGCTAAGGGAAAATGCGAACTTGCTCGACCAACTTCAGATTGCGAATCTGGCCCTGATCGATCGGGTGGGCCTCTCTTTCTCCAAGGGCCTCAATATCCTCTCCGGGGAAACGGGTGCAGGCAAGTCGATCATTATTAAGGCCGTCAATCTTCTCTTGGGGGGAAAGCCTCCTCCGGACACTGTTCGACAAGGGGCCGAGGAATCATGGGTCGAAGCCCTTTTTTCCGTTCCATCCGATCACCCCCTGCAGGGAATTCTTGAATCCCTGGGCCTGCCCGTTGAGGAGCAAATCCTGATAAAGCGGTCGGTCCAACCCGGTGGGAAAACAAGGGCCTGGATCAACGGTAGCCTGAGCAGTCAGTCGGTGTTAAGTCGGGTGACGCGTTCTCTGATCGGCATCTCCAACCAGCATGAATATCAATCCCTGTTGAATCCGGTTCAGCATATATATCTCTTAGACCGCTTCGCCGGTTTATTGCCCCTGCGGGAGGAAGTCCAGGCCCAATTTGCCGACTTGGAAGGCCACATAAGATCCTGGCGGGAGCTTTCCCGGAGACAGGAGGAGCGGAAAAATCAGGAAGACTTGTGGCTTTTCCAAGCCCAGGAGATTCACCAGGCCGATCTCCGACCCGGAGAAGACCTGGAGTTGCAACAGAAAAAACGGGTCCTCCTTCAGGCTGAAAAAATTTGGGAGAAGATTCATCAAGCCCAGCAGATATTTTCAGAAGAAGAACATTCCTCCCTGAGCACCCTTTCTCTCTCCAAGGATCTGCTCCGATCGGTGGTCTCTATCGACCCGACTCTCCAGCCGTTGTTTCAGGAGTTGGAAACGCTTCAAGTACAGATGGCCGAGATCACCCTCGGGTTACGGGATTACCTTTCCCGCCTGGTTTTCGATCCTCAAGTTTTAGAACAGGTCGAAGAACGTCTTGAGCGGATCGGGCGAATGACTGCCAAATACGGCCCGACGGTCGATGGGGTATTAGAGTATCTCCAGGAGATTGAAAAAAACCTGAAAGAAGGAGAAGACCAGGGGGACCGGCGAAAAGAACTGGAAAAGGACATCCATCTAAGACGAAGGCGGCTTTTTGAAACCTCGCTGGACCTGTCCCGGAAAAGAAAAAAAGCGGCCCTGGAATTGGCCCGCTTGGTTGAAGGGGAATTAAAAGACCTGGGGATGGGAGGCTGTCAATTTCAAATCGTTTTCTCCCCGAATGCTTCGGAGCGGGAGGTGGATGAAAATTTTCTTTATGAGGGAAATGTTTTGGGCCAGGCAGGCTTGGAAAAAGGGGAATTCTATATAGCGCCCAATGTGGGAGAAGGCCTGCGTCCTTTGGCCCGGATTGCCTCCGGGGGGGAGCTTTCCCGAATTTTATTGGTCCTCAAGGGATTGTTGTCCCATCAGGATTTTCTGGAAACCCTGATCTTTGATGAAGTGGACTCCGGGATCGGCGGAAGTCTGGGTGAGGCCGTGGGACAGAAGCTACGCCGATTATCCGAAAGCCATCAGGTGGTTTGTATTACCCATCTACCCCAAATCGCCGCCTTTGCCGAAACCCATTTCCAGGTGCTTAAAGAGACCCGGAATCAGCGGACCCAAACTCAGATCCGACTGCTTCATGAAGAAGAACGAATGGAAGAAATGGCCCGGATGTTAGGCGGGGCTTCCTCTTCTTCAAAGACCCTGTCGGTGGCCAAAGAAATGTTAAGCCGGGCCAGGAAAGGTTTATAAGCCTAACGGCCCCCTTTGAAACGAGCTCTCCGAAAGATGAAAATGTCGAAACTCGAATAAAGAATGTCGAAGGGAAAAAAAACCATTCACTTCATGATTCGGAATCGATGTTTCGAAATTCAATATTTGTGTTTTTGTAAATGACTATGTTCTGATTCTTCCCCTTGTCTGATCAATCCTAAAAAATCCCGTTCAGAACCGGTTGTTGATCCGCTGGCCCTTCTGGTTCCCATACCCGCGGATTTGCAGGCCATGAACCGACTCTTTGGACAAGCCGGCCTTCCTTGCTATAAAAATAGCGTTATGCGTGTTTTTCAACTTAGCGATTCCCTTCGGGCGACGGCCTTGGCCGGTCCCGCAATCGGGGCCCCTCAGGGGGCCATGATCCTGGAAAAGTTGATCGCCCTTGGGGCCCGGCGGGTGATACTCCTGGGCTGGGCCGGAGGGCTCCAGACCGACCTTACTCCCGGAGATATTCTTCTTCCCGATCAAGCCCTGAGTGAAGAAGGCACTTCCGGACATTACTCTGAGGAGAAGCGCCCCAGGGCCTCTTTACGTCTCCTTCAAGAACTGGGGCAGGCCATGAAGGAAGAAAATCTTTCTTTCCAACAAGGGCCGGTCTGGACCACCGATGCCCCCTATCGGGAGACAGTGGAAAAGGTCAGGGCCTTTCAAGCACAAGGGGTCTTAGGGGTGGATATGGAAACCTCGGCCATATTTACCGTCGGTGCCTTTCGAGGGATTGAAACGGCGGCCATACTGATCGTCTCCGACGACCTTTCCGGGATGATCTGGCGGCACGGTTTCCAAGATCCCGGGTTTGCCGAGGCCAGAAAAAAGGTAGCCCGATTTCTTTATCGATATGTTTTTTCCGCCTCTGATGCTTAGCCCTTACCACCGGCCCCGACTGAACTTGGTTAGCTGGGAAAGGGCCTTTATGGCGGCATCCAGGCTGGAATAGACCGGGAAACTCTGAGCGGTAAAGGCCCTTTTCATCAGAAGATTGTAATGTCGGTCTTCCTCGTCCTCCAGGTAAGGATCCAGGGAAACGGCGATCAATACCGGTTTTTTCTCCTTTTCCCGGACGTTCCGGCATCCTTCGACCATCAAGCCGATCAATCGTTCCATGTGGCCTGCAACCTGCCGGCCCAAGGCCCGTCGGAGATAACGAAACTGATCAAATTGGAGCACCAGGGAATGAATTTTCCGGTCCGAGGAGACGACCCTGATGATGTCGGCCAAGTTTCCCGAGGAGGACAGGTTATAGTAGATAGGCCAGGCATCGAGTGGATTTCCGATACTGGTTCCCGCCGGCGGAACCAGGGCCCGAAGCGCTTTAAGGGTCTCCTCAGAAAATCGGGGGACCTCGATTCCCGCTTTCATACAAAGGTCGGCTTGGATCACACTGAACCCCCCCGAGTTGGTGATGAGGGCCACGGCGGGACCCTTAGGAAGGGGAGAGGTATCAAAGGCCATGACGGTGTTCACCATTTCATCAAAGCTCTCCACTTGAAGCGCTCCGGTTTGTGTAAAGAGGGATCTCCATATTGCCGAGACCCCGGACAGGGAGGCGGTGTGCGAAGTGGCCGCCCGCATGCCCTGTTCGGTCATTCCCCCCTTGATGGCGATCACCGGCTTTTGCCGGGCGGCCTTGGTCAGGGCCGTCTTTAGGCGCCGGGCATTTTTAGTGCCTTCGAGATAAAGGGCGATTATGTTGGTCTTCGGATCATCGGCTAAGTGTTCCAGAAAATCGGGACCATCCAGGTCAAGGGCATTGCCAAAACTGACTACCTTGCTGAATCTGAGATTTTTGGTCTGGGCAAAATAGGAGAAGGATTCGGCTACACTCCCGCTCTGAGCCACCACCCCCACCTGCCCCTCCTCTGCCGGGGCCTCCGGAACAATGGATAGTCCTGAAGAGGGACAATAGACACCAAAACAATTGGGGCCGATGACCCGGATTTTGCCCGTGGCTATCTGTTTCAGTTCTTTTTCCCCTTCGATCCCTTCGGGGGTCCCCGTCTCGCTGAAACCGGCGGTATAGATCTGGGCCACTTTTACCCCCTTTTTGGATGCACTCTTCCAGAACCTTGGGCAGGACCTTGGCCGAGATCACCAGGCTGACATAATCGATCTCTGATTTTATGTCTCCAATACTGGGATAACATTTTTTCCCCAGAATCTCCGTATAATTCGGGTTCACCAGAAATAATCGATTTTTAATTTTGGAATTCATCTGGGCCAGGGTGGCCAGGTCATGAGGGGAGGCCCCGACGATGGCCACTGTGGCGGGATTAAAGATATAATCGAACAGCTTGGCGCCTGTTTCCATTAATTCTTCCTCCATTCTTTTTCGGCTTGTTTCTTATCACAGACACTCCAACTTGGCCAGAATAAAAATCTTAAGGAGTTCTGTTTGTCGGATTTTTAATTAAATGGACAAATCTGGATCCCCCTGGAGCGCGGACGCACACCTTGCCTTGTTCATATCGGCCAGGCATTACGCGATCAGGTCGGGGCTGTAGGCCTCCTGCCAGAGGGAAAGATAGCGGTCGACTTCGGTCCGCCAATGCCGGTCGTCCCATTGAAGGACGGTCTGGGTATGTTCGCGCACCTGGTCTAAAAGTTCGAGCCCGCCCCGGGGCAGCATAAGACCCAAGCGGGTGCGCCGCAACAACAGATCGTCTAAGTGTACCATCTTTTCCTGTTGGGCGGCCCAGGTCACTTCGGCCCAAAGGGTCCGGGTTCCTTTCACGGTCTCAAGAAGGGGGCTGGAGGCGCCGGTCAGGATATCTTTAGCCACGGGCCCGTAGCGGCCGGCTAACCGGTTGAGGAGAATATCCCCAGCTTCAACCCGAGTGTTCTCCAGAACACCGTCTCTCTTATCTCTCTGGCCATAGCCATTTTCCCTGGCGGTGTTAGCAAGGGGTTTCAGCCAGGGCCGGGCCGCCATAAGGGCTTGACGGGCCATGAGTTGGAAGGTGGTGAGCTTGCCGCCCGAGATGGAGATCAGTCCCTCCTCGACCCATACGGCGTGCTCCCGTGATTCCCTGGAGGGATTCTTTTTCCCGGTATTGATCACCGGGCGGACCCCGGAAAAGGTGGCGAATACCTCTCTGGTGGTCAGTCCCAAGTCTGGGAACCACTGATTGGCTGTTTCCAAAAGGTATTCCCCTTCCGACCGGCTGATCTTTGGCTCCTGGTCCATAGGAAGCTCATGGTCGAGGTCGGTGGTGCCCAAAAGAGTCATCCCTTCCCAGGGCAGGGCATAGAGGGACCGCTGGTCGCGGGGGCTTGTCAGGGCTACAGCCGAAAGGAGGGGAAATTTGGCTTGGGTAAAGATGAGATGACTGCCGCGGAGACGGCGCAGGCGAGGTTGACCTCCCAGACGACTGCGCAACTCGTCATTCCAGGCCCCGGCGGCGTTTATCACCACCCGGGATCGGACCTCATGGGTATTACTGCTTATCTGGTCTTGGGCCGCCAGGCCGGCCACTCGGCCTTTTTGATCCCTCAACAGATCGATGACTTTTACATAGTTTAGGGCCAATCCCCCCAAGCTTTGGCCTTCCTGGATGGCCCTTAACACCAGCCTGGCGTCGTCTGTGATTGCGTCTTGGAAGCGGAACCCTCCGAAGGATTTGCCGTCTCCTAAGATCGGCAGCAGGGTACCCAGGGTCTCCGGGTCATGGTATTGGTGGGCCCGGCGCCCGGCCATTAGATCATAAATGGAGATGAACAGGTTTACAGCCCACTTCATGGCCGTTGCCTCTTTTCTGATTGGGAAGATGAAAGACAGGGGGTTCACCAACCCGGGGTATTCGACCAGGAGCCGCTCTCTTTCCCGTACCGCTTGCCAGGTGGTCCTGAACCGGCCCTGTTTAAGATAACGCATCCCGCCGTGGACCATCTTACCGGAACGGCTGGAGGTCCCCCAGGCGAAGTCCCTTTGCTCCAGCAGCAGACAGCGCAGTCCCTGCCGGGAGGCTTCCAGCAAGATCCCGGCGCCGGTGATGCCCCCGCCGACCACCACCACATCCCAGGGGTCCTGCAATCTCTCCAAATCCTCTTCACGGGCCATTGTTTATTACATCCTTTATGCCGGCTTGTTGTGGGCTCTACTCGCAGCCCATAAGGCTGTATGTCCAACCGGTGAAAGTCCGGTTATAGGAATTGGCTGTTTACCTATATAGCGATATCCGACGGTCATCGGAGGCAACTCCGTCAACCGAAAGCTCGGAAGTAAACGCCCCTGCCGGTGTGGGGCTAACAATCTCATCGGGCCGTAGCGTAAAGCGAACTTAATAGCCTCGTTACGCTTCCCATGCGAGAACCGGCGGGCATGGGGTTGTGGATGCCGAGCCTGTGCAGAGATGGCGAAGGCTGCTACGAGAGGGGAAGGAACAGTCAAAAGCACCCTCTCGGTCCACCGGGGTGCAAGAGGCGGCACGATGGGAAAGGATATACAGAGTAAATTGGGGAGCCTCTCGATACCAGCCCATACCAGGCCGTAGGGCAAAGCCCCATCGTATAATCCATAAATCGATGGGATGGATCGAGAGTTTCGGATGAGGCCATAATAAGCTGAGATCTGGCCGGACAACATAACCGGCCGGGGAGCCAAGGGCCTCTGGACTGGATTGTTCAGTGTCTGATCTTCGACAAACTTGCCCGGAAGGGCTATAGAAGAAAAGAAACTGGACTGTGATTGGATATAAGTCAGGATATTCAGAGGGTATGCAGGCCCGGTGCTTAAGCTCTGGTGGTCTGACGAAGGTTCCAGTTGAATTCCGGTTTGAAGCCGGTCCTGGGGAAAACCCGACGTACGGAATTTTAGAGGGAGAGGAGGAAACGCATTGCATGGTCTGATGACCTTTTGTCACGAAACCTGAAAAGGTGGATACTTTGAAAGTCATTGACCTAAACAATTACGCGCCTCCTCTCTACTCGGCGAGATCTGAAAAGCTTCAAGGGGTCGTGTTAATCGATCAATTTTCCAGGGTTCATGATGCCGTCCGGGTCCAGACAGCGGCAGACCGAGCGGATCATGTCCAGAGCCCCGGGGGCCTTTTTCAAAGGCCAGATAGGGCTTGTGATCCAGCCCCACGCCATGGTGATGGCTTATGGTGCCTCCATGGGTTATAATAGCCTGACTGGCCGCCCGCTTGAGGGAGCGCCAACGGTCCAAATTCTCTCTGGGATCCTGGTGGAGGCGATAAAGATAGGTGGTGTAGATGCTTAAGCCGTGGGGGTAGACGTGGGAGAGGTGGGTAAAGACGTGGACTCTCTCCTGGCGATCCCGGAGTCCATAGCGCAAGGTCTCCTCGACGGCCGTTACGGTAGTAGGCACATCGACCCAGGGCACGGCCGTTTCCAAAGTATCGGCGGCGTAACCTTTTTCCCACAGGGTATTGCGCAGGTAAGGCAGACGAAAACGGTTCCGGTGCCACTGGCGGCCGGGCCTTGCCCCCACCCCCAGACCTCTGTGATTTTTGATGATATCACCTGCGGCCTTTAGGCTGAAGCGGACCTTGCGGCGGCCTCCGCTGGCCCCATAAATCAACAGACACTTCTGGTCTCCGGCGCCCTTAAAGGCCAACCATTTTTCCAAAAGGCCAAGGGCGCGGCTGGATCCGGCCAGCTTTAGAGAGGTCTCGGTTTCTGCCGGCAGGCTGAGTCTTATCATGGTCAGAGGGATGCCGGCCTGGGTCATCTCACGCACCGCGGCCAGGCCTTGCTCGGGAGTGGGAAAGAAGGCCCCTTTGAAGACCTCCGTTTCGGGCAATGGGGAGACCTTCACCGAACATTCGGTGATGATCCCCATCCGCCCTTCGGAGCCTAAGATAAATTCCCTCAGATTGGGTCCGGCAGCGGAGGCCGGATGAACCGGAAAGACCACTTTACCGGTGGGGGTCTCGATTTCTCCTCCTGTAAAAAGCCCTTCTATACGGCCATAGGCCAATGAAAATTGTCCGGAGGAACGGGTGGCCACCCAGCCGCCCAGGGTGGAATATTCGAAGGATTGGGGATAATGCCCTAAGGTCAGACCAAGGGGGTTGAGGGCCGCTTCCAACTGGGGGCCATTCACCCCGGCCTGAAACCTGGCCAGGCCGCCTTTGGGGTCGGCCTTCAGAAACCGGTTCAGGCGCTCCAGGGCCACGGTCACCACCGGCGGACCGCCCAGCATAATCGTTAGATGACCTACTACGCTGGTTCCTCCGCCATAGGGGATCAGGCAGGCCCCGGTCTGGGTGGCAAAATTGAGCAAAAGGGAGACCTCCCCGGAATTGGAAGGAAAGGCCACCCCGTCGGTGTAGGCCGGCAGGGCGCCGCTGCGCAGGGCGATCCAATCGGGCAGGCCCTGGCCGACGCTGTGGCGCAAACGGATCAGAGGGTCCTTGTTTACCAGGGGATGATCGGGCAGACGAGAGGAGGGCACCCGGGCAACTGTATCCTTGAGTGAGGCCTCCCCTGGTGGGTTTCCCGGCCCCAGCCTTTCCTCCAGGAAAGCCTGCGCGGAGTAAGGAATCTCCATCTCGATCCGTTCATCGCCCCAGCCGTTCCAACGTCGCATTAGGCGCTCCCGCTATGTTGGGAATTTTTTAAGATGAAAAAATTATAAAACAGGAAGGAAAGGAGGGCAACAAAAAACAAGGGGTATCCTCAAACAGTTTTGCTTAAATCAGTAATGGCCAACCAGTCTCTGATAAAGCTGAAGGCGATTAAAGCGAAGACAGGAACGGATAGAAGGGTTGAGAAGAAAGAAGTTAAAGCAGGGGTCATGGCCAGGGCCAGGAAAACCGAGTTGGCGCCGGCGGCAAGGCCTCTGAAAGTACTCTCGGGCAAGGGGCGGACCGTCATCCCCCGGACCCTCCGGACCCAAATCCCGGCAAAGAACAGGTAGTGGCCGAGTCCGACAAAAAGGTACCAGGCTGGGACCTGTCGGTAACTAAAAACCAGGATCGTGCCCAGCAAGGTCCCCAAGGCATCGAATTCGAGATCCAGAACCTGGCCAAAGGCCGTGGGCCTCTTCAATTTGCGGGCTACATATCCATCCAGACCGTCCCCGATGATGGCCAGCAGGTAAAGCAGGCCTGGGCACCAGCCCAACCACCCCTGCGGTCTGGGGAGGTTGATAAATCCCCCGGAGCAGGCCAGAAGGACCCCCCGGGCCAAGGTGATGGCGTCCGCCCGGCTGAGCGCAATGGTTTGATGTTTTTCATCCCTCTCGTTAAGACAACCCCGGATGAAACAGACCAGGAAGAGTTGGCCGAGAAAGATAAGAGCCGTTGCCATGGTCCATCGGGTGATGAGACTCGCCTTCCAAGTCAGGGAAAGGAAGGTCAACAGCCCACCGCAGATAATAACAACAGGTAATAGAACCAGCGGAAAAATATCTCCACCGATTCTTTGATGAAGGTTTCTCTCAAGGGCCATCCCTGGTTTCGATATTTCCATCTTAGAGCGGGTCATCTTCTTTTCTCATTCGGCATGGACTATTGATCATATTGGACCAGCCGGCCGACAACGTCGAGTTGATGGGCTATGAAGATGAGTCGGCCGCTTTCAATCTGTCTATGCCTCTGTTCCAGCCAGCGGGAAAACCGCTCCCTGTCGAGTCGGGGGTGTCCGGACAAGGCTTCTCCCACCGTATCCACGATGAAGTGCAGAAAAAACGCCTCGTCCATTCCGTAGACCTTTTCTTCGGCAACACAAATCCAGTCGGAACTCCCGGAATCCAAGATCCGCACATGGTGATCCTTCAATAAGCCGAGCAGGGATCGGCCCGTCCTGCTTCCACCTGTTGGTCGTCCCTTTACCAATCGCCTGTCCATGGTTTCATGATAGAGTCGGACGATTTCTCCATCCAGAGTCCGGTCAATGACCGGCTCAAAGGCGGTCAATCCATCGAAGTTAAGCGTAAAGTAGACCAGACCCTCGGGCCGTACCACGGAAAGGAACAGGGGCATTGCCTTGGTGATATCGACCAGGTCTAAGAAAGAGTGGGCCATAAGCAGATCCCAGGACCCTGGTGTGGAATTCTCTGGAAGGTAGTCGAATAGGTCCGAGGTAATCAATTCCAGGGTCAAGGAAAATTCTTGGTTTTGGAGGGTAAGTCTTCCTGATTTTTCTTCGACGAGCTCCAGGCCTGTTTCTGTGCAGAGGCGTCGAAGCCGGTTCAAGGCCTCGGTAATACATTCCGATGAGGCATCAATACCGGTATAAAGGACTCGGGGGGCCGGTTTCCAATCGACGATCCGCTCGATCATCGTGCCGATCCCGCAACCGGCTTCAAAAATCTTAATAAACCCCTTCAATTGTGACTTAGCTACGGATTCCCGGAGGGTATCCCAGACCCGTTTATTGATTGAACGGTCATCAATAGCCTTTTTGGTGGCCAAATATTTGAGGAAGCGTTCCCGGGAAATTTCAGTCATCTGATCACGCTCCCAAGGTGATGCAGGAAATCATGGCTCACCCTTCCGGTATCGGTCCAGGTCGGGTGGGCCAAAAAGGTCCGTCGGGCAGCCAGACTCATTTTCAGTAGCCGGTCCCTTTCTTGGGCCAGTTCAAGTACATAAGAAGCCAGGGTGCGCACATCGCCGGGAGAGACCAGAAAGCCGCTTTCCCCATGGGAGACAATTTCCATGGCCCCTCCTCTTTGAGAGGCAATGGCCGGCAAGCCGAACCCCATGCCCTCCACATAGCTGATTCCAAATCCTTCCAAAGAAGAAGGCACAATCAGGACCTGGCTGTGCCTAAAAAGGGCGGCCAAATGGGGATCGCTGATCTGGCCCAAGAGAGATACCCGACCCACGATTCCGGCATCGGCTATTTGTCGGTGGAGGGCCTTCAGGTATCGATAATCCCGATTTTGATCTCCGGCAACGGTCAAATACCAGATTCCGGGATCAAGGGTCGCCAGGGCGGAGATCAGGGTATGGAGGCCTTTCCGGGGGATCAGGGCGCCGACAAAGAGCAGTTCGATCGGGCCGTCCCTTCGTACCTTGGAGGCAATTTCTTCTTCGGTGATGGTAAAGCCGAATCGATCCCGGCCCGGATAGGCGATCACCGAGGGTACGGTTTTCTTTGTCCAGGGGATCACGGTATCCATGGTCGCCCGGCTGTTGAAGATGAACCCGTCTATTGTCCTGAGGAATCTTTTTTCCACGATCCTATAAAACCGGTTATGCCAGTCCGGCCGTTCTTCGTGCGAGCGAAGATGATGGACAACGGCAACGATCGGGCGTTTGATTATGCTTTGCATGGCCGTGTTGAGAATAAAAAATGAGGGATGGACCAGCTCGTCTTCCAAGATCATATCAAAAGAATACTTCTTAAGTTTCTTTATCAAAGATAAGGAGGTGTTCAAAAACAGCGAAGGCCCGTAAGGCAGCCAGGGCAGGGAAAGGATCTCAACCGTATCGCCCTGATCCCGAAGGGCATTGACCATCATCCGGTCATAGAGGAACCCGCCGGTCATCGTCGCCAGGTCCCCATAGATGATGAGGCCGATCCTCATTGAAACTCTTTTGAATAAGAAGCCCAGGCCTGGTCGTTTTCCCAGACTTTGATCCTGATCGCTGCCATATTGAATAGACCGCCCTGTCTCAAGAAGTCATCGGCAATGATCCGGGCGAAGTGTTCAAGGCTGGGATTAAGGCCGATAAAAGACGGCTGTTCGTTAAGGACCTTGTCCTCATAGGCTCCCAGGATTTTTTCCAATCTCCTCTCCATATCGACCAAGTCAATCAGGTATCCATGGCTGTCGAGCTCAGGTCCGGAGACTTCCACTTCAAGAAGGTATTGATGGGCGTGGGGGAGGTTTTCAGGACCCCAGTCCTCCCCGACCAGGAAGTGTCGGGCCGCAAACTTGCGCTGAATGGCCAGGCTGTACATGAGCGGTCTCCTTTCGGCAATAATACGCCGGGGTTCTTCTTCCAGGATATCAATAGGCCAGGACAACCTGGAGACATTCTCCCGTGTTTTTGTCTAATAGGTGATAGGCCTTTTCCGCCTTGGAAAAAGGAAAGGTATGGGTGATTAAACGGGATGGTTTGATTTCTTCCAAAAAACGCCAGGCCAGCCCAAGGGTTCGATCCTTGGTCCATCGGCCCCTCAACCCTGGAGCGATACTGCTTACCTGGCTGCTGATGATTTTTATTCGGCCTCTATGAAACGATCCGCCCAGATTCACGACGACTTCCTTTGACCCGTACCAGGAGCCGATCACTACCCTGCCGCTGTAGCCGGTGACGGCTATGGCTTGATCCAGGGCTGCAGGACTGCCGGAGAGTTCAAAGGTCAGGTCCGCTCCCTGATAATCACCGGACCCCTGGAGGAAAGCGCAGATCTCTTCGATAGGGATTTCGTTTGGATCGATACTTCGATGGGCCCCGAGTTGTTCGGAATGCCGGCGTCTTATGAAATGGAGGTCGAGGGTCAAAAGTCGGGAAAGGGGTATCCGTCCAAGGAGGGCCGTGACCAGAAGCCCCACCACCCCTTGTCCAAAAACAGCCACCTGTTCCCCCACGGCAGGTTGGCCGTCGAGAAGCAGGGTTATGGCTGTCTCCATAAAGGGGAGAAAAACCGCATCAAGTACCTCCATACCTGGAGGCAGAGGAAAGAGATCACTTACCTTTGTTATAAAGCAGCTCTGATGAGGCTGGAAGGAAAAGACCTTTCTGCCTTGCCAAAGGGGATCCACGTTCCGACCGAGGGAAATCACCTCACCTACGCAGGCATACCCGTATTTCATGGGAAAGGCAAAGGTCCCTCTCAGGGATTCGATAATGGCATCCACGGCCATATGGGGAGGGACCTGGTCACGATAAACCAGGAGTTCCGTGCCGGCACTGACGGCCGAGACGATTGTCCTGACCATTACCTCGGTTTCCGAAGGTTCCAAGATCGGCTCTTCCCTGAGGGCCACCCGGCCGGGACCTTCAAAAAAAAGGCTCTGTCTTCTCACTTTTTAAGTCCACCGGGGATCGGCCCGCAGCACCAGATCGTCTCCCACCTGCTCATATTTCGTATTGATCAGCTTAGGGAAATGGGGAGGCCTAAAACTGGCAATGGCATCAACGGCCCGGAGGCCACCGACGAAGACCGGGGCGATACAGACCACCATTTGATTCACCGCTTGGGCCAAAAGGAAACTGTTGATCACCTGGGCGCCCCCCTCAACCATCAGGCTTTTGACCTGCATTTCGGCCAGTTTTTTCAGCAGGGCTTTGACCTCGATTCTCCCGTCAGGCCCGGAGGGAAGGCGCAAGATAAGGGCTCCGGAGGCCTCAAGAGACTTCTGTCTGTTGACATCGGCCTCCAATGTGGTAAAAATCCACGGCCGATGCCCGTTGCCTTCGAGGAGTCGGGCATAGGCAGGAAAGCGGAGGCGGCTGTCTAAGATGACCGGCTGGGGGTTTCGGCCGGCTGTCATTCTGACCGTGAGTCGGGGATCATCGGCCAGGACGGTGCCGATACCCACCAACACGGCATCATGCATGGCCCGAAGGGTATGGGTCAGGGCGAGAGACTCGGAACAACTGATGGCCAGGGGATATCCGCGTCTGAGGGCAATGCTTCCGTCAAGACTCTGGGCATAGCTGACGGTCACAAAAGGAAGTCGGATTTCCTTGGTGTCGTCCCTTTCCCGTAAAATATTTTTTTTTACTTCGTCGAGGATACCCATGAATTGATAAAAGATCGTTTTTGGATGAAATTAGTATAAAAGAGGGGAGGAGAGGGGTCAAGGATAAAAACCGGGATGGGAAGATCCCCGGCCCTAATGGTGCACTACCCCCCGCCGGATCAAACCGTTCTTGTGCCCCGACCCGGCAAAAGGGTGTTTCTCAAAAAAGTCAAAAACAACTTGACAATGTGTTTCTGCCTTATTAGAATATTCAGCAAATTCTGATTAATCATATTTTTCTTGTGTCAGCCCTTCAATGCCTTTTGATAAAAGGGAGGACCAAGGGGCATAATCCTTGAACTAAGGCATTTGGTTCAAAAATCTGCGATAGAGGAGGAATTTCAGTGGGCAAGAAGACGGGATCTCCGGGGGGCAGTGACCAGGGAGCCGGTTGTTGCAAAGTCGAATCTTTGATCAGCGTCGATGAACGGGGCCAAATGGTGTTACCCAAAGATTTAAGGGATAAAGCCGGCATTAAACCGGGGGATAAGCTGGCGGTGATCAGTTGGGAACGGGAAGGGACCATCTGTTGCTTTACGCTGATTAAGGCCGATTCCCTGGCCGGTGGCATCAAAGACTTTCTTGGACCCATCATGCAGGATATGTTTATCAAATAACTGGAGGTCGGAAATGAAAGAAGAAGAAGTCAAAAAAGCCGTTCGGGAAGGATACGGGAAAATGGTCCAGAAAAATCAATCCTGCTGTGCCCCGGTCAATTCCTGCTGCGGGGGAAACGGGTTGATTCAGGATATCAGCAAGATGGTCGGGTACAGCGATGAAGAATTGAAGATCGTTCCAGAGGGGGCCAACCTGGGTCTCGGTTGCGGGAACCCGATAGCCCTGGCCTCATTGAAACCGGGGGAAGTCGTCCTGGATCTTGGTTCCGGCGCCGGGTTTGATTGTTTCCTGGCCGCCGCCCAGGTAGAAAAGACCGGAAAGGTGATCGGTGTGGATATGACGGCCGAGATGATCGATAAGGCCCGGGAGAATGCCCGCAAAGGCGATTATGACCAGGTGGAATTCAGACTGGGGGAGATCGAAAATCTGCCGGTAGCCGATAATCAGGCGGATATCATCATCTCCAATTGCGTCATCAATCTTTCTCCGGATAAGCCGAGGGTTTTTCGGGAAGCCTTTCGGGTACTCAAACCGGGAGGGAGATTGATGGTCTCGGACATCGTCACTTTTAAAACCGCTTCCCGAGAAGATCAAAAATTCTGCTTTTGCCTACATCGGCTGTCTGTCTGGCGCCGTAACAAAAAATGAATATCTCGGGGCCATTCAAGAGGCCGGCTTTCAGGAGATAAAGATCGTGGACGAGGCGATCCCGCCGTCAGAACTTTGGGCCAATGACCCGTCAAACCGGGAATTGGTCAATAATTTAAACCTTCCAAAGGAAAAGGCCAAAAATTTAGCCCGGTCGGTATTGAGTATGAAGATATCGGCTGTTAAACCATAGGCTTATAAACGCGATCGGTGCAAAAAGAGGAAGGCGCAAGGATTGTCCTTGGAGTCATTCCGGCGAAAGCTGGAATCTATGAAATCCATAAATACTTCTTGACCCCGGCTTTCCTCGGGGTGACGGTTTGGGAGACCTTTTTCGAAGCCACCCAAAGTGAATCAACGCTCCATTAGCTATTTTTTCCCGGAACGTCCATGGGCTTTTTCCATAATGTAGGCGTCCCTCAATTCCACGGCCAATTCCCGGCCGGCCGATAGTTCCGGGGCAAAATTACGGATGAAATCGATTTCTTCATCGCTGGGTCGTTGTGTTTCCGATAGGTCGGAGGCCACTTTCAAATCCCACGGTATGTCTTTTTTTACGGATTCGAGGCCGACTCTGGGATGAATCTGGGCAAGAAATATCTCCTTGGTTGCCGGATCGAACCGGAAAACACCCTTGGTGCTCACCAAGGCGTCCGGTCCCGAACCTTTGGGGAATAAACCCGTTTTATCCCGGCTATCTCCGCCTTCCAGATAACCGGGAGAGGTGAGATAATCCGGTTTGTTCACAAAGGTTCCTCCCCGCATGGTAAGGACGGTTCTCTTGGAATAGGAAATGAAATCGGCGGCGCCGCCGGATCCCGGCAATCGCAGGGTCGGCTTCTCATAATCGCCGATCACGGTGGTATTGAGATTGCCGTATTTATCCACCTGCCCCACCCCGAGGAAGCAGACATCGACGAAACCGCGATAGGTCGTCGTAAAGGTAGAAAAAAGATCCGTGGCATAGGAAAAGCCCCGACAGGAGTGGGCATCGGCAATGTTGTTCAGGGACAAAAGGGGGCGGATGTCCACAATGCCCGATTCCATCATCAGCGTGGCGTGAGGGGCAAATAGGGCTTTGGCCAGCGCTCCGGCCGTCATAGGCACGCCAACGCCCAGGACCACGTTTTCATAATCATGAATTTCCCTGGCCACCACGATGGCCAGCAGTTCGTCCAGGGTATAGGGCTTACTCATAGACTTTCCCCCTTTCTTTCAATAGCGTCTCCAGTTGCGCCAGGGTTACGCCCATACTTCTCTCTTTGCCTTCCCAGTCCCATCGTGAGGTAAAGGCCGCTCCATAGTTGGCCGGGGTGGAGTAGAAAGGTTTGGCCTTGAGTTCATCGAGGGCGCCGCTGCCGAATTTCCGGATATAATGATCGATATAGGAGGCGCGATCCGGGCAATCATAAATCTACTCCTCCATCCAGGCCTTCAGCCCATCGGCCGTAGCCGCAGCCGAAGTAAATAAACCGTTGTACATGAAAAAATCCAGATTATAGTACCCCAGCACTTCCATGGGATGGGCACCCCAGGGAACCTCGACAACGGCATTGACCCGATAGGCCGGAATAATGGTCAAATGGGGACTCGATTGAATGATTTCGTGATCGACAATTTCCTCGCAGGAAACGACAATCCTTTTGCTGGCCAGCGCCGCTGCGGCCACGCTCCCCATGGCGCCCCAATACTGGGCATTTCCGAATGAATCGGCTCGCTGAACATGGACGACACACACATCGGGAGTCGCCGCCGGAACGGTCAGATTATTTTTGCCCGTGTAGGGACACCGGATTACCCGGTATTTGTTCTCTCCGAGGAATCCCCGCCGCCGGAACAGATCGGTGGCCATAACGCCTTCCAGAACCTGGATATAGGAAAAGCCATGCATTCCGGCCACCAACCGGGCATTGTAATCGAAATTGGTATAATCCTCCATTTCCAGGGATCCCGCCTTTAAAGCCCGTTCCACCGCCGAACCGCCTTTTTTACCGCCGGCCCGCATGACATAGGTCGTTACCAGACGGTTCACGCAACCGGCAGCGACCAGCACTTCCACATCGAAGATACCCGACTGGGAATACAGCGTAAAACCCTTTCGCTCCTGCCTGATAATCTCGTAGACCAGTTCAGCGCAGCTCCCCACAGTATAGTTGCCGATCACCAGTTCGTCTCCGTCATGGACGAACCGGCGAATCGCCTCTCTGGCGCTCATGACCTTGCCATTCACCTCTGTCATCGTAACGTCCTCGCTTTTCATTAACTCCGAATTTTGTACAAGTATAGGGTTGAGACTAACACTTCAACCCAGGCCTATTTTCATCATTGGTGGTGCCACGCCCCCTGGCGGGCCATAAAGGTTTAGTTCGAGAATAGCGTTCAAGGATTCCAGGATTGAAGCTATCCGATTAACGGTCGGAGCTTCAATCCTGGAATCCTATTTTTTTTTGTTATAAATTTGCTTGTCCCTCTACTTTTTCATCTTGCAGCCCGTTTCCGCGCAGGGCACTTCTACAGACTTTGCGGTAACCATGCCCGCTGGTACCTCGAAAGCATGATGGAAAAATTTGTTCTTTTTTACAATTTCTGTATACCAATAGGGTACCTGGGCCTGATGATCGCAGGCCCGCATGGTCCAGACCCCGGCCGGACCGTCATAGGTCAGGCCTTCCCAAGCCTTGATCACCGCCTCCACGTCCGTGGTCCCGGCTTTTTTTACGGCCTCGGCCCAAAACATGGTGGCAATATAAGCTTTTCCACGCAGCCAGGTCGGATAATATCCTTTGTCCTTGTAAAATTTAGCGACGAATTCCTGATTCTTTTTGGTGGGAATGGACAGGGTGTAGATCTCTGCCCCCATATTGCCTATCATGAGATTGTCATCGCCAAGGGCCTGGATGGTCACCTCGTCATTGATGTAGTAAGAAAACACCTTCTGTTTCATCCCCATGGGACGCCCCTGTTTGAGGAGCAGCGTAAGGTCGTTACCCCAGTTAGGGGTGAAGATGACATCCGGTTTGGCCGCAATGAGCTGACTGACATAGGGGCCGTAATCCTTGGTCCCCGCCGGGTGATAGAGTTCTACCACGATTTTGGTGGAGGGGCTGATCTCAGCAATCTTCTTTTTGAAAGCCGCCAAAGCTTCCTGACCGAAAGAATAATCCTGAGCGATAATACCGACCCTCTTGTAACCTAATTTGACGATCAGTTGCGCCAGGGCAAAAGAGCGGCCGTCTGTGCTTCCACCAGGCCGGAAAAAATTCTTATTACACTTCTCGCCGGTCATACTGGCGGCATCCATTCCGTAGGTAAACATAATCACATTCTGTTTTAGGGCCAACTGGGACATGGCCGCCCCTACGGAGCTTCCCGTGCCGCCGCAAAAAAACTTCACCCCATCTCTCAATATCAGGTTTTGAGCTTTACGGGTCGCCACATCCGGTTTAAGTTCGGAATCGATCGGGACCACTTCCACTTTTTTGCCAAGAAGTCCACCACTCTCATTGATAACCTTAACGGCATATAACACGCCGTCAAGATAGCGTTCGCCGATATCCTTGAACGTTCCCGAAAGCGGCTCCGTCGCCCCGATCTTAATATTGTCTTCAGCCGCTGCGCCAATAGGCAGCGACAGCATTACGACCATAGATAGAATGCACAGAGGGTAAACAAGCTTTCCTTTCATAATGACCTCCCATTTTTTTATTTTTTTTCACTTATTGAACCCATAAAACGGTGGTAAAGTATTACGGTCCGCGCCGCAATCTCCGCTGCCAAGATCGGGAATGGCCCATTCATTACACTTCCAGATAATTTTTTCTCACCTCCTCGGCCGCTAAAAGCTCCGCTGTGTTTCCGGCGAAAACAATCTGGCCCTTGCTCATGATATAGAAACGATCGGCCACTTTAACGGCCGCCTTGAAATTCTGTTCCACCAACAGGATGGTCACCCCTGATTTTCGAACCGTGGCTAGCATATCCAGAACGTCTTTGACGATCAGGGGAGCCAGTCCTTCAGTCGGTTCATCGACCAGAATTACACGTGGGTTTCCCATCAACGTTCTCACCACAGTAAGCATTTGCTGTTCACCGCCGGAAAGGTAATTTCTTTTAGGTAAACCCCCGGCTCTGCCGGGGGACTCCCAGAGTTTGACAAATCCGGGAGAATGAGAAAGCCTCCAACCTGTGAACCGCTCAAAGTTTACAGAATAGGAGGCTTTCAATGGAACACTTACAAAGTCTAACCCATACCAAGTGGGAATGTAAATACCATATTGTTTGGATTCCGAAATATCGGAAAAAGAAACTATATGGACAGATACGGAAATTTTTGGGATCACTATTCAGGGAGTTAGCATCCCAGAAGGAGTGTACGATTATCGAAGGGCATTTACAACCGGACCATGTCCACATTTTGATCTCGATACCTCCGAAGTACGCCGTATCACAAGTAGTTGGGTTTCTCAAGGGCAAGAGCGCCATTTATATAGCCCGAGCCTATCTGGGGCGAAGAAAGAATTTCACCGGTCAAAATTTTTGGGCCCGAGGATATTTCGTTTCGACCGTAGGTAAGGATGAAGATGAAACCCGACAATATATAAAGAACCAGGAAAAGGAAGAACAACGTCTCGATCAACTCCAATTGTTTGATGAAGAGGAACCACCTTCAGGTGGTAAATAAATAATCCGCTTTGAGCGGTTCACATTTTCAAGCCTCCGGCTCTGCCGGAGGTTAGGTGACGTGCGCCTGGCATGAAGCACTGACCGACCTTCCAGGAAAGGACCTGGAAGTAAAGCATCCACCGTTACCGGACGGAAGGACAACGCCGACAAGGCAAGGGCATTCCCAGAAATGAGGAGTCCGAAGGAAGCATGAGGCAGAACCTGTGTACGTAGCGAACAGCGAACCGACTATATGGCCGTGGGAAGGAGGTCGAGTTGACGTGACTAAACGAGACCTGATATCCGGTGAACCGAACTGCGGTGAAGTTGGACGGGATACAGGGAGGTTGATGCATCTTACCCAGGGAAGCCCTCCTGCACTGGAATTCTAATGGAGCCAAGGATTTCATAAAACCGAACCGCGAAGGCGAACCCGAAGCGGGGCAGGGTGCAAAGGGTGGCAGATTCACGGGTAGTACCGAGGAAGCAGGGCCTATGAAGCCTGGTAACAGAGCGGAGGATAAAACCCTGACGACCAGGAGAAGGAAAAGAAGGGAAGGTATCCGATAGAGAACCCACCGCTGGCGATGGTCAACAAACAACTTAAGGACCTATCCTGAAGCCTGGGCAGCCCAAAGATCGTCATGGGGAGGCGGGAAGCCGTGGACGAGAGGCGATGGAGACGACATTCGAGAGTCGATTTAGAGTTACGATGGTACAAGAAGGGACCAGAAAACCGGAGGGGGATGTACGAAACCCGTAAGAGGGTACCGGACGGGAAGAGACCTGGACGGTCAACAGTCATCCGGTTCCCAGCCCAAAGGGCTGCTCGTAACCCGGCAATCTTTAATGGAAGAGCAAGTCACGGAGGAAGGTTGAAGTGAATACGGAAGTACTGGAAAGGGTCTACGAACCGAGACGACTGCGGGAGGCATGGCACCAGATTAGACGAAACGCCGGCGCAGCGGGAATAGACCGAATGACGGTAGAGGAGTTCGAAAAGCGAGAAGAGGAGTTTTTAAAGCTGATCGGTGAGAAGCTGAAAGCGGGCACCTACCGTTTCAAACCTGCCAGAAGAGTTTTGATTCCCAAGGAAGGCAGTAACAAGATGCGTCCCCTTGGGATACCGGTGGTCATGGATCGAATAGTCAGCCAGAGTATCAACCTGGTATTTGAAGTTATATTCGACCCGGCCTTTACGAGGTCCAATTTTGGATTTCGTGGAGGCCACAGCCAGCACCAGGCGATTAGACATGTTCAGGGGATAGTGGAAGATGGATATGAATGGGCGGCATCGATAGACTTGAAGAGTTTCTTTGATGAAATCCCCCAAGAACTGATACTAAAACTTATTCGGCGGAAGATAGCCGATGAGAGGCTGGTAACGCTGATTGCAAGAGCGTTAAAAGCCGGTATCGTCATGGATGGAGAATATCAGGAAACCCCCAAGGGATGTCCCCAAGGATCTCCTCTATCACCGATGCTATCGAACATTGTTCTAAACGAGTTGGACTGGGAATTGGAAAGGCGAGGGCACCGGTACTGTCGATGGGCTGATGACTTTCTGATTTTACTTAAATCCGAAAGGGCGGCCAAGCGGATCATGGAGGGGATAACGGAGTACCTGGAAGGGAAGCTGAGACTTCCGGTGAACCGGGAAGAAAACGAAGTAGCGCTGATTAAAGATATTCCTTTCCTGGGGTTTCAAATACTCAGGGGGA